>DATHRD010000016.1:0-12838 GCA_035482045.1 Thermoanaerobaculia bacterium
GACAGCCGAGGTCACACCGCCGTTCGCGTCGTAAAGGAGTTGGAGCTGCGTCGTGCCGGTGAGCGTTTCCGCGGTCCGCGTGTGGCGGCCGCTCTCGAAGACATAGGCGACCGAGCCGTCCGGTGAGGGAAGCGGTTCCAGACCCTTCGGTGGCGGGAAGACGTTCGCTGCCTTGTAGATGACGTCGAGCTCCTGATCGGGGAAGAGGATGCTGCCGTCGGGACCAACGCGCACGTCGTACGGTGCGATCCCCGCGGCGCGGGCGAGAATGCCGTTCAGCAGCAACGAGCTCGACGAGCTGTTCGACCCCGCCAGACGCGTGGCCGTTCCGTCCGGTGCCACGCCGTAGACGATGCCATCATCGAGCGCGATCACCACCGTTCCGTCCGGGGCCACATCGAGCCCGGTCGGGATGCCGGGAAGCGAGCCGCTGTTGGCTGGAGCACCGTCGAGGAGCGTGTTCGATGAGTTGTTCGTCCCGGCGAAAATCACGTGCGTTCCGTCGGTACCGATGCGGTGAACCACGCGCTCATCCGAGGCGTAGACCGTACCGTCGGCAGCGACGGCCACGGCGAGTGGGAGGATGCTCTGCGTTGCCGAGGCGCCGTAGATGGTCGTGGTGGTGCCATCCGGTGCCACGCGCAGAACGCGATTGCTGTCGGCGATGTAAAGCGACCCGTCCCGGCCCACGGCGATGGCGCTCGGTACGATCGTGAGACTGGTGGCCGGAACGCCGTTCGGACGCGCCACGATGGTCTGTCCTCCGCCGGCAACAGGCGTGAGTCCGCCGCCATCGAGCCGGTAAACCACGCGGGCGCTGAACGATGCGACGTAAAGCGTCCCGTCGGGCCCGACGGCGAGCCACTGCGGATTGACGTTGGTGGTCACCGTCGAGATCGTCCCGTCAGGGGCCACCTTGCGGATACGGTTCGTCTCGCCGAGGTAGATCGTTCCGTCGGGCGCGACGGCGAGCGTATAGGGGAAATCGAGCTGGGCGTCAGTTGCCAAGCCGCCGTCGCCGCTGAAACAGCAGTTGCCATTGCCGGCCACGCTGGTGAGCGCGAGGTCGCGGTGCGTCTGGTCGGCGTCGCCGCTCCGCTGCTGACCGGCGCCGTCGTAGATCGTCTGGCCGTTTCCGTCATAGATCCGCTGCGGGCTGAAGTTCCAGCCGCCCAGAAGGGCCGAATCGCTGGCATCGAGGTGGCCGAGCATCACGCGGAACGTCTGCGAGAGTGCCGCCTGCGCTCCGGAGCGCGCTGGGCCGGCCGGCACATCGGGAATCACGCCCCAGCGCGGCCCGATCACGACCCCGGAGCTCGTTCCGTAGAGCTGCGGATAGACGTAACTGATCGTGATCGCGGCCTCGCGCGCGCCGGCCAGGGTGCGGCCGTACGCGTCCCTGCCGTCCCACGTGTAGGTATACGACTGGTTGATCTGCGGCTGGAAGGAAAGGCTGGTGAACTGCCCGGCGATGGTGATCGCCAGATCGACCCGCTGCAGGGACGATGGCAACGTCGCGCCGGTCAGTTGAATCGTTGTCGAGTATTGCGTGCGGGCATTGCGCGAGCTCGCGTACTCGAGCGCGAACGGCGTGCCGACGATCGGGATCGACTCGCGCAGCGTCGAGGTATAGCAGTTCACGATCGAGTGGCCGTTTTGCTCGCCGCAGGAGTCGTTCTTCGATGGCGCCGGTATCCAGTACGGGTCCTGCTGGCCTGGGGAGGCGGCATCGCCAGGCAGCAGGAACGAGAAGTTGAAGTCCCAGACCGTGAAGTGACGAAGGGGGACGCGCCAGAGGGTCTTGCCGGCGCCGTAGAGTGTGGCCAGCGACTGCCGCTCCGCGAGATCGACGCCGATCGTGCTCGCGTCATCCGCGACGCCGTCGCCAGTGATGTCCAGGTCGGCCGCGCCATTCGTGATCGAGACGATCTTCAGAACGATGCCGTTGTCGGAGGCGACCCATTTCGCCCCGGCCGGGTCGTACGAGCCCGAGGGCACCGCAGTGCCCACCGGCAGGCCGGCGAAGTTGTCGACATAGAAGGGCACGGGCCTGGAGAAGACGACGCCTGAGGCTCCGGCACTGATTGCCTCATCGGCCGCCAGGTCGACGCAATACGTATAGGCGACCGACGGCGGAAGCGGAGCGGGCATGGCTTCCGGTCCGCTCGGGCCGACGGTCAGCTCGGTGGCGCGGAGGTGAAGCGCCGGCGCCGCCTGGAGCGAGCCATCCGGCATGGCCAATTGTGCCGTGGTGCCTGCTGGAATGATGACTGTCGCCCTCCGGGCGCCGTCCTGATCGGTAACCGCGCTGCCTCGGGCAACGAGGTTCGTCGCCGAACCGAAGGTGATCGCCGTGACCTGCGCGTCATAAGGTACGAGGGCTACGTCGGCGAGCGTCGGCCGATCGCCCCAACTCGTGGCCACCAGCCGTTGCGCCGTGATGTAACCGCTGCGGGAGAACTGAAGCGTCAGGGCTCCGCCGCCGTTGATGACGTAGTCGAACCGTCCGTCGGCGCGCGTGAGCGTCTGGCCGTATTCCGGATGGTTGACGGTGGTGACCTTGACGCCTCCGAACGGCTGGCCGGCCGGCGTGATGAGCCGTCCTCGGATGACGGCGGCCCGATCGTCGTTGATCGCGTTCGCCCCGACACCGGTCTGGATCGCATTCGGCCCGCTGTAGAGGAACCGGATCTCGTCGGCGAGCGGCGCGACGATCGTCCGGTCGATCGACGATGCGACCGTGGCCGGATCGGGCGGCAGCGGCTCCGGGTTGCGGACCGTGAGCGTGACCGAGCGCGAAAGGGTTCCCAGTGTGGCCGTGATCGTCGTCGCGCCCGGTGTCAACGCGTGCGCCAGTCCGCCGGCGGAGATCGAAGCAATGGACGGGACGGTGCTGCTCCATGCGACCTCGGCGGTCACGTCGGTGGTCGTGTTGTCGGAAGCGACGCCGAACGCTGCGAACTGCTGGTCCTGGGTCGGATCGAGCGTTGTTCCCGCCGGTGCGATCGTGAGACTGACGAACGGCGGTGCGTATTGATAGCGGCCCGCGAGCGTTGCCGATCCGACAGGGCTGGTCACTGTGACATCGGCGCTGCCGATCGCTCCTGCAGGCGTCGTCACCAAAAGCTCGGTTGACGAAACGAAGGTGATCGATGTCGCCGCGATGCCGCCAAATGTTACCCGCGTCGCGCCTGCAACGAAGCCGCTTCCGAAGATGCGGACGCTCGTGCCGCCGGCCGGGTCGCCACTGCGCGGATAGAGGTCGGTCACCGCGAGCTGCGGCAGCAACTCGCGAACGGCGTCGTTCTTGGCATCGGCGACGAAGAGCGCTCCGGCGAAGGCGATGCCCGACGGTTGATTGAACTGTGCGCTGGGCGGCGCGCCGTCTACATAGCCGCCCTTGGCGCTGCCCGCCAGTGTTGAAACCAAGCCGCCGGCGATGAGGCGGATGGCATTATTGCCGGTGTCGGCGACGTAGATGTTGCCCGCGTCATCCACGGTCACCGCGGATGGACTCTTGAGCTCGGCCAGGGCCGCGGCGCCATTCACGAAGCCGTCGTGGCCGGTGCCGGTGATCGTCGTGACCATGCCGCCGTAGATCTGGCGGATGCGGTTGTTGCCGCTGTCGGCGACGAGGATGGCTCCTGACGCCGTCACGGCCACGCCGCCTGGATTCTTGAAGAGCGCCTGCGCGGCGGCTCCGTCGGCGAAGCCGCCATGGACATTGCCGGCGACGGTCGTGACGAGGCCGGCGGGTGTGATCATCCGAACCTGGTCGTTGCCGTTGTCGGCGACGTACAGGTTGCCGGCCGCATCGAGAGCAAGGCCCGAAGGCGACTTGAATCCAGCCTGCGTTCCACTCCCATCGCGCGCCTCGGCGCGGCCGGAGCCGGCGAAGGTGCTCACCGTGCCGTCCGAGGCCAGCCTGCGAATCACGTTGTTCGCGGTGTCGGCCACGTAGAGGAGCTGGCGTACCGCATCGAATGCAACGGCGCCCGGCTGTTTGAACTGCGCCTGTGCCGCGGCGCCGTCGGCCGATCCCGGCTTACCGGTCCCTGCGATCGCGACCGCCTGGCCGTTCGGCTGAATGGCCACGATCTGGTTGTGCATCGTGTCGGCGACGAAAACGACGCCTGTCAGAGAGGCGGCGACGCCGGAGGGCTGCTTCAGCACATCATGGGCTTTGTCCGACGCCGCGAGCGTCGTCACCTTCAACCAGGTGGGATCGGGCGAGAGCGTGAACGGAAACGCGGCAACCGCAGCGCCGTCGATGGTGATTTGTACGTTGCCGCTGATCGCTGTCCCAGGGACGATGATCTCCAGCGAAGAAGGCGTACGGCTGACGATGGAAGCGGCCACCGTGCCACCCGTGGCCGCGAAGGTCACGACGGCGTTGCCGCTATCGAGACCGGTGCCGGCTATGAGTGCCCGTGCGCCGTGCGGCGCGGACGACGGGATGATCTCCGTGGCGGTCGCCGCTGACAGCGTTGCGACACAAAGGGCGGGGAGGGCAAGGCAGAATGCGGCTACGAGCCGGAATCGGGACATGGCAGACACGCTCCTGACGAGGGGACAGCGCGCTGCCACCTGATCGATCATTGATTTTTTTGCTGCGGATTCGGACCGCGTAGAGGAGATCATGAGGTGCGGCCCTGCGTCAACCGGCAGTAGTGGAAACAGGACGGACGCTTTCGTCATGGAGAGGCTAAAGAATTCGTAAAGTGCAGTTGTTGATCGCCTCCGCGGACGAGACGCGATGTTTCCAGATGGGTGTGTCTTCACGATCCGGTCTCTCTGCGACGGGCTGCCGTGGTGGGACACGGCAGCACTCAGAATGAAAACCAGCAATTACGGCAGATCGGCCATACGGCGCCGCGGAGTGATACCCGAATCGACGTTTATGCTCGTGTTCTCGAGTTCGATTTGTTCCTTCGTCACGACCCACCGCCGGGCGGGGACGCCCGGCGGGAGCACGCGAGACGCATGCTCTCCTCTGGTGACCACCACGAGATTCGAGTCGGGTCACGGAATTACGGGCGCTCGCTGAGGACGTCCAGGCGTCGGACCACAACCTTCCGATGAGGCCATCGGAACGTTGTAGTCCCCTCATCGGAACGTTCCATTGAGGTCATCGGAACGTTGTAGTCCCCTCATCGGAACGTTCCGTTGAGGTCATCGGAACGTTGCAGTCCCCTCATCGGAACGTTCCACTGAGGTCATCGGAACGTTGTAGTCCACTCATCGGAACGTTCCGTTGAGGCCATCGGAACGTTGCAGTCGCCCGACGGAACGTTGCAGTCGTCCAATGGAACGTTGTAGTCGTTCGATGGAACGTTCCGTCGAGGCCATCGGAACGTTGCAGTCGCCCGACGGAACGTTCCGTTGAGGCCATCGGAACGTTGCAGTCGTCCGACGGAACGTTGTAGTCGTCCGACGGAACGTTGCAGTCGCCGGATGGAACGTTGTAGTCGTTCGATGGAACGTTGCAGTCGTTCGACGGAACGTTGCAGTCGCCGACTACAACGTTGTAGTCGTCGAACGCAACGCTGTGATGGGCCAGTCACGGTGTGGTTCATGCGACCCAACATCCCGTAAGCCATGATTCTCCTAACGTTTACGTCCACATGCCTCGGGTCATAACCGAAGGTTGTTGCCCTGTCCAGGCTGAAACGCATTCCGAAACTGGTGGAAAACGCTGTTCGCACGGCGAGGGCAGCGTGGCGGAGTCGAAGAACGGGTCACCGGGCTTGGGTCGGGCACTTTTGGTCTCCGGACGCGCCGTTTGCGGCGATCGGAGGAACGGTCACCATTTTCTTACAGCGCGCGGCAACACATCCGTCCCTCCGTCCGTACTGTCCCGCTGATGTTTCCACAACGCCGTGAGGCGTTCGACTGCTTCACAGTCTCGGCGCAATTCGAGGCGCCCGGTTCGGTGCTTTCGAGCCACCAGCACGAGCGCGCGTACGTGCTCATGGTTTTTGACGGCGTCGTGTTCGACGACACGGCGCAGGGGGCACAGGCGATCGGGCCGGGCGAACTGCTGGTGCGGCCCGCCGGCTTCACCCACGGCAACCATTTCGGCGACGGCGGTGCTCGTCTCATCTGGATCGATATGGCGCCGGCGTTCTCCGATTGCGTTGCGCCGCTCTACGGGCACCGGTGGGCCTCGGCGCGGCTGACGTTCCCGATGGTCCGGAACCTGCCCGAGCAGATCCGGAACGAGATGGCGGCTCACGATGCGGCTTCCAAACGAATTCTGCCCGGACTGGTGGAGCAACTCCT
This sequence comes from Thermoanaerobaculia bacterium, assembly GCA_035482045.1. Taxonomy (GTDB): domain Bacteria; phylum Acidobacteriota; class Thermoanaerobaculia; order Gp7-AA8; family Gp7-AA8; genus JADGNZ01. The sequence goes on from DATHRD010000016.1 coordinate 6,283, forward strand.
CGGCGTCGGAGCGCGCGTGGCCAGCCGGAGCGGGGCGGATTGGCTTCGCCAGGCCGTAGAAATGATCGACCATTCGTTCACCGAGGAGATTCGTATCGCGGACGTGGCGCGGCGGGTCGGGGTATCACCGTCCCGGCTCTGCCACGGCTTTCGCGAGCACTTTGGATGCTCGATCGGTGATCACATTCGCAGCTTGCGTGTGGAAGCTGCGGCGCGCGCTCTGCGCGAGAGCGATGAATCAATTGCTGCCATCGCCGCCAGCTTTGGGTTTGCCGATCAAGCCCATTTCTCCCGCACCTTCCGCGGCCAGCACGGAATGACGCCGACCGAGTATCGGCGGACGCACCGCATCGAGCGCTGAGCCGGCGTTGCACACCCTCCCTGTGATGCCGCGGTGACGTGGCCGTTACCCATCGATGAACGGCCGGCCGGATGGTTCAAATCCGCACGATCGAACAAGCGGCGAACGATGCCACGACCCACCTTGCGCCCTCAAGGAGGTATTCCCATCATGAGACTCAAAATCCAGGCACCACTCGTCCTTACGCTGCTCCTCATCGCACCGGGAGGTGCAAAGGCTGACGCGCCGTCGTGTACGAATACGCAGACCTCGCTGGTCAGCGTCTCGACCGGCGGTACCGTCGGCAACAACAACAGTTCGGTGCAGGACATCAGTCAAGACGGCCGTTACGTCGCCTTCCGGTCGGCGGCGACCGACATCGTTTCCTATCCGGTCAACGCGCCGCTCGGCACCAACATTTACCTGCGCGACCGCTCGAACGGCAGCGTGCAGGTGCTCGACGATCATCCTCCCGGCCAGGGCTTCAACTCGACGGCGGAGACCTTCGCTCTCTCAGGTGACGGCCATGTCATTGCCTTCGACACGCAGGCCACCAATGTCGTCCCCGGTGCCGTCGGCACGAACGGGCGCACCAACGTCTATCTGAAAAACTTCCGGACCAACACGTTTCTGAGGGCCACGGCCCCCGACTCGTCCCTCATCGGGCCCACGCAGTCGATTTACGACGCCAGTCCGTTCAGCGTCAGCCAGGACAGCCGATACGTGGCGTTCGTGTCGAGCGGACTGGTGTTTTCGCCGGAGTACTACTTCTACCCGGAGCCGCAGAACGCCTTCAAGCTCCACATCTACGTGCGCGACACCATCGCCAACCGCACGTACCTCGTGACGCACGGCGTGGATTCGCAGGGTCACCCGACCGCGCTCGACGGGCACGTCGGGCGGCCGATCCTCAGCGCCAACGGGCAGTTGCTCGCCTTCACGACCGACTCGACGAACCTGCGTGGTTTCCCCAATCCGAGCGGCCGGCGCGACCTCTATGTCGCCTCGTTCAATGGCACTTCCTGGGACGTCACCGAGCACATTGCGGCGGGGGCGTCGGGGATCGACACGGCGCGGCAGGACGATCTGTCCATCAGTCCCGATGGCCGCTACGTCGCGTACGTCGCCGCCGAGGCCAATGCGACGGGTGAGCTATACGTCTATGACCGCCAGAGCGGCACGACCACGCGCCCGCGGCCCGGCGGCGCGCGCCCGGCGCAAACCACCGCCAGCGGCCCGCGCCTTGGCACCGACACGATCGCATGGCTTGACTACGACATCACGGGAGAGGGCTACTCTGGCGCCTTCTGGGTTCACATCCCGACCGCTGTGCTGCAGCGCGTCGGACGCGAAACCGACGGCACCCCGGCCGGCCGCGGCTCGGGCGGTTACCCCGGTGAGGCCGGCGGCGTTGCGCTGAGCGCAGACGGCCGCTGGGCGACCTATCACAGCTCATCACCGCGCATCACGCCGCCGGACGGGAACAACAACTTCGACGTCTTCGTCCAGCGCATGACGGCCGTTGCCGACTTCGCCTTCACATGCACCTCCCTGACTTGCTCCTTCGACGCGACGCCGACGCTCTCGGCCTGCACCGTGACGTCGTACGCCTGGACGTTCGGTGACTCCTCTTCGGGTAGCGGTGCCACTCCCTCCCATACGTACGCGAGCCCCGGCCAGCAACCCGTGACGCTCACCGTGACCGACGTGAACGGCGTGCAGAGCAGCACCACGAAACTCGTGACCACGGTGGCCGATACAGGCACCCTGGCGGCAAGCTACGTTGCCCTCGCTCCGTGCCGTTTGTGGGATACGCGGACGCCGCCGAACACGCGCATCTCCTCGGGACACGAACTGGTGCTCAATGTCGTCAATCCGGCGCAGGGCTGCTCGCCCAACACCAACCCCAACGCCCGCGCCGTTTCCATCAATGTCACGGCTGTGACTCCCGACGGGTCAGGCTATCTCTCCGCCTACGCGACCGGCAATCCAACATTGACGTCCGCTCTCAACTTCGCGCCGGCGACGTCGCCGCGTGGGAACAACATGATCGTTCCCGTGGCGGCCGACGGCACCATCGCTCTCAAGTCGGTGCTGACCGGCGCAGTCGATCTCGTCGTGGACATGAACGGCTACTTCACCGACGCGCCCGGGGTCGCCGTGACACCGCTCGGTTTCCAGTCGCTGACGCCCTGCCGCGTGTACGACTCGCGCGCGAACGGCGGCGCTCCCTACACCCCCAGCAATGAATCCCGCAACATCACCATGCAGGGAGTTTGCACTATCCCCACCGGTGCGGTCGCCGTATCGTTCAACGCGGCCGTTGTCGCGGCGACGGCAAACGGCTACCTCACGTTCTTCGCGGCCGGCTCACCCACTCCGGTGGTCTCGAACCTGAACTATCCACCGCAACCGTCCGGCGCCACAGACAACGGCGCCCGCGTGACCCTGGCGTCCACCACGCCCGACCTCGGTACGAAGATGGCGGTCTCCAGTGGAACCGCGCATCTGGTCATCGATGCCAACGGCTACTTCAAGTCGGATGCTCCGCAGCTCTACACACCCATCGCGCCATGCCGCGCTCTCGACACCCGTGTTGCCGCGCAGGGGCCCGCCCTTCAACACGGCGACATCCGGGGCGTGCAGATTCGCGGCAACTGCGGCGTCCCGTCAGATGCCAAGGCGGCGATGATCAACGTGACCGTCGTCGGCCCGAACGGCAGCGGCTATCTCACGGCTTTCCCTTCGGGGATTGCCGGGCCGCCGGTCGCCGCGACGATCAACTTCCCCGCCGGCGAACCGGCCGAAGGAAACGGCTCGATCGTTCCGCTTGGGCAGTCGCTCGCCAACGACCTCAGCGTCTATGCCTACCTCCCGCCCGCCGGGAGCAGCACGAACCTGGTGATCGACGTCTTCGGATATTTCCGCTGAATTGGGAGACAGGGGCGTCGCGCAAGAGGCGCGGCGCCCCCATCGACGCCGAGGAGCGACACGATCTCATACGGGCCAAAGCGTATTCCGCGATCGACAGACACGACCGTGTTCGACGATACGCCAGAGGCGGAGGAGCACGGAAGTTGCACCTCTCTTGACCGGAGGTAACTGATTATGAGAGCAAGCTTTGCAGTAGCGGCGGTTCTCCTGATCGCGCTCAGCGGCTATGCGTCAAGCTCGAGCGATTCGCCGAAAATCGACGTTCGTCTGACGCAGACTTCGACGCCTGCCGACACGTTCTTTTTCCGAGGCCCGATCAGCCTTCAGTACCAGCTCTCCATTGCCAATCCAACCGGCGAGCCGGTGACGTTGCGGCGCCTCGAGCTAAGCACCCTGGGACCGGGTGCCTATTTCCTCCGCACGGGCGCGACGCCGATCACCAGGACCATTCGTGCCAACGGCACAACGACCATCACGCTCTCCGCATGGGGACGGGCCTCAGGTGGCGATCTGCGCATGGAGGAGCCGGTGACGATTCGCGGGCTGGCCTATTTCGACAGGCCTCACGGTAAAGGATTCGTACGGCAGTTCATCGAGACCTTAAGGCCGTAAGCGAGGCGAACCGAACGTCGGTCGAGACTCTCGAACGTAGGTCGGACTCTCCAGTCCGACCGGGCCGGGTTGGAGAACCCGGCCCACGTGCTGAACGAACGCTGGACGGTCATTCCCGCCCGGCCCGGCCGATGTTACACTCCCGCCTCTTCACCAAGGGAGGAGTTTTGCATGCGTCATATTGCCGGGGCGTTGATCACCGTGTTTCTCCTGGCTGCACCCGCCTTCGCGGTCGACCTGGGCCGCGCTGAGGGGACTCTCACCATCGATAGCACGAAGATCACGCTGAACTATGCCTACGCCATTGCCAGGCAGAAGAATCAGCTCAACGACCGGAAGGAGTTGACGCGGATCATCCTGACGGACAAGCCTTTGCCGGACGGAGCGAAGCTGTCTGACCTGGACGACAGCCTTCCCGGCGATCTGAACGGCGTCATCATCGCCATCGACAAGGCGGGACACGTTGGCCACGTGGCCATCCAACATCCCACCGGCAACTACGACGGCGGATACTTCGAAGGGATCGCGGACTACGATTTCAAGCCTCGGAAGGGCGACTCCGGAACCATCGGCGGTACGGTGACGTCGCTGCGTGTGAAGACGAACACGATGACGTTCTCGTACGACGCGAGTTTCCTGGCCACGCTGCATTGACGCGCGCGCTTGGCGCGGGTTCTCAAAGTGTGAAATCGCGGACACTGTGTAACGTCGAGACCCTTCTCCCCTGCGCTTTTCAGCGGGGGAGGGTCCGACGGTCTGCGGCCAACCACCGTGCACCCAGATGGAACCCGTCCCTCCGAATACACGCATAGCGAACCTCTTGACGGTTCGCGCGGCCGCAAATTGTCTGCGACTAGTACGTCGCAACGGGGGACAAACATTGTACTTACGCTCGAAAAATGTGTCCAGCCCACCCACCCAAACTTCAGAGCAGAAGGTGCCGAAGGCGGATGAGCAGAAGGTGCCGAAGGCGGATGAGACGTCACCTGCCGCGGCTCTACGGCCCGCGGCAGACCACCGAGGACGAAGATCTCCGCCGCCCGACCCGGCCTGTCGGTTCAGCCGTATCGAGCGCGAACCGCCGCCCACCCGACCCTCGGTACCGGCCAGAGTGTCCCCGGAAGGGACACATCTGTGGAGGCGAAAAGGTGGAAACGGGCCCTGTCGTTGTGGCAAAACTACGGTTCTGGAAAACCACGTAGAGGCCGCACACCCCAATGGGATTCGAACCCGAGGATGAGACAGGACCCGCATCGATCTAGGTACCACCGAGTGTCGTCCCCAATCAAGGGTGAACACGTAGAGCAGGATCTTTTTCTGCCCATCGATGTACGTGGCGAATCCAGAGAAAGGAAGGATCACGTATGGATGTGTTTCATGAACGATGTGCAGGTATGGATGTTCACAAGGAGGTCATCTCCATCTGCGTCCTGATCGGACAGGGAAGCAGATACCAGAAGTTCAAATTCAAGTTCGGCACGTTTCACCATCATCTGGTGGAGATGAGGCAAAAGCTGGTGGAGTTGGGAGTGACCCACGTCCTGATGGAAAGCACGGGGGTGTACTGGATGCCGGTCTACGACGCGCTGGAAGGGTTCGTCGAGATCGTGGTCGGCAACGCCCAGCACATCATGAACGTGCCCGGTCGTAAGACCGATGAATCAGACGCTGAGTGGCTGGCCAAACTGCTGCGCTACGGTCTGGTCAAGCCGAGCTTCGTACCACCCCGGGAGTTCCGCGAGCTCAGACAGCTGACCCGCTACCGCCGAGCCGTTGTGCAGACGCGGGCGAGCGAGCAGAACCGGGTCGAAAAGCATCTCCAGATCGCTGGGGTCAAACTCTCCTCGGTGGCTTCGCACGTTTTCGGTGTTTCGGGAACGGACATGCTCAACCACATCGCCAAGGGCACCACGGATCCTGGTGAGCTGGCTGGCTTGGCTCGCGGTCGTCTACGAAAAAAGATGCCGGAGCTCAGGGACGCCTTCGCCGGCTCGATCTCGGAGCACACGCAGAATCTGATCGCTCTTCAGATGGAGCAAATGAACCGGCTCGAGTGCACGATCGCCGAAGCCGAGTTGAAAATCGAAAAGAAGGTCGAACCGTACGCCGAAATCCTCGATCGGATCGATGGCATGCCGGGCATCGACCTTCGGACCGCCATCGACGTCCTGGCCGAGACCGGCATCGACATGTCTGTCTGGGAGACGCATCGCCAGATCGCAGCGATGGCGGGACTGTGTCCCGGCAACTACATCAGCGCCGGCAAACGTCTGAAGAATCGCTCTCGTCAGGGCAACCCTTACCTCAAGTCGATCATGGTGCAGGCGGCGAGTTCGGCGATCAACGTGGATGGCTCCTACTACCAGGCCAAGTACAAGTGGCTCAAGCAGCGTCGGGGTCACAAACGCGCCGTCGTCGCCATCGGCCACGCCATGCTCGTGGCCATCTACCACATGATCAAGAAAGGAGAGTCGTACCAGGAGCTCGGCGCAAAATCCGTCAGCGATCACGAGCACGGTCGCAAGAAAGACAATCTGATCAAGCAACTCCAGAACCTCGGCTACTCGGTTTCCCTGACCCAAACCGCATAGACCGACTCAACACCTGAGCCAAGCGTCAATCCGAGAGGCGCTCGTTGCTCGTTTCACGTTCAAACTTGAACGTACAATC
>DATHRD010000017.1:0-97073 GCA_035482045.1 Thermoanaerobaculia bacterium
CGCCTCCGGCCAGAACGGCCAGCGTGGCGAGCTTGATGGCGTTGCGTCGATTCATCGGGGTTCTCGGGGGTCGGGAGTCGGGGGTCGGAGGTCGGGGGTCGGGAGTCGTGGGTCGGAGAATGGAACGCTCCGATAGCCCGCATTTCTCACAGTATTGCTTCGCTTCTCGCCACGCCTTTTCGCCGAGAGTCCTTCTCCCCCCGCGGTTTTTTGCGGGGGGAGAAGGTGCCGACAGGCGGATGAGGGGGGCGTATACGCAACATGAACGATCTTGCGCCACTGGCCAGCTGCTTGGAGGCACGAGTCGTCGAGCGCACAACTGACACACGCGTGAAACGCCCCCTCATCCGCCTGTCGGCACCTTCTCCCCCGCAAGAAACCGCGGGGGAGAAGGGCTCTCGACGGGATACAGCATGCCGACGATTCCAGTGAGAGTGTGAGAAATGCGGGGTAGTCGACTCCGGTCTTAACTCTTGTCATGAGGATACTAAAGGTCACGGTTCCGAGGTCAGCGACTCCGTCGCTCGAATCTGGGTAACGAGCGACGGCGCGTCCGGTCCTTTCGGATGCGTCACACCCGACAGCGTCGTAATCGTGGAGCGGCTCCATCGGGCCGGGATGTCGAGCGTGACCTGAATGGTCGACGTCACTGCGGCGTCGGCCGGTGTGTCGAAGATGAGCGCCCCGATGCGATCGACGGAACGGATGAACGAGAGCTCGATCGTGGCCACGGGATGGCCGGCGTGCGGTTCGACCGATCGTAGCGTGGCCCGGGCGGGGATGGTCTTCACGGCATGACCGAGCGAGTCGTAGCAGTCGGTGAGCTGCGCCACCGGAACGGTCCATGACGCACCGATGGTGAGCGGAAAGTTGGCGATGCAGAGGTTGCTGGCCTCGACGCGGAGCGAGCGCTCCACGAGCTCAACCAGCCCGCCCTTCTCGTCTTCGTCCAGAGGCTTGCCGTCGCCGGACGAGACGTCGATGGTCTTCCCCTTCACCACGAACTGCAGGGTCCGGCCGTTCATCGGGCCGAATTGGCTGCCGTTGTCGTCGCCGTGCAGCACGCGGCCGTAGACCCGCCTCGAGTGCACACCAGCGGCGTCGCGCGTGAGAGTCATGTCGGTGTACTCCTCGCGGTCCATCTGGGAGATCCGCTTGGTGGACAACTCCGTCCCATCAACGCCGCGGACCGTGCTCGTTCCGCTGATCTCCAGCTCCGCCGCGCCATGTACGGTCATGCCGGCCGGCGGGTTGATGATCGGAGCGATGCGGACTGTCTCGACGGCGAATGCCGAGGAGGCCAGGATTAGCAGCAGCGCGGCACAGATAAGAGTGTCTGTGCCACATTGAAGAGGAGTGTCTGTGCCACATCGACTCGGCTTTTGTGGCACAGAGTGCCTATGTGGCACAGACACTCCTGTCTGTGCTGCCTCGACTCTGCTCTTGTGGCACGAAGTGCCATGTGGCACAGACACTCCTGTCTGTGCTGCGCGCTTCTGCCTCAGTGCGGAAATCATCAAGCAAGGCTCTCGACGATGATGGCGATGCCCTGGCCGCCGCCGATGCAGGCCGAGGCCAGGCCGTAGCGCTTCTGCCGGCGGCGCAGCTCGTACAACAGCGTCAGGACGAGGCGGGTGCCCGAGGCCGCGAGCGGATGGCCTAGGGCGATGGCACCGCCGTTCACGTTCAGCTTCTCCATGTCGATGCCGAGCTCCCTTGCCACGGCCAGGATCTGGCCGGCGAAGGCTTCGTTGATCTCGATCAGATCGATATCCGGTAGCGACATCCCCGCCTTTTTCAGGGCAATCTTCGTCGAGGGGACGGGACCGATGCCCATGATGTCGGGGTCGCAGCCGGCGATGCCCCAGGAGACGATGCGTCCGAGCGGCTTCTTGCCTTTGGCGTTGTCTGCCGAGGTGACCACGACCATGGCCGCGCCGTCGACGATGCCGCTGGCGTTGCCGGCGGTGACAAAGCCGTCCTTGGCGAATGCCGGCTTCAGTTTGGCCAGCCCCTCCATCGTCGTGTCCGGTCGGAGGTGATCGTCGGCCGTGATCTGCTCACCTTTGCGGCCCACCGGCACCGCTACGATCTCGTCCTGGAGCCGTCCGGCGCCGGCAGCGTCGGCGGCGCGCTTCTGGCTGCACATCGCGAACTGATCCTGCTCCTCGCGCGAGATGTTGTACTTGCGCGCCAGGTTGTCCGAGGTCTGGGCCATGTAAAGGCCGGAGTAGCTGTCGAGCAGCGCCACCATCAGCGAGTCCTCGAGCGCGCCCTGGCCGAGCTTCAATCCTTTGCGCGCGCCGCGGATCACGTGCGGCGCCTGCGACATGTTCTCCATGCCGCCGGCGAGTACGGTGGTGGCCTCATGGAGCTGGATCTGCTCGGCGGCGCTGATGATGGACTGGATGCCGGAGCCGCAGAGGCGGTTCAGCGTAAGGGCCGGCACTTCCTTGGGAACGCCGGCCCTGAGTCCGACGTGACGGGCGCCGTAGATGGCATCGCCAGAGGTCTGCAAGGCGTTACCGACGATGACGTGGTTCACCTCTTCCGGCGCAACGCCGCTACGCGAGAGCGCTCCCGTTGCGGCGATGACGGCGAGGTCGATGGCGCTGATGTCGCTGAACGAGCCGTTGTATTCGGCCATCGGCGTGCGCGCGCCGTCGATGATGACGATGTCTTTCATGTGTCCCCCGTGGAAAACCAGAAACCAGAAACCAGAAACCAGAAAAACCTGGCATCCGTTCTTCCGATTTCAGGCCTGCATTCTGGTTTTCTGGTTCTGCCTTCTGCCTTCTGGTTTCTGGTTTCTGGTTTCTGGTTTCTGGTTTCTGGTTTCGAAAGCTAAAACCCGCGCGGCAACTTCATCCCGAGGTTCTTCACGAGGAAGGCCATCTGATCGGTCGTTTCCTCGATGACCTTCGCGGTCGGCTTGCCGCCGCCGTGGCCGGCGCGGGTCTCGATGCGGATCAACACCGGCGCGTCGCCGGTCTGGGCTGCCTGAATGGCCGCGGCGAACTTGAAGCTGTGTCCGGGCACGACACGGTCGTCCGTGTCGGCCGTGGTGATGAGCGTGGCCGGGTACTTCGTGCCGGGCTTGATGTTGTGGTACGGCGAGTAGGCGTAGAGGGCCTTGAACTCGTCGGCATTCGCGGAGGAGCCGTAGTCGTCGACCCAATAGCGGCCCGCGGTGAACTGATTGAAGCGGAGCATATCCATGACGCCGACGGCCGGGAGCGTGGCGCCGAAGAGATCGGGACGCTGAGTTTCGACGGCGCCGATGAGCAGGCCGCCGTTGCTGGCGCCCTGCACGGCCAGCTTGGCCGGCTTCGTGTACCCGCTCTTGATGAGGTACTCGGCGGCGGCGATGAAGTCGTCGAAGACGTTCTGCTTGTGCAGCTTGATCCCGGCCTCGTGCCACGCTTCGCCGTACTCGCCGCCGCCGCGGAGGTTGGCCACGGCGTAGACGCCGCCCATGTTCATCCAGGTGAGACGGGAAATGGAGAAGCCGGGCGTGATGGAGATGTCGAACCCGCCGTAGGCGTAGAGCAGCGTCGGGTTGTCACCGTTGAGCTTGAGGCCCTTCTTGTACGAGATGAACATCGGAACCTTGGTGCCGTCCTTCGATGTGTAGAAGACCTGCTTGACCTCGTAGTCCTCCGGCTTCATGGCCACTTTGGCGCGGAAGAGGAGCTGCTTCTCGCCGCTGGCGATGTCGTAGCGGTAGACGCTCGGCGGCGTGGCGAAGCTGGAGAAGGAGTAGAACGTCTCGTTGTCGTCTGAACGGCCGTCGAATCCTCCGGCGGTACCGATGCCGTCGAGCTCCACGGAGCGCACGAGCTTGCCGCTGGTGTCGAAGAGGCGGATATCGCTGTGGGCGTCGCGGAGGTAGTCCGCGAGAAAGCGGTGGCCGACGTAACGGACGCTCTGCAGTTTGGCATCGCTCTCTGGAATGATCTCTTTCCAGTTCTCGCGCGCCGGGTTTCGGACATCGATGGCGATGAGGCGGCCTTTCGGGGCCTTCAGATCGGTGCGGAAGTAGAGGACGGGACCGTCATTGCCGACGAAGGAGTAGTCGTTCTCGATCTTGTCGACGACCGTCACCGGCATGGCGTACGGATCCTGAAGATCGCGCACGTGAACCTGATTCTTGGCCGCGGTTCCCGATGAGGTGCTGATGATCAGGTACCGGCCGTCATCCGTGACGTCACCACCATGGTTCCACTCGGGCTGGGCCGGGTCGTAGTAGACGACCACGTCGTCGGACTGCGGAGTGCCGAGCCGGTGGTAGTAGACCTTCTGGTCGCGATTCAGGCTCTGGTAAGCCTTCCCTGCTTCGATGGCTGGAAAGCGCGAGTAGAAAAAGCCCTTGTCGTCTTTCGTCCACGAGATGCCGGAGAACTTGACCCACTTGATCTCGTCGGGGAGCTGCTGGCCGGTAGCCACATCGACAGCCCGTATGACCTCCCAGTCCGATCCGGCCTCGGCGACGGTGTAGGCGGCGTATCTGGCGTCGTCGCTGACATCGACCGCGCCGAGTGCCACGGTGCCGTCTTTCGACCACGTGTTCGGGTCGAGCAGCACACGCGGGGTATCGCCCCACTTGTCGACCGTGTAGAGGACAAACTGGTTCTGCAGGCCGTTGTTCTTCGAGAAGAAGTAGCGGCCGCCGCGCTTGAACGGCGTCGTGTATTTCTCGTAGTTCCAGAGGGTGGTGAGCTGCTTACGGATCGGCTCCCGCGACGGGATCGCGCCGAGGTAGTCGAAGGTGATCTTGTTCTCGGCCGTAACCCAGTCGGCCACTTCCTTCGACGTCCGAACGTCGGTCTCCAGCCATCGATAGGGGTCGGCCACTTTCGTGCCGTGGTAGTCGTCCACCTGATCGACTTTCTTCGTCTTCGGGTAGTCGATCGGCGCGGCAGAAGCGACGAGGGTAACGAGGGCCAGCGCGGCAATCAGGGCGACCGCGGATTTGCGGAGATGCATCAGATGGGCTCCTTCGGTGTGGGATGAGTGGATTCGTGGATCAGTGGATCGATCCGGACTCAGTAGATTAGCCGATCAGCCGAATAGACCCCGATCCTAATCTACTAATCTACTAATCTACTACTCCACCAATCTTCTCCGTGGTAACAACAGAGCAATGCCTGCAAGTTCCACGACGACGATCCAGACGCTTCCCTCGATCCCGAAGAGGCCGCCGGTGAGCCACGGCGCCCCGCGGCCGACTGTCCGCAGCACGCTCCCACTGGAAACGTAGCCGCTCACGTTGTAACCGAGGATCGGGCCGGAGAGAAGGTTCCAGCCGAGATGGATGCCGATCGGAAACCAGAGCCGTTCGTAGCGCGCGTAGGCGAGCGCGAGCAGGATGCCCGCCAGGAACAGGTTCGCCATTGCCAGGAGTGAGAAGGCATTGTTCCCGGCATGAAGCGCGGCGAAGACGAGCGATGAGAAGAGCACGGCCCCGAGGCGATGGGACCGCCAGATCTTCTGGAACGGGTAGCCGCGGAACAGCAGCTCTTCGTGGAAGACCGCGGGAAGATAGACCGCGGCCAGCTCGAACCACGGGAATCCGTTCCCAGCCACGTGACGCAGCCTGGTCGTGAGCATCACCAGGCCGTCCGCCGCGCCGATCAGGAGAATGGCAAATCCGCATCCGAGCAAGGCCTCGCGAACCGCCAGAGGCGCGGGGACGAAGAGCCCGAGCGGCCAGACGTCATGATCGATGACGGCCACGGTTCCCGCGGTCGCGGCGCAGACGCTGAGCAGAGACACCCATTGGCCGAAATAGGCGCCGGCGGCGGCGGTGAGGTGCCCCACCACGAAGAAAGTGGCGAGGTACATGGCCACGAACAGGCTGAGCGCGGCGAGGAGCCGCGCGAATCCGCCGGATTTCTCAGGCCTCTCGATGTTTCCTCCCAAAAAGAAAACGGCGGCCGAAGCCGCCGCTCTCCGAGTGTTATCGGGTCCGGGGGATTATTGCGCGGCCTCGACGATGATGCCGATGTTCTTCGCGCCGCTGGCGCGGGCCATGTCGAGGAACTTGATGGTCGCTTCGTAGTCGACGTCGGGAGAGCCCTGGAAGAAGACCATCTTCGACTGGTTGCCGTGCATGATGTCTCGGATACGCACGGGAAAATCGTTGGGGGTCACTTCATCCTTGTTGATGAAGATGTGGTTGTCCGGCATGAGGCGCAGAATGATCTGATCGTTGATCGCGGACGGAGGGAGGCCCGGGGGCGCCTTCGGCGGAACACGCACGAGATAGCCCATCTGCACGACAGGCGTGATGACCATGAAGATGATGAGGAGCACCAACACGACGTCGACGAGGGGCGTGACGTTGATGTCCGATTTGATTTTGCCGCTGCCACCTACCTGCATCGACCAGACCCCCTATACCTGTCCCGGCGCTTTCTTTGGCTGCGCGATGAGACCGACGTTGTTGAAGCCGACTTCGCGGCAGGACTTCAGCACGTCGAGCACGGAACCATACTTGACTAGCTTGTCGCCCTTGACCGCGATCTCCCGGTCGGGCGTGCGCTCATGGATCTTTTCGAGCTCGCTCTGGACCTGCTGCTTGAGCACGACCTGCGAGCCTAAGTACACGCTACCGTCCGCCTTCACCGAGATCTGGAGCTGCTTCTCGGTGTCGGGCGTCTTCTCCGGATCTTCGGTCACCGGAAGGTTGACCGGCACGCCTTTCTGCAGCATGGGCGTGACGACCATGAAGATGATCAACAGCACGAGACAGACGTCGACGAGCGGCGTGACGTTGATGTCCGAGTTCAGCCCCGCGGAGCTGAGCTTTCCTACCGAGCTATGCCACCGGTGAGTTGCCATGGGTACCGGCTTCCTTCAGCAAGTAGATGGACATCTCCGAGCCGGAGTTCGACATCTCGACCGTGAAGCGGTCGACGCGGTTCTGGAAGTAGTTGTACGCCCAGACCGCCGGGATGGCGACGAAGAGGCCGAAAGCTGTCGTGAGGAGTGCTTCGGCGATACCGGCGGAAACCGAGGCGATACCGCCGCCGGATGTAGCCATCTTGCCGAACGCGTGCATGATGCCGATGACGGTGCCGAAGAGACCGACGAACGGGGCCGTGGCGCCGATGGTGGCCAGAACGCCCAGGTTCTCCTTCAGTTCCGCCACGGTGATCATGGCCGTGCGGTCCATGCCCTGCCGCGCCGCTTCGACCGAGACTTCCGGATCGGTGTAGCGCTTGTCGCGGCGCGCGGCCTCGAACTCGAGCAGACCGGCCGAGATGACCTTGGCCAGGTGCGACTGCTTGTACTTCTTGGTGATGTCGATGGCCTGCTGATAGTCGCCCTTCGTCAGCACGTTCGAGAGCGCGCCGAGGAGCTTGAGCGACTGATTCTTCGCCTGCGTGAAGGTGATGTAGCGCTCGATCATGACCCAGATCGAGTACACCGACATGATGATCATCACGATGACGATGGCCTTTGCCGCCGTCGACATAGAAACCCACAACGCTCCGAAACTCATATCCATGATGCAGTTCCCTCCAATGACGTCCGGACGAGCCGGACGCTCTTAGTTCAGTTTGAAATTGACCGTGAGGTTGAAAATGACGTCCACCGGCTGCCCGTTGAGAGTACCCGGCCTGAATTTCCAGCGTTTGACTGCTTCGACCGCAGCCTGATCGAGGCCGAACGGCAATGGCTTGAGGACGTGGATGTCCGTGACGTCGCCGCTTTTGTTGATCGTGCACTCGACGATGACGATGCCGGCAATACGAGCCTTCCGGGCCACTTCGGGGTACTGAGGCTCAACACGATTGATGGGGACGGGCGCCTTGACGTCGCCGCCGACGCGCAACGGCGCATCCGGTTTGGGCGGAGGAGCCGCGGTGATGACGCCGCCGACCACGCCGCCGACGACACCGCCGGCCACGCCGCCTTCGACACCACCCTCCACGCCGCCTTCCACCCCGGCGTTCGTCGCCGGCGTTGCCACGGGCTGAACCTTCTCAGGCACCGTGGTGGGAGCCATTTCCTGAATGTTCTTCGGCACCTCCACCGGCTTGACAACCTGTGTGGGAGTGGCCGCTTTCGGTGGTGGCGGTGGTGGTGGGGGCGGAGGCGGGGGCGCTGAGGCGACCGAGTATTGCGCCACCTGTGCCGGCGAGTTCATCGGGAACTCGACGTTCCAGATCGCCCCGACGACGACCGCCACGATCACGACCACGTGGAGCGCGACCGAGACCGGCAACGTCAGGATGCGCTGGATTCCGACTTTCTGTTTCCTGGATTCGACGACGGTAGATTCGAACATTGTTTTTGGCCTGTATCGACTGGAACGCGTTTGCGCTAACTCTTCTTCGTAGCCGCGGCCTTTCGTGCGGCGAAGATCTGGATGGCTTTGTCACGGAGGACAACCGCCTGGGCGACGTCGGCCTGACCCTTGACCGGATCAGTCTCCATCAACGCCTGCTGGCGCCAGAGCAGGCTGAGGTAGACGATCGACTCGGCGTAGTCCGGTTTCAGGTCGATGGAGTGCTGCAGGGCCGCCTTCCCCTGGTTGAGGATGTCCAGCTTCTGCCCCAGATCCGCCGGCGGGTTCTTGGCCACCTTCTCGTAGCAGACCACCCCGAAGATGTAGAAGGCCTCCGGGTTCTTGGCGTCGAGCAGCGTGATCTTTTTGTACCAGTTCAGCGACTCGTTGAAGTCGCCCTGTTTGGCGTAGAGGGTGGCGATCGATTTGACCGCTTCGAGGTCGGCGGGATGACCCTGCAGATAGTTGCGGAAGTAGTCGATGGCCTGCGACGTCCGGTTCGCGTTGAGGTACATGTTGATCAGCGCGTCGCGGGCGATGCGATCTTCGGGGCGCTTCTTCAGATAGTTATTCAGCTCGACGATGGCGGCATCGGCGTGCGCCTCGTTCTTCGGCGTTTTGTCATCCGGAACGTACAGCCCGATCTCGGAGTAGCCGACGAGCCGATCGAGATCCGGGAAGCTCGGATCGATCTGCCGCGCCCGTTTGTAGTGCGGGAGAGCGCCCGCGTAGTCTTCTTTCTGATAGGCCTCGTTGGCGGCTTTGATCTCCATCCGCGCCTGGATCTTGGTACAGCCGAGCGAGGAGAGGGCGAGAGTCAGTGCCGCCATCAGGCACAACACCTTTTTCATGAAATGTCTAACTCCAAACGTAGTGGTACGTCGCGGATCGAAAACTGAAGCGAGCTGTCAGGCGCTGTCCGGGGGGTTGGCCGGCCCCCTCCGAGACAATGGCGTGCGACTATACCGATCGACTTTTGCACCGTCAAGGCGTTCGTAACACCTGATACCGAAAGTTTTAGTTGCTTTCATCGCACGTTATTTCCTGCATCTCACGCATGGTTGGACACATGAGGTAGCGCCAACGAAACCATCGTGTCAATAGGTCGGCTTGAACTCCCCGGTCAGCGAGCTGATCGTCTCCCACAATTCGGGGAACAGCGGCTCCCGCGTTCCCTGCTCCAACTGCGCCGCCGGCACGTTCTTCAGCGACATCACCTTGGAGCCGATGACGCGGAAGGCCAGGCGCATGTGCGAGTAGCGCCAGTTGAGGAAGGCCTCATCGTAGTCCAGCATCGCCTGAACGAGCCGGAACATCCCGCCATGCTCGCGGGGCGTGCGCTCGATCTCGATCAGGGTCAGCGACCGCCTGCCCAGAAGCGCCTCGAAAACCGGCCAGACCTGTTTTCCGACATCGAGCAGCCTGGCGAAGCCAGGCGACTCCTGCCCGCTGCCCCGCCCAAGGGAACTGGTCCGGATGACGTGATAGTCGGCGGGCGCCATCGTTTCCAGGATGACGATCTGCTGCCGGAGCAGGTTGATGAGCCGCGCGCAGCGATCGAGCAGGTCGGCGGCCAGGGAAAGGTCGTCGCCGCGCAGCAGCTCCACGACGCGGCCGATCTCGTAGTCGATATGGTGCAGCCACAACTCCGCCGTCTGGTGGGTGACCTGAAAAAGGCGCTCCTCGGGATTCGAGAGCAACTCGACCGGTTTCTGCAATTCGAGAAGCTCCGGAACGCGGACGTAGCGTTCGTAGTCGCTCTCGCCGCGGCCTTCGAGGATGGGGCCTGTGTGTATACCCAAGATGGTGCTCCTGTGGTTGCGGTCTCGCGGTAGCGCAGTCTCGGGGTCTCGCGGTCTCGTGGGTCAAGAAACCACCGCGAGACCTCGCGACCCCGAGACCTCGCAACCGCGCTACACCAGCTCCAGAATGTGCCCGAGCTTCTTCTTCTTCGCCTCGAGATACTTGCGGGTGTCGTTCGAGGGGGCGATCTCGAGCGGAACACGCTCGACGATCTCCAGACCGAAACCCTCGATGGCAACGTACTTGGCAGGATTGTTCGTCATCAGGCGAATCTTGCGGACGCCGAGGTCGCGCAGGATCTGCGAGCCGGTGCCGTATTCGCGGATGTCCCCCGGGAAGCCTAGCTTCTCGTTCGCTTCGATCGTGTCGTGGCCCTGCTCCTGAAGCTCGTAAGCCTTGAGCTTGTTCAGCAGGCCGATGCCGCGCCCTTCCTGCAATAGATAGAGGATGACGCCCTTCCCCTCCTGCGAGATCAGCTCGAAGGCCCGGTCGAGCTGGTCGCCGCAATCGCATCGGGCTGAGTGGAACACGTCGCCGGTCAGGCAGGACGAATGGACGCGGACGAGGATCTCATCCTGCTCGGCAATCTCCCCCATCACCAGGGCCACGTGCTCCTCGCCGGTGATGTCGCTCTTGTATGCGTGAACGCGGAAGTCGCCGTACGGGGTCGGCATCCGCGGGGAAGCCATGCAGTGGACGTGCTTCTCGGTCTGCATCCGGTAGTGGATGATGTCGGCGACCGAGATGATCTTCAGGTCGTGCTGGATGGCGAACTCGCGCAGATCCGGGAGCCGCGCCATCGTCCCGTCCTCGTTCATGATCTCGCAGATGACGGCGGCTGGAGTCATGCCGGCGATCATGGCCAGATCGACCGAGGCTTCGGTCTGGCCGGCGCGCTTGAGGACGCCCCCTTTCTTCGCCCGCAGCGGAAAGACATGGCCGGGGCGGAGCAGATCGGCGGGCCTGGTGCGCGGATCGATGGCCACGCGCACCGTCTCGGCACGGTCGCGGGCGGAAATCCCGGTCGTGACCTTCCCGCGCGCTTCGATCGACACGGTGAAGGCGGTCCCGTAATTCGACGTGTTGTGCTCGACCATCAACGGCAGGTCGAGCTCCTGGCAGCGCTCCTCCGTCATGGCCAGACAGATCAGACCGCGGCCGAAGCGGGCCATGAAGTTGATCGACTCCGGTGTCACCTTCTCGGCGGCGATGCAGAGATCGCCCTCGTTCTCGCGATCTTCGTCATCGACGATGATCACGACCTCCCCGCGGCGGTACAGCTCAGCGGCCTCGTCGACTGTGGCAAAGGGCATGGGGGGATTGTATCAGTGGGTCGTTTGACGGGAGTCGGGTGTCGGAGCCTTATCTACGACTCCCGACCCCCGACTCCCGACCCCCTTCATCCAGACACCTTAAAACTCTGCTCCACCGTGTAGGACTGCTTCGAGACGGTATCGACGATCTTCATCTTCAGGATGTAGTCGCCCGGCTTGAGGGCCGGCTTGACTTCGCCCATCGGGATCGCGCTGATGATGGCGTAATGGCCCGGGCCTGGCGCGCCCGTGAGCGGAAGCGCCGCGGCGTCGCTGAGCGGCGCGCTGATCGTCTTCTTGTCGGGGCCGCCGGTCAGGTCGAGCTTGAACTGGAGCTTCGGCAGGTTCGTGGCCGCGTCGATGCCGGGGTTGTTGATCTCGACGAAGTAGTTCAGTTCGTCGCTGGCCTTGAAAATCAGGTTGCCCTTCGGAACGATCTTCAGTTTCCCGAAGGCGAACGGCGCCTTCGGGGGCTCGGCCGTTCCGAGCTCGTAGACGTTGTCCGAGAGAATCATGCGTGACGTTCCGACGGATTCCTTCGACAGACCTGCCACTTCGATCGGTCCGGAGGTGACGAGCACCGGCGCGCCCCCCTTGGCCAGGCCGACGATGGCGGTGTACTTGCCCGGCTGGAGCGTCAGCGTCTTGTCGACAAAGAAATCGGTTCGCGAAGCCGTCAGCTTGGCCGGATCTTCGAAAGCCGTCACGCGCGTGCCGGACGCATCTTCGATCGCTCCGAAGATCGTGTCGGCGCCGTCTGAAGCGACACCTGCCGACCCCGGTACATACACTTGAACCGGCACGAAGGGATCGCCCGCCGGAGAGACGAACTCGGCATAGGCGAAGGCCGCACCGTGATCGTTCGCCTTGCCGGCCTTGGCTTCCGCGAGGGCCGCCTCGAGCGCAGGCGTCTTGACACCGGCGACCGGTGCCACGGGCTTCGCCACGGGCGCCGCACCGCCGGCCTGGAAGGTCGGCGCCTTCGTCAGCGTCGGTTGTGTGATGAGGCCGCTGATGATGCGCTGCTGCGCCGCCGCCAGGTCTACCGGAGGTATCTGCAGTTTGAAGTTGCCGTCGTTGTATTGATCGTGGAACGACATCTCGACGTGGGGAGAGCCGAAGAGCTTCTGTGAGACCTCGCCCTCATACGTCCAGACCATGTCCGGGGAGTTGGTGGATTGAAACGCGCTGCCAACCTCGGAGTTCCTCATGTCGGACCGTGTATTCGACTGACCATTGGAGGTGTTCGTTCTTCGAATTGCCTTGGTGGGCGCACCAAAGAGGATGAGGATGCGGCCGGGGTCGGTCATCGAGCCCTTGAGGCGACCGTGGCTGAGCTGGTCGTCGGCAACCTTCACGCGGGCGTCGAAGTCCTCGTGGAATTCGTTGCGCGGTGTGGCCGGTGTGGGATCGCGGCGTGCCCAGAAGAGCTCGATGAAGGCATCGGCCTCGACATCGGTCTGGACCGCCTTCCATGCCGCCTTCTCCTCATTGGTCATGAAATACGACGCCGGTCCCTTTCCCCAATCGACGTGGGCGGTCGAGAGCGCGGCGAAGGCGCTCGTGGCCGCAGCGGCGACAAGGACGGCGGCAATCAGCAAGTTGCGAGTTTTCATCAATTTCTCCACTTGAGTGAATCGCCCGACCGAAACATCGCACGATCGGACCTATTCCCCTCGGGCGAGGGCTCACTCACCGTCGAATTTCTCCATCTCGTCGTACAACTTGTCCATCTCGGCGTCGATCTCTTCCTGTTTGATGACGCCTTTGCGGACCAGCAGCGCAGCGATGCTGTGCAGCAGGATGCTGTTCTCCACGATCATCTGCTCGAACTGTTCGTCGTCATCGCCACCATTGCCTTCGCGATCGATGTCGTCCATGCCGTGCGCCTCCTTTCCTGCGCGGTGAGGATGTACCACAAAATGCGAGCTTTCGCGCGCGTTGTCGGTTGTCGGTTTGTCGGTTGTCGGGGGTTGTCGGTTGTCAGGGTGCGCCGGGGGTCGATGATTGGGCGTTGCGGCTGGCAACCAGACAACCATCAACCGACAACCGACAACCCGCGCGCACCGCGCAATACAATCGCGCCCATGAAACGACTTGCCGTTCTCGCCCTGCTTCCCTTCCTTCTGCTCGCCTGCTCGAAACAGGAGCCTGCTGCTGCGGCTGCCGCTCCCGTGGCGATGAAGGTGGGCCTCCTCACTCCCGGCTCCGTCAACGACGGGGGCTGGAACGCGATCGCTTACGAAGGGTTACAGCAGATCCACAAACAGCTCGGCGCGGAGATCTCCCACCAGGAGACGAAGACTCCGGCCGAGTTCGAAGAAGGCTTCCCCTCCTACGGCGCGAAGGGGTTCGATCTCGCCTTCGGCCACGGCTTCGAGTTTCAGGACGCCGCCATCAAAGCCGGCAGGCAATACCCGAAGACGATCTTCATCACGACCTCCGGCAGCTCCGTCGCTCCGAATGTCTCGCCGATGGTGTTCCAACTGGAGCAGGCCACCTACCTCCTCGGCGTAATCGCCGCGCGCGAGTCGAAGACCGGCAAGGCAGGCCTGGTCGGCGGCATCAATCTCCCGTCGATCGCCTCGACATTCCTCGCCTTCAAAGCCGGCGCGCAATCGGTGAACCCGGCGTTCGAGGTAAAGGAGATCTACACCGGGAACTTCGACGACGTCGGCGCGGCGAAACTGGCCACGCTGTCTCTGATCAACGCCGGCTGCGACTTCATCTTTCATCAATCCAACGAGGCAGGCCGCGGGGTGTTCCAGGCCTGCCAGGAGCGCAAGGTCCGCTGCTTCGGCTCGAACAAGAATCAGAACGACATGGCTCCGGACGTCATCGTGGCCTCGGCGGTTCTCGACGTCCCGGCCGCCTTCGTCTACATGGCCACGTTGGTTCACGACCACAAGTTCCAGCCGCACGTCTACTGGCTCGGCATGCGCGAAAACATCGTCTCGCTCGTCTGGAACGAGAAGCTGAAATCGGCAATGTCGGCGCAAACCGTCGCCGAGGTTCAGCGCATCGAGGGCGACATCCGCTCCGGCAAGTTCGAGGTGCCTCGCGGCAAGTTCTGACGCTCGTAGCGCCGTCGGCTCGACGGCTGGACCGCCAGCGCCTGCCCTGAGCAGAGTCGAAGGGGCTCGCTGGCGGTCTTCGTCCGCGAGATCATCGCCGCCGAGCCGGCGGCGGTCCAGCCGGCGGGCCGCCAGCGCTACTACACTCACCGCTCATGCGCCTGTCGCACATCACCAAGCGCTTCGGAGCGAACGTCGCGGTCGATGACGTCTCGCTCGATTTCGCCCCGGGCGAGATCGTCGGTCTCGTCGGCGAGAACGGCGCGGGGAAGACGACGCTCATGTCGATCGCCGCCGGCGAGATGGCGGCGGGCGCGGGGAGCATCGAAGACCCTGCCGTGACCGGCGTCGTCCACCAGCATTTTCTTCTCGTCAGCGAATTCACCATTGCCGAGAACCTGGCGCTGGCGATGTGGGGCCGCGATGCCGGGGAGATCATCCGCGACTCCGGAATCGAGCTGCGCGACGTGCAGCGCCGCGTTACCGATCTCTCCGTCGGCGAAAAAGCAAAGCTCGAACTGATCAAAGCGATCGCACGCCACCCGCGGTTTCTCATCCTCGACGAGCCGACCTCCGTGCTGGCGCCTACCGAGGCGCGGGAACTGTTCGGCGTCATGAGACGCCTCGCCGCCGTCGGCGCGACGGTCGTCTTCATCAGCCACAAGATCCCCGAAGTGCTGGAGGTAGCCACGCGCATCGTCGTCATGCGGCGAGGCAGGATCGTGGCCGACGGCGTTGCGATGACCGCGGAGGAGCTGGCGGAGAAGATGGTGGAGCGGCGAAGTTCCGCAAACTCATCGGCTGCCTCAGACGGTCGCCGCCGAGCCGGCGGCGGTCCAGCCGGCGAGCCGCCTGCGCTACGACGCGACGGCCTCTCCGTCCATCGCGGTGAGATCGTGGCCATCATCGGCGTGGCCGGCAACGGGCAATCCGAGCTCGCGGCGAAGCTACGCGACTCGCTCCGCGGCCACGTCGCGCACATCCCGGAAGATCGCGCCCGCGACGGGCTGATCGCCGAAATGACCATTGCCGAGAACATCGCGCTTGCTGAGCCCCACTGGCGTCCCCGCGCCGCCGCGCAAAGGGCCGCAGCGCTCATCGAGCGCTTCCATATCCGCGCGCAGTCGCCGCTGCAGCGCGCCGGCTCGCTCTCCGGCGGTAACCAGCAGAAGGTCATCCTCGCGCGTGAGCTCGAGCGGCAGCCCGAGATCATCGTGGCCGCCGAGCCGACCCGCGGCCTCGATATCGAAGCGACCCGTTTCGTACGCGACGAACTGCGCGCGGCCGCTGCCCGAGGGGCCGCCATCCTCCTCATCACCTCCGATCTCGACGAAGCATTCGACCTGGGTGATGCCATTCACGTGATTTATCGAGGGACGCTGAGCGCGAGGCTGACGCCTGGTGAGGCGGCAGCGCGGGCGCCGATGCTGATGGCGGGGGTCGGGAGTCGGGAGTCGGGGGTCGGAGCATGAGGGCGAACCGGCCTCTCCGCACTCTCCGACCCCCGTCGTCCGACTCGCGACTCCCGAGCGCCAGGCTGACTCCGGGTAAGGCGGTTACGCGGGCCCTGATGCTGATGGAGGGGGTGAGGAGTTGGGAGTCGGGGGTTGGAGCATGAGGGCGAGCCGGCTTCTGCGCACTCTCCGACCCCCGACCCCCGACTCTCGACTCCCGCGGATCGCCATCGGCATCACCGCCGCGCTTCTCTCTCTTCTCCTCCTCGCGCTATCCGGCCTCGCCTTTGGCCACACACCCGGCGAGCTGCTGTCGATTCTCATCAGGGGCTCGGTCGGTTCGAAGTTCGCGCTGGAAGGAACGCTACTCAAATCCGTCCCACTGTTGTTCACCGGTCTTTCAGTCGGGATCGCCTTCCGCGCCGGCGTCTGGAACATCGGCGGCGAGGGGCAGTTTCTGGCCGGTGCGCTCGGTGCGTTTCTCGGCGCGCGCTACGGTATGGTCGCGGCGCTGGCGGCCTCCGTGATCGCCGGCGCGCTCTGGGCGTCGATCGCCTCGGCCATGCGGCTTTGGCGAAACGCTCCGGAGGTGCTGACGACCATTCTTCTCAACTTCATCGCCATCCATCTTCTTGGTTATGCCGTCAACGGGCCGCTTCAGGAAGCGAGCGGAAAGTACCCGCAGAGCGACGCCGTGCCTGCCGCCGCGATGTTGCCGCCGCTCGGCGCGGACGAGCTGCACGCCGGCATCGTCATCGCCATCGTCGCCGCGATCGGCGCGTGGTTCCTCCTCTATCGGACCGCGGAGGGGCTGCGGCTGCGGGCCTCGGGATTCAATCGGTCCGCGGCCAGATGGGCCGGCGTCAACGTCGATGCACAGCTCGTCCGCGCCATGGCCATCTCCGGCGCCATGGCCGGCCTGGCGGGAGGAATCGAGCTGCTCGGCGTCACGCACCGGCTCTTCGAGCGCTTCGCCGCCGGCTACGGCTATGCCGGCATCGCCGTGGCGCTCCTAGCGCAGCTCCACCCTCTCGGCACGCTGGCTTCCGCGTTCTTCTTCGGAGCATTGACTACCGGTGCGGGCGAATTGCAGCGAACCGCGGGGATCTCCGCGACGGTGGCGACGCTCGGACAGGCCATCGTGATCCTGACGATGATCGCGCTGACGAGGCGAAAGAACGTATGACCCACGCCCTCCTCGCCGCGATTCCGCTGGCCATCGTCGCCTCTACGCCATTGCTGCTGGCTGTTCTCGGCGAACTCGTGGTCGAGCGCGCGGGAATGATCAACCTCGGCATCGAGGGAATGATGTTGACCGCGGCGATGACGGCGGTGGTGACCACACAACTGACCCACAGCCTGATCCTGGGCTTCCTCGGCGGGATTGCGGGCGCGGCACTGGTGGGAGCGCTCTACGGTCTCTTCGCACTTCGCCTGGCAGCCGATCAAATCGTCACCGGCACGGCGATCGTGCTCCTCGCGCAAGGGCTGACGGGGTTCGTCTACCGCGAGTTGCAGCAGAACGCGATCTTCAACCAGCCGATCCCGCCCCTCACATTCGACGCCGTCGTTCCGCTCGCATGGATCGTGATCCCGATGGCGCTCGGCCTGCTTCTGTGGCGCACGCGATTCGGCCTTCGACTCCGCGCCTGCGGCGAGCTGCCCGCGGCGGTGACGGCGAACGGCGCCTCGGTGTCGATGCACCGCTGGACGGCGCTGGCGATCGAGAGCGTGCTGACCGGCATCGCCGGCGCATATCTCTCCCTGGCGTTGTCGAGCGGCTTCGCCGAGAATATGGTGGCCGGCCGCGGCTTCATCGCCCTGTCGATCGTGATCTTCGGCCGCTGGAAACTCAAAGGCGCACTCGCCGGCACGGCCGTCTTCGGCATCGCCGCGGCGGCGCAATACGCGATGCAAGCCAGCGGGCGTGGACTACCGTTCCACCTTCTGCTGGCCGTGCCGTACGTCGTGACACTGTTGATCCTCGGAGGCATCGCCGGACGGGTGCGGGCGCCCGAGAGCCTCGGGAAGACGTAATCCGCAGAACTACCTCCCCCACTCGCCGAGCGAGTCCCACACGCTGGCAAGGCCATTCGCACGCTCCGCGGTTTCCCGCCGCGGCGTCGACGACGCCAGCACCGCGGCGATCGCCGGAATCACATCCGGCATGGCCCTGTGGAGCGACTCTTCGTGATCGGTGAGAAAGCGCGTTGAGACCTTCCCCTCGCGAAATGCCGGTTGCGAAATCACACGCCGTAGCCAGGAGATATTCGTCTTCGTCCCCAGGACGACGTAGTCGCGTAGCGCGCGATCGAGTCTGTCGATGGCCGCGTCGCGCGACTCGGCGTAACAGATCAGCTTCGCCAGCATGGGATCGAAGCTGACGCCGATCTCCGTCCCCTGGGACACGCCGGCATCGACGCGAACGCCCGGGCCGGACGGCTCGCGATACAGGGCAATCTTCCCGCTCTGCGGAAGGAAACGGTCATCGGGATCCTCGGCATAGACGCGCACCTCGACGGCGTGGCCGCGCTGCTGCAGATCCTCCTGCCGCCATGGCAACGGTGCGCCGGCGGCCACGGCGAGCTGCGCGCGGACGAGATCGACACCGGTCACTTCCTCCGTGACGGGATGCTCGACCTGCAGGCGCGTATTCATCTCGAGGAAGTAGAACTCGCCCTCGGGCGTAACAATGAACTCGACCGTGCCGGCGCTGCGATAGTCGACGCCGCGCGCCGCCGCCACGGCCGCCGCGGCCATCCGCTGCCGCAGGCTGGCGCTGTAGCGCGGCGCCGGCGTCTCCTCGATCACTTTCTGATGCCGCCGCTGAATGGAGCAGTCGCGCTCGAAGAGGTGTACGACGTTTCCGTTCCCGTCGCCGAAGATCTGAAACTCGACGTGGCGCGGCTCTTCGATGTAGCGCTCCAGGAGCAGCCGGTCGTCGCCGAACGATTTCTTCGCCTCGCGGCGCGCCGACTCGACGGCGGCGCGCAGGTCGCCGGCGGATCGGACGATCTTCATCCCCTTTCCGCCGCCGCCCGCGCTGGCCTTCACGATCAGCGGATAGCCGACATGCGTCGCCTGCGCGTCGAACACCTCGATGCTCTGGTCCGCGCCGTCGTAACCCGGCACGACCGGAACACCGAGTCGCTGCATCAGGTGGCGCGACTCCGCCTTCGACCCCATCGCCGCGATCGAGCTCGCCTTCGGTCCGACAAAGACGATCCCGGCGTCATCGCACGCCGCGGCCAGCTCCGCGCGCTCGGAGAGAAACCCGTAGCCGGGATGGAGCGCCTCGGCCCCGCTGCGCCGGGCCGCGTCGATCACGCGCCCGACGTTGAGATACGTCTCCCGCGCATCGCCGCTACCCAGGGCCACGGCATCGTCGAAATACCGCCTGACATAGCGGATGTCGTCCGCTTCCGAGTAACCCAGGACTGATTCGATTCGAGCCTCGCGGCACGCGCGGGCGATGCGGACGGCGATCTCGCCGCGGTTGGGGACGAGGAGGCGACGGACCATCGCGGGGGTCGGGGGTCGGGAGTCGGGAGTCGGGGCAACCCGCGTACGAGCTGTCATCGTTTCTCCGACCCCCGACCCCCGACTCCCGACTCCCGGGTCCATGGCGCCTTCTCCTTCTTCAGGAACGCCCCCATCCCACCCTGCCCCTCTTCGCTCACCCGGCGCGAGGCGATGGCCTCGATCGTGTACGGAATGGCGTCGATCGGCGGGTGCGCGGCGACGTAGGCAATGAGTTTCTTGCACTCCCGCACGGCCTCGGGACCTGATGTCTTCAGTTGGGCGATCGTCTCCGCGACCGCGGCATCGATGTCATCGACGATCCGGTGGACGAGTCCGATTCGCTGCGCACGCTCAGCGTCGAAACGCTCGCCGGTCAGGAAAAGGGCGCGGGCGTGCGTCTCACCAATCTTGGCGATGACATATGGCGATATGACCGCGGGAAGGATGCCCAGCTTGACCTCGGATAAGCCGAACTTCGCATCGCGCGTGGCGACGGCGATGTCGCAGACGGCGACCAGGCCCACGCCGCCGCCGATAGCCGCCCCCTGAATCCGGCCGATGACCGGGAGCGGGCACTCGTTCATCAGGGCATACATACGCGCCAGCAGCGAGGAGTCGCGGACGTTCTCCTCGCGCGTGTAGCTGACCATTCGGGACATCCAGTTGAGATCGGCGCCGGCGCAGAAGTTCTGACCGGTGCCACGCAACACGACTGCGCGCGCCGTCGACGCGCCAAGTCCACCGAAAAGGTCGACCGCCTCCGCGATCAACTCGTCGTTGAACGCGTTGTGGATGTCGGGCCGGTTCAGCGTGACGGTCAGCACCCCGTCCGCCTCGTCGATGAGAAGCGTTTTGTAGCTCATGCGGCGGAAAGCCTATCCGCAGATGGCGCAGATGAACACAGATAAGACCGTCCTCAAATCTATGTCATCTGCGTCCATCGCGGATCAATGCTTCGCAGACGGCCTGCGCGGTGTCGACTTGAATGTGTAGGTCGGCGTCACCGTGTATACCCCGGTCGCGCCGGCGGCGCCGCTGGCCTGGACCTGTATGGAGAACTGGACGTCCGGCGTCGGCGAGGCCGAGCTGCTGATGGATGTACTCAGCGTGGCCGAGCTGTTGGCGGCGATGGTCTGCGTAACCGTGGCCGAGGCTCTGCTCGATAGCGTCACCGTGAGCGGGGTGTCGGTCGCCGCGACGATCACAGACACCGGCGAGAGCGAGTTCGACGAGAAGTTGAACGTATCGACGTCGGTCGCGGTGCAGATCTTGGCGGTGAACTCCTTGCCGCTGGCGAGATCGCCGACTGGACCGTAGTTCGCGAGACAGGGCGCTCCGGCGTTCATGACCACGACATAATCCTGCGTCGATGAACGTGCGTCACCGATGGCGCCATGGACCCTGACGTGATAGGTGCCGGCGATGGCGTTGGCGATCTCCACCTCTTCGGTTGTATCGACGTGATTCGGAGCACGCGTCGCCATTGCGGTCGGATTGCTCAGGCTTAGCACGTACGGAAACACGGTAGTCCCGGTGGGATCGACGACGGTGAGGTCGAGATCGTTGACGAGTGTCTTGTCGGCGATCGGATCGTCGTCCGGAACGGTCGGGTCGGGCGTGAGCAGGACCTCGGGATCGAACCACCCGAGGACGACGCGGAACTTGGC
This sequence comes from Thermoanaerobaculia bacterium, assembly GCA_035482045.1. Classification (GTDB taxonomy): domain Bacteria; phylum Acidobacteriota; class Thermoanaerobaculia; order Gp7-AA8; family Gp7-AA8; genus JADGNZ01. Next base: position 21,130 of record DATHRD010000017.1, read on the forward strand.
CGTGGCAGGCAGGGTGATGGGGATGTCGACATCCTGCCCGTTCCCGATCGTGCCGGTGCGGATGCGCGAGCCGGTGCCGGCGTCCGCGAGCATGAGATCGACCGAGGCCTTGGCGTCTGCAAGCCCGAAACCGAATGTGTAGTCAGGTCCAGCCGGACCGAGATCGTCGGCGCCGGCGATGATCAGCGTCTTGAGCATCGCTGCGTTGGGGGTAGAGCCAAATGTCCGGCGGTATTGCTGCGCCAGCAGTCCTGCGATGCCCGTGACCACCGGGGTGGCCATCGAGGTGCCCTGATCGATAGCGTAGCTGTTGTTTGGGAACGTCGAGAACTGGTTGACGCCTTTGGTCACGACTTCCGGCTTGATTCGGCCGTCGGTCGTGGGACCGTGGGAACTGAACGAGGCGATGGTGGCGCCGTCTGGCTCGAGTGCGCCGACGGTGATCGAGTTCTTCGTGCTGGCCATCAGGCCGATGGTCGTGGTGGCCGTGTGCGTGGCGTGCTTCGTCCTCTCGCAATACGTGAGTCCGGCCGAGCAATTAAACGGCGCGGCGCTCGGACAGTCGGTGCCACTGCCGTTCTGCGAGTAGCAGAAGGTGTGCGAATCGATGTCGTTCGTGTCGTAATCGAAGTGCTTGTGCGGCGACCATGGCAATGTGAGCACCGGAGTTCCGGACCCGGCATCGTTGCCGGCGGCGTGGGCGAAAAGCGGCGTACCGGTCAGGCGCGAGATGGCGTCATACGGCTCGGACTCCAGACCGCTGTAGGCGCCGTAGGCGTCCTCGTTGCCATACCACGCGCACGGTTGGTTCGAATTGCAACTGTTGTCGTATTGCCAGCTCAGGGCGAAGTCCCAGGAGTTGTTGTCGGCGACGCTTCCGAACGTCGCGGGCTGTAGCTTATCTTTGAGCAGCACCGAGAAGTCGACGCCCGCGTCGAAGGCGTGCTGGGTTGCCGCCGGCGCCATCCCTTTCGCGGCGGGATTCAGACCCGCGGCGATAGCCGTGCCTGAGGTATGCGTGGCGTGATCACTGATCGTGCTGCTGGCGCTGAAGTGGCTGATCAAGCGTCCCTGAAATTCCGGGTGAGCCACTTCTGGAGGACCCTCAGGCTCAAACGTTGAAAGCACCACGCCGTCGCCAGTGAGGTCGTACGGCGCGGAGTAAAGCGGCGTGACGTGTGAGACCATCGCCGCGACGGCATTGAGGCTCTTCGGATGAAGGGGAGGACCGTAGACGCCGAAGACGCGCTCATCGTTCGCCAGATCCGTCACGGCGCTGGGCGGCACCCTCACTGTCAGACGCTGGGGATTCTCGTACGCGAGGGCGAGCGGTGTCTCGATCGTTCCCCCGACCGCCTCGATGGCGCTCTGCGCCTCTTCGAACGTCACCTCCTGATGAAACACGATCCGGAGCCGCGCGAAGGCTTTTCCCTGCGCTGCCTCCGCGTAGGCGGCACGCGCAATTTTGTGCGAGGCGTCGTACGCCTTCAACGAGCGGATGCGTGCGTCGTTCGGGACCGTCACACCGTCGCGCATGCGCACGAGGTAGCGATGATTGGCCAGCGGCTGCTGGATCTCGATCCCCTGCGCGGCAAGCTCGGCGCTGGCGGCCGCATCGAGAGGGACGGCGCTGTCGAGGATGTAGTGGCGCGCGGGAACGAGGTCACGCGGCGCTGGTAACGCTCCCGCGAACATCGGGACAAACAGCAGGACGAGAGTAGCTACGAGATGGCGGCGCATATCTGGGATCTGTATCTCCGTTAGTTACGACGCTCCAATTCTCCCGGGCATCAGTGCTTCGCCGACGGCCTGCGCGGTGTCGACGTGAATGTGTAGGCCGGCGTCACCGTGTACACCCCGGTCGCGCCGGCGGAGCCACTGGCCTGGATCTGTATGGAGAACTGGACGTCAGGCGTCGGCGAGGCCGAGCTGTTGATGGATGTGTTCAGCGTCGCCGAGCTGTTGGCGGCGATGGTCTGCGTAACCGTGGTCGAGGCACTGCTCGCAAGCGTCACCTTCAGCGGGGTGTCGGTCGCGGCGACGGTCACCGACACCGGCGAGAGCGAGTTCGACGAGAAGTTGAACGTATCGACGTCGGTCACGCTGCAGATCCTGGCGGTGAACGTCTTGCCGCTGGCGAGACCGCCGAGTGTGCCGTAGTTCGCGAGGCAGGGCACGCCTGCATTCATGGCAACGACGTAGTCCTGCGTAGCCGAACGCGCATCACCGATGGCACCGTGGATTCTGACGTGATACGTGCCGGCGATCGCGTTGGCGATCTCGACCTCCTCGGTCGTATCGACATGGTTGGCAGCGCGCGTCGCCAGCGCGGTCGGATTGCTCAGGCTGAGAACGTACGGGAGCACGGTAGCCCCGGTGGGATCGACAACGGTCAGGTCGAGATCGTTGACGAGCGTCTTGTCGGCGAGAGGATCGTTGTTCGGATCCGGGTCGGGCGGGATCAGGACCTCGGGGTCGAACCACCCGAGGACGACGCGGAACTTCGGCGTGGCAGTCAGAGTGACGGGGATGTCGACGTCCTGACCGTTCCCGATCGCGCCGGTGCGGATGCGCGAGCCGGTGCCGGCGTCCGCGATGATGAGATCGACCGAGGCTTTGGCGTCGGCAAGGCCGAAACCGAAGGTGTAGTCAGGACCGGCCGGGCCGAGATCATCGGCGCCGGCGATGATCAACGTCTTGAGAATCGCCGCGCTTGGAGTCCTGCCGAACGTCCGGCGGTACTGCTGCGTGAGAAGCCCGGCGATACCAGTGACCACCGGAGTGGCCATCGAGGTGCCCTGCTCGGTGAAATAGCTATTGTTCGGAAAGGTCGAAAACTGGTTGACGCCCTTGGCCACGACTTCCGGCTTGATACGGCCGTCGGTCGTGGGACCCTGAGAACTGAACGAGGCGATGGTGACGCCGTCGGGCTCGAGTGCGCCGACCGTGATCGAGTTCTTCGTGCTGGCCATCAGGCCGACCGTCGTGACCGCCGTGTGCGTGGCGTGCTTGGTCGTCTCGCAATAGGCGATTCCGACCGAGCAAACGAATGGCGCATCGACCGGACAGTCCGTGCCTTTGCCGTTCTGCGAGTAGCAGAAGGTGTGCGTGGCCTCCGCCGGGGTATCGTCGGCGTGCTTGTGCGGCGACCACGGCGTGAGGAGCCTTGGAATGCCTGACTCCGCGTCGTTGCCGGCGGCGTGAACGAGAAGCGGCGTGCCGGCGAGGCGGCTCAGAGCGTCGTACGGCTCGGATTCGAAAGCGCTGTAGCCGCCGTAGGCGTCCTCGTTGCCGAACCACTCGTACGTGCTCGCGTTGGTTTGCTGCCAACTCAAGGCGAAGTCCCATGAGTTGTTGTCAGCAACGCTGCCGAACGAAGCAGGCTGTGTCGCCTTCGTATCGAGCACGACCGAGAAGTCGTCGCCGGCATCGAACGCGTGTTGGGTCGCCGCCGGCGCCATTCCCTTCGCCGACGGGTTGATACCCGCGGCGACCGCGGTACCCGTGGTGTGCGTGGCGTGACTGTCGACCGGGCGGCTTGCGGCAAAGTGGCTGATCACCCGTCCTCCGAACTCCGGGTGCGCCACGTCGGGAGCACCATCAGGCTCGAACGTCGAGAGCACCACGCCGTCGCCGGTGAGGTCGTAGGGCGCGGAGTAAAGAGGTGTGACGTGCGAGAGCATCGCCGCGACGGCATTGAGGCTCCTCGGATGAAGTGGAGGACCGTAGACGCCGAAGACCCGCTCATCGTTAGCCAGGCCAGTCACGGCGCCCGACGGCACCCTCACCGTGAGACGCTGAGGATGCTCGTACGCGAAGGAGAGCGGCGTCTCGATCGTTCCCCCGACAGCATCGATCGCGCGCTGCGCCTCTTCGAACGTAACCTCCTGATGAAACACGATCCGAAGCCGAGCGAAGGCCTTCCCCTGCGCCGCCTCCGCATAGGCGGCGCGCGCGATCTTGCGCGAGGCGTCGTACGCCTTGAGCGAGCGGATGCGCGCATCGGTCGGGACCGCCGCATCGTCGCGCATGCGCACGAGGTAGCGATGATTGGCCAGCGGCTGCTGGACCTCGATCCCCTGCGCGGCAAGCTCCGCGCTGGCGGCGGCATCGAGAGGAACGGCGCTCTCCAGGATGAAGTGCTGCGCCGGCAAAGCGTGCGCGAATCTCGGCAGAAACAGCAGGACGAAAGCAGCTACGAGATGGCGGCGCATGTCTGGGATCGATCTCCGATTCGTACTCGAGCGGCGAAACGTCATACGCCACGCCGTGATTGCAACGCCTCGAGGCGTTACGGACTGTTCACAAAAGTGGTGCCCGAGGTCGGACTCGAACCGACATGAGGGTTAACCTCGGCAGATTTTGAGTCTGCTGCGTCTGCCATTTCGCCACTCGGGCAAGATCAAAGGATGAAATCTGAAGGATGAAGGATGAATGGCTCAACTCGATTCATCCTTCATCCTTCTGCCTTCATCCTTTCGCCACCACTTCCTGCCGTCGCTTCGCGACGCCGTGAAGCTCCTCCTCCGTCAGCACCCGGTTGGTCGATTTGGCAAGCTGGAAGATCTCCTTCGCCAGCCCTTCGTCCTGCGGATACCCTTTGGAATCGAGCCAGTAGATCACGTTTGAAAGACCACACATCGGACCGACTTCGATGATCTGCTCGAGACCGAACATTCCAGCCGGAACGCCCGAGTAAACGCGGTCGGCCAGCCACTCGCTTCCCTTCTTCTTCGCTTTGATGATCGCCGCGGCATGGACGCCGGTGCCGGTGCGGAAGGCATCGCGGCCGAAAACGGGGTATTGATCAGGCAGTGGAATGTGTACCGCCTTCGAGACGAAACGGACGTACTCCGGCAGCTTCATCAGGTCGTTGTCGATCCACTCCATCAGCTTGAGATTGACCATCAGCAGATCGATGGGCGTGTTGCCGACGCGCTCGCCGATTCCGCAGGCTGAGCCGTGAATGCGATCGGCGCCGGCCTCGAGCGCCGCGATGGAGTTGATCACGCCGAGGCCGCGGTCGCTGTGGCCGTGCCAGTCAATCCTCACCGCGGGGTTGGCTTTGTCGACGACGCCGCGCACGAAACGGATCAGGTTGCGCGCGCCCCACGGCGTAGCGTGGCCGACGGTATCGCAGACACAGACGCGCCTGGCGCCTGCTTCGATCGCGGCGGTGTAGAGCTTCTCGACATCCTCCGGCTTCGCGCGCGTGGTGTCCTCGGTCACATACATGACCGGCAGCCCCTCGCCCACGGCGAAGCGCACCGCCTTGGCCGACTGCTCGATGATCCAATCCAGATCCCACTCCTCGGCGAACTGCCGGATCGGCGAGGAGCCGATGAACGTACACGCCTCGATGGGGATGCCGACGCGCTGCGAGATCTCAGCAATCGGCCGGATGTCGTTCTCGTGCGTCCGCGCCGCGCAGTTGGCCTTCACGGACAGCTTCGCGTCGACGATCTCCCTCGCCAGTCGCTCCACCGACTTCTGCACGTGCGGTCCCGCGCCCGGCAGCCCGATGTCCGAGGTATCGACCCCGATGTCGTTCTGGAAGTGCAGGATCCGAATCTTCTCCTCGATCGACGGATCGGTCACCGACGGCGACTGCAGGCCATCGCGCAGAGTCTCATCATCAAACTCGATCTTCCTCGCCGACGGCCTCGATGCCCGTTCGGAGCCGAGGTTCCAGTCGTAGATGAGGTCGTGGAGAGGGTCCGCCATCGAGGACGAATATTAGCAAGGGTGGAGTGCTTTCGGTGGTCTGACTGGTGGCCGAGCCTTGGGCAACCAGCGCTGCCGGCCGTGCAGGCCTAGTCGCCGAGGCGCGACCACCGTTCGGTTGCAATGTGGTTGGTCTCCAGGAAGGAGGCCAGAGCGGCAGCGTTGACCCCGCTGAAGCGACGGCTGATCGCAGACAGGACATCGTCGGTGACTTCCAGGGCGTGGAGCAAGGCTGGCACGCTCGCGGCGGGAACGGTCCACGCCCATTCATACTCTCGGACGCCGAAGACGAGCTCGACGCCATCGCCATAGTCCCTGCCCAGAGTCAGAACGTCGCCCTTGGGCGTCAGCGATGCCTCGAGACGGCGCGAGCCGTCAGCATCCCTGATCTCGCGGAGGACGACATGGGAGGTAGTCAGACAGTGCCTCCTGGGTGCGGTGGTCGTGAGTCGCTGCCGGCCGTGCCGGCCTACGGGCTATATCGTCGCGTCGGAATCCCCTCGGCTTTGCTGATGCTCAACTCCGCCATCAGCTTGATCAACTTCCTGCTCGCGTCATCGGACGACATATACGTTTCACACAGCAAGTCGATGTGCTCCTGGGCCTCCTCGGCGGAGATCGTGAAGCCGTTCATTGGCTGGTCGGGACGCGTGGTCTCGGTACGCCGCCATTTGCCGTTGAGCAGTTCGTAGCGCAGAAACTGATTCCCTTTTCCCGTCTGGAACGTCTGCGCGGCCACCGCGGGGATGCCGCGCGCGTTCGCTTTCTGCTCATCGAGCGCGCGCGCCACGAGCGAGGTGATCATGTCGCGCAATGTCTTCATCGCCTCAACCGAGGCGCGGACGATCTCCATGCTGGAGTGATAGACGCTCTTCTCCTGATCGTTGCGGGCCAGTCTCTGGAGCGTGTTGCGGGTGATCTGGCACTCCAACGTGACCGGAATCGAATCCCACTCGAAGACGATGACGCACGTGAAGCCCACCGCGGGGATGTTGCCCTGATGCGCGACGGACAACCCGTTGAGCGAGGCTTCGAGTACGAAAACCCGCGCCGTGCCGACGCGTGCGGCCAGAGGACGGACGAGCGTCACGCGCTGGTACCTTCGTCGGTCCTCGTTTGAATCGGCCACCGGTCGCCAAGTTTAAAGCAAAGCAGCCGCGTCGATTGCGCGCGTTATCACCCCGCGCACCTCCCCTGCTCGTGCGGCCACCGCGGAGTAGTAGCCGGCGAGAGGCGGTTCGATCGCGGCGACGCTCCAGCCGCCGATGACCGGCTTCAACTCCGATTCACCAAATGGCACGGTGAAACCGCGCAGGTCGCCGCTGCCGATCCCTTTTCCGTTCGCTTTGACGATGGCCTCTTTCGCCGTCCAGACCGTGAAGAAGGCCTCATCCGTGTCGTTAGCCGCGGTGATGAAGGCGAGCTCCTCGGCGGAAAAGTACCGCCGGGCCAGGGCAAGCGAATCGCTGAGCCGGCGGCGCCGCTCGACGTCGATGCCGACCGGAGTTCCGTTGGCAAAAGCGAGAGCGACGAGATCCCCCGAGTGGCTGGCGTTGAACTCGATCCGGCGGTGAAGAAGCGCCGGCTTGCCGTACTCCTCCTCGACGAAGACGAGCCCTCGCGGATCGGCATCAAGGTAGCGGCCGAGCAGCCGACGCGCGGCCGCGCGTGCCACGATCGAGCGGCGGCGATCGTCGGCGAAGTGATATCGGTCGGCGCGCGCCCGCTCCGCCTCCGTGAGCGACTCCGCGAGCGTCTCGATGACATCGCCCGGAGCGGTCACATCGATGAAAAAGACATCGATCACGATCATTCCCTCCAACCGAACGATGCCACCGCGATCGTGACCACCTGCACAGTCACGACCAACGCGACACAGGCGGCCCAGCCGCCGTAGCGCCACAAAAACCCCGGCAGCACGCCACCGATACTGCCCCCGGCGTAGTAGCAGGTCACGTAGAGACCCGCGGCCGAGGCTCGACCTCCCGCCGGCGCAGCAGTCTGGATATAGCTCGTTGATGCGGACTGGCAGACGAAGACACCCGACGAGCAGAGCACGAGGCCGATGAGAATCAGCGGCAGCGAGTGAAGCAGAGTCATCGACACACCGATCATCGAGGCGATCACCGCGACGATGAGCACCGGCCTCGAGCCGGCCCGGCCGATGCCGATGCCGGCCAGCGGCGTGACGATCAGCCCGACGAGGTAGACGGCAAAGAGCGAGCTGAGTTGTGCCGGCGTCAGCAGATACGGCGGCGCGGCGAGATGGAACGTGATGTAGGTGAAGACGGCCACCAGCGAGAAGAGGACATTGAATCCGACGGCGTACGTAGCCACGAGCCGCGGATTGCGGAGATGACGGAACACTCCCCCATCCGCGCGCGAGGCCGGCAGCGCCGGCTTGTGATCGCGCGGAAGCCATCGTGCGATCACCGCTCCGAACAGAAGGTTGCAGGCGCCGATGACGAGAAACCCAAGCCGCCAGCTCGGATCGATCGATCCAATGATGCGGTGTGTGGCGGCGTAGCCCGGGATGACCCGCCCAAGGAAGCCGCCCAGCACGGTGGCGCTGACGTAGAGCGACATGGCCGACGCCACTCTCCCCGGCGGCCATTCCTCGGCGATGTAGGCGATGGCCACTCCGAAGATGCCAGGCATCACCAGCCCCTGCAGGAAACGCCAGAAGATCAGCATGGGCAGTGACGTCGCGGTCGAGGCCATGAGCGTTGGGACAGCCAGCAGCAGCGTGGCTGTGACGATCACCCGCTTCCGCCCGACGCGTTCGGCGATCAGCCCGCAGAACGGCGCAGACAGCGCCACACCGATCGTCGCCGCGCTGACCGTCATCCCCACCGCCGCCTTCGATGCCGCGAAGACCCGTACCAGCATCGGCAGCAGCGGTTGCGTCGCGTAAAGGTTCAGGAATGCGGCGATGCCTGCCAGCATGACGGCGATCGTTCCGACCGTCGATGATGTGGCGGCCTGCGCGCCGAATGCGTCCTCCTCCGCCTGCGCGCTCGTGCCGGTGGCGACGACCGCGTCCGCCGTGTCCTTGACGACGATGCGGCGCCGGAAGGCGCGCTCGAGCGTCCTGCGAAAGTCGGGCATCGGGTAGTGGTTAGTAGATTAGTGGATTAGTAGATTGGTGTGCATCGGCTGGTGGTCAGTAGATTAGTGGATTGGTAGATTAGTAGATTCAGGCGCCAACCACCGATCTACCAATCCACCATCTACTAATCCACTAATCTACTAATCCACTAATCCACTGATCCGCGCCGTGTCATCATCGCGCCCGATGCAGAACACCGCCTCGGACGTCATCGCCGCCGTTCGCGCCGACATGATCCCGGCCGTCATCGCCGTGGTGCTCTGCACGGTGGGCGGAGGGATGCTGCTCCTCGGATCGCTGAGCGCACGCAAGGCGCGAAGTTCCTTTCTCTACACCGGCCTCTTCGCCATCGCCTACGGAACACGGCTGGCCTTCAACACGAGGTCCTTCGGCCTGCTCGTTGGACAGCCAGACTGGCTCGCCTACGTGCGCTCCGCGTTCGAGTACGTTGTTCCCATCCCGGCGGCGCTGTTGTTCGGGGCTTTCAGCGGCAGCCGGCGGCGCGCCATGCACAACATCATCACCGCGGCACTCGTCGCATGTGCCGTGGTGGCTATTCCGTACGAAGCGGCGACGCATGCTCCGTTTGCGCTGAACAAGATCATCAACACGCTCGTCCTCGTGCTCATCGGCGTACTGGTCGTGGACCTGCTTTCCCCGGGCTCGGAGGGCGGCAATTGGCGGCTGGTCCGCATCGGTGCGCTCGTCTTTACCGCGTTCGTCATCAACGAGCACTTCCGCTTCGTGAGCGATCCCTACAGCCTCACTCGCGAGCCAGTCGGCTTCCTCTTCCTGATGCTCATGATCATCATCACGACCATGCAGCAGGGAGCGCGCGCGCAGGAGAGGCTCGTCGCCGTCGACAGCGAGCTGGCCACGGCAAGGGCGATTCAACTGGCGGCGCTGCCGCGCACGAGCCCAAACCTGGCCGGCCTCGAAGTCGCTGCCGTCTACACACCAGCCTCCGATGTTGCCGGCGATTTCTACGATTTCCTCGAGCTGGAGAACGGCGGCCTCGGCGTCTTCATCGCCGACGTCTCCGGCCACGGCGTCCCGGCGGCGCTCGTGGCGTCGATGCTGAAGATCGCCCTGGCGACACAGAGCGAGAACGCATCGTCGCCGGCCCGCATCCTCTCCGCGCTCAACACCCTCTTCTGCGGCCGCTTGGAACGCCAATTCATCACCGCCGCGTACGTCCACATCGACCCCGCCGCCGGCACGCTCGTTGCCGCCTCGGCCGGCCACCCGCCGCCAATCCTGCGACACGGCGCAACCTGCGAAGAGATCGTCGCCGCAGGCGTCGTCCTCGGCCGCTTCCGCGACGCCCTCTACGACGAGGTGACTCGCCCCTTCGCCCCCGGCGACAGACTCGTTCTCTACACCGACGGCGTAACCGAGACGATAAACGCCGACAGGGAGCAATGGGGCGACGAACGCCTGCGAACGACGATCACCAAGCGAGGCAGCGGGTCCGCAGACGTGCTGGCCGAGGCAATCGTCAGCGACGTCGCGACATGGCGCGGTGTGGGTGGGGCTCCGGATGATGACGTGACGCTGATCGTCGTCAGGCGCACGTAGGTCGGACTCTCAGTCCGACCGGTGGAAGCGGCCAGTCGCCGCTGGTTAAAATACAACATTGTATAAAGTTTGTATATTGACAGACAGCGGAGAGTCTCTCATCTTTCCGGGACCCAGTTAATGCGGAGCACTAAAGCCGTCCAGCGGTTCAAGAACAGTCATGTGCTGCGTGTTGTTGTCTGTTACGCTGACGAACGCCCACACGCGTTTGGCATCGCGCATCGGTGTCACCTCAATTCGAACACGAGAATAGCCCTGGGAGCCGCCCAGCGCGGCAAGGCCCGACAACTCGAGAAACGCGGGTCGTGTCGGGTACAGCAGCGACGGTGCGCTGCTGTCGACGGAGAGAGTGAACAACGCCTCACCGAGTAAGGAGTCTGCGGCAAAGCCCAATGGATTGTCTGGTTTCTCGTTCCGACCGTACAACCGCAATCGCACGGGTGTCGGATCGGTACCGTCGAGACCATACACACGTAGTGTCTGTCGAAACTGTGGATCAGTAGTCACATCAACGATTGACATCGGCTCGGCGCGAAACCGATCCTCCCGTACCAGCGGCACGCTCGTGCCCCACGTTTCCAAAGCTCGTGACAAATCCTGAACACGAAGAACCATCTGAACGTCGGCAATGTGAGCACTATCGATGTAGAGAAACGTCCCTCGCAAACCAGGCACATCCGTCTGAATGAACGGCGAACTCGTTGAGGTTGGAGGGAGCAGCGGAGAAGAACATTCACCACAAAAAACACCGCCTGCGTAGTAAGGGAAGACACTAACTGCTTCCGTCGATGTGTTGGATATCACGAAGTTGCTGGCCCAAAGCGATCCCAGCGCGCCGGCAACCGGCGCCTGCAACACGACAGGTACCAATACGCGCGTGTACTGTAAGTTCGGATCCTGAGCGCGCACGTTGAGCGCAACGAACGTGACTATCATACAGGTCACACCAATCAACATTTTAGACATCACAGTCTCCTGAACATTGAAAGTCATAGATCATTGACGATTTACCAACGGCTTATTCTGCCCGCCTACCTGATCCCACGAGATCACATAGCTCGCTGATGCTTGCAGCACTAGCCAGGCGGTATCGCAGCTCATCGAGCCCTGCACCTGCATCATCCTCGCAATTACACCGGCAACAATCGGCGCTGCATACGATGTCCCAGATAAAAACTCAGGGTTCGTAACGTAGTCGTAAGGTCCCGTCTGCCGCGCGCCGCTGACGCCCGCTCCAGGAGCGTAGATGTCGACGGATGGGCCGTAGTTTGAGCCGGGAGTGCTAGTGCCACCGCAAAAACCTGCGGCGATATTATAGCACGTCTCGCTCGGCTCCTGCTGCGTGCAAATCCAGCGTCGGTCATAGACGTCAGTCGCGCCAACCGAGATGACATGGCCACAGCTTGAAAAACTTGTGTTTGTGAAAGCCATGCGGGCGGGGCTGGTGAAGACGGCGTCCGTATTGAAGTTGTTAGCGGATACAACCACCGGTATGCCCGAAAAGTCACCAGGCCCTGGTAATGTGCAGCCTGTTCCCGATACGTATGGGTGACCAACAAGTTTGTTGATTTCATTTTCCACATAACTGACGGGATCGTTCGTGCCACAGACAGCGATCGCAAGACTCATATTGACCACCGCTGGCCGCACATAGTAATACGGGTTCTGCGTCGGGTTCATGATCCAGTCGATGGCATAGTTAAGATTTACAGTATCGGCGTTTCCATTGCAATCGAAAACCCGAATGGAAACTATGTTAGCCTCTTTGGCAACGCCCTGGGTAGTGCCAGCGGCGAATGAAGCAACTGCCGTGTCGTGACCGGCGCTGGGATTTCCCACCGGTGCACCAGGACTTCCGCATGGCCAGTAGCCGTAGTCCAGCGTGTCACCAGTTCGTATCGATGTGTCATTTGCAAACTTCGTTCCCGGGATCACGCGCGACGCGCCGCCTGCCAACGCAAACTCGCTGTGGTCCCTATAGACGCCTTGGCCGATTACGTATATCAGACTGTTCGCGCCGGTTTCGCTATAATGGTATAATCCATCGGTACCTGTAGCCTGGTCGATGCGATCAAGTTGCCAAGGGGCGCTTGTCTGAGGCGACGCTGATGCGTGAACGATCGCGACCTCCTCGACGAAATCGACATTGGGGTGCTTAGCAAGCTTTTCAGCCTGCGCATCCGAGAGGTAAATTGCGAACCCTGTGCTTGCGTGTTGGAAAACCGCGCGCACCTGCCCTTCGTAGCCACGCGCGATGTCGCCCGCGAACACCGCGACATCGGCCGCTGGCAGATTTCGTAAGGCGACCAAGTACTGTCCATGTACGGGTTCCTGCACACGTCGCACAGGTTCAGTTCCTGCAATCGCGGAGGCCGAGAAAATAGCGGCCAGCGCTAACGTGATCATGGAGCGGCCGCAGTAAGCACGGACAAATGAAAGTGTATTCATGTGTGAAGTTAATGCCATAATGCGCGCAATAAGCTGATAGCTCAATCAAATATTCCTTTGTGGCCGTTGAGCTTGGTATCGCTTCGCACGATCTGATCGCCAATCTCACCGACGATCTGAGGGCGAGGGACGCAGAACGTCATCAGCAGGACTGTGCGTTCGACCAAGTTGAGTCTTGGCCCGCGGTTCGGAGAGCCGCGGCGTCCCTTGAACGAGGATCTTTCGCGATCAACGACGATTGACGTCAGATGCGTCGCTAGAGAGTCGACCTCTCATCTCGTCAAGAATCGCGTCGACCGGTTTGCCAAGAATCAGGCGACCGAATAGCCGGTCCACCGGATGGCCTTCATGGCTTCCCTTCCCTAGAAGGACGGCACCGTCACGAAGTTCAAACTGCGTGACTGTGCCCGTTGGTCACATCAGGGTTTTCAGGCAACCCGATCTGCCCCTTGGAAGACATCCTGCTCTTCATCGCGAGTAAAGAGTATCAGGTCTTACCGTCATGGTAAGGAATCCACGCCTTCGAGAACCCGTTGTTCCGTTGACATCCGATGCGTCGCTAGACTAGCTGCTACCATCGCCCATCATGGCACGCACGACCCTCAATCTTGATGACTTGGTGCTGGTGGATCTCAGGCGCCTTCAGCGCAAGGAAGGCAACCCGCTCGACGACCTGGCCTCCGAACTGCTGACGTCGGCGATTGCCGCACGCAAAAGCACGACCGCGCCGGATGTACTGCTTCCGTGGACGTCTCGCCCGATGGGAGCGCTGGTCAACCTCGGCGACAAAGAAACGCTCTTCGCGGTTCTCGACGAGCACGGCAAGAAGAAACATCAGCAATCGTGAGCTACGCGATCGATCTCAATGTGCTCGTAGAATGTACAACCGCAGCAGATCCAACGCCGACTGGGTCGTGATGCGTTTGAAGAGGCTGCGCTCCATCGGCCAGAGCATCTTCCGATGCTTGTGTCCTCCCGGGCCGGCCACGGCGATGTGTACCGTGCCGACCGGCTTCTCCTCCGTACCGCCGCCCGGCCCGGCGATGCCAGTCACACCGATTCCGTACGTGGTGCCGAAGCGTTCGCGGGCGCCGCGGGCCAAGGCGATGGCGACTTCCTCGGAGACCTCGCCGTGCTCGGCGATGAGGGCTGGATCGACGCCGGCCAGCGCCGTCTTCGCCGCGGCCGTGTAGCAGACGGCGCCACCCATGAAGTATGCGGAGCTGCCGGCGACGTCGGTGATACGCGAGGCGAGCAGACCGCCTGTGCATGACTCAGCGGTGGCGACGGTCTCCCCGCGCTCCGTCAGGTTCCGGCCGAGGACACCCTCCAGCGTGTCGTCGTCCGCGCCGAAGATCTTCTCGCCGAAGAGCTCTCGCAGCTCCTGTTCGAGGGACGCGATCAGCGCCAGAGCATCGGCTTCCATTCCATCGGCAGCGAGGTGCAACTCGGTCTGGCCGCTGTGCGCAAGGATCGTCAGCGGCTCGGGATGCGCCGTGTAGTACGGCTTCAGCCGCTCCTCGACACCCGATTCCGTCATCCCGGCGATCTTCAGGACACGGCGGAAGCGCGACTGGCCGGCCGTGATCGAGGCCAGCCATGGTTTGAGGTGGGTCGCCACCATCCACTCCAGCTCGTGGGGCACGCCGGGAAAGACCCAGATGTGTTTGCCCGCCTGCTCGATGTGAAAGCCGGGCGCCGTGCCGCGTTCGTTGTTGAGCGTGGTCTGGCCGATGAATACATTGGCCTGCCTCTTGTTGACCTCCGGCATCTTCCAGCCGCGTGCGGCAAAGCGTTTCTCCAGCCGCTCGATGATGCCGGCGTCGACTTCCATCTCCAGCCCCAGCGCCTCGGCGAGGGCCTCGCGCGTCATGTCGTCCTCGGTCGGCCCCAGTCCACCCGAGGTGATGAGGATGTTCGCGTGCGCGAGGGCGTAGCGAATCTCGTCGACCAACTGGCCACGCGTATCGCCGACAACGCTCTTGCGCACGACGCCGATACCGAACGACTCGAACGCCGCAGTGACCTTGAGTGAGTTGGTGTCGACGCGCGTCGGCCCGAGCATCTCGGAGCCGATGGCGATGATGGATGCGGTCTCGCGGTCGCGCGGTTGCGCGGTCTCGGGGTGGGGTTGCTGGGTTGCCTGGTTGCTGGGTTGCTGAGTTGCTGACTTGCCCGGTTGTCCGGAGGGATCGCCCGGGTTCCCGCTTGTTGGATTGACCATTGACGCACAGCCTACCGAGCAACCCAGCAACCTGGCAACCCAGTAACCGCTAACCGGCAAATCAACCACCGCGAGACCACGAAACCACGCGACCCCGCAACCGCGAGCTACACCACCGCCCCCACCAACTCCTCTTTCTCCCTCGCCAGCGTCTCCCACTTGCCGTACAGCAGGTCGACCATCGCTTTGAGGTCGGCGTTCTGCGACTGGATCTTCCGGCTGCGCTCGCCGTCGCGGAATACCTCCTCGGAACAGAGCAGGAGGTCGTTGCGCTCGCGCTCGCGTTCCGCCGAGGCGATGCGGGACTCGAGGTCGGCAATCTCTTCGTCGATCTTGCGCAGGCGCTTGTCCCGCTTCTTCTGCTCGACGCGGGCGAGCTTGTCGTCGGCGTTTACAGCAGGGGCTCTGGCAGGCTGATTCTGCACGGACGACGGCGGAACAGCTTCCGGCTTGCGCGGAACGGCGCCGCCCGCCTTCAGCCGCTCGGCATAGTCGCTGTAATTACCCGGGAAGACGGCGGCGCTCCCGTCATCGACGAGGATGACGTGTTCGACGACACGGTCGATGAAGTACCGATCGTGCGAGACGACGATCAGCGCGCCGGTGAAGCGCTCCAGCGCCTCTTCCAGCGCTTCACGGGTGTAAACATCGAGATGGTTGGTCGGCTCGTCGAGCAGCATCACGTTGCCGCCCGTGTAGATGATCTTCGCCAGCGCCAGCCGCCCCTTCTCGCCGCCCGACAAATCGCGCGTTTTCTTGAAGACGTCATCATCGAAGAACGAGAACTGCGCCAGGTAGCTCCGCACTTGTTCCTCGGTTTGCGAATGATCGAGGTTCCACACCTCGTCGATGACATTGCCCGCCGGATTCAAGTCGCCGAGGGTCTGATCGTAGTAGCCGACCTGAACGTTGTGACCGTAGGTGACCGTGCCCGCCAGCGGCTGCAGGCGGCCGGCGAACGTCTTCAGCAGCGTCGACTTTCCGGAGCCGTTCGGACCGATGATGGCGTAGCGCTCGCCGCGGCGGATGGTCATCGTCAGATCGTTGACCACCGCCCGCTCGCCGTAGCCGGCGGTCACGTGGTCGGCCGTCAGCGCCACCGCGCCCGAGCGCGGCCCGGCTTCGAGACGGAACCTCGCCAGCGTCTCGTCCGTCTCCGGCCGCTCCACCTCATCCAGTTTCTCCAGCATCTTCCGGCGCGATTTGGCCTGCTTGGTTTTCTGGCCGGCGAGATTGCGGCGGATGAAGTCCTTCGTCTTGTCGATGAGCTCCTGCTGCTGTTCGTAGTCGGCGGCCATCTTCTCCATCCGCTCGGTGCGAAGCTCGAGGAAGCGCTCGTAGTTGCCGGGATACTCGATCAGCTTCCCGTGCGCGAGCTCGACGATCTTTCCGACGGTGCGGTTGAGGAAGGTCCGGTCGTGCGAGATGAGGAGATAGCTCCCCTTGAACGACTGCAGGAACTCCTCGAGGAACTCGATCCCGGCCAGGTCGAGATGGTTGGTCGGCTCGTCGAGGAGCAACAGGTCGACGTCCGTCAGCAGAACGCGGGCGAGCATGGCCCGGTTCTGCTGCCCGCCGCTGAACGCGGCGATGGGACGCTCCCACTCACTCCTGGCAAAGCCGACCCCCGTCAGCACCCGCTCGACCTCGGCGTGGAGCGTGTAGCCGTCGGCATGCTCGTAATCGTGCTGCAAGCCCGCGTACCTCGCGAGCAGCTTCTTGTGCTCGGCCGCGCTCTTCGTGGCGTCGGCGAGGTCATGCTCGATGGTGCGCATCTTTCGCTCGATGGCCAGCACGTCGGCGAACGCCGTCTCGACATAATCGAAGAGCGACATCCCCGGCTCGGCGTCGAGATGCTGCCCGACGTGGCCGATCGTCAGCCCCGAGGCGCGGAGGATCTGGCCGTGATCCGTGTCCTCCTGCTTCAGCAGCAGACGGAAGAGCGTCGTCTTCCCCGCCCCGTTGCGGCCGACCAGCCCGACCTTTTCGCCCGGGTTGTGCTGCCACGTCGCCCCTTTGACGATGTCATGCGGGCCGTAGGCTTTCTCGATGTTGTCGAAGCGGTAGAGCATTTGCGGAGCGGACAACGCGACGGCCGTCGTTCACCTTCCACTGACGGCTACCGGGTGGCACAGGGAGAACCATCACCGAAATGGTGAGGTTCACACACTCGTAGAAGCCATGATTGGCCTCCGCGGAGGCCACGATTGGGATCTGGGAGGCCATGAATGGGATCCGGGAGGCCATGAATGGGATCTGAGAAGCCCATGAATGGGATCTGAGGAGGCCATGAATGGGATCTGGAAGGCCATGAATGGGATCTGGGAGGCCATGAATGGGATCTGGAAGGCCATGAATGGGATCTGGGAGGCCATGAATGGGATCTGGGAGGCCATTAATGGGATCTGGGGGGCCATGAATGGGATCTGGGGGGCCATGAATGGGATCTGAGAGGCCATGAATGGGATCTGGGAGGCCATTAATGGGTTCCGGGAGGCCATGAATGGCTTCCGGGAGGCCATGAATGGGTTCCGGGAGGCCATGAATGGATTCCGGGAGGCCATGAATGGACTTCGCGTGTCCCCCGTCACCACGATCCGAACGAATCGGACTTACATTGACGACTCGTCCGGAGGGTTCAGTTCCCATGAAAACGCGTCACTGGTTCACGCTGACGGTCGTCGTCTGCGCAACGCTTTCCTCGCACCAAGCCATCGCGCAGTTCTCGCAGCAGGGGCCGAAGTTGGTGGGCTCGGGCGCGGCGAACAACGCTTTCCAGGGTCAGTCCGTCGCCCTCTCCGGTGACGGCAATACAGCCATCGCCGGAGGAATCGTCGACGGAAACTCCGGTGCCGCGTGGGTATGGACCCGGAGCGGAGGAGTCTGGACCCAGCAGGGATCCAAACTGGTCGGCACGGGCGCTGTAGGCAATGCGAATCAGGGCCAGTCTGTGGCCCTCTCCACCGACGGCAACACAGCCATCATCGGAGGGGGCTTCGACAACGCTCAGGCCGGCGCGGCGTGGGTATGGACCAGAAGCGGCGGGGTCTGGACGCAGCAAGGGACCAAGCTGGTCGGCTCGGGCGGCGTCGGGAAAGCGCAACAGGGCGAATCCGTCTCCCTTTCCGCCGACGGCGACACAGCGATCGTCGGCGGGTTCGAAGACAACGGGAATGTCGGAGCCGCCTGGGTCTGGACCAGGAGCGCAGGGGTCTGGACACAGCAAGGACCAAAACTCGTCGGCACGGGGGCCACTGGGAGCGCGGAACAAGGCTGGTCCGTCGCTCTCTCCGCTGACGGTAACACCGCCATCATCGGGGGGTTCGCCGATAACAGCTTTGGCGGCGGCGCATGGGTATGGAGCAGGAGTGGAGGCGCATGGACCCAGCAGTCCGCCAAGCTAGTCGGATCGGACGCCGTCGGCGGCGCATCTGACCAGGGCATTTCCGTGTCCCTCTCCGCCGACGGCAATACCGCTATCGTCGGAGGCGTCGGCGACAACGTCAACGCCGGGGCCGCATGGATCTGGACCCGAAGCGGAGGAGTCTGGTCCCAGCAAGGGACCAAGCTGGCCGGCTCAGGCGCCGCGGGGAGCGCCATGCAAGGCCAGAGCGTGGCCCTCTCCTCCGACGGCAACACAGCAATCGTCGGTGGGGACTACGACAACAGTAAAGGGGGCGCCACCTGGGTCTGGACCCGGAGCGCGGGAGTGTGGACGCAGGAGTCCGGCAAGCTGGCCGGCTCCGGCGCCGCGGGGGCTGGAGAACAAGGCTTCTCCGTTTCCCTCTCCGCTGACGGCAACACGATCCTCGTCGGTGGACGCCAGGACAACAATAACGTCGGGGCCGTGTGGGTCTTCGCTAAAGCGGTCCCGCAGAGGCAGCGCGCCGTCAGGCACTGACCGCCTTTGGCCCGGATAACCTTCCATGGCGTAGACTGACCACTCCTCCGAGGGTCGGTTCCGATGAAGATTCGCCACGTTGTCGTCTCGCTCTTCGCCTGCGTCACGCTGCTGTCATCGCGTGCCGCCCTTGCGCAGTACGTGCAGCAGGGACCGAAGCTGGTAGGGAGTGGCGCGTTGGAGCCTGCTCGACAGGGAAGCTCGGTGGCTCTCTCCGCGGACGGCAACACCGCCATCGTCGGAGGGGACTACTACAGCTTTGACGGCCCGGCGGCGTGGATCTGGACCCGCAATGGAGGAGGCTGGACCGAGTCCGCCAGGTTGGCCGGCGCGAATGCGTCGGCGGCCTCAGGGAAAGACACCTCCGTGGCCATCTCCGCCGACGGCAACACCGCCGTCGTCGGAGGAGACATCGACAACAATGGACTTGGAGCCGTCTGGGTCTGGACGAGGAATGGGGACGTCTGGACGCAACAGGGATCCAAGCTGGTCGGCTCGGGTTCCACGGCGAAGGCGCAACAAGGCTATTCCGTGGCCCTCTCCGCCGATGGCAACACGTTGATCGTCGGAGGCCCCTTCAACAATATTGATTATGGTGCCGCCTGGATCTGGACGCGGAGCGGCGGAGTATGGACGCAGCAGGGCCCGATGCTGGTCGGCACGGGTGCCTCCGATCGGGCGCAACAAGGCTCTTCCGTAGCCCTCTCCGCCAATGGCAACACCGCCATCGTCGGAGGGCCCTACGATCTAGGTGGAGCGGCGTGCATCTGGACTCGGAGTGGCAAGAAATGGACCCAGCAGGGCCCAAAACTCGTCGCCACGGGTGCAGCACCGACCGGCCGGCAGGGTTATTCGGTAGCACTCACCGCGGACGGCAACACCGCCATCATCGGAGGGGTGGGGCAAGGGGCGTGGGTATGGACGAGAAGCCGAGGGATCTGGACGCAGGGACCCAACCTCTTCACCGCGGACTTTTCGTACCAGGGCAGTTCCGTTTCCCTCTCCGCCGATGGAGACACCGCCATCATCGGAGGGCCCAACGATGCCGGTGCCACGGTGATCTGGATCAGAAACGGTGGAACATGGGCCCAGCAAACCCTTCAACTGGTCGGGACTGGTGCCTCGACTCCACACGACGGATTCACACAGGGCGCATTTCAAAGCTACACCGTGGCGATCTCCGGTGCACTTCAAGGCTATGCCGTAGCGCTCTCCGCGGACGGCAACACGGCGATCGTCGGCGGCCCAGCCGACGACTTCTCCGAATGGCTTGACCCGGTACCCCCGCAGGGGACCCAGCAGAACGGCGGCCCTATTCCTGCCGGCACCGGGGCCGCGTGGATCTTCACTCGTAGCGGAGGCGGCTGGGAACAGCAGGGATCGAAGTTAGTCGGCTCGATCGTCGGGCATGCGCGGCAAGGCTATTCCGTCGCCCTCTCCGCCGACGGCAACGCGGCACTCGTCGGTGGTATTTACGATCACGGCAACACAGGCGCCGCCTGGGTGTGGACCCGCGTCAACGGAGTCTGGGCACAGAACGCAAAACTCGTCGGATCGGATGCCGTCGGATACGGCCTTCAAGGCTGCTCCGTGGCCCTTTCCGCGGACGGCAACACCGCCATCGTGGGAGGGGATTTCGACAACGACGATACCGGTGCGGCATGGGTCTGGATCAAAAGCGGAGGAGTGTGGACCCAGCAGGGACCCAAGCTGGTCGGTTCGGGAGCCGAGGGGTTCGGCGCCAGACAAGGCTCTTCCGTAGCCCTCTCCGCCGACGGGAACACCGCCATTGTCGGCGGGGTCAGAGACCAGTTTTTCGGCACCCTTGGCGGTTATCCTGATGTTGGCATCGGCGCCGCGTGGGTATGGACCAGGAGCGGAGGAGTCTGGACCCAGCAGGGATCCAAGCTGGTCGGACTCGGATCAGAAGCCGACTTCGGCTATTTCACCGGCGTGGGCCAAGGCAATAGCGTGGCCATTTCCGCCGACGGCAATACAGCGCTCGTCGGATCCAACGGTGTGTTGGACGTCTGGGTCTGGACGAGAAGCGGAGGACTGTGGAGCCAGCAGGGCCCCAAACTCTCAGCTGCAGGCGGCATTCTTGGCTTCTCCGTCGCCTTGTCCGCTGACGGCAACACGGCCGCGCTCGGCGGTTCCATCTGGATCAGGAGCACGGGCGTCTGGACAGAGCAATCGGGATTGGGAGAGGGTGTTTATGTCTCCCTCTCCGCTGATGGCAATACCGCCGTCGTCGTCGGAGATCCAATCCATGTCCCCGGCGGCGCGTCGGTCTGGACCAGGAGCGGAAAAACCTGGACGCAGCGGGGACCGAAGCTGCTCGGCTCGGACGGCATCGGAGTTGCCCATCAGGACTACGATTTATTACCGTATCCAGACTCTCCCGCCGGCAACGACGTCGCCATCTCTTTCGATGGCAGCACGATCATCCTCGGAGGTCGCGACGACAACGAGGGGATCGGCACCGCCTGGATCTTCGCCGGGACACCAGCCGATACGGTTCCACGGCAGCGCGCCGTCAGACGGTGATCGCTGTTGTGAGGCGTTGAGACTCACAGGACGTAGGTCGGACTCTCTAGCCGGGATTTCTCACCATCTGATTGAAATCGCAGGCACGGTGTTAGTCGAGAGTCCTTCTCCCCACCGCGTTTTTCAGCGGGGGGGAGAAGGTGCCGAAGGCGGATGAGGGGGCTTTGGCTCTTGCAGAGCAGTGGACTACTTTCATGAACGGGCGGGTGGAAACGATTGAAAACAGTCAACTTCGCCGCGAGAACCGCCCCTCATCCGCCTGTCGGCACCTTCTCTCCCGCAAGAAACCGCGGGGGAGAAGGGCTCTCGACGGGGTACAGAGTGCCGACGATTCCAGTGAGAGTGTGCGAAATGCGGGCTGGTCCGACCCGAGCTTGCGCTGCTCTGAACTACAGGCGGTGATCAATTACCGCTCTCCCAAGCTCCGGTCGGACTGGAGAGTCCGACCTACGTTTATCCGTCATGTCGCGTGACGTGAACGAATATGTGCCTTCTCGCCAGCTCCTGCATGAACAACTCCGGCGGGATGCACCGCTCCTGCGGGAGCGCCCCCTTTTGCGTCGTCTGGCCGCGGGCCATCATCAGCGCAACGATCGAGGCGGGGAACGCTGTCGTGCGCATCATCGCCGAGAGGCCGGTCGCTTCGTCGTAGCTGTCGATGATGTCGTAGCGAAGGCGTCTCGCTCCTCCGGCAAACTCCACGCGGACGAGAACGACGTCCGGCTCATCGGCGGGGAGGTGGCGCACGAGGAGATCGGCCAGGACCCGGCGCGGCGCGACGGCGGCGCCGTCGACCGTGATCTTCTCGCTGCCGCAGAGGCCGAGGTCGATCATCGTCTTGAACTTCGCGCAGTGGCCCGGGTAGCGGATCGTCTTGTAGTCGAGCTCGCGGACGCGGCCGAGGAACGTCTCGGGGAGCGTCGAGGTCCCGCCCGAGGTCTGGAACGCTTCCATCCTCCCGAACGGCTCGGGGAAATCGAGCTCTTCGATCTCGGTCATCGAGTCGACCATGGTGATCGCGCCGTTGCGGATGACGCGGGCCCGTTCGATGTATTCGTTGATCAGCCCTTCCACGGAGAAGACGAGTTGGTAATCGAGCGGCGGCCTCGGGCTCTGCGGCAGACCGCCGACGCGGATGTGGATCTCGTCGAGCTGTTCGAATTGCGCGGCTCCGTGGGCGACGAGCACGGCCACCATGCCCGGCGCCAGGCCGCAGTCGGGAATGATGTTGATTCCTCGGCCGCGCGCTTCGGCGTCGAGCGAGAGCTCGGCGTCGACGATGTCGTTGTTCCCGCCGAGGTCGCAGAAATTCGTGCCGGCCTCGATAGCGGCCCGGGCCAGCCGCTCGTTGAGCCAGTAGTTGACGCAGGAGATGGCGCTGTCGTGGCCGCGCATGAGCGCGACGACGTCTTCATGACGGCTGACATCGATCTTGCGCGGCGTGACGTTTCCATCGACGGCGGTGGCGACGTGATTGGCGCGATCGACGGCGACGTCGGCGACGGTGACCTCGTCGACGTCGGGCTGTTTGGCGAGATCATGGACCGCGCCGAAGCCCATACGGCCGGCGCCCAGAACGAGTATTCGCATGCGGGGGCGCATGGTAACGTTCTTTTGATCCGCAGATGACGCAGATGGACACAGATAAACCCGATCCGGTTGCCGAGTTGCCGGACAGCCCGGTTGCCGATGTTTCTCCGGCCAGCCCCGCTGCCGAGGCCACGCCGGACGACCCGGAAACCACCGGTCAACCAGGCAACGCGGACAACCTAGAGCCAAGCAACCCGGCAACCGAGCAACCCAGCAGCCCACTTGACGAGCATGCCGGCCAGCGCCTCGTCGTCATCAAGCATCACGCCCTCGTGCGCCTCTCGCACTGGCTGAACGTGCCCATCCTCTTCGCCATGATCGTCAGCGGCCTGTCGATCTACTGGGCTTCGCCGGTGTTCGTTCACAAGCCCGACCCAATCACGCACAGCCGTGACTATCTGGCCGACCTCGGCATCGCCATTGCCCGTCTTATCCCAGGTTCCGAGGTCAATCCGTCGTGGTTCTACAACCACTTCGCCATCGGCGTGTACAACCTGGCAGGAGCGCTGCGCTGGCACTGGCTGTTCGTCTACCTCTTTCTGGCAAACGGCATCCTCTATCTACTTGGACTCATCCTCGGCCGCGGATACCGCGCGCTGCTGCCGCGGCGGAGCATGATCGGCGACTCGCTGGCGATGATCCGCTACTACGCCGGTGTCGTGCCGATGAAGCTCGCACGCCGGCCGTGGCCGCATCCCGAGGTCACGACGAAGTACAACGCCCTGCAACGCGGGGCGTACGCCTCGATGCCGATCGCCGGCGCGCTGGCGCTGGCCAGCGGCTGGGCCATGCACAAGCCGGTGCAGTTCTGGTGGTTGGAGAGGATGTTCGGCTCCTACGACGGTGCCCGCATCGTCCACTTCATCGTGATGATCTACTTCGTCCTCTTCCTCATCCCGCACGTCGTGCTCGTGCTCGTGGACGGATGGGACACGATGCGCTCGATGATCGTGGGCTGGTCGGCGAGGATAGGAGGTGCCGAATGAGCGACGAGATGCCGTCTGTTTTCGTCGACGAAAAGAAGCTCCGCAGGCAATCGCGGCGCGACTTCGTCCTCTTCGGCGCCGGCACCGTCGCCGCGCTGGCCGGACTGTGGTGGATCGCGCCGCTGGCGTCGAAGAAGCGGCTCCTCGGCGAGCACGCCACCGACTTCCTCGACACCGCCGCGGCCCGGTTCGGTCTCACCAAAGAGCGCAGCGCCCGATTCCAGAACCGCGCCCTGACCTTCGACGACGACGTCGCCGAGGCGCTGTATTCGCCGACGCGAAGCGTGCGAATGTACCGGCGGAGCGACGTCACCCCGCTGCGCAACAACTACAACGGGCGGACGCCATCGCCCGCCTATATCGACGCCTGGACGCTCACCCTCACCGGCCTTGCCTCGGGGACAGACATCGTCCTCCGGCCGCCCGACCTCTCGCTCCTCGAACAGCATGCGCAGGTGACGCGTCTCTGCTGCGTGGAGGGATGGAGCGCCATCGCCGGATGGAGCGGCGTCCGTTTCGCCGACCTGCTGCGAGCCTACCCACCCGCGGCCGGTTCCAAGTGGATAGCCATCGAGTCATCCGTCAACCTCGACGGCGCCGGCAATCCGGATCCCTACTACGTCTCGATCGATCTCCCCACGGCGATGCACCCGCAGACGCTCCTGGCCACGCGACTCAACGGCACCCCGCTCGGACCGGATCACGGCGCACCGCTTCGCCTCGTAGCCCCGATGAAGCTCGGATTGAAGAACATCAAAGCCATCACGAAGATCGCCTACGTTGTCGACCAGCCTCGCGATTACTGGGCGGACAGGGGGTATTCGAAGTACGACGGGCTGTAACGGCCGTCGTTGTATCCCTCCCTGGGAGCGCGGGCGTCCCGCCCGCAGATCTCGCGCGATCGGGAAAGAGAGGACGCGGTCCCGTGGCCGCAGCCGCTACGGGCACTGCGTTCGGTTATGCGCTCCACCGCCGAAACTCAGTGCTTTTCAAGTTGCCTGACAAATTGGAAAACCTGAGCGTCCATGCTTCCGACAAGGCTGCTGGCGACTCTTTCTAGATCGGGGCCAACGACGATGTTGCCCGCCGAGACATGACGTTGCCAGTCAACGACGCAGTACGAAACGGCGAATAGATCAGGCAAACGTGCTGACGCATTCTTGATTGCCTCTTCCCTTCGAAGTGTGTCGAGTTGATGCCATTGAAGCCATTCATCCGTGTATCTTCCGAGTTGACCATACTTCGTTGGCTCTGGCCCGATGTCAGGCAACGTTTGCGAGGGACGTTGGCTATGAACTCGAAATCCAACCAAGACAATGTCAAGTTTCGCACCATCAGACACGACGGAAACGTCAGGGATGTTCTTAAGATTGCGACTGATAGCTGCCGTGAGTTCGACTCTAATTTCTGGATCCGACTGGTTCTCAAGCCGAACGACCACCTGAGCACTCGCGGGTATGGAAAGAAACAAGACGATGAGCGATAGGAAGCTCTTCGATCCCGACATAGCCTTCTCCTTACAATCGGGTAACTCCTTGCCGTTCCGGCGCGCGCCTCAGGCGGCAAGAGCGAAACCCGATCATGATACGCCGAGCGCGGCAGTGAACGGCGGCGCGTAGGTGTAGCGGCTTGCTTGGTCGCTTCAGTTCCACTCGACGAAGTAGGCTTCCTGGGAAGCAGCTGAGTGCAGCACGACCTTGATGGACGAGAGATCAACGGTGTCAAGCCCGGTCACTGATCGTATCAGTTGCTCGCGAACGCGCCGCCACCCGCTACGGTCTAGACCGTAAATCCAGAGATAGGCGGCATGGTAGTTGTGACCGCCGAGATCGCGTCTGAAGCGGGTCAGTGTCTTGAGATCCTTTACCATTTTCCCCAGTGCGGCGTTCGCAGGCTTGACCTCAACTACGAGGAGATTTCGCGCCATTCCAGGAACGTGAACCAGAAAGTCCGGTTTCGCGTTTCCGCGGATCAAGGGATGTCCACTCTTGTCGACCTCTCCGGCTAGAGAGTACTGGAATGTGTTGTCCCAACTTGATCGCCACCGATGGTAGAGCTCATAGCAGTACACACGTTCGCGATACGCAGCCCTCTCGCGTCCGGCGACCGGGAGATGCATGAAGTCAGCTCCGACTTCGCTAGACGCAGCAAGCAGCCACTCCGTCACAGTTTTGAGATCATCGTCCATCTTCGGAGCAGACCAACCTGTTGAGCCTTGGGGCGAGGGGCCTTCGACTAGCTACCCCGCTTCTTCGCTACAGCTCTCGCTCTGACCGTCCTGGCCGACATGCGAACGAAGGTGCGGAGGGCCTCGTTCACGGCGACCGAGTCGGGAAACATCGCGGCCACGTCGGGAGCGAGCACCACAACGTTCGCTCCTTCCGCGTAACGCGCCGCGTACTTGCCGCGTTCGCCACCGGAAAAGTCGTAGTGACTTCGCATCTCGTCGCTATGCTTTACTTTACTTGGCATGTTTTCGCCGTTCGCCGGCATCCGCGCGCCTTGCGCTGATGATTCGTACATTCTCGCCTCGTTCGACGTGAGAAACAACCAGCACTCGGCCTCGAGAGGATAAACCGACGACGAGGAACCGCGCTCTTCGGCTTCCGAGTGGTCAGGATCGAGAATGGTGATCGACTCCCAGTCCCCGAAGACCGTCATCGCTTCGTCGAAGCTGACCCGGTGCTTGCGTTCGTTCGCGCGGCCTTTCGAGGATCCCACTCGAATTTCACGCCGCCATGCTAGTCCGCGCGCGGCCTTCGGGGCCAGGCCCCGAGCTCGTGCTCATGACTCATCGTCCCCGATCCATGAGTCGTAGCCCTCATCGAGCAGTTTGTAGCGCTCGTATGCCCACGCATGGAAGTCGAGCACAGAGCGTATCGCCGGCCCGCCGGCAAGCTGCACCACCTGGCCTGCTTCGATGGCACGCCGGAGCTCTCGAGGCCTCTCGACCAGCGAGCCCCAGGCACTTGGGTGTCCCGAGGCAGACCGTTCCGCATAGAGCGCGTCAAGGTCCTTCAGTTCTTTCAACCGATAGCTCAGTCATGTACGTCTCTGCTTCGAGCAACACCACCGGGATGTTTGCCGCAACTCAAAACAGCCCATGGGCGGAACGGGCAGAGTGCCGCCCAACGGCGCGGTTCAGCGGTCGCGTGTCGCCCCCAGAGCTCAAGGTAGGGTAGCAGATAACGGCACGCGGTCCGCTGGGACCGTTTCGTTGGGCGCCGTGCCCCACCGGGTTCGGTACGCCCACCGGGGCGCGCTGCGACGAGACCGCCTCCGCGGCACCTCAGCCAGTTATTTGCGATGCCGCAAAAGATCTTTGCGGTGCCGCAAAAAAAGAATGCGATATCGCAAAAAAAAGTTGCGATGCCGCAAAAAATGGTTGCGGCACTACCAAAAATGATTGCGATGCCACCAAAAAAGATTGCGATACCGCAAAAAAAGATTGCGATGCCGCAAAAAAAAGATGCGATGCCGCAAAAAAAGATTGCGATGCCGCAAAAAAAGATTGCGATGCCGCAAAAAAAGATTGCGATGCCGCAAAAAAAAGTTGCGATGCCGCAATAAATGGTTGCGGCACTACCAAAAATGATTGCGATGCCACCAAAAATGATTGCGATGCCACAATAAATCGGATGTACTGCTACCAATTGATGGATGTGACGCTACCAAATGATGGATGTGACGCTACCAAACGGTTCGGGCGTTTCCCCCTCATGAAATCAACGTTATTTGACTTTATGGTGAGCCGGCGCCGAGGCGAACACATCCGTCCCCCCGGATCAGGTTCTACGAATACCGAGGCCGATTACGGCACCACTTCGTTGATTCTGGCCCGTTGTTTACCAAAATCGGGTGGTTTCGACACTCAAACGACCCCGCCCGGGAGACGAGGCCCCGAAACCGAGTCGTAGAGCAGGCATCCTTGCCTGCTGCCGACGCGCCTGCCCTGAGCGAAGCCGAAGGGTCCTCACCCGGCGGGGTTGCTCGTGCGGGATCCGGTATGTTGACGGAAACCACCGACGGGCGAGGACGCCCGTCGGGAGCAGGCGGGGACGCCTGCACTACGTTGGCGGGCGGCGAGGGTTGTTGCTTGTCATCCTGAACCGCCGATGCCCTGGAGGGGCAAAGGACGGTGAAGGACCCCTGCGTGCTTGCCTCGATCGACGACCGCCGCCCGACCCGGCAAGCACCCGGGGGGTCCTTCGGCGTCCTCCGCCGCGGGACTGGATTGGAGCAAACATCCAGCATTCGTACCGCGGCTGCGGCAGCCTCAGGATGACAGCAAATCTCCTCCCGCGCGGGTGAGAAAAACGTGGGTGCGGATAACCGGCACCCGACAACCGATCACCGACAACGCACGCGAAGCGTGCAGACAACGCGCGAAAGCGCCTCACCCCGGCAGATACTGCCGGATCGACGACAGGAACGTCTTCACATCGATCGGCTTCGATATGTAGCCGTCGCAGCCGGCTTCGAGGAAGCGGTCTTTGTCGCCGCGCATGGCGTGGGCGGTCAGGGCCAGGATGGGGATGGCGCTGGTGCGGGCGTCGGCTTTCATCTCTCGGACGACGCTGAGGCCGTCGATGCCGGGCAGGTGAATGTCCATCAGGATCAGGTCGACCGGATCCTCGCCGCGCGCGACCGACAGGGCCTCCTCGCCGCTGGCGGCTTTCACGATCTGATAGCCGCCCTCTTCGAGCAGGTACTCGACGAGCTGCATGTTCATGTCGTTGTCCTCGACGACGAGGACGCGTGCGCCGCTGTCGGTCATGGCGCTCTACGAGGGATTCTTCATCGGCGGCGCAGGAGGCACCGGCGGCACTGGCGGCTTATTGGCATCGGGGAAGAACTTCGGATCGAATTCGACCTTGGCGGCCTTGCGCATCTGTTCGACCTTGTCGAGGGTAGCCTTCTGCTGCACGCGCTGGCTGATGCCTTGCCGGACCTGCTCGAGCGGCTGCGCGGTGTGCGCGCCGGCCTTGAAGATGTGGATGCCATAACGCGACGGGACTGGATCGCTGACCTGGCCGGGCTGCAACTGAAAGACGTGCGATTCGAGCTCCGGCGGGAGCATGCCCGGGCTGAACGGCCCGAGGGCACCGCCACGCTCGACGCTGCTGACGTCGTCCGAGTACTGAACGGCCATCTTCGCGAAGTCCGCGCCGCTCTTGAGTTGCTGCGAGATCATCTGGGCCTTCTTCATGGCGTCCTGCCGGCTGGGGGCGTTGCCTGTGCGCGCCGGCACGCCGCCTCCCTGGTAGGCGATGAGGATGTGGCTCAGCTCCAGGGCCTCGAAGTTCTTCTTGTTCTCGTTGTAGAACTTGACCACCGCGTCATTCGACGGCTGCGGCACGAGCTTCTGGGCGGTGGCGGCGGCGAGGATGTTCGTGTGATCGGCGGCCAGTTGCCCGGCCACCTTCGGATCCTTCTCGACGCCGAGCTTGTGCCCTTCCTGTTCAAGGATCTTGAGGCGGACCATCTGTTCGGCGAAGGCCTGCTTCCCGGCCTCGGTGGCGAACTGGCGCTGCACATCCTCGGGGAGCTGCGTGTACGCGGCCTGGAACTCGCTTTCCGTGATGCCCTCGCCGTTGACGTGCATGATGACGTGGTCCGGGCCGGCGGTGGCAGTGGACGTGACCGCGGCGTGCGACGAGAACGGCTTGAAGTCAGGCTTCATGATGGCCAGCCCGAAACAGATCGCGGCGACGACGACGATGCCTGCGATGGCGATGACGATGTCTTTTCTCAAGGTAGCTCCTGCGCGGCCTGGCCGCGCGTAGTCTGCGCCTTCGGCGCGTTGTCTGCGGCGCTTCGCGCCGCGTGGTCGGTGGTCGGTTGGTCGATCCTGGTTGATGGCCGCTTCGGCGCGCGTTGTCGGGGTCCGTTATCGCAGCCTCGCCGCGTGTTGTCCAGAGTCTACAACGTAGCGCGCAACGCCGCAGATAACCGACCGCGCGAAACACGCCGGAGGCGTTTCGTAGATTAGCCGGTGGCAAGCGCCGAAGGACGCGCCGCCACCGGACTGGGATCGCCGCCGCGCCGACCCCGGCAGGGGTCGTGTACCGTACTCGCGTTAACGGCATGGCCGATACCCTTCGGCACCCCTGCCGGGGTGCGACATCGTGGCTATCCACGATCCGGTGGCGGCGCGCCTTGCGGCGCTTGCCACCGGCTAATCTACGGAACGCCTCCGGCGTGCAACCGGCACCCGTGCATCGGCTCATTGGCATTTCTCACACGACGAGCGGAATAAGCCCGCAGCCTTGTCTGAGCCGTAGGCTGAGCGGTGGCCGACGAGCAGGACCGATGTGGCACAGACACTCTTGTCTGTGCAAGGTCTCGCCATGACTCAAGATTGCAAGCTCTCAGGGCCGGGCGGCTCCGGCCGGAGCACAGACAAGAGTGTCTGTGCCACATCGGTCCCCCGGCTTGCGGCGGCAGGGCACGGAGGTTCAATTCAGATTGTTTTCCACCAACCGACAACCGACAGCGCGCGGAGCGCGCAGCACCGATCACCGACAACGCACGCGAAGCGTGCAGACCACGCGCCGAAGGCACTAGGCAACGCGCGCAGCGCAATCATTGACGCCACACACACCCGCGAGTATTCTCCGCGCTTGTGAAAACTTTCACGGATTCAGCTCCGTGAAGGTTCACCAGTAGCCAGGTCCACGGCGCTGATTCTGCATTCCTTCGGAGCCCCCCGAGAAACGTATGGCAAAGATCACCATCGACGGCGTCGAAGTCGAAGTGCAGGAAGGGATCAACTGCATCGAGGCGGCTAAAGCCGCCGACATCCACGTCCCCCACTTCTGCTACCACCCCTCCCTCAGCGTCGTCGGCCAGTGCCGCATGTGTCTCGTCGAGATCGAAGGGATGGGGAAGCTGCAGGCCGGCTGCTCGACCACAGTCAAAGAGGGGATGAAGATCCACGTCTGGAACGAGAAGGTCGACGCGGCCCGCAAAGGGCAGATGGAGTTCCTCCTCATCAACCACCCGCTCGACTGCCCGATCTGCGACAAGGCCGGCGAATGTCCGCTGCAGGACTACGCCTTCAACTACGGCTCGGTCAGCTCCCGTTACGGCGAGTTCAAGCGCACCTATCCGGGCATGGACCGGACGCCGATCGGCCCGCACGTCGTGCAGAACATGAACCGCTGCATCCACTGCACGCGCTGCATCCGCTTCACCTCCGAAATCACCGGCACGGGCGAGCTGGGGTTCTTCAAGCGAGGAGCATCCACCGAGGTCGGCGTGTTTCCGGGGACGCCGCTCAATAACTGGATGTCCGCCTGCGTGACCGACGTCTGCCCCACCGGCGCCCTGACCACGCGCGAGTTCCGCTTCGAGTCGCGCGTCTGGAACCTCGAGTCCGCCGAATCGGTCTGCAACGGCTGCGACGTGGGCTGCAACATTTTCATCGGCTACCGGCAGGGGCAGATCTTCCGCTACCGGCCGCGTGTCAATCCCGAGGTCAATGACCACTGGCTGTGCGACTTCGGACGATTCTCCTACGAGCGATACGACACCGACCGCGTGGTCGTTCCCAAGGTCCGCACCGAGGACGACTACCTCGGCATCTCGACTTGGACAGAAGCGTTAGAAGCGATCGGCCACGCCGTCCACGGCGCCGCAAAGATCGGAGCGATCTTCTCCGCGAACATGACCAACGAGGAAGCCTGGCTCGCCAACGAGCTCTTCGTCGAACGGATGGGCGCGTCGGCCGGGGTGATGGTCGATGCCATCGAGCCGATCAGGATGAAGTCGCGTACGGAGTGGCTGGTTGGGACACAGGGAGCACCGAATTATCGAGGTGTCGAGCTCGCGCTTTCGGGAGTCGGGGGTCGGGAGTCGGGAGTCGGAGCTGAATCGGGAGTCGGGAGTCGGGAGTCGGGAGTCGGAGCTACCCCCGCCCCCGCGCCAGCTTCTATCTCCGCGCCCGCTGCTGTCTCTGCGCCTGCTCCTATCTCCGACCCCCGACCCCCGACTCCCGACCCCCTCATCGAGCACCTGCTCACCACCGGCGCCGAGGGCATCGACGTCCTCTTCATCACCGACGCCGGCTTCAGCGAGCGGGCCAAAGATCCCGCCGTCGTGACCAACCTGCGCAAAGCGAAGTTCCTGGTGGTGATGTCGTGGGACGCCAACCATCCGCTCAACGACGTGGCCGACGTCCTGCTCCCTTCGACGATTCATGCCGAGAAGGAAGGGACGTTCACCAATCTGCAGGGCCGGGTGCAGCGCATTCATCAGGCCTATCCGCCGAAGGGTCAGGCCGTGAGCGATCTGGAGCTTTACCGCCGCATCGGGGCGATGCTCTACAGCGGCGCCGATGCATTCCGCGGGCTCGATCTCATTCCGGAGTTCCAAGTCGCCGAAACGGCGGCAGCGCAGGCGTAAAGGCAAACCATGCACGGGATCGACTGGGTTGACGTTGGCCTCTCGGGACTGAAGATCGCGGTCGTCCTCGGGGCTATGCTCAATGTCACGCCGGTCATGGTGTGGGTGGAACGGCGCGGCAGCGCGCTGATCCAGGACCGCCCGGGACCGAACCGTGTCGGACCGTTCGGATTCTTCCAGTCATTCGCCGACGCCCTCAAGTTCATCCTCAAAGAGGACATGCTGCCGGCGAAGGCGAACAAGGTCCTCTACACGATCGCGCCGATGTTCGGCCTGATCCCGGCGCTGACGACGATCGCGGTCGTGCCGTGGGGCCGGCCGTTCCTGCTGCCGGGAGGGCGACTCTTCGAGCCGATCGTCGCCAACGTGAACATCGGCATCCTGCTGATCTTCGCCCTGGCCTCGATGGGTGTCTATGGCATCGTCATGGCCGGCTGGGCCTCGGCGAACAAGTATTCGCTCTTCGGCGGGATCCGCGCTTCGGCGCAGATGATCTCGTACGAGCTGTCGCTCACGCTGGCCGCGGTCAGCGTGCTGATGGTGGCCGGATCGCTCTCCCTTCAGGACGTCGTCTGGAGGCAGACCGGTTCGTTCATCCTCTTCAACACGATCAAGCTGCCGGCCTGGAACATCTTCTCGCCGGCCATGTGGATGAGCTTCATCGTCTTCTTCGTCTCCGGGTTCGCCGAGACGAACCGGCTACCGTTCGACTTCGCGGAAGCGGATGCCGAGCTGGTGGCCGGCTACCACACCGAGTACTCGTCGATGAAGTTCGCGCTCTTCTTCATGTCCGAGTACATGGCCATGACCACGATGTCCGCGCTCATCGCCACGCTGTACCTCGGAGGCTGGGGTATCCCGTGGTACAACGTGCCGCCGAACGCGCTCGGCTTCGCGCTGTCGGTGCTGTCGTTCGTGGTGAAGGTGAGCATCCTGCTCTTCATCTTCGTCTGGGTCCGCTGGACGATCCCAAGGCTCAAGTACGACCTGCTGATGAAACTCGGATGGAAAGTGTTCCTGCCGATGGCGGTGGTGAATGTGGTTCTCGTAGCCTTCTTTATTATTCGAGGGTGGGTATGAACTTGGTCTCGGGGTCTCGCGGTCTCGCAGTCTCGCGGCGCTCCGCTCAGCGTTGGCTTACGGCAAGACTCTACACATCGGACACTGCGAGACCCCGCAACCGCGAGACCCCGAGACCGCGCTACGAGACCGCGAGACCGCAATGATCACCTTCACCGTCTTCTTCTTCTTCGCCGCAATCGCCGTGATCTTCGCGGCGGTGGTGGTGCTGCACCGGAACCCGGTGGTGGGGGCGCTGTCGCTGGTGGCCTCGTTCTTCGCCCTGGCGGTGATGTATGTCCTGCTCGAAGCGCCGTTCCTGGCGGCGTTGCAGGTGATCGTCTACGCGGGGGCGATCATGGTGCTGTTCCTCTTCGTGATCATGCTGCTCAACCTGCAGCATCAGGAAGAGCCGCGCACCCGTCCGGTGCAGCAGTTCCTCGGCTATACCACCAGCGCCGCCTTCGGCCTGGCCCTCATCTATTACCTCGCCAAGTTCGGCGCGACGAAACTGCCCGAGGGGCCGTTCGTGTCGGACGCGCGGACGGTCGGCATCCGGATGTTCGAGGCCTACATCTTCCCCTTCGAGATGGTCTCGATCCTTCTGCTGGCCGCCATCGTCGGCGCGTTGATCCTCAGCGGGCGCACCGGCGCCAACCCACCTGCAACGGGGGAGGACAAACTTTGATCCCGACGAGCTGGTTTCTGATCCTCAGCGCCATCCTCTTCACCATGGGCGTCTGCGGCGTGCTGACGCGGAAGAACGGCATCACCATCTTCATGTGCATCGAGCTGATGGTGAACGCCGTGAACCTGACCTTCGTCGCCTACGCCCGGCAATACCATCAGATCCACGGACTGATCTTCGTCTTTTTCGTCATGGCCATCGCCGCCGCCGAAGCCGCCGTCGGCCTGGCCATTTTCATCTCCCTGTTCCATCACCGGCACACAATCGATGTGGATGAGGCGAATTTGATGAGGTGGTAAGAAGAACGCGGGGGTCGGGAGTCGGGGGTCGGGAGTCGGAGAGCGCCAAGAATCAAGAATGGCTCTTATTTTTCTCCGACCCCCGACCCCCGACTCCCGACCCCCGCGGAACGGCACAAAGGTCGCATTTCAGGCTCAACAGGAGCACGAAAATGCACAAGACCGAGAAGCTCATTGACTGGGAAGAGAAGGAGAAGAAGGACAGCAACCGCAACGGTATCGATGACCGAATCGAGCCGCCGGTGCCGGATGTCCGAGCGGGGTCGCATCAGCTCGCGGATCGGCTGCGCGAGAACAACGGACTCGATCCGTCGCTGTCGGGCGGAGATATCGATGCGCAATGGGACATGGCCGAGTCGCAGGGCGATGAGGCATCGACCGGGAGCCAGTCAACCCCCGGCCAGAACGACACCGAGGAGACGGCGGCGGCCATGGGAATCTCCTATGCCGACGACGAGGAGCTGAAGGTCGGAGAGAAGGAACGAAACCGCGACGAACACCGCTGGGAGTTGGACCCGGCATCGTCCGAGGATTATCTGGAACGATCGAAATAGCGATGCGGGGGCGTTTTCTCCTCGCGTCGTGTGAGGAGAAGACAAAGGATGAAGGATGAAGGCGGAAGGATGAATTCGTAGGCCCTCGGGGCTTTCGTTTCATCCTTCATCCTTCAACCTTCATCCTTCCCCGCACATGCTCAACACACTCTGGCTCATCCCCCTCCTGCCGCTGGCCGGCTTTCTGCTGAACGGCCTTTTCGGCAAGCGTCTGGGAAACCGGTTCGTGACGGCGGTGGCGCTCCTGGCCTCCTTCGGCGCGGCGGTGGCCGGGACCATCGCCGTCGTGCAGTATCACCACGCCTATCCCACCGGGGAGCGGCACGTCGACCTCGTCTACAACTGGATCTCTTCCGGCTCCATCAGCGCCGACCTGGCCTTCCAGCTCGATCCCCTCACCGTGGTCATGCTGATGGTCGTCACCTGGGTCGGCTTCCTGATCCACCTCTACTCCGTCGGCTACATGGCCCACGAGCATGGGTACGCGCGTTACTTCGCCTACCTGAACCTCTTCCTTTCCGAGATGCTCGTGCTGATCCTGGCCTCGAGCTATCTGCTGATGTTCGTCGGCTGGGAAGGGGTCGGACTCTGCTCCTACCTGCTGATCGGCTTCT
Organism: Thermoanaerobaculia bacterium; assembly: GCA_035482045.1. Taxonomy (GTDB): domain Bacteria; phylum Acidobacteriota; class Thermoanaerobaculia; order Gp7-AA8; family Gp7-AA8; genus JADGNZ01. Next base: position 56,857 of record DATHRD010000017.1, read on the forward strand.
ATTACGAGACCGACTACGCTCCGGCCGCCGGCAAGAAGGCCTTCGTGGTCAACCGCATCGGCGACTTCGGCTTCCTCATCGCCATGTTCCTGATGTTCGCCTACTTCGGGAGCGTCGACTTCGCCAAAGTCTCGCAGATCGCCGGCGCAGGCGGCGTCGAACAATGGCTGCTGACGGCCATCTGCCTCCTGCTGTTCCTCGGCGCCGTCGGCAAGAGCGCGCAGATTCCGCTCTTTGTCTGGCTGCCCGACGCCATGGCCGGCCCCACACCGGTCTCCGCCCTGATCCATGCCGCCACGATGGTCACGGCAGGCGTCTACATGGTCGTGCGCTCGAACGCCCTCTATCGGCTGGCTCCCGGCGCGATGATGGTCGTCGCCCTGATCGGCGCGCTGACGGCGCTCTTCGCCGCAACGATCGGGATCAGGCAGTGGGACATCAAGAAAGTCCTGGCCTACTCCACCGTCTCGCAGCTCGGTTTCATGTTCATCGGCGTCGGCGTGGGCGCCTTCACCGCCGGGATCTTCCACCTCGTCACGCACGCGTTCTTCAAGGCCTGCCTCTTCCTCGGGTCCGGCTCGGTCATTCACGCCATGAGCGGCGAGCAGGACATGCGCAAGATGGGAGGACTCAAGTCGAAGATCCCCATCACCTTCTGGACGTTCGCCGTCGCCACATATGCCATCGCCGGGTTCCCTCCGTTCGCCGGTTTTTTCTCCAAGGACGAGATCCTGGCCTCGGCGCTCAACAACCCCTATTTCCCGAAGCCGGTCAGTTGGCTGATCTGGGGCCTCGGCACCGTGGCGGCCTTCTGCACCGCGTACTACATGTATCGCCTCGTCTATCTCACGTTCTTCGGTACGTTCCGGGGAACGCACGAGCAGGAGCATCACCTGCACGAGTCGCCCGCATCGATGACGATCCCGCTGATCCTGCTGGCCGCGCTGTCCGCGGTCGGCGGAGCGCTCCTGGGATGGCCGCACCACCACTTCCTGGCGAAGTGGCTGGAGCCGATCTTCCCGGCGATCAAAGGAGCCCCCGAGGGGCAGTACGAGATCGCGCCGAACATCGAATACGGGCTGATGGTCGTGTCGAGTCTCATCGCCCTCATCGGATGGTGGATCGCCCGCTCGCGCTTCCGCACGCAAGGTCTGGCTTCCGACGAGCAGTTCGCGCAGCGGATGCCGGCCGTCGCCCGCGGGATGGAAAACAAGTGGTACGTGGATGAGCTGTACGGCGCAACGATCGTCCGTCCGCTCGAAGGGATCTCGCAGTTCCTCTGGCGCGGCATCGACGCGCTGATCGACGGCATCCTGGCCCTGGTTGGCTACGTCGTGGCGGCCATCGGCGACCTGCTTCGATTCCTCCAGACCGGCAACGTCCGGAACTACGCGCTCATGTTTTTCCTGGGAGTGATCGTGTTCATTTGGGTGATGGCATGATGCGGTCGCGCTACGCGGTCTCGCGGTCTCGCGGTTACGCGGTCTCGCGGCAAGAGATTCGACACGCAGCGTTTGAGGCTGAACACCTCGAGACCGCGCAACCGCGAGACCGCGAGACCAACGCCAAGCGAGCGAGCAAGCATGACTAACGTCCTCTCCCTCACCCTCTGGCTTCCCATCGCCGCGGCGGTCCTGCTGGTCTTCTTTCCGAAGACGGCGACGAATGCGATCAAAGGTTTCGGCCTGCTCGCGTCCCTCGCCACATTCATCGCCTCGCTCGGCATCGTCGCCCAGTTCCATGAAGGCGTGGCCGGGTTTCAACTGGTCGAGTCGCTCTCCTGGATTCCGCAGTGGGGGATCCGTTACTCCCTCGGCGTCGACGGCATCTCGCTCTGGCTCATCCTGCTGACCACTCTCCTGACGCCGGTCGTCTTCCTCTCCTCGTGGAACACGATCCACAAGCATCCGAAGGAGTACGTCATCGCCTTCCTGATCATGGAAGCGGCGATGATCGGCGTCTTCGTCGCCACCGACCTCCTGCTGTTCTACGTTTTCTTCGAGCTGACGCTGCTACCGATGTATCTGGTCATCGGCGTCTGGGGCGGCACGAACCGGATCTACGCGGCGATCAAGTTCTTCCTCTTCACGATCACCGGCTCGCTGCTGATGCTCCTCGGCATCATCTATCTCGCCTTCGCCCATCTCCATGACACCGGCACGATCACCTTCGCCATCACGGAGCTGTACGGCACCGCGCTCGCGCCGCACGCGCAGACGTTGCTCTTTTTCGCGTTCGCGTTGGCCTTCGCCATCAAAGTGCCCCTCTTCCCCCTGCACACATGGCTCCCCGACGCGCACGTCGAAGCACCCACCGGCGGCTCGATCATCCTGGCGGGCGTGATGCTGAAGATGGGGACGTACGGCTTCCTCCGCTTCGTGCTGCCGTTCTTCCCCGATGCCACCGCCAAGTACGCGGGCCTGCTGATCGCGCTGGCCGTGATCGGCGTCATCTACGGCGCGCTGGTGGCGTGGGTGCAGCCGGACATGAAGAAGCTCGTGGCCTACTCCTCGGTCTCGCACCTCGGGTTCTGCGTGCTGGGCATCTTCGCGCTGAACCAGACCTCGATCGAAGGCTCGATCCTGCAGATGGTCAACCACGGCCTCTCCACCGGCGCGCTCTTCCTCTGCGTCGGCGTCATCTACGAGCGGCGCCACACGCGCCTCCTGGCCGACTACGGCGGGCTGGCCAAAACGATGCCGGTCTTCGCCACCTTCTTCATCATCGCCATGCTCTCGTCCGTCGGCCTGCCGGGGTTGAACGGCTTCGTCGGAGAGTTCCTCATCCTGGCCGGCTCTTTCCAGACATCGCCCAGGTGGACCGTGGTCGCGGCGACGGGCGTCATCCTCGCGGCCATCTATCTGCTCTGGCTCGTCCAACGCGTCTTCTTCGGACCGATCACGAAGGAAGAGAACCGGAACGTCAAAGAGATCGCCTGGAACGAAGTGGCGGCGCTGGTGCCGCTGGTCATCCTGATGGTCTGGATCGGTGTCCGCCCGAACACTTTCCTGCGCAAGATGACGCCGAGCGTGCAACAACTCCTGCAGATCGTTCATCGAACCGACGTCAGCAAAGCGCTGGTGGCGCACAACGCCCTGCCCCCGCATCCGTCCATCGCCCCTGCCGCCGGAGGTGCCCGTTGAACCTGACCCCGCTGCTCGAAAACGGCTGGTTGAACGCCATCCTCCCCGAGCTGGTGCTCTCGATCGGCGGCATCGTGCTGATCCTCTTCGACGCCTTCGCGCCGAAGCTGCGCGGCGCCACCGCGCCGCTGGCCGTGATCGTCTTCCTCACCGCCGGCTGGAGCGAGCGCCTCCTCGTCGGCGGCAACTTCTTCGGCGGTACCTACCAGATCAGCGGCATCACGGCCATCTTCGACTACACCTTCCTTCTCGCCGCCGTCCTGACCACGCTCCTGGCCCGCGCCTACCTGGCCCGCGAGGGATTCGAGCGCGGCGAGTTCTACGCTCTGCTGATGTGGGGAACGGTGGGGATGATGATGATGGCCAAGGGGCTCGACCTCCTCATCGTCATCCTCGGCCTGGAGCTGCTCTCCATCTGCATCTTCATCCTGGCCGGCTTCCATCGCCGCATCGCCATCTCCAACGAGGCCAGCCTCAAGTACTTCCTGATGGGAGCCTTCGCCACGGGATTCGTTCTCTATGGCACAGCACTCTTCTACGGCGCCACCGGCTCGACGAGCCTCGCGGTGTTCTCGCGCTACTTCGCCACGGCCGATCCCCGCAATCCTCTCCTGACGATCGCGTTCATCCTCCTGATGTCCGGCCTCGGCTTCAAGCTCGCCGTGGCGCCGTTCCACGGTTGGGCGCCCGACGTCTACCAGGGCGCGCCCTCGCCCGTGGCCGGCTGGCTCTCCGTCGCGCCGAAGGCAGCCACGCTCATCGCCCTCATCCGCATCTTTGCGTCGATGACCCCCGTCATCCAGCAGGCCTCGTGGCTGAAGATGGTCGCGGCACTGTCGATCCTGTCGATGATCATCGGCAATGCCGTCGCCATCGCCCAGCGCGACCTCAAACGGATGCTGGCCTACTCCGGCATTGCCCACGTCGGCTATATGCTGATCGCGCTCATCTCGTTGCGCGATGAGTCCGTGGCCGCAATCAGCGTCTACGTCATCACCTACGCCCTGATGAACATCGGCGCGTTCGGGGTCGTCTCGATGCTGGCCAAGAACCAGAACGACCCGCAGACGCTCGACGACATCGCCGGCCTCGGTTTCCGCCGTCCCTTCTACGGCCTGGCCCTGACCATCTTCATGTTCTCGCTCTCCGGCCTCCCGCCAACCGCCGGCTTCATCGCCAAGTTCTACATCTTCAAGACCGCCGTCGACACCGGCCACCTGACCATCGCCTTCATCGGCATCCTGACCAGCATCGTCTCGGTCTACTACTACCTGCGGGTCGTGTACTTCCTTTACATGAAGGAAGGGGTGTCGGGGGTGGGGAGTGGGGAGTCGGATACCACCGCCCATATCCACGGCTCGGCGGCCAGCGCCCATGGTTCAGCCGACTCCTCCATCTCCCACTCCCCACTCCCCACTCCCCACTCCCCACTTCTCGACACCGACATCTTCGGCACCGGCGCATTGCTGATCTCGCTCATCGGCATCTTCGCCATCGGCCTTTTCCCGACTCCTCTCTTCAACGCCGCCGGAGCGGCAGCCCGCGCGCTCCTGCCGTAGTCCCATGTCCAACGACCGGCTCAATAACAGCGACCGCGAAACGATCTCGGAGATGACGACTGGAAGGTTGTCGGTCTATCTCCGTTGCCTGACGTTTCTGGAGTCCATCAGCCAGATGACGGTCTCCTCGGGCGAGCTGGCCGAGCGCTTCCATCTCAACTCCGCGCAGATCCGCAAGGACCTGGCCTGCTTCGGTGAGTTCGGCACGCGCGGTGTCGGCTACAACGTGTCGCGCCTGAAGGACCACCTCGTCCGCGAGCTCGGGCTTGACCGCACCCGCCGCCTCCTCATCGCCGGCGCCGGCAATCTGGGCATGGCCCTGGCCGACTACGGCGGCTTCAATGACCACGGCTTCAAGATCGCCGCGCTGCTCGACAACAACCCGGTCAAGGTCGGCCGCCGCTCACGCAGCGGCATCGAGGTCCTGCCCTGGGACGAGCTGCCTACGATCGTCCACGAGTTACAAGTCGACATCGGCATCGTCGCCGTCAACGCCGAATCCGCCCAGACCGTCTATGACGCCTTCGCCGACGTCGGCCTCAACGCCGTCCTCAATTTCGCTCCCACCCAACTACGTACCCGCCCCGGTGTGAAGGTCAAATCCGTGGACCTCCGCATCAACCTCGAGTCGCTGTCGTTCTATTTGAAGAACGTGGAGGACGGGGGAGCGTAGGTGGCGATGTACGATGTCAGTCGTCGGACTGAGGGGTATCCCATGAACGAGATCAAACGCTTCACGGCGATGATCTACCGCGAGGACGATGGCTACGTGGCCCTCTGCCCCGAACTCGACGTCGCAAGCCAGGGCGATTCAGTGGAGGAGGCCTCGGCTAATCTTCGCGAGGCAGTGAAGCTCTTCATCGAGAGCGCTGATCCGTCGGAATTCGAAGGACGAATGATCGAGCGGTGAGTTACCCCCCACTCACCGCAGGCAGGATGATGATCTCCGCGCCGTTGCGGATCGGGCCGCCGAGGCCGCCGGTGTCGCGGAAGCTGTCGCCGTCGATGAAGATGTTGATGTGAGGACGGACCTCGCCCAGCTCCGTAACGATCCGGTCGTGAACCCTTGGATAGTCCGCGCCGAGGAGAGAAAGCGCCTCCCCCACCGAACCGGCCGAGCCGTCCACACGAATCTCACTCCGCCCACCAGCGATCTCGCGCAACGGTCCGGGGATGACGAACACGAACGACATCACGCCTTCTTCTTTCGAGGCTTGAGCGTAACCCGAGCCGCTTTCACCGACACGACCGGCGGCAGTCCGTCGGCCATCTCCGACCAGCTCTTCCCTTCATCATTCGATCCGAAGAGCTTTCCGCTCCTCGTGCCGAAATAGACTCCTGCCGGATCGAAAGAGTCGACAGCCATGGCGTCGCGAAGCACCGTCTCGTACGCCTCCTTCTGTGGCAGTCCCTTCGCCAGCGCTTTCCAGCGTTGGCCGGCATCGCGCGTCCGGTACACGCGCAGCTTCCCCTCGGGCGTACAGCGGAATCCATCAGATTCCAGCGGCACGATCCACGCGCAATCGGGATCCTTCGGATGGATGGACATAGCGAATCCGAAGTCGGACGGAACGCCGTTGGCGATATCGGTCCAGTTCTCACCGGCATCGTCGCTGCGATAGAGACCCCAGTGATTCTGCAGATACATCCGCTCCGGCTGCTGCGCCGACTGGACTACCTTGTGAACGCACTGGCCGAACTCCGGATACTTCTCGGGCAGGAAATCGGCGCGTACGCCTTTGTTCGACGGCCGCCACGTGGCACCGCCATCCTCGGTCACATACATGCCGGCCGTCGACACGGCGATGCGCATCTTCTTCGGGTGGGCTGGATCGAGGAGGATCGTATGAAGGCACATCCCGCCACCGCCGGGCTGCCACTTCGGTCTCTGCTCGTGATTCCAGAGACCTTCGACCAGCGACCACGACTTGCCGGCATCAGTCGACTTGAAGAGAGCTGCCGGCTCGACGCCGCAGTAGAGCGTGTTGCGTTCCGTATCCCGGCCGGGAGTGATCTGCCAGATATTCTTCAGCGCCGCCTCGGCGCTCTCGGGGAACTTGACGTTCGCCACTTCCGGGTCCGTCCAGGTCTCGCCGAAGTCGTCGCTCGATCGCAGCAGCGCGCCCCAGTGCATGCTCTGCGGACCGGCCCAGATGCGGTGCCGTCCGCCGCGGCCGTCGTAGGCCATGGCGTAGACGGCGCTGCCGGGAAAGTACGGACCTCCCATGTCCCACTTGCCCCGTTTCTTGTTCGCGCGAAGGATGAACGCGCCTTTCATCGTACCGACGAGCACTAAGACGTCGCCATCGCGGGGGGTGACGTGCTGCGTGACGGGCATCGTGTTTCTCCTGTTGATCAGCGTTACCGAGGGGAGAGATTGTATCGCCGTCGGGTATTCTTCCGCCCATGGATGTCGTTCTCTTCGGCGCGACCGGCATGGTCGGGCAAGGCGTGCTCCGTGAGTGCCTGCTCGATCCTGGCGTGCAACGGGTCCTTTCGATCGGACGATCAACGACCGGTCAGCAGCACACGAAGCTGCGCGAGATCGTTCGCACCGACCTATTCGACTTCTCGGATATCGAGCCGGAGCTCTCCGGCTTCGACGCCTGCTTCTTCTGCCTCGGCATCTCCGCGGCCGGCATGTCCGAGGAGCAATACCGGCACGTGACCTACGACATCACCCTGGCCGCGGCAACGACGCTGGCCAAACTCAACCCTCGGATGACGTTCATCTACGTGTCGGGGAGCGGAACAGACAGCACGGAACACGGGCGCACCATGTGGGCCCGCGTGAAAGGGAGCACGGAGAATGCGCTCCTCCGCCTGCCGTTCAAGGCAGCCTACATGTTCCGTCCGGCGGGCATTCAACCGATGCACGGCGAGACGTCGAAAACCAGACTCTATCGGGTGTTCTACGTGATCGCCCGTCCGCTGTTCCCACTGCTGAAGCGCCTCTTCCCGAGGTACCTATCCACGACCGAACAGGTCGGCAAGGCGATGATCGCCGCGGCGCGGAAGGGCGCGCCGAAGGCGATCCTCGAGACGGAAGACATCAATCGGCTTTAAAAGACTTCTCCGATCCAGAACTCTGTCTTGAACTTGCCGGTCGTGCTGTGGAGATCCGTGTGCTTGGCGAAGTCGAGATGCAACTCGAGGCCGAGCAAGCCGAAGGAGATGCCGTAACCGACTGACGCCAGGCCGTCCACGAGGCGGTGGTTCTGCCAGAACGTGTAGGGCTGGCCGGGCAGTTTCGCGCCACCGACGTCGAGGAAGAGATTTCCGCGAATGCCGGTGAAGGCGACGATGGGAGTGGCCAGAACGTCGATCAGCGGGAAGCGGAGCTCGACGTTCGCGTACGCGGCCTGCGTGCCGACGATCGAATAAAAATCGTAGCCGCGCAGCGTGTTCAGGCCGCCGAAATAGTAGAAGTTCGGGAAGTCGCCGCGCGAGTAACCAACGAACAGACGCGTCGCCAGGAGCGAGCGAGACGTGATCGGAAGGTACTGCCGGGCATCGAGCGTGTAGTCGTTCGTCAGCACGGACCCGCCGCTGCCGCCTACGCTGTTGATGGTGCCGCGGTGAATGTCCGGGGCAAAGGTAGTGGCGATGTCGTAACGGTGTCCGGCGACCGGCCCAAACTCCCGGAAGGTCGTCGTGTCGCCGCTGAAGGTGGCTGTGACCAGCGGGAAATTGTCCCGGCGATTGAGAAAGAAGATGTTGCCGTCGGCATCGACGAACGGGTAGTTCACGTCGCGTGCCTCGTAGCCGATCCCCGCGTCGATGCGGTGATAGCGGTCGAACGGATGGCTGACGATGGCGATCGCGCCGCTCTCGCGGTAGAGCTGGTGGCGGTCGAGAGTCAAGGTATTGTTCGACGATGTCGACAACGCCGTGTAGAACGACCTGCTGTCGAAGACGCGGAAGCCCCAGTTCGTCCGGTCATGAAGATCGAGGTAGAGGAAATCGAAGTTCGAGAACGACGACACCGAGTCGAGCGAGGCGATGAAACGCCGGTCGCCAAGCATGTCGCTCATGTAGATGACCGAGCGCGAGATGAGGAGGTTGTCCGAGGTGATGCCGGCATTGACTTCCACATCGTCGATAAAGAGCTTGTGACCGTTCGCTTTGTCGATCTTATCCGGATCGATCGTCACTTCCACGGGCGGCTGGAAGAGCGTGCGGGATGATGCCAGCAGAGGCGCGGAGGGCAGCGTGGTCTTCTCCGCGGCATGCAGCGGCTTGTCGGTCGCCGTGGAGTAGAGGCGCCAGTGACGCTTGTAGTACGAAGCGAAGACCATCCGCTCCCGGTTGTTCGTGCCCGTAAAGACCACCGGCGTGAAGCAGCCGCCGACGACGTCCGTGTACTGGAGCACATCACCGTTGGTCACGTTGAGCGAATAGATGTTGTAGGCGGCGAACTTGGTGAGATCGACCGGAGGCGTGGCTCCTCCGGGTATCGCCTGGTTCTCGGCGTTCTGGAGGATCTGGGCGGCCTGCTCGATGTTGCGGCCTGTCTGTTTGTCCGAGGCAAAGAAAATCCGCTTCCCGTCGGGAGAGAACCAGGCGTCGATGTCGTTCCACTCGCCGGTGGTGAGTTGATACCGCTCGTTGTAATTGGCCAGGTTCACCTTGAACAGCTTGGCGTACCCGTTGACGACCGACGAATAGACGAGCCATTTGCCGTCGGGCGAAAAGACCGGCGCGCCGTCGAAAAACTTGTCGTTCGTCACGTTCGTGATCGCGCCGCTGGCGATGTTGTAGATATAGATATCCGGGACGTTCCCTTTGAACGCGGAGAAGGCGATGGTCTTGCCGTCGGGCGAGTACACCGGCGAGAGCTGCTGCTCGTAGTCCATCTTCACCGAGCGCTCGATAGCACCGGTGAGCGCGTTGATCAAAAGCAGGTTGCGGCCACGTTCTTTCTTCGCGAAGAGCGCGATCTGATCGCCGCTCGGCGAGAAGGCCAGATCACGGCCCATCACCGGTCCGACCGTCAGCATCTGGGCGATGGCGTATTCGTATTTCGTCGTATAGCCGCTGGTCAGATTGCGGAGTATCCTCCGCTCGGGGATGTTGTAGAGAATGACGTCGACATTGTCCTTGTATGTTGCGTACGAGGCCAGCAGATCGCCGGACGGCGATGGCACGGGAGAGATGTCTTCGCTGTCGACGTAATCGGCGATCTTGAACGGATCGCCGTACTCCTGCGGCTCGCCCTTGGCCACGAGAGCGGGCAGATACTGCTTGCGAAGCCATGTGCGGAACTGCGAGTCGAACTCGTCGGGCTTGAGGTCAAAGGCGCGCTTCAGCGCTTTGTCCACGGAATTACCGAGGGTGTTGCGGTACTCATAGATGAAGTCGCGCAAGCCCTCCCAGCCGTACTTCTGCTGGATGTACTGGAAGACGGCGTGGCCGAAACGATAGGCGAAGTAACCGCCGCCCATGGCGTGGGAGATTGCGGGCACCTGATCGTTGACGACGGCGTCGCGCAGGACCATCCGGTCCTTCGAGTCTTCGTCGTTTCCCATGAACGAGGCCAGCCCTTCCATCAGCCACGTGGGCGGGTTGGACGTCACTTCCTTTCCGAGTTTTCCCTGAAACAGGATCTCGTACTCGAAGACGTGCGTGAGCTCGTGCTGGATGAGCTGAAGCAGTTTTTCGTCGGTGGTGTCGATGGGGATGACCATCCGGTTGCGCGTTGGCTCGGCAAATGCCCCGACGCCCTCGGGGATGAAATTGAGGTCGACGTTGGTCTGCTCGAACGCGGAGTGCGTGGCGTAATAGATGATCGGGATCTTCTTGGAGATCTGGAAATTGAACTTCCGCGAGAGATCGTCGTAGGCGCTTTCGGCCATATCCACGACCTTCTCCAGCGCCGGCTTCTCTTCATCGTAGAAATAGATGTCGAAATGCGTGGCGTGGTAGATGTTCCAATGGAACTTGTCGTAGACGATCTTGTTCTGACCGAACGGAAATGCGCTCGGTGCGATGAGGATGGAGACGAAGAACAGCAGAGCGATCGTTCGCTTCAATTGAGCCTCCGAACCGGGGGTCGGGAGTCGGGGGTCGGGAGTCGGAGCGGTCTATCTTCCGTCACGCTCCGACTCCCGACCCCCGACTCCCGACTCACTCGGTAAACACATACCTCGACGTAGACGTCTCCTGGGGCACGAAGATCCCGACGAGTTGAGTCTCCATGGAGCGGAGGTTCTCGAACAGCCCGAGGATCTCGTCGTAGTTGCGCTGATCGAATTCCTTGAAGTCGCGGAAGTTGTCCTCGAGCACTTTCTCGCCCGTGTCGGCATTGAAGATGGCGATGTCGATGTCAAAGACGAAGCCGGTCGTCTCCACGAGCACCTGGCGGTAGTACGTTTTGCCGTCCATCGGGGAGACGTACTCCTCGGTCTTGTATCCCGACTTGTCGTTGACGTCGAAGTCGACGATGCCGGACACGATGTAGTCGGCTCCTGTCTTCGCTCCCAGGCTCTTCCAGAAATCGCGGTTCGCCTCGAGCGCTTTCATGTCGGTGCCCGGCAGGCGGATCGGCGCCACGTCGATCAGACGGAGCTTGGTGCTCTTGGTCAACTGCTTTTTCAGATAGCGTTGAAACTCCGCCTGTACATCGACCTTCGAGGCGCGGTCGTTTTTCTTTTCGGTGTTGGCGATCACGAACGGGGCGATGGCCACCTTCTCATCGCCGTTGATCTGCAGCTTCGGTTTGACCGGAAGCTTCAGTTTGACCTCCGTCACCCCGGCCATCGCCGTGAGCGGCAACAGTGAGACCAGCGCAACTGCGGCAAAGCGTTTCATACGACACCTCCAGGCGGCTTCGACGCCGGCGGCGGTGTTGGCTGCGGCGTGGGTGTGGGGGGCTGCGGGCGATCGCTCGGTGGCGCAGCCGGCGGGCTGACGCCTGGCGGCGATGGAACATCCCCTCCGGGCTGACCCGGTCTGGCCGTCGACGTCGACCCGGAACCGGGCGTCGGTCGCTTGCCCGGCTGGGGCGTCGCTTGCGAGGCCGTCTGCTGGCGTTTCTTGTTGCGCGAGAGGAACTCGACGAAATGGCTGTAGTTCTTCTGGATGTAGGGATTGGTACGGTCGAGCTTGAGGGCCTCGAGATACTCCTTGCGGGCTTTCTCGAAGTCGCCGTTGGCCTCGTACGCGACGGCGAGGTTGTTGTGCGCCTTGGCGTCGCCGGGGTTGATCTCGATAGCGCGCTCGAAACGGAACACCGCTTCGCGCCAGAGGTTCAAGCGCGCCATCTGCACGCCGAAGTTGTCCTGCGCCGCCGGCCGCGACAAATCGGACTGATGCGAGCACCCGATCATCAGTGCCAGGGCCACCAACTGAGTCCCGAGGCGAAGCGTCCCTCTCATCGTCGATCTCCTTCCGCGCGCGGCAGGCGATGCAACCCGGACTTTACCGGACACGGCCGGGAGATTACCATTGGTACGGCTGCGTTCCACACGCATCGCTCCCTCCCGCGGCACCAACACGCCCATGCCCGATGTCCCGCTTCGCGATCGTCTGATCGCGTACGCCCTGCTTCCCCTCTCCCCGGCACGCATCCGCCTTCTCGTCAAAACGTTCGAACCGCTGTCGACCATCTGCAATGCGTCCCCTGTCATGTTGCGGCGATTGCTAAGTATCCATGGAGCGGACGCCGCCGAGCCATGGCGGAACGATGAACTTCGCAGCCAGGTCGATGCCCTGCGCGATTCCGCCGTCACCCTGGCTGACGACGATTACCCGTTTCTGCTCCGACAACTCCCCGATCCCCCTCTGGCTCTTTTCTACCGAGGCAACCTGGCTCTCGCGCAGAAGCCAGCGCTGGCGATGGTCGGCTCGCGCCGCGCCTCGCCGTACGCTCTCAGCGTGGCGGCGCAGCTCGCGCGCGAGCTGGTGTCAGCCGGTATGGCCGTCGTGTCCGGTCTGGCCCTCGGCGTCGACGCGGCAGCGCATCAGGCCACGCTCGATGCCTCCGGCGAGACGATCGCGATCCTCGGCACGGGGATCGACATCGTCTACCCACGCACGCACGGGCGCCTCTTCCGCAACATCGAGAAACACGGCCTGATCCTGACCGAGTTTCCACCCGGCACACCGCCCTTCCGCTACAACTTCCCGATCCGCAACCGGATCATCAGCGGCATCACGCTGGGGACCGTGATCATCGAAGCGTCCGGCAAGAGCGGATCGCTGATCACCGCCCGCACCGCCCTGGAGCAAAACCGCGAGGTCTTCAGCGTGCCGGGCTCGATCTTTTCTCCCGGCTCCGAGGGAACGCATCGTCTGATCCAGGTGGGCGCCAAGCTCGTCCACGATACGAACGACATCCTCAGCGAGCTCCCGGGCAAGCTGAAAGTTCCGACCGCGGCACCTGAGCAGCCCGACTCACCTCTGCGCGAGGTTCTCGAAGCGTTCCAGCGCGAGCGGGGAACCCACATCGACACCGCCGCGGAGCTGCTCGGTCTGTCAGTGGCAACGCTCTCCGAGCCAATCCTGCAGCTCGAACTGGGCGGCTGGCTTCGCGCGCTTCCCGGAGGCCGTTATGTACGCGTCCGCTAGCCGGCACGGCAGGCAGCGCAGGTTGCCCACTGTTGGCGTAGCCTTGGGCTGGACGTTCTCTCGCAACGCGCAGGCTTCCGTGCCGGCCGAGGTAGAATTCCGTCATGAGCAAACCCGAGCCCGGATTCAATGTGGATCCCGAAACCGGCGAGATGGTGGAAATCGACGAAGAGCTCAGTGCAGCCATCGAAGAAGCGGTGGCATCGTCGGAGCGCGGGGAAGGGATTCCCTGGGAAGTGTTCCGGAAGGAACTGTTCGACGAAACCTGACGGTAGAGATTCAGCCGCCGGCAAGACGTCAGATCAACGTTGCCAAAGCATGGTGGCGAGCGAATCGTCCGGCAGCACCGAATGCGATCGCCGAAGATCTCGCAGCGATGCTTGAGGTCATCACTATGACCCCAGGTATTGGCAGGCCGGCGACGGACGTGCGTACTCCAAACGTTCGTCATTTGCGTCTACGCAGGGTGGGGTACGTGATCTATTACCGCGTCATCGGCTCACCGCCGGTTCTCGAGATCATGGCCTTCTGGCACTCGCGGCGTGGCAAAGGTCCGCCGATCTAGGCGTCAACCGCATCGCCTTCGGCAGGAACACCGAGACAGGATTTCGTCATGAAAAAGCGCACGCCGAGATTCAATCTGGACCCAGAAACCGGCGAACTGGTGGAGATCGACGAAGAGCTCGACGCGGCCATCGAGGAGGCGATCGCATCGTCGGTGCGCGGGGAATCGATTCCGCTGGAAGTGTTTCTGAAACGCTGGGACAAGGAGCGGCTTTCCCGATCGAAGTAGAGCCTGCAGCGCAAAGGCATCAGAGACCCTACGCCCGCCTCGTCCCCCGCATCTTCTTCACCCGCAGTGCGAACATGGCCACGGGGATGGCGATCTGGACGACGCGGTTGATGACTTTTGGGAAACCGAAGCCGACCAGGAAACCGACGACGGCGCCGCCGGTGACGAGCTCTGTGGCATGCTCGGCGGCGATGGTCCTGACGTCGAGCTGTCTGCGGATACGGCGGTCCAGCTCGTCGATGCGGTCGCCGACGCGCTCGCGGGCGCTCTCGATGCTTTGATCGAGCTCCTTCTTTTCGTCGTCCATCAGGTTCGGTTCCTCGTCTCGGCGATGTCCGCCTTGATCGATTCGTAGTCGCTCTTGATGCTCTCGATCGACTTCGACGGCACAAACTGCACCGCCTCGAACTTCCTCTTCCCCAGCCACGCCAGAACGCCGGCTGTGGCCAGGAGGATCACCGTCACCAGTAGCGCGGAGAGCCACGCCGGCATGCCGAGGCGAATCAGAACCAAAAGGATGGTGACGAAGAGGAATGCCACGCCGACGAGAGCGACGATGAGCGCACCGGCGAACAGGCCGATGCCGCCGCCCAGCTTGGCCACCGTGTCCTTGACCTCGAGCTTGAGCAGGGCGATCTCGCCACGGAAAAGCGTGGTGATGTCCTCGGTCAGCTCCTTGATGATGGTGCCAAGGGTGCGTTCCGGGTCTGTCTCTGCCGCGTTTCGAGCCATAGCGCGTTAACCACGTGCGAAGGAGGTGCCTCGCCGCTACAATCGCGGCGATGCCCTCTGATGTCGTCGAGCTGGTGAAGGACTTCCGCTTCGAAGCGGCGCACTTTCTACCCCATGTACCTGAGGGACACAAGTGCCGGCGCATGCACGGCCACTCCTTCCGCGGCGAAGTGGCAGTGCGCGGGACGATCGATCCGGCCATCGGATGGCTGATCGACTTCGCTGATCTGAAGCGTGCTGTCGACCCGATCGTCGATCGTCTCGACCACTATCTGCTCAACGAGATCGAAGGGCTGCAGAACCCGACCTCGGAACTCCTGGCCATCTGGATCTGGAACCAGCTCGCGCCGAAGGTGCCGCATCTCTTCCGGATCACGATCGAGGAGACGTGCAGCTCGAGGTGCCATTACTACGGGGGTCGCTAGTCGGGATCAAATCGGAATAACCCCAACCCCTGCTACGCTTCGCCAGCACGCAACCTGATGAAAATCCATCTCGTATCGCTCGAGGACGGCATCACCGCTACCGGGTTCCGGAAGTTTGCGGCGTATGCGGAGAAGATCAACCCGGACACCCGTACGTTCTACGTAGGGACGCAGCGGTATCGGTCGATGTGGAAGTCGTTTGTACGGAAGGTGGGAGAGGGGCGGGCGTTCGGAGCGCCGGAGGTTGAGGAGATTGCCCAGGAGCTGGCGAAGGCGGATATCGTCGCCTTCTCCTCGATGACGGGATACGCCGACCTGACGAAGGAGCTGGCCACGCGGGTGCGTCAGTTGAACCCGAGGGCCTACTCGATGTGGGGAGGCATCCATCCGATCATCTACCCCGAGGACGCCATCAAGGCGGACGTCGACGCAATCTGCACCGGCGAAGGAGAGCTGGCCTTCGCCGAATGGCTGCACCACTTCGAGAACGGCAGCGACTTCCGCAATACCAGCAGCTTCTGGTTCAAGGACCGGACCAGCGGGGAGATCAAGCGCAACGCCTTCCGGCCCCTGATGTCGTCATCCGAGCTGGCGGCCCTCCCCTTTCCGAAGTACGGAGGCGCGGAAGGGATTTATCAGCCGGAGAAGGGCTTTCGTCCGGTCACGCGTGGAGACTACCTGGCCAACAACGGGCTGGCCTATCCGGCGGTCTGGTCGATCGGCTGCCCGCTCCACTGCACGTACTGCGGCAACACGGTCTTCATCGCCAACGACGCAAACTACCGCAAGATCCGCCACAGCGGTGTCGACTACATCATCGGCGAGGTGCAGGCGGCACTGAAGGTCCATCCGTACCTGAAGACGGTCCTCTTCTACGACGACAGCTTCATGGCCATCTCGCTGCGCGAGCTCACCGACTTCGCCACGCGCTGGCGCGAGGAGGTGGGCATCGAGTTCTGCATCTACGGCGTCATCCCGACCTACGTGCAGCGCGACAAGGTGGAGATCCTGACGTGGGCGGGCATGAACCGCGTGCGCATGGGCATTCAGAGCGGCAGCGAGCGCATCCTCAAGTTCTACAAGCGGCCCACGCCCACCGTGCGGGTTGAACAGGCCGCGGCGGTGCTCGCGGAGTTCGGCGACTATCAGATCAATCCCTCGTACGACATCATCGTCGACAATCCGGTGGAGACGCGGCAGGACGTGGTGGACACGCTGGAGCTGATCTACCGGCTTGCCAAGCCGTTCACGCTCAACATCTTCTCGCTGCGCGTCATCCCGAATACGTCGCTGGAGAAGCAGATGATCGCCGAAGGCTTCGACGTCGAGCAGATCAACGAGAACTACACCGCGCTGCGGCCGACGTGGGCGAACGTGCTCCTGTATGTGCTGATGGTCTGGACGCCGTCGCGCAGCCGTTTCGACCGCTGGCTGCTCAAGGTCCGCGCGTACAACGAGAAGCAGAAGTCGTATCCGCTGCTCATCCTGCTGGCTCGTATCCCGTGGCTGATCCAGCAAGGGCTGCGGCACCTCCGACACGGCGAGTTCTCGGTGATCACCGGCTATCCCGGCTACATCCTCTGGCGCACCGGTGTGCTGAAGCTGGTCAAGAAGGTTTTCGGCCGTAAGCTCGTGCTGTCCGAGGAGAAGTGGGCAGGACGGATCGCTCCTGACGTGGTTGCTTGACGCGGTCTCGAGGTCTCGGGGTTGCGCGGTCTCGCGGCGCGTTGGGTGCGGCTACGCCGTGTTGTCGGTCGTCGGTGTAGTCTCCTTGCCACTGCCCACAACTGACATCTGATCACCGAGAACCGACAACCGACAACGCGGCGAAGCCGCAGACAACGCGCCGCGAGACCTCGGAACTTCGCGACCGCGCCACCGCGTTATGATGTGCAAGGCAGTTCAGCCGGGAAGCTCATCCGGTACCTAAGGATCCTTTGGTCGGTACCCGACTCCGCACCGCGCGCCAGTCGCGCAACTTGTCGCTGACCGAGTTGGCGGCAAAGGCGGAGGTGAGCGCGGCAACGCTGTCGCGGATCGAGCGCGACAAGCAGAATCTCGATCTGACCCTCTTCCTCACGCTTACACGCATCCTGCGGCTGGCGCCACACGAGGTCCTCGGCGATCCCGCGGAAGAAGAGGGGCTCGACCCACTCGTCCGCGCCATCAGCAGCATGCCGGCGGCTGAACGTGCCAAGCTCTGGCGATCGCTGGCCGCCGAGCGCAGATCGCACCGGAGCGTCAAGGCCGACAGCCGCGCCATTGCCGGCGAAGTTGAAGAACTTCTCGCGCAGGTCGACTTCATCCGCGGCGAGATCGAGCTCGTGCAGAAGCGCCTGCGCCGGCGTTGATCGGGCGAACTGGAATCCCCTCGCCACCTCCTCCGTTTCGCGACTGCATGAATCGACTTGCGACTGCTCTTTTCGCCCTGTTCATCGTCTCGGCGGCCATCGCGGCTGACGAGCCCACGGCACCGGCGGAGAAGCCGGCGCCGCAGCTCGGCGCCCGCGCCGAGAAGCTGATCAAGGAAGCCCTCCCCATCTGCTCCGAGGCCGTGACCGAGTCGCGTGTGGCTCTGTCGCACCAGCTCCCCACGAACATGGTCGGAACCGTGGTCAGGATCGCCAGCAAGAATTCGGCGTGTGAAGGGCAGTGGGTGGCCATCATCTCGAACGAGGGGGACTTCTTCATGGGCACCCCCTGGTTCCTCGACAACGCGGAAGGGACGCTCGAACAGAGAATCAAGAACTTCACGCTGCAGAACATGAAAGAGGTGTTCGAGCCCGTGGTGGACCGGACGAAGACGCACACGGGACTCTACCGCGCCACGCTCTATCAGCCGATGGAGGGCGGCAAGCTGCCTCTCGAAGGGGAGATCGACCCGAACGGCACGGTCTTCTTCTTCGGTCACTTCGTGCCGCTCGCGTCCGACTACCGCCTCTCGCGAATCAAGGCCTTCGATCACTTCCTTCCGCAATCCCCGTTCACCGGCGCCCCGAAGCCGGAAGTGACGGTGATCGAGTTCTCCGACTTCGAGTGCCCCTCGTGCCAGCGCGCCGCCGGCTATATGAAACCGATCCTCTCCGCGCACGGCGACAAGGTCCGTTACATCCGTTACGACACGCCTCTCCTCGGCATCCATCCGTGGGCGCTTCCGGCCGCCGTGGCCGGCCGTGCCATCTGGCGTCAGAAGCCAGACCTTTTCTGGACCTATAAAGAGAAGGTGTATGAGAACCAGGAGAAGCTGTCGGCCTTCACGATCGACGAGTTCGCGCGCGGCTTCGCGCAGGACCACGATCTCGACCTAGCCAAGTACGATGCGGACGTAAAGTCGCCGGAGCTGATCTCCAACATCGTGAACGGCGTCGGCACCGCGTTCAGCAACGACGTCCGGGCCACGCCCACCTACATGGTGAATGGCGCGATGGTCGACGCTGGTGTCGAGGGGAAGGGGCTGGCGGATTACGTGGACTCGCTGCTGAAGAAGTAGGGGCGAGGGCTGGTCGCGCGGTTGCGCGGTCTCGCCGTTACCGGGCTATTTCGGTGCATCGCCGCGAGACCGCGCAACCGCGCGACCTCGCAACCGCTACACGCTCCGCCACACGAAATCGAGGAAGTGCTTCAGTATTCTTCCTGTCAGTCCCCAGATCTCGTGTTGCTCGTAGCGGTAGTAGTACGCGGGGTATCGCTTGTTGCGGAAGGCGACGTAACGCACTTGCGGCTGATCGGGTTTGAGCAATGCCTCGATCGGCACTTCAAACACTTCGTCGACCTCGGCCGCCTGCAGTACGTAATCGATACGCTGGTCGATGAGGCCGGCGAACGGCGCGACGAGAAAGCCGCTGTTGGTGATGAGATCGTCGAGCCGGCCGATCAGTTCGACCCTCTCGGAGGCGATGCCGACCTCTTCGTGCGCTTCACGCACCGCCGCTGCCTCAAGAGGCTCCCCCGCTTCGACGCCTCCGCCGGGAAAAGCAATCTGGCCGCTGTGCGCGGCCAGATTCGCGGAGCGGCGCGAGAGGAGAAGACTCCAGCCGTCGTCGGTCGGGATCAGCGGAATCAGCACGGCCGCGCGTTTCAGGCTCGGTGCGTCGATCTCGAGCGCGGGACGCGCGGCCAGGATGGCGCGCAGGCGGGTCAGTGCGACGTCGCCAAAACGAGGGGATCGGGAGTCGGGGGTCGGGGGTGAGAGCATCAGAGAACCCGGTCCACAAACTCCGCAAACGGCTCCGGCGCAATCATCGGGATTCCGTCGATCGCGTGGTAGAGCCGGAGCGTTCCGCCAATGCGCGGCAGCGCAACCTCGGTGGCATCGCCGGGACGAAGATCGCGCGGCAGCTCGACCCAGCGATCGTGGATCACTGTTTCTCCGTCGAAGACGAGCATCATCAGACGGTATCCCGGTTGTCCGTAGCTGCGCGTGCGAAGGGTGAAGTCGCCGCTGTTGCGAAGGACAATCACATCGCCGTCCACCGTGGCGTCGAGGTTCGGGAAGAGCGGGATCGTGCGCGTGACCGATGCAGACGGCACGCGGGACCCATCCTCCAGCGCGGCAAGGTAGCCGCGGACCGTGAGCTCCATCGACGCGTTCTTGCGGAGCCACGCCGCCTGAGCCTCGGCGGGACTATTCAATTCGCGCACGAAGAAATCGGAGAGCGCAGCCACTTCGCCGTCGCCAAGCGGAACCTTCACCACACAGTCGTCCGGATACTCCGCGAACTGCGCATAGTCGCTGACGGCGACCGGCTTGCCGGCCTCAAAGGCACGGATCAACGTTCCCGACGTCTCACCCGCGCTCGGGTAACGGAGGTTGACGAGCCGGTCGACCGCAGCAAAGTAGGCGGCAAACTCCTCGTCCGCCACGTAACCGGTGAACGTGACACCGTCACCGCGAAGGGCATCGACGTCAACATTCGGCGCCGGCTCGCCGACGACTAACAGACGCAGATGGGCATCTCTCCCACGCGCTTGCGCGAACGCCGTGAGGACCACCTCGGCACGCTTGGCCGATGTGAGAAAGCCGAAGAGCCCGATCACGCGATCGTTCGCCGCGAAGCCATGGCGCGCACGCACGTCATCCCGGCGCCCGCGCGCTGACGGCTGCGGCTCGAATGGATGCGGCACGACATGGATCGGCGCTGTCACGCCGAACGATCGCAGCCGATCGGCTGCGTATCGGTTGTGGACGATCACCGCGCGCGAACGGTTGGCCACGTCGACCGAGGCAGGCATCAGGAAGTTTCCCATCTCGCTATGCAGTCCCGCCGCACGCCCGCGCGCCCACGCCGCCCCCGCCTGCCCATGATTCGCTTCGAGGGCCGCAACGTAGCCCTCGACATCACCCCGCGCCAACGTCATTTCGACGATAAGGTGATGGAGGACGAGGTCATGGAGCACGACCACTCCGGGCGTGCGCATCGCCTCGGCGTAGATCCAGGCGTGGTGGGGGTTGTTACCTAGATGGTAGATGTTTAGTCGGGGGTCGGGGGTCGGGGGTCGGGGGTCGGAGAGGGAGACTGCGGTAACGTCAAGGTGTTTGCGCAGGGCGGGAAGCAGCATCGACGCGTAATGCGCGACGCCTGTTCGCGTAGGAGGAAGCGGCGAGAACATCGCAACTCTCATTCTTTCTCTACGACTCCCGACCCCCGACCCCCAACCCCCGACTCCCGAAGCACCCATCAATCCGCCGTCGTCCGCGCACGCTGGGCCAGATACGCCTCCACGAACCCATCCAGATCGCCGTCCATGGCCCGCTGCACATCGCCGACCTCGTAGCCGGTGCGGAGGTCTTTGATCATCTGATAGGGTTGCATCACGTAGGAGCGGATCTGCGAGCCGAAGGCGATGTCCTTCTTCACTCCTTCCAGCTTCTCTTGATCCTCCTGCCGCTTCTCCACCTCGAGCTGATAGAGCTTCGAACGCAGGAGCTTCATGGCCACGTCGCGGTTCTTGTGCTGGCTGCGCTCGTTCTGGCAGGTGACGACGATGCCGGTCGGCAGATGGGTGATGCGCACCGCCGAGTCGGTGACGTTGACGTGCTGGCCGCCGGCGCCGCTGGAGCGGTAGGTGTCGACGCGAAGATCCTTGTCGTTGATCTCGATCTCGATCTCTTCGTCGATATCGGGATAGACGTACACGGAGGCAAATGACGTGTGCCGCCGCTTGGCGGCGTCGAACGGCGAGATGCGCACGAGGCGATGGACGCCGTGCTCGGACTTCATGTAGCCGTAGGCATAGTCGCCGCGCACCATCACCGTGACGCTCTTCAATCCTGCCTCTTCGCCGGCCTGATAGTCGACGATCTCGGTCGACCATCCCTTGCGTTCGGCGTAGCGGAGATACATGCGCAGCAGCATCTCGGCCCAGTCCTGCGACTCCGTGCCGCCGGCTCCTGGATGGATGGCCAGGATGACGTCGCGCTCATCGTGCTCGCCGGAGAGCTTCATGGTCATCTCGATGGCGTTGATCTCCACCTCGAGCTCCGACACGAGCTTCTCGATGTCGGCATCGACGATCTCGCCCTCGCGCTGCAGGTCGAGCAGCACGTCGAGCTCTTCGGCTTTGGAATTGATCGCCTCCCCCGAGGCGATGCGCTTCTCTACGCGGGCGCGCTTCCGTCCGACTTCCTGCGCCGTCTCGGGCTTGTCCCAGAAACCGGGAGCGGACATCTCACGCTCGATCTCGTCGAGCGCTTTGCGTGCGGAGTCGAGGTCAAAGATAGCTCCGGACCAATTGCAGGCGGTCTTTGAGGTCGGCGATTTTGGAGAGGGTGTCGTCTTTCATGTCGTGAGTAGATTAGTCGATTGCGGGGATGAGTCGATTGGTAGATTAGTAGATTAGTTGATGAGGCGCTGCGGCGATCTCCAATCCACTAATCACTAATCCACTAATCGACTAATCCACTCCTCGCCAAACCATCCCAAGCGCAACGAGCACGATCGCAACCCATGCGAACCAATCGCCGAAGCGGACATATGGTGTGATCGACGTCCGCGGTTGAAACTCCGCGTAGATGATCCCCTGTTGGCCCATCGGGATCTGCTTCACGATCTGGCCGGCTGGATCGACGACCGCGGAGATCCCCGTAGTTCCGGCGCGGAGGAGGTAACGATCGGTCTCGACCGCACGCAGGCGTGCCTGATTCAGATGCTGCCGCGGCGCCGAGGTCCCGTCGTACCAGGCGTCGTTCGTGATCGTCACGAGCACGTTCGCGCCGTGAACGACCTGCGTGCGGGGGATTTGTGGAAAGACGACCTCGTAGCAGATGGCCGGACCGTAGCGATAGCGGCCCTCGAGCGGCGTGTCCTTCGTCCCGAACTCGAACTGGCCGACGGCGTGAACGAGTGCGTGCGCGAAGAAGAGCATCTCGCGCAGCGGCACGTACTCGCCGAACGGCACGAGGCGGATCTTGTCGTAGTGACCGATGGTCCGTCCGTTACTCACGAGAAAAGCCGCGTTCCAGTACTTGTTCGGCTGCGTCGGATCCTCGGCCACGGAACCGAGGATGACGTCGGTGTTTCGAGCGCGTGAGATCGACTCGATGGACTGTCGATAGAAGTCGGTTGTCGCATACGAAAGCGGCACCGTCGACTCCGGCCAGATCACGACCTGCACCCCGTGCGACATCGCCTCCTCCGTCATCGCCATCATCCGGCGGAAGATCAGCACGAGATTGTCGTTGTCCCAGCGCATCTCCTGCGAGATGTTCGGCTGCAGCAGCGCCGCACGTGCCATCGGCGTCCCGGTGGAACGCACCAGCAATTTCGCCGCGACGTATCCGGTCACCCACCAGACGAAGGTGACGATGACGACGGCGGCAATGGGGAAGAGTGGATTGTGGGGGGTGGGGAGTGGGGAGCGGGAGTTGGCGTTGGCGTTGCCGTTGGTACTGGTGCTGGCTCCGGTCTTCCGTCCTCCCACCCCCCACCCCCCACCCCCCACTCCCCACGCAATTAGCGTCGACGGCAGCAGGATCAGGATTCCCAGTGCATACGGTCCGGCCACGCGGTCGAACTGCACCAGCGGCGCGTAGTCGACGATCGACGCGGCGATCAGGTTCCAGGGAAAACCGCTGAGCAGATATGTCCGCGCGTACTCTACGACCGCCCATGCCAGCGGCACGAGCAGCCATCGGCGGAACCGCGTCGACGGAGCGATGCGATAGAAGAGCAGCGCGAACGCGCCGCCGTAAACGCCGAGGTAGGCGCACATCGCCACAAAGATCACGACACCCGTGATGTACGGCAGCCCGCCGTAGTGCGACATCACCCGGACGACCCACGGCACCATCATCAGCCAGGCGATCGTCTGCGAGAGCCATCCGAGAAAGAACGCGCCTCGCGCCGTCCGTACGCGCGTCAGCGCGATGAAGAGCGGCAGCAGGGCAATGAACATCAGCCAGCCGATGGCGATGTCCGGGAAGGAGCAGGCGAAGAGGATGCCGGAGAGAGCAGCGAGGGCTACGTTGATGGCGAGGCGCAAGAGCCCGAAGGATAAACGAGTTGGCGGCCGTCACCCCCACTGTCATCCTGAGCCTGCCGTAGCCGCGCCTCGAATGTTGGTGCTTGCTCTAACCAAGGCTCGCGGCGGAGGACGCCGAAGGACCCCCTGCGCGCTTACCGGGTCGGGTGGTGGTACTTCTCGATGCAAGCTCGCGGGGGTCCTTCGACCGTCCTTTGCCCCTCCGGGGCGTCGGCGGCTCAGGATGACAGATCGCCCTCGCGGGCCATGGCCGCCTCGATTTCACCAAGGCACCCGGAGCAAAGCAAACCTCGGCCCTCAACAAAGAGCGCCTCTGCAACGCCGACGGGCAAACGACAAAGTGCACAGGCAGATAGGCTGCTCGGAGGCAACGCGCCTTCTTCGCCAGCCTCGGGAGCGTCCTTCCGATCCACAGCCAGGATGTCGATACAGATATCAACACACTCGTCGCAGATGTTCACCTTTGGGCCCGCGATGAGTTTGCGAACGTCGTGCTGCGTTTTATTGCAGAAGGAACAGCGCCGTACTGCTGGATCAGGCTTGTCCTTCTTCTTCCCAAACATCTGCGACAGACCCTACTTCTTGAACAACGCGTCGAACGCCTTCCGTGCGTCATCCGGCGTCTGCGGCTGGCGGGCCTTGTCCGCCGTCAGGTCGCGGACGACCTTCGGCTGGAAGAACGTACACTCGTTGCGGACGTGCTTGCCGGCCACGCGTGCCGGGATGCTCTCCCGGCACTCCCACAACGTGGTCGTGTCGAAGGCGCGGCAGTTGCCGCAGGTGTGCAGGTCGGCTCCACACTTGACGCAGGTCTCCTCGGATGTCGGCTGGTCAAGCCCGAGTCTCTGCGTCCCGCACGCAAAGCACTTGAAGACCTCGGGACCGAAGCCGCCGGCGCTCCGTCCGCGCGGCGCCCCCTCGATTCTCTGATTCTGCGGTTCATACGTCGTCCGCGGCGTCCGCGGCGTACTGGACGAATTCGAGGAGTAGCCGCCGCTATCCTGATAGCCGCGGTGCCTGTATTTCCGATCGCTCAAATGAATCACCTCATGAAGACGTAGTACAGCACCCCGGCGATGAGGAGGACGGTGATCACGAAGAGGATCAACCGGATCGCTACCTTGGCCAGCTTCAGGACAACCCAGATCACGATGATCGCGATGAGGATCCCGAGGAGCTCGTTGATGCTCGGCATGGGGGGCGTTGGGTAGTGTAACAGGGGATTGGGGGGAATGTTCCTGGGTTGCTGGGTTACATGGTTGCTGGGTCTCGCGGTCGCGTGGTCTCGCGGACTCGCGGCGGATGGAAACGTAGAACACAGGTGCCGGAAATGAGTGACCAGCCCGCGGGCGACCGTCTGCGTCAGCGAAGCTCGCTTAAGGTCCGTAGCCTCCGGCTTTGAGCCGGGGGCAAACGAGCATCCCCAAGTTGGCAGCCCGCTTGAGCGGGCGACAGAAGAGCGGTGATCGACGCATCTCTGTCGCCCGCTGAAGCGGGCTCGGAACAATTGAGGCCCGCGTTTCCCCCGACTGAAGCCGGGGGCTACAGACCTTAAGCCAGCTTTCGCCGGCTCAGATCGGTCAGTTCGCGACTGGACACTCTCTTCCGGGGCGCTGTACTTAGCAACTGAGCAACCCAGCAACCGCGAAATCTCGCGCCCCCGCTACCGCTACTTCACCATCACGATCGCCGTGACTAGCGAGCCGCCGAGCAGAAACCCCGTGACGGCAGTTTGCCCGCCCCAGAGCAGCACGGTCTTGAACACGGTCGATGCGCGACTGTCGGAGTAAAAACGCCGCTGTGCGAAGAAGAGATAGACGAGCATGACGGTGATGGTGATGGCGGAGACGAGCTTCTGCAGCGGTCCCGGCTCGAATCCTGCCACTGCGTAGATGGGCAACTTAACAACCAGCGCCATGATGTACGAAAACGCAAGGAAGTGCGCCGCGAAGACGAGATGCTCGACGAGATAGCGCCGGTAATACAGAACCTTCAACACAAGCGCCACGCCGAGGATGTTCATGAACTGCAGGAGTGTGTTGTTCTTGTGCCACTGCTCGTCGACTCGCTGCTCGAACTCCTCTGGAGTCAGGTGACGTTTGAGCGCCGCCTTCTCGATCAGCTTTGTGAGTCCCCCCGTCTTGTTGAACAGCTTCGTCATCGGGCTCGCTTTGTCGAATTTCTCGAGCGACGACACCGGCGCGTATAATGTGAAGGCCAGGAATTGCAGTGCAAAAAGCGTGAGGAAGAGCCGCAGCGGCGGGATGTAGCGTGACTTGCGCCCCGCGAAATACTCCTCGGTCACGAACCCCGGGCGGACCACGAGATCACGCAACGTCCGAAACAGCTTCGAGTCGAGATGGACGAACTCGTGGACGACGTCATGCACGAAGTGTCCGACCGAGAGATCCTGATGACCCGGCTGCCGCTCCCCGCATCGCGCGCAGTATTCTTCCGCCAGCTTTTGGCCGCAGTTGGTGCAGACGGTCAAAGGGGCGTCGGTCATGCTTGGGCTTTTCCTCTGGGTGATTGCTGGGTTGCTGGCTCTCGGGATCTCGGGGTTTAGAAAGAACCCCGCAACTCAGTAACCTAACCTGGTAACTCAGCAACCCGAGGTTACAGCACCAACCGCACCGGCTGCTCCAGGTAGCTCCGCAACGTGCGCAGGTAATCCGCCCCCAGCGCGCCGTCGACGACGCGGTGGTCGCAGGACATCGTTACCTTCATCCGGTCGCGGACGACGATCTGCCTGATGTCGTTTGCGCCCTCGCGGGCGACGACCACCGGCTGAGCACTGGCGGCGCCGATGGCGAGGATGGCCGCGTTGGGCGGGTTGATGATGGCCGTGAACTGCTCGATGCCCCATGCGCCGAGGTTCGAGATCGTGAATGTCGAGCCCTGGTAATCGTTCGGGGTCAGCTTGCGGTTCTTCGCTTTGTCGGCCAGCGAGCGGACCTCCGAAGAGATCTCGGCCACCGACTTCTGATCGGCGTTGCGCACGACCGGCGTGATGAGTCCCTCGGGAGTGGACACCGCGATGCCGATGTGGATCTCGCCATGCTGCGTGATGGCCTCATCACCCCACGATGCGTTCACGTTCGGGTGGTGGCGTAACGCCAGCGCTGCCGCGCGGACGATGAAGTCGTTCACGCTGGTCTTGATCCCTTCGATCTCGTTCAGTTGCTCGCGCAAGGAGAGCAGGTTCGTGACGTCGTAGTCGGCGGTCAGGTAGAAATGCGGGATCGGTCCCG
The DNA here is from genome assembly GCA_035482045.1 of Thermoanaerobaculia bacterium. Lineage (GTDB taxonomy): Bacteria > Acidobacteriota > Thermoanaerobaculia > Gp7-AA8 > Gp7-AA8 > JADGNZ01. The sequence goes on from DATHRD010000017.1 coordinate 83,809, forward strand.
TCGACTCCGCCAGGCGCTTGGCGATCGTCCGTCGCATCGCCGAAAGCGGGATCTGTTTCGTCTCGAGCGTCACGATCGGAGGGAGAGACGGTGCCTTGGCCTTCTGCGTCGCCGGCGTAGGAGGCTGGAAACTCTTGATGTCGCTGGCCACGATGCGTCCGCCCGGCCCGCTCCCCCGCACCTGTTCGAGACTGACGCCCATTTCGCGCGCCATCTTTCGCGCCAGCGGTGAGGATCGCCGCCATCCTCCGTCATCCTGCGCCGCAGCCGCGTTCACCGCCGGCGCGGTACGGTCGATGCGCGGCGCCTTCATATCGATGGCCTCGGCGTACTCGCCGGTCGTCTTCTTGATCGAATCCTTCTTGTCGATGGCGCGTCTGGCTGGAGCGTCTTTGGGCGGCGAGGCGCCTTCGGCTTCATTCACGGGAGGCGCAGGCGCAGCCTTCTCTCCCGCGCCGAGGATCGTGGCCAGCACACCTCCCACTTCGACCATCTGTCCAGCCTCGGCAGCCATGTTGCCGAGCGTGCCGTCCTGCTCGGCCTCGAGATCGAGATTGACCTTGTCGGTCTCGATCTCCAGCAGCGGCTCGCCTTTCTTCACGACGTCGCCGGACTTCTTGTACCAGCGGACGACCTTCCCCTCGGTCATCGCGTCGCCCATCTTGGGCATGATGATGTCAGCCATTCACGTACATCACTTTCTTGACCGCCGCGATCACGTGCTCTTCATGCGGAGTGGCCAGGACCTCCAGATTGCGCGCGTACGGCATCGGCACATCCTCGCCCGTGACGCGCGCCACCGGCGCATCGAGCTCGTCGAAGACCGCCTCGGTGATGCCGGCCGCGATCTCCGCCGCCGCGCCGAACGGCTTCCACTGTTCCTGCACCACGACGCAACGATGGGTCTTCGTCACCGAGGCATAGGCAGGCTCCAGATCCAGAGGACGGAGCGTGCGCAGATCGATGACTTCGCACTCGATGCCTTCCTCTTGCGAAAGCTTCTCCGCCGCGATGAGCGACATTTGCAGCATGCGGCTGTACGACACGATCGTGACGTCGCTCCCCTCGCGCGCCACGCGCGAGACACCGAACGGCACGGTGAAGCCAGCATCATCCGGCACTTCGCCTTTCATCCCGTACAACGCCGCGCTCTCCAGGAAGATCACCGGATCGCGCCCGCGGATCGCCGTCTTCAGCAATCCCTTGGCGTCTGCGGGCGTGGCCGGAGCGACGACCTTGAGTCCCGGAAAGTGCGCGTAGAACGACTCGAATGTCTGCGAATGCTGCGCGGAGAGCTGAACACCGGCTCCCTGCGGCCCACGGATGACGACCGGAACGTCGACTTGACCGCCAGAGAAGTAGCGCACCTTGGCCGCGTGATTGAGGATCTGGTCGGCGGCGACGATAGCGAAGTTCATCGTCATCATCTCCACGATCGGCCGCAGGCCGAGCATGGCCATGCCCACCGCGGTCCCTGCCATCCCGGCCTCGGCGATCGGTGTGTCGATGACGCGCTTCGGGCCGTACTTCTTCAGCATCCCGGCGGTGATGCGGAAGGTACCTTCGTAGACGCCGATGTCCTCCCCCAAGATGAGGACGTTCGGGTCCCGGTCCATCTCTTCCATCATGGCGTCGCGGATGGCGTCGCGGTAGCTTTTTTCGGTCATATCGTTTGAGCTCTTGGCTGTTAGCTCTTAGCTCTTAGGGGATGAGAGCGACACGGTGTCGTCACCCGCGTGTTCCCCTCAGAGCTAAGAGCTAACAGCTAAGAGCTTTCCGGTACAGGTCCATCCTCGGCGACGACGTCGCGCCACAGTTCCTCGGCTTCCGGCACGGGGCTCTCCTCGGCGAACTGCACGGCGGCGGCCACTTCAGCCGACGCCCACTCCTCGATCTTCTTCACATCGTCGTCGGTGAGGTTGCAGATCTCGCCGAGGCGGTTGCGGAGGATACCGATCGGATCGCGATGGCGGTGCTCCTCGACTTCATCCTTGCTTCGATACGGCTGCACGACGTCGGCGGCGCCATGGCCGGAGAAGCGATAGGTGACCGCCTCGATGCAATACGGCTTACCAGTCCCGCGGATCTGCTGGATGACGCGGTCGGCCGCGCCGCGGACGGCGAAGACATCCTGTCCGTCCACTTTCTCGGTCGGCATGTTGTAGGCGCGCACGCGCTGCGAGAGGTCGGTTAGCGCCGAGTGGCGCTCCACGGAAGTCCCCATCGCGTAGCCGTTGTTCTCGATGATGAAGAGGATGGGACACATCCCCGCTTTGCCCCACAGGCCGGCCATGTTCATGGCCTCGTGGAACGAGCCGATGTTCATGGCGCCGTCGCCGAAGTAGCAGACGGCGATGCGCTCGGTCTGCTTGTAGCGCAGCGCATACGCGGCGCCGGCGGCGAGCGTGAGGTGGCCGCCGACGATGCCGTATCCGCCATAGAAACCGTGCTCGACGTCGAACAGGTGCATCGAGCCGCCCTTCCCTTTGGAGAGACCCGTCGACTTGCCGAACAGCTCGGCCATGACGCGCCGCGGCTCCGCGCCGAGGGCCAGCGCATGAGCATGATCGCGGTAGCCGGTGAAGAGGATGTCCCCTTCGCGCATCGCCGTGATGATGCCGCTGGCCACCGCCTCCTGCCCGCTGTAGACGTGGAGGTATCCGCCGATCTTCCCCTTGCGGAACTCCTTCTCGGTCGCCTCCTCGAAGCGCCGGATGAGGATCATCTGCCGGAGGATGTCCATCCACTCGGGCGCGCTTGCGGCCGCGGGATCGATCGTTGCGGAGGTCGTTTGTTCCTTTGCTTTTGCCATGACGCGGGGTCGGGATTCTATATCGGAGGAGGAGATTGCTCTAGCCCCGGAGGTGAGTCAAAAAACGAAATGTTGGATGTTCAACATTCCGCTTCTAACCCACCGCCAACCCCTCATCCAGGTCCGTTCTTCGAATGATGAACGCCAGTGCCACGAGTGCAAGTGCGACGCCGTTCACTTCCAGCGCGGTGCTGATCGACCAGCGCTGGGCGATGAAGCCGGCCAGGAGACTGCCGAGCGGCATGCCGCCGCGGAAGGCCAGCATGAAGATCGACATGACCCGGCCACGCATGGCGTCGCTGGTGGAGAGTTGCACGAGCGAGCTGTAGAGGGAGATGACACCCACGATGGCCGAGCCGGCCAGGAAGGCGATGACCAGGCTGGCGGCGAGATGGCGCGAGATTCCGAAGGCGATGAGCGTGCAGGCGAAGACGAGCTGCAGCGCCAGCGCCAGGCGTCCCTTCTTGGCCGCGTAGCTGCTTCCGGCGACGAAGAGCGCGCCGACGACCGAGCCGATGCCGTAGTCGGCCTGCAGGAGCGAGAGTCCCCGCGGCCCGAGGTGGAAGATGCTCTTGGCTACGACCGGCATCATCGTAAAGAGCGGCATGCCCAGGAACGTGCCGGCGAAGGAGAGAAAGGTTAATAAGAGTAACGATCGCTTCGATGCAACGAACGCGAATCCCTCCTTCATCTGCGCCATCATCGAGGTCGACGTGGCATGCTCGTGCAGCGGCGGCATCTTGATGATCAGAAGGGCGATGATCACGGCCACAAACGAGAGGCCGTTGATCCCGAAGCACGCCGTCGCTCCCCATAGCCCGAAGACCACGCCGCCGAGGGCGGGACCGATCACGCGCGCCAGGTTGAACTGCATCGAGTTCATGGCCACGGCGTTCGACATGTCGTCGCGTTTCACAAGCAGCGGCAACAGCGACGCGTAGGCCGGCCCACTGATCGACTGCGCACTCCCGGTCAGGAACGAGAGGATGAAGATGTGCCAGACCTTGACCGCGTGGAAGTAGATGAGCCCCGTCAGGATGAAGGCGAACGACATCTGCAGGACCTGGGACAAGAGCATGATCTTGCGTCGCTCGATGCGGTCGGCGATGACGCCGCCGAACAGCGAGAAGAGAAGCATCGGGCCGGTGGCAAGGAAGCCGTCCACCCCCAGCAGCAGCGCCGAACCGGTCATCGTGTAAACCAGCCAGCCTTGCGCCAGCGTCTGCATGAAGGTGCCGGTCGTCGAGGTGAAGGCCCCGAACCAGAGCAGCCGGAAGTCGCGATATCCCAGCGCGCTGAAGGTCCGCTCGAATCGCCCCCGCGGGATGCCTGCCTCCGCGTTCGCCTCGATCGTCTCTTCGTGAGGAAGCGAAGAGCTCATCGAGCGATCCGCAACCTCTCCGCGGTTCCGGCTGTGTGGGCGTGACAGATGGCCACGGCCAGGGCGTCCGAGGCGTCGGTCGACATCACGAGATTCGCGCAGCCCGGAAGGAGCATGCGCACCATCTTGGCCACCTGTTCCTTCTCCGCCGCGCCGTACCCGACCACGGCGCTCTTAACGCTCCGGGGCGAGTATTCGAAGACCGCCAGTCCGGCGGAGCGGGCCGCCAGGAGGATGACGCCGCGCGCGTGCGCGAGCTGGATCAGGCTCTTCACGTTCAGCCCTCCGAACGGTGCCTCCACCGCAACCGCCTCGGGAGCACAACGGACGATGATGCGAGCCACCTCGTCATGAATCCGGCAGAGACGGTCAGCCAGTTCCGATCCACGCACCGTGCCGACCGTCCCCTGCTCGATCAGCGTCAACCGCCCCCGAATCTGGTCGATGACGCCAAAACCAGTGGTGACCGAGCCGGGATCGATACCGAGGATTCGCACGGATGGATTGTAGCTTTGAAGGGTGAAGGGTGAAGAGTGAAGAGTGAAATGTTCAATCTTATTCACGGCCCATTCACTCTTCGCTCTTCACGGGCATGAAGGGACGGCGTCTTCAGGTTGTATGGTAGGGTTTACTACAACGAAGAAGAATGTCTATCGATCTGAGGGTACTCGATTCGCCGGAGAAGATCGCTGATGCTGGTGAGCAGATCTATGCGGACCGATACAAGACTCGCCTCGAGCCTGACAGGCGCGGACATTTCATCGCGGTCGACGTGACCACCGGTGAAGGTTACGTCGCCGACTACCCGGAGCAGGCACTTCAGGAAGCTCGGACAGCTGCACCGAACGGAATCTTTCATCTGATCCGCATCGGGGCGCCGGGAGCATTCCGAGTCAGCTTCGGCCTTACTCGCCATGACTTCTGGGGCCGGCCACTTCGACAGCCTCGGTAATCCTTGTCTCAAGTTTCATCTGTGCGGCGTTGCTCACGACCCGCCAGGACTTGAGTTCGAGGCAATCATCGACACCGGGTTTTCCGGCTTCATTCAACTTCCGATGCAGCACGCGTTCTCATTGAAGCTGCCCTTAGAGGGCACATCCTCCTATGTACTGGCAGACGGCACCCGTGGCACTTCTCTGACCGTGCTGGCGCACACGACGTTTGGGGGGAAGACCGTATTGGGAGTGGTGAGTCTCACGCCGGGCTCACAGGACGTCCTGGTTGGACTGGACTTTCTCAGGCGGTTCAAGCTCGGCTTGATCATGATGAGCGGGAGGATCGAGCTCGTCGATGACAATGAAGAGTGAAGGGTGAAGAGTGAAGAGTGAAGGTTGAAGAGCGAGTTCACCCTTCACCCTTCACTCTTCACTCTTCACCCTTCACTCTTCACTCTTCACTCTTCACCCTTCACTCTTCACTCTTCACTCTTCACTCTTCACCCTTCACTCTTCACTCTTCACTCTTCACCCTTCACTCTTCACTCTTCAAGAACCTAACCTCGAAGATCTCCCGCCCCTCCTGCCGGAACTTCGCTTCGTAATTCGTTCGCGGCGGATCGTCCGGGCCGGGCACGCGACGCTCACTCCGAAAGAACTGTTCGATGACCGGCGCGGCCGCTTCGTAGTAGTCGCGGTGGTCGGTGACGTAGATTCCGCTGCCGCCCGGGACGAGCACCCGCCGAATCTCCGTCAGCACCTCGGCGCGGATGATGCGCCGCTTCTGCTCCCGCTTCCGCGGCCATGGATCGGGGAAGTAGATGTGGATCTCGTCGATCGATGCGTCGGGAAGCATGTCGCGCAGGACGAGGAAGGCGTCGTGGTTGATGAGGCGGATGTTGGACAAACCGCGCCTGGCCACGCGGTCGCGGATGACGCGGTGATAGTGCAGCGATTTCTCGATGCCGATGAAGTTGACCTCCGGCTGCTCGGTCGCGCCGGAGATGAGAAAACGCCCCTTCCCGGAGCCGATCTCCAGCACGACGCGGTGACGGCTGCCGAACAGCTCCGCGACGTCGAGCCGGACGAAGCCAGTCTCGCGCGGATCGATGACAAAGTCGCCGGTACTCACGCGGGAATCATATGGAAGGATGAAGGCAGCAGGATGAAGGATGAAGCGAGAGACCAGAACCACATTCACTCTTCACTCTTCACCCTTCACTCTTCACCCTTCACTCTTCACCCTTCGCTTTCTGACTCCCATCAGCGTCGGATTGCCGGAAACAGTCACGCATCCGCGTCACCTTCACTCTTTGTCCTTTTGACTTCGGGTTCTTTCGCTCTATCCTTCGGGCGTGTTCACGAGTGAGGCATTCCATCCACATCGAGGAGAGCGAGCGTGAATACGCATTCGCCTGAGGTACTCGATCCGAGAATCGTCGATCTCGTGTCGATCGCGCCGGACCACGACCTCGACGAGCTCGACTTCGGCCGCTTGTACGATGACAACGTCGGCCTGCTCGTGGCCATCGCCGTGCGCAAGTTTCAGGTCCCCGAGGTCGACGCCGAGGCGTTGGCGCATGAGGTATTCATCTCATACCTGAGGCGGAAGAATGAGATTCGCAACCTGCACCCGTGGCTGATCGGCGCGATCTGTCACGCCTGCCGTTACTTCTGGCGCCAGAACGGCCGGCGCACGGAGCAGCTCGATTCATCGCTGGCACTGCTCCGTCCCGATCCGGCGTCGGCCGGCATCCTCGACCGGTTGCCGATGCAGATCGCCGCCCGCGACGTCCTCGAAGCGCTGCCGCCGCGGTATCAGGAGGTTCTCCGGCTGCGCTACTATGAAGGCTACAGCATTCGGGAGATCGCCGATCACCTCGGCGTCACTGCAAAGTACACGCAGAAGCTGGTTGCGAAGTGCCTGCGTCGCGCGGAACAGATGTTCAAGGCCGCTCCAGCGGGGAAGAACCCATGAATCATTCTGATGATCTACGGCACATCGCCGAGTGTCCTTCGTGCCGCCAGCGGTTCACCGAGAACGTGCTGCCGTTCGACGCGGCACGGCGCCGTGAAGGCGCGCGCGAGTTTCTGGCCACGGCATTCGCCCTGGAGCGCGAGCGCGGCGGCGCCGCGGACGTCGTGGAGCGTCATCTTCGGGATACCCCGATCGACGAGTGGCCGCGGCTCGCGGAATCACAGGCCCTTCGCAACAACGCCGCACTCGAGCAGATGAGCGAGGAGGTGCGCAGACGGATCGAGAGGCGACCGGTCGAAGCACTGGCCATCGCGAACCTCGCCACCTCCATCGCCGAGTCGCTTCCGCCCAGTGCCTATCCGTCCATAGTTCTGGCGCAGGTCCGTTCGACGGCGCTGCGCGATCGCGCCAACGCGCTCCGCTATCTTGGCCGGCTCGACGAGGCATATGACTCGATCGCTACCGCCGAAGCCCGACTCGATGCCTTCCCGGGCGCGGTACACGATCGCGCCATCGTCTGGCTGGTCAAGGCGATGATCCTCGGGCAGATGGATCTCTTCGACGACGCCGAACGGATGATCACCGCGGCCAGCGGCATTTTCGCCGAAGTCAACGATTCGCCGCGATTCCTCCAGGCCGGCCTGATTCACGGAAATCTGCTCAACAACCAGAAGCGCTATGAGGACGCGCAACAGGTCTTTCGCGATTTGCTCAGCGTGGCCATCCTCGGTCGTGACGTCGAGATGCAGGCCCGTCTGCACAACAACCTCGGGTATTGCGCAACAAGCCTCGAGGACTACGGAAGCGCGAGCATTCACTTCTCCCAAGCAATCGCACGATTCACCGACCTCGGATTCACCGGGGAAGTCGCCCGTACTGAGCGCGGCGCGGGCGTCGCGCTCATCGGGAAGGGTCAGACCGACCTCGGCATGGCCCGTCTACGCGAAGCGCGGCAGACGTTCGCCGGCCTTCACATGCCTGAAGAAGCGGGACTCTGCGCACTTCGGATCATCGAAGCGATGGTCGAACGCGGCCAGACGGATGAAGCGCGCTCTCTTGCGGCCTCGGTCGTCGAAGAGTTCACAGCCGCCGCGCTCGACGCGCGCGCGATCGACGCCGTGGTTCGCCTGCGCGCCTCCCTTGACGCGGACGGTGCGACGGCCGAAGCCGTGCGCACCGCCCACGCACTGGTGAAGAGCCTCACAATCGATCAGGCTCCCGCGAGTTGAATCACGCTCACGGCTTCGGCCAGGACATATCATCCAAACCGACGATGTGACGGATGATCTTGACGATCTTCGAGCCAAACGACGGCTGGAAGCCGCCTGTCGACGGGATGGCATAGAGGTTCGAGGCGGTGAGTACGGCGATGAGCGAAGCAGCAGCGAGACCTTTCGATACACGACGCATAAGCCCTCCGGTTGTGCCCGGCGACGCGCCGGGGCGAGTTTTTCGGGAGGGCGCCCTCACTTTCTAGCGTGACGAAAGTACGGTTTTTGCTACCCCATGCCTGAGAAATATTTTGCACACGTCGCATAGAGCGACGTCGCCGCGGGAGAGTTCTTTTCCTCTAACCTTCGGGCGTGTTATCGTTTGCCGTATTCCGCACAATTCGAAGATTCCCGACGCTCAGGCGTCCCCTATGTTTGCGGCTCCACAGACGGCGCCCGCGGCGGTCAATGAGCCGCCGCCTCCGGCTCCGCCGCGCGGCGGTTTCGACGAGGTTGCCTTCGAACGGCTCTATGAAGAGCACATGGGCGTTCTCGTGACCGTGGCCGTGCGCAAGTTTCAGGTGCCGGCAGGCGACGCGGAAGGACTGGCCCACGACGTGTTGTTGGGGTATCTGAAGCGAAAGGACGAAATCCGCGACCTGCACAAATGGCTGATCGGAGGGATCTGCAACGCCAGCCGCTATTACTGGCGCCAGCGTGGGCGCAATATTGAGCAACTGGACGCCGAAAGCGCAGCCATACGGCCTGATCCGGCTTCGCTGAACATTCTCGATGCGCTGCCGGTCAGGATCGCGGCGGGAGAGGCTCTGGCCGGCCTCTCGCCGCGCTATCAGGAGATCCTCCGGCTGCGCTACTTCGAGGGATACAGCATCAAAGAGATCGCCGAGCACCTCGGCGTGACGGCCAAGTACACCCAGAAGCTCATAACGAAATGCCTGCGCCGCGCCGAGAAGGTCTTCGATCCGGGAGGGGGGAAGAAGAAATGAATCACTCGGACGATCCGGCCCATCTCGCCGAATGCAGCGCCTGCCGGCAGCGGTTCACCAGCAATGTCGTGACGTTCGACCCCGCGGCCCGCCGCGCCCGCGAGGCCGAGTTCACATCAACAGCCAGCCGGCTGGAGCGCGAGCGCGACAACGCCACGGACGTGGCCCGGTATCTCCGCGATACACCCGTCGAGGAGTGGCCGCGCCTGGCCGAGACGCCGGAGCTGCGCAACAACGCGGCCCTGGAGCAACTGAGCGAAGAAGTCCGGAAGCGGTTGCACCGCCAGCCGCGGGAGGCTCTGGCAATCGCGAATCTGTCGGCGTCGATCGCCGAATCCCTTCCTTCGAGTCAGTACCCGCCTGTCGTCCTCGCGCAAATCCGTGCGAATGCGTGGAAAGACCGCGCCAGCACGCTCCGCTACCTGGCCCGTTATGACGAAGCGATCGAAGCGGCGGAGCGTGGCGAGGAATGCCTGGCCGGGTTCGCTTCGCTGGAACACGACAGGGCCATTGTGCGGATGGTGAAGGGAATGGTTCTGGCACAACAGGAACGCTTCGATGAGGCGCATGCGATTCTGTCTGAGTGCCGGCGGGTGTTCGGGGATTGCGACGATGCGAAGAGGTATGTCCAAGCGGGTTTAGCGGAGGCAAACCTGTTCTACAGAGCAGCCCGATATACCGACGCCACAAGCCTCCTTCAGGATCTGCTGCGTCATGCGATTGACGCCGCTGACGCCGAATCGCAAGCGGGCATTCATAACAATTTAGGTCATTGCGCGACCAACCTCGGTGAGTTCGTCAGTGCCAATATCCACTTCTCGGAGGCCGTGGCTAAGTTCACCGACCTCGGCTTCACCGCCGAGGTGCCGCGAACCGAGTTTGGTGCCGGCGTCGTGCTGATCGGGCGCGGTCAGGTAACCGCCGGACTAGCACGACTGCGCGACGCAAGACGCGCATTCACCGCAGCCGGAATGATCGACGAAGCTGGGCTCTGTGCTCTTCGTATCGTTGAAGTTCTCATCGATCGTGGCGAAGAGGCCGCGGCGCGCTCCCTTACGCAGAACATCATTGATGAATTCATTGCCGCCAACCTCGATGAACGTGCCATCGATGCAGTCATTCGACTTCGCGACGCTATCGACGTGGATGATGCGACGGCGGAAACCGTGCGCACCATCCACGCCATTGTAAAGAGCGTGGCAATGCCGATCACGACCTGACAGACAGCTAGGGGTGAGGCCACGTGAGTTCATCCAGCCCGATGATGTGCCGGATGATCTTGACGATCTTCGATCCAAGGGACGGTTCGAAGCCGCCTTTTGACGGGATTGCATAGACATTCGAGGTGGTGAGCGCGACGAGAAGCGAAGCAGTGGCTACAGCCTTGGAGATACGACGCATTGAACCCTCCGGTGTGTGTGCCCGACCACGCGCCGGGCAGTTGTTCGGGAGGGCGCCCTCTCTCCTAGCGTGACGAAAGCGCGGATTCCGCTACCCCATCATTGGGAAATATTTTGCTCACCGCCGGCGGAGCACGCTGGAGGCGTGCCGTAGATTAGCCGGTGGCAAGCGCCGCAAGGCGCGCCGCCACCGGTTACCGATCCGCACAAACGTCGTACCCCGGCAGGGGTACCGGAGGGTTGACGCATGCCGTCAACGACATCGAGCTTGACGAGCGTTCCTCTGGATGACGCGAGCGCGGTCCGCGACCCCTGCCGGGGTCGGTGATGGCCACGACCGCTAACCGGTGGCGGCGCGTCCTTCGGCGCTTGCCACCGGCTAATCTACGGAACGCCTCCGGCGTGCTCCGCGCTGGCTTGCCAGCGATCTGTAACGTCAAATTCCAAATACACACCCTTAACGCCGCGATAGCGGCTCAAGAAGGTAGACAGGGGTGCGAGCCCTTTTTGCGAGCAACCCCTGGTCCGCGTAGTCTCTCGAAAGCGTGCCGCGTCAGCGGCACTGGATGGAGGCCCCGATTCCTCCAGTGCCGCTGACGCGGCACCAACCACGACATCTGTTTACCAGGGGTGCTCGCAAAAAATGCTCGCACCCCTGTCTACCGTCCTGTTGCCGCTAACGCGGCACTCGCCCGCGAAGCAGGCTTCGCCGGCCACGCCGCCGAGCCAGCCGGCGAGGACGCCAGCGCTCCGGCCGCGCACGCTTGACTCACCGGAAGTCCAGATCGCTGTGACGCTCGGGTCTCGTCTGCGAAACCTGGCTCTCGAAGATGTACACGTCCGTTCCCACCGCCGCACTCCGGTAGACCGTCTTCAGCATGTCATTCGGCAGACGGATGCATCCGTGGGACACTTTCCGGCCGATCGAGTTGGACTCGTCGGTGCCGTGAATCATGATGCTGTCGCCGAGGTCCAGGGCGTACTTGCCGAGGTGGCCTCGGACCTTTCTCCGCGGCGAATCGAGAGGCGGAACGGATTCACCGACTTCGATGAAAGCCCAGTCGGGCTTGGTCCAGACCGGATCCTCGATCTTCCGCAACACCTTCAGATGCCCCTCCGGAGTCCGGAAGAGCCAGATGCGGCTGCCATGCTTCAGCACCTTCTCGCTCCCGGTCGCTACCGGCGATTCGTCGACGAGCTTCCCGTCCTCGAAAAGGTAGAGCCGGTTCAGGGCGACGTCGATGGTGATGACCGTTCCCGTACGCGGTGCCTCGGGTGGTAACGCTTCGAGCGATTGCCCGTCATCGCAACGGATCTGCCACCATCGACACGCGTTCTCGGCCGGCGGCTGCTGCTGCTGCGCCGTCTGCCCCGACAGCGATCCTCCGAGAGTCAGACTCATCGCGAGAAGAAGTCGAGTGAGCACTCCAGCGGGCGGGTGCGAGATTGGCGCCAGCGTGTGGTCGTGCGGTCGCTGAGGCTTCTGGAGGTTCTCAATCGTGACGGTCAGGAAGCGGAGTGACGATCATCCACCGCAAGACTTCGCAACCGCAGAATTGGTGGCCCCGGGGCGACTCGAACGCCCGACAAACGGTTTAGGAAACCGCTGCTCTATCCACCTGAGCTACGGGGCCACGCGGGCTCTGAAACGGCGCGAGCGTAGCAGATAGTTCGATCGGAGCGCGAAGCCTGCCCGAGCGGGAGCCGAAGGGTCCTCGGCTGGCTCGCGTAGCGCCGTCGGCTCGACGGCTGGACCACCGCCGGCTCGGCGGTGCGTAGTGTGAGGCAGAATCGCCAGCGAGCCGCTGGCGGTCCAGCCGGCGAGCCGCCAGCGCTCCTACAAGAATGCGCGGGCGCGCCTTCGGACGCGCCCGCGCGGTACTTACTGCACAAACCGGCTCGTCATCACTTCGACGGTGTCGCCGGTGACGACGGCGTCACAGGCGACCGTTCCGTCGGAACCGGTGCCGGCGCCGGGGCCGGCTGGGACTTGGCCTTCCGGGTCCGTCCGAGGGCGCGGCGCATGTCAGCGACATGCAGAGCGAGATCGGCCGTCTCCGGACGTTTGGCCAGAGCTTTCGCCAGAGCGTAGGTGGTGAGCGCCTGCCCTCCGGCCCGGCTCCTTGCCGCGATGATGCTGTGACGAATGAGCTGAGCCAGTGCTTCCAGCTCATCCGCCAGCGGCCCGTACGCGTCGGCATAGCTCATCAGGTCGCGGGTCTGCGCCGGATCAGCATCGCCTCCACGGACGAGCGGCACGTTGTTCTTCACAGCCACCGCCGACAACTCCACAAACTCCGGAGTAACCGACGCGTTGGGGATCAGCCGGCTGAGCTCCTTCGGTGACGTCGGAACGACGAAGTTCGGGATCTGCTGGCGCATGGCGCGGGTCTGATCGATCAGCGCCTGGGCGGCATCGGTGTAGGAAACCGGCGACGGCGTCGCCGGTACGACATTTTGCGTACTCATATCTTCCTCCTATTCAGTTTTCACAACTGCCGTGATCAGAGCGGGCAGAGTGAAACCGTTGGAGGGGCGCGC
>DATHRD010000018.1:0-5362 GCA_035482045.1 Thermoanaerobaculia bacterium
GGGGGTCGGGGGTCGGAGTTTGGCGGCTCTCGGATCGTAGAGCAGGCGTCCTCGCCTGCTCCCGACGGGCGTCCTCGCCTGGCGGTGGGATCGAGATCGATACGACGCCGTGGTATTGATACACGAATCGACACTGCTCCAACGGTTTCAGGTTCGATTCGTTCGGGCGTTACGACCCACCGCCGGGCAAGGACGCCCGGCGGGAGCAGGCGGGACGCCTGCTCTCCTCGGGGCGGGCATCAACCGAAGGAAAGGCTGCTGCGCCACGTAGAGCAGGCGCCCTCGCCCGGCGGTGGGGATCGAAATCGATACGACGCCGTGGATTGATACACGAATCGACATTGCGCCCGCGGTTTCGGGTTCGATTCATTAGGGCGTTACGACCCACCGCCGGGCGAGGACGCCCGGCGGGAGCAGGCGGGACGCCCGCTCTCCTCAAGCGCCATTCGCCCGCTCTCCCTCGGCGAGGATCCCTACCAGCTCATCGAACTTCGTCGTGGCCTCCCAGCCGAGGAGGCGGCGGCTCTTTTCGGGGTTGCCGCGGCTGTAGCTGATCTCGGAGGCGCGGAAGAGGGAGGGGTCGATGTCGACGTGGTCGTGCCAGTCGAGGTTGAAGCGGGCGAAGGCGGCGGCGGTGAGTTGTTCAAGGGTGTGGCTCTGGCCGGTGGCGATGACGAAGTCGCGGGGCACGTCCTGCTGCAGCATGCGCCACATGGCCTCGACGTATTCGGGGGCGTATCCCCAGTCGCGGGAGACGTCGAGGCGGCCGAGGGTAACCCGTTCGCGCATGCCGGAGGCGATGGCGGCGGCGGCGGAGACGATCTTCTTGGTCACGAAGCGCTCCGAGCGCAGGGGCGACTCGTGGTTGAAGAGGATTCCAGAGCAGGCGTAGATGCCGTAGGCCTCGCGGTAATTGACGGTGGTCCAGTGCGCGGCCGCTTTCGCGGTCGCGTAGGGGCTGCGCGGGAAGAAGGGCGTCGACTCGTCGCTGGCCTGGCCGGGCATCACCTCGCCGAAGCATTCGCTGGAGGCGGAGTTGTAGAGGCGTACGGGCAGCTTGAGGTAGCGGATGACTTCGAGCATGACCAGGGTGGCCTGGGCGATGCTGTCCATCGTCTCGACGGGCTGCGAGAAGGAGAGGGCCACCGAGGTCTGGCCGGCCAGGTTGTAGATCTCGTCGGGACGAATGCCGTCGATCAGTTGCAGGAGCTCGCGGAAGTCGCGCGCCGCCGCGGAGTGGGTGACGACGCGGTCGCGGATGCCGAGGGTGACCAGACGGCGGAAGGACTGCGACTCCGCGTCGCGCGAGGCGCCGTGGACCTCGTATCCGCGCTCCAGCAGGAGACGCGAGAGGTAGGCGCCATCCTGCCCCGACACCCCGAAGATCAACGCACGCTTCACGGGTACATTGTCGTTTATTCGCGGCTCGCCCGCATTTCTCACCGTGTGGAATCGCGGAACTGTGAAACGTCGAGAGGCCTTCTCCCCCGCGCTTTTCAGCGGGGGAGGGTCCGACGGCCTGCGGCCGACCGCCGTGCACGAAGATGGAACGCGTCCCGCCGAACACACGCATAGCGAACCTCTTGACGGTTCGCGCGGCCACAAGTTGTCTGCGACTAGTACGTCGCAACGGGGGACAAACATTGTACTTACGCTCGAAAACTGTGTCCAGCCCACCCACCCAATCTTCAGAGCAGAAGGTGCCGGAGGCGGATGAGGGGGCGGTGCTCGCGCTGAAGTTGACTGTTTTCACGAGTTTCCCACGCCCGTTCATAAAACCAGTCCACTGTTTGGCAAGCTCCAAAGCCCCCTCATCCGCCTTCGGCACCTTCTCCCCCCCGCTGAGAAACGCGGTGGGGAGAAGGGCGCTCGATTGACACTGTGGCGAGAAGCGAAGCAATACTGTGAGAAATGCGCTTCAAGCGCTTCTCAACTCACATTTAATTGAGAGGCGCTCAACCCCTGAGCTCAATGCTGCCAGGACACTACCGCGTCGATGATGGCGTGCGTGCGCCGCTCGAAGTTGGCGTAGCTGAAGTAGTCGAGCCCCTCGGGGATCCGCTTCGGGTTTCCCGAGGCGAGCGTGTCCTGGATGGCCGCGCGAATCTCGGCGGGGTTGGATGGATCGACGAGGTGCCCGAGCTGGCCCATACGAACGGCTTCCCGTCCTCCATCGAGACGGCTGGCGATCACGGGGACGCCGCAGGCCAGCGCTTCGAGAAAGACGAAGCCGAAGCCTTCGCCGCGGCTGGGCATCACGTAGACATCGGCCAGGTTGTAGAGGTCCGCTTTCTCATGATCGGGAAAGAGGCCGGTGAAGACAACGCGATGGGCGATGCCGAGGTCGACGGCCTTTTGCCTGAGGCGCGGGACATCGTTGCCGCCGCCGGCGATGAGGTAGGAGATGTCGTCGTCGAGATCCGGCAGGACGTCGAGAACCTCGTCGAACCCTTTGTAGCGCTCGGCGGCGATGACGCGGCCGAGCGTCATCAGCACGCGGTTGCCGTCGAGCCGGTAGCGCTCCAGGAGGGCGGGGTTCTTCGAGCGGATGCCGTACCACTCGGTGCGAATCGAGTTCGGAAGAAGGAGCGAGGGGCCGTCGTAATGCGACCACCCGGCGAAGCGCTCGCGCGTGATGTCACTGATGGAGACGACGCCGCGAACGTTGCGCAGCAACCGATTCGAGAGCGGGTCGCGCAGCGGCTTCCACGCCTCGATGCCGTAGAGCATCAGGAGCGGATGCTTCGTGATCAGCCGCACGATGGGCAGGAGGTTGACGTGCGCACAGACGACGAGATCGAAACGTCCGCGCGTGCTCCGGAGCGCGTTGAGATAAGCAAGCCGGCCTCGGGAGGCCGCGGTAACGAACGTTACTTTTTCGGGGATCGCTTCGAGCTCCCCCACGATGATGCGGGGAACGACAACGACCTCTTCGACCGACGGGTGCGAGGCCATGGCGGCGATGAGCTCGCGGTTGTAAAGCGCGATGCCGCCGTAGCCGCCGAACGAGTCGGTGCCGACATGGAGAATCCTCACGCCCATTGCTCCATGACGAGGCGCGCCCAGCTTCGCATGCGCATCGACGTTCCGTCGGGCCGCAGTTGCGCCCATGCGGCCAGAGGAACGCTGAAGCCTGTCTTGTGCCGCGTACTGAGCCAGAACGGCAGCGGGGTGCGGGGGCTCTTTGCGAAGTGCCGTTTGCAGCGCTGCTTTTCGACCATGAGCAACGGAGCGATCTGCCGGAGGAGCGTGGCGTCGACGAGCGGCGTGCGCACTTCGAGCGAGTGGGCCATGCTGGCCCAATCGGTGTCGCGCAGGAGCTGGTTGCGCATGTAGAGCGAGGCCTCGAGCGATGCCACGCGGCCGAACGGCGTTCCCGGATCGGGATCGATCGTCGCGGCAATGTGGTCGAGCATGGCCAGACGCTCCAGCCCTTCCCGCGCGGCGTCCGCGCCCATCAGCGAAGGCAGATCGTCAGGCAGAAAGAGTCCGCGCTTGAGCAAATAGGCGCCGGACCAGGTGCCGCCATATTGCGCCATCGCAGCCGCCTTCGGGTTCCGCGTGAGCCGGCCCGCGGTAGCGGCGGCGAGGGGAAGGCGCGCGGCGCCGACGATCCGGGGCAGGTCGCGGAACGAGGGATAGCTGCCGAACAGCTCATCGCCGCCGAGGCCGGAGAGCGCCACTTTCAGTCCCCGCTCTGACGCGGCTTTGCTGACGAACCAGGTGTTGGTGCCGTCGATGGTGGGCTGGTCCATGGCGTCGAAGAGCCGCGGCAGGTCAGCCGTGAATTCGTCCCGTGTGACGAGCCGCGTCACGTGATCGGAGCCGAGCTCTCGCGCAAAGCGTTCGGCCAGCGGCGCCTCGTCGGATTCACGGCCGCGGAACTCATCGAACCGCAGGGTGACCGTGCGCGGCGGTTGCCCGGTAGCCTCGGTGGCCAGGGAGACGAGCGCCGTCGAGTCGATCCCCGAGGAAAGAAATGCGCCGACCGGGACGTCGGCGATGAGGTGATGGCGAAGGGAATCCGTGACCAACTCGCGCAGAAGGACAGGAGGCTGCACGAGGTGTGCGGCCGCGACGTCGCGCACGCCGCGTTGCAGTGTCGCTGCGATCGAGTAGTAGCGGCGCACGTCATGAACACCGCGCGCGTCGACATCGAGAGACGTCCCGGCTTCGACGGCCCGAATCGAGCGGAAGATCGTGTGCGGCTCGGGGACACTCCCCATCAGCCAGAATCCCGCCACACCCGCTGGGTCGAGCGCCCGCCCCACGCGCCCGCCGGCGAGCAGAGCCTTGACGGTCGACGCCGCGCGGAACGTCTGTCCGTCATCGGCGATGTAGAGAGGCTTGATGCCGTATGGATCGCGGGCGGCGAACATGCGCCGTGACCGCGGATCCCAAATGACGAAGGCGAACATGCCGCGTAACAGCTCGACCATGGCCTGGCCGTCGTGGCGATAGAGCTGCAGCAGGACCTCGGTGTCGGTGGTCGAGTGGAAGCGGGCGCCGAGCCGCTCCAGGCGCGCCCGCAGCTCGCGGTAGTTGTAGATCTCGCCGTTGAAGACGATGTGAAGCTCGCCGTCGACATCGGTCATCGGCTGTGTTCCCTCGTCCGTCAGGTCGATGATGGCCAGCCGCCGCGCGCCGAGGGCGACGCGTGTATCGGACGAGATCCAGGTGCCGCCGGCATCCGGGCCGCGGGGCCGCATCCGCTCGGTGATGGCCTCGATCTCGTCCCGATCGACGGGCGGCGCGGCGGAACCATAGGCAAACAACGCGGCGATTCCGCACATCGCCGGTCAGGCCTGCCGTTCGACCGGCGCTCGCGTATCGCGCCGGAACCAATAGCGGAGGAAGATCATCCCCAAGAGGCCGGCGAACCCGACCAGGTATCCCTCGATCTTCGTCTCCTCGATCACCGTCAGGACGGCCGAGGTGGCGAAGAGGAGCGTGATGATCCAGATGGAGAAGATTGCCTTCCCGATGCTGCCGTATTTTTCGACGAGCACATGGTGGAAGTGGCGGCGGTCCGCGTTGAACATGCGCATCACGCGCGCTCCCAGGGTCGTCTCCGTGCCGAAGCGTTGCTTCATCACGATCAGCGTGTCGAGCACGGGAAGGGCGAGCGCGAGCATCGGTCCGCCGACGATGAGCGCGGTGGGCGATTTGATCGGACGCGCTATGGAGCATGCCGCGAGGAGGAGCCCGATGAACAGGCTGCCGCTGTCGCCCATGAAGATTTTCGCGGGGGGCCGGTTCCAGCGATAGAAGCCGATGAGACTCCCCGCCAGCGCCGTCATGATGACGATGGAGAAGACGTCGGAGCGGAGGATGGCGATGACGCCGAATGCCACGGCGACGG
>DATHRD010000019.1:0-16487 GCA_035482045.1 Thermoanaerobaculia bacterium
TGAAGAACACGGGGTCGGGGGTCGGGGGTCGGGGGTCGGAGCGGAACGTGCGCCGCGGCTCCTCCTCACAGGCTCGCGCGCCTCGGCATTCGCCCGCTCGGAAGGCCTGTTGGCAGTAGCCCTGGCGGCGGTGACGCTGGCCATGCGCGCGGTGGCGTACTTCCATTACCGCTTCGACTCTGACGAGCCGCAGCATCTCCATGTGGCCTGGGGATGGACGGCGGGTTTGCTGCAGTACCGCGATCTCTTCGACAACCACGCGCCGCTGTTCCATATGACCATGGCGCCGCTGCTTCGGCTTTTCGGAGAGCGCCCCGACATCCTGCTCTTCATGCGGGCGCCGATGGTCGTCCTGTGGCTGGCCGTCAGTCTTGCCACATTCGTCATCGCGCGCCGGCTGTATGACGTGCGGGTGGCCGTCTGGTCGACGCTGCTGCTCAACGTCATCCCGCCGTTCTTTTTGAAGTCGATCGAGTTCCGCACCGACAATCTCTGGAACGCGTTCTGGATGCTGGCCGTGGCCACGCTGGTGCTCGGAGAGCCGTCGACGGCGTCGTTCCTGCTGGCCGGCCTCCTCCTGGGGTGCGCGCTGGCCGTTTCCCTCAAGACCACGCTCCTGCTCATCACACTGGCCGGCGCCGGCGCGCTCACGTACTTCATGTGTCTCCGCGAGCGCGGCATCGGTATCCGTGCGCGCCACATCGCGGCCATGGCTGCCGGGATCGTCGTCGTGCCGGCGATTATCGTGGCCTACTTCGTGCGGCGCGGCGCGTGGACCGAATTCGTCTACTGCGTCTTCCGTTTCAACGAGCTGGTTACCCTCACCCGCTCGCAGCACCTCGTCTGGATCCCGCGGCTGCTCTACATCCCGTTGATGATCATCCTCATCCGTGTGGCGTGGCGGTACCGGCGGACGACGTCCAGTGTGCGCTTTTTTTTCGCGGCAGCCACAGGCATCCTCATCGTGACGCTCTACTGCTTCTGGATCATGATTTCGCCGCGCGATTTCCTGCCATTCCTGCCGTTCGTGGCGATCTTCATCGTCGCGCCGCTGGCGCGGGACAGGCACTTCGCAAAGTTCATGGCCGCGCTGTCCATCGTTTGTCTTTTCGCGATCGGCTACTACACGGCGTGGCTGAAGAACCAGACGCGCGAGTTCATCACCATGGAGACGCAGCTTCTGCGCCTGACCCGCCCCGGCGACCTCGTGATGGACTACAAGGGCGAGACGATTTACCGCCCCAGGCCGTACTACTTCATCCTCGAGAACATCACCCGCCACGCCATCCCCCTGGGGCTGCTGAAGGACACGGTGCCGGAGGATCTCGTGCGGACGGGTTGCCACGTCGCGCAGGCGGACGGAACGCAGTGGCCGGACCGCGCCCGCGACTTCATGCATGCGTACTTCGTCGACGTGGGCAGGCTGCGGGTCTCGGGACAGTGGCTCCAGCCCGACGGCTCTTTCACCATCGGCGTTCCGGGCGACTACGTGGTCCTCACAAAGCGCGGTAACGCCGCCGGCTCGTTGGACGGCACGCCCTACAGCGGCGCACGGCGGCTGGCTGCCGGAACGCACCGGTTCGTTGGCGTGCACGCCTGCAAGCAGGTGGCCTGCTTGTGGGCGCCGGCCTACGCGCGGGGCTTCTCACCGTTCCATCTCCAGGATCTCGAATTTTGATATGACGCGGGAGTCGGGGGTCGGGAGTCGGGGGTCGGAGGAGTCGGTCGATTCATTCGAACGCACGTTGATCATCGCGCCGCATCCGGACGATGAGACGATCGCCGCGGGAGGGCTGATCCAGCGCGCCATCGCCGCAGGCGGTGAGGTTCGCATCGTCTTCGTGACCGACGGCGAGAACAATCCCTGGCCGTTGCGCTATCTGAAGAAAAAGCTGCGGATCAGCGGCGCCGACCTTGCCGAGTGGGGCGCGCTGCGGCGCATGGAATCACTGCGCGGATTGGCGGCGCTCGGCGCGCCGCCGGAAACCGCGATATTCCTCGCCTATCCCGACGCGATGCTGACCAGGATGGCGCGTGCCGGCGACTTTCGCGTGCGCCATTCGCTGGCCGCGGCCATCGACGGCTTCGCACCGTCGCTGCTCGTGCTCCCCTCGTCGTTCGATCTTCACGCCGATCACCGAGCCATCTCCTGGCAGGCACATGCCGCCGCGTCGGGACGAAACGTGGTTACTTACGTGATCCACGGCCACGCGCCGCAGGGGCGGCTGGCCTTCCGCCTCGATCTCAGCGCCGAGGAGATTGCGCGGAAACGGGCGGCCATCGAGTGCCATCAGTCGCAGCTCGTCCTCAGCAGGCAGCGGTTCCTTTCGTATGCGAAGCCGGTGGAGGAGTTTTGCGAGGCGGAATTTGACGTGGCGCGGCTCGACTCACTTATGCACGAGTGGGGCTGTTCGCTGAAACATGCGATTCATGCTGTCACGAACAGCGGCAGGGCGTGACCCCGCCGGTCACGTCAAGAATTCGCCAGCGAGCCGCTGGCGATCCAGCCGGCGAGCCGCCGGCGCTACGGCGGCTACGTGTACAGACCCCCGCTTACGTTGATCACCGTGCCGGTGATGTAGCCCGCCTGTTCCGAGGCCAGGAAGGCGACGGCGTAGGCGACGTCGTCGGGCTTGCCGAGGCGGTGCAGGGCGATGCGGGCCTCCAGTGTCTTGCGCGCCTCATCGGTCATGGCGTCGGTCATCGACGTCTGGATGAAGCCGGGGGCGACGGCGTTGACCGTGACGTTGCGCGATCCGATCTCCAGCGCCAGCGATTTGGTGAATCCGATCAGCGCTGCTTTTGACGCGGAGTAGTTCACCTGTCCCGGATTGCCGGAGATGCCGACGATCGACGAGATGTTGATCACGCGGCCCCAGCGAGCCCGGATCATCTTCTTCATCACTTCCTGGGTGATGTGAAAGGCAGAGTCCAGGTTGGTGCGGAGAACATTGGTCCAGGCCTCCGGCTTCATGCGGATGAAGAGATCGTCATCGGTGATGCCGGCGTTGTTGACGAGGATGTCGATGGGCTGCTGTTCGATGATGGCCTTCATGCGGTCGCGAACCTCGCTGCCGGTGATGTCGAGCTGGACCGCCGAGGCGTTGCCGCCGCTGCTGACGATTCCGGCAGCGACGCGCTCGACCTGTTCGAGATTCCGCGCCGCGCAGACGACGCGCGCGCCGGTCTCGCCGAGCCTCCGCGCGATCGCTTCGCCGATGCCGCGCGATGCGCCGGTAACGAGAGCGGTACGGCCGGTGAGATCGATTTTCATGGTGATGCCTCCGCTCCGTGTTCGGTCAAAGAAAGCACAGACAAGAGTGTCTGTGCCACATCAGACTCGTTTTCCCGGCACAGACAAGAGTGTCTGTGCCACATCAGGCTCGTTTTCTGAAACAGACAACAGAGTTGTGCTACATCGGACTTGTTTTGTGGCACAGACACTCTTGTCTGTGCTTGCGATCAGTTCAAGAATTTCTCGATCGACGGCACGTCGGACACGTTGATCAATTCGACCGACGGATCGATCCGCTTGATGAGTCCTGTCAAGACGCTGCCGGGACCGATTTCGACGAAACGACGCACGCCCATGGACACCATCTTCTGGATCGATTCGACCCACCGCACGGGCGAAGCCACCTGGCGCACGAGCGCGTTGCGTACCGCGGTGGCGGTACCGATCGGCGAGGCGTCGACGTTCGACACGAGCGACATCCAGAGGTCTTTGAAGTGTGCGCCTTCCAGCAGGGGCCGCAGCCGCTCTTCGGCAGGCTTCATCAGCTCGCAATGGAACGGCGCCGACACCGGCAACGGTAACGCGCGCCGAACGCCACGCGCTTTGGCGACGCTGATGGCGCGGTCGATCGCGCCTTTCGTTCCGGCGATGACGATCTGGCCCGGGGCGTTGATGTTGGCGATGGCCAGGATCTCGCCCTCGGCGGCCTCTTCGCAGATGGCATGGACTTCTTCGACGGTCGGTCCGATCAGGGCCGCCATGCCGCCGGCGCCGGCCGGCACCGCCTCCTGCATGAAGCGGCCGCGCATCCTGACGATCTGCGCGGCCTCGACGGGCGTCAATCCGCCGACGCTGACGATGGCGCTGTACTCGCCGAGGGAGTGGCCGGCCACGACGTCGCGCCGCGTGGCGCCGCGCTCTTCGAGCACCGCATGAATGGCGGAGGAGACGGCCAGCATGGCCGGCTGCGTGTTCTCCGTGAGCTTGAGCTGATCCTCGGGGCCTTCGAAGCAGAGCCGCGAGATCGACACGCCGAGCGCCTCATCGATATCGTCGAAGACGCGGCGGGCTGCCGGAAAGGCCTCCGCCACATCCTTTCCCATGCCGGCGTACTGGCTTCCCTGTCCGGGAAAAACAAAGGCCGTGTTGTGCTCCATCGGATCGGAATCATACATGCAGCGGAGCGGCTACAATCGCCGCGAATGTCTGCTGACGCGCGCACAAAACTCGTCCGCCAACTGAAGGGAGCGTACTCGGGCGAGTTGGCCGCGGGCTACGCATACCGGGGCCACTGGCACAGCCTCCGCGAAGGCGCGGACCGTACGCGCATCCGGGAGATCGAAGCCGATGAATGGCATCACCGCGAGCTGGTCGGTGGGCTGCTGCGGCAGCTCGGCGGGGAACCAAGCCCTCTTCGCGAAGTCATCTTCTGGTGCATCGGCCGCGGCATCGGTCTGTTCTGCCACGTCGGCGGCTGGTTCGCGCCGATGTACGGCGCCGGCCGGCTGGAGAGGGGCAACATCGTCGAGTACGAAGAGGCCGCGGTCTTCGCCAGCGAATGCGGCCACGAAGAGATGGTCGACTGCCTGCTGATGATGGCCGAGGTGGAGTGGGACCACGAGCTCTACTTCCGCGGCAAGGCGGCGGAACACTGGATGCGGCGCGTCTTCAGGCTTTGGGGTGCCCCGCCGGCGAGGGAAGCGATCCGAGCGAATTTCGCGGCAGCGATGGAACGCCGGCGCTCCCCTGTCATCGCCCGACTGGAAACGGCGCAGGTACCGGTCGTGCCTGAGTGACGCGCCGGCTCACAAGGAATACAGAGCGGGCACGGCCTGCGTGATGGCCTCCCAATCGGGCGGCTCCGTCCCCATCATCGTCGAGAACTGATCGACCATCACGGGATCCCACTTGCCGCCGGCAGCTTCCCGCCGGAGGGTCTCCAACGCGGCCGTGTGCGACAGCGGCGCGGGGCGGTAGGAGCGGTGAGAGGTCAGAGCATCGTAGGCGTCGACGATCGACAGCAGCCGGACCTCGCAGGGGATGGCCTCGCCGCGCAGGCCATCGGGATAGCCGCGGCCGTCATAGCGCTCGTGGTGGTGGCGGATCATCCGCAGGACGGCGCTCAGCGTCAGGAGCGGGCGGACCATCTCCTCGCCGATGACCGGATGGTCGATGACGCGGAGGAATTCCTCGCGCGTCAGCGGGCCCTGCTTGTTGAGGAGCGACTCGGGGACGGCGATCTTGCCGATGTCGTGCAGCAGGCCGGCGATGCGCACGCGATCGCCGGCGGCGTCGCCCATCCCGAGGTGGAGGGCGAATGCGCGGGCGAGATCACCGACGCGCTGGGAGTGGCCGCGCGTGTACTGGTCTTTGGCCTCGAGGGCCAGCGCCAGCGCGCAGATCACGTTGTGGGTCTGCTCGAGATCGGCGTGGTAGTCCTTGATGCGCAGCAGCGACCGGATGCGGGTGATCAGCTCCAGGCGATTCAGCGGATAGGCGATGAAGTCGTCCGCGCCGCCCACGATGGCCTCCTGCCGCATGGAGCCGCCGCGGTGCGTGGTGAGGACGATGACGGGGAGGAACTCGTGGCGGGGATCGGCGCGCAGGAGGCGCAGCGTCTCACCGCCGTCCTGCACCGGCATGAGCAGGTCCAGAAGGACGACGTCGATTCCGTCCCGGTCGATGATCTCGACCGCCTCGGCGCCGTTCTCGGCGAATGAGACGTGAAAGCCGGCGTCGGCGATGCTGGCGGCGACGAGGTCGCGGTTGATCGGATTGTCGTCGACGCACAGGACGTGCGCCGGCGGCGCAACCTTCGGCCGAATATGCAGCGACGTGGCCGGCGCCGGTATCTCTTCGTCGAGCGCGGCGGCGAAGAACGACGTCAGCTCGACGTCGAAGGCACCGTCACGCGCTTCCGCACGAAGGCGAGACAGCGCTTCGGCCTCGAGCAGGCCATCATCGTGGTGGATCTCGTCGTATCGGTTGGCGATGGCGACGATCTGCGCTTCGAGTGGGATGGCGCCGCCGGAAAGGCCGTCGGGAAAGCCGCGGCCGTCCACCCGCTCATGGTGCCAGCGGACGATCGGCACGAATGGCCGGAACGTCTTCATCGGCTCGAGGATCGACGCTCCGATCCGCGTATGCTCGGCCCATAGGGCGTGCTCCTCCTCCGTCAACACCTTCTTCAGCAGGATCGCGTCCGCGACGCCGATCATCCCCACGTCATGCAGCGAAACGCCTTTGACGATGATCTCGCGCTCGTCGGGTGACATGCCGAGCTTGTCGCACAACCGCGCCGCGTAGGCCGCCACGCGTTGCACATGTCCGCCGCTGCGCGGGTCTTTGTTCCCGAGCGCGTTGGTGAGGGTCATGATGATGTTCTCGCTCGAGTCGAGCTCTTTGCGCAGATTGCGGATGCGGACGAGCGAGCGGATGCGGGTGCGCAGTTCGTCCTTGTTGATCGGCTTGTTGAGGAAGTCGTCGGCCCCGCACTCCAGCGCCTTGATCTTGTCCTCGGTGCCGGTGAGCGCGGTCAGCATCAGGATGGGGATCGTCCGTCCGGCCTGCTCCGCTTTGATGCAGGAACACGCTTCGTAGCCGTCCATCACCGGCATCATCACATCGAGAATGATCACCGACGGATTGATGCGGGGATAGCGCTGCAAGGCCTCGCGGCCGTCGCGCGCCAGAACCACGTCGTAGCCCCAGGTGGAGAGGTATTCCTCGAGGAGCTGGAGGTTCTGTTCGTTGTCGTCGACGGCTAGAACGATGTCTCGATCGGAGGGGAGCGCCACTTGCGCGATGGCCATTGGACGAGGCGATTATAGCCGCAGCGTCTGTTGGTCAGCGGACTGCACAAGCGAATCGACGAGAAGGCTGCGCGCATCGCTTCGCGGGGCGGTCAAAGCACCTCATTGTGCGCTGACGAGATACCTCGGATCCGAGGGCGGATGCCCTTCCACCGCGACGACGGCCACACCGGATTCGAGTGGGGCCGGCGATGTGACGACGAACCCGATGGAGTCGGGGGTGGTGGCGACGGCTCTGACCATCCCCTCGTGACTGCCGATCACCTGCGGCGCGCTGGCGGCCTGGCCGCGGAAGACGGCGCCGAGCCACCACTGCGAGTAGTCGATGTCGGACATGCGCACGAGCCGGTCGAGGAACATCCGCCCCTCCGGCGTGTCCGGGGGACGGACGAAGAGAACGATGCGATGCCCGTTGCTCCACCGGCTGATCTCACCAAGAAAAATGCGGCGAAGATCGCCGGCCGAGACGTCGCGGATGGGATTCTTCGCGGAGACGAGAAACGACACGCTCGGATACGGCGGCTCCGCCCCACCCGTACTCGACACGAGAACGAGGAGGAACAGCGCGACGATCAACGGCCGGCAAGCTCGCATGACGATCAGAACGAAATCGAGACCTCGAGGCGAAACAGACCCTGGTGGTTCGGAGCGGCGAGCTTCTGCGTTCGAAAGTCGCCTTTGACCGCCAGGCTCGATGTGATGTCCCATCGCACTCCGGACGACCATGCATTCTGGTTGTGAACGTCGCTCAGGTACTGCTCTCCCGGAGCTACGTGAAGGTGATCGAGGAGGAAGTAGGGGCGAAACTCTTTCAATCGTCCCCGCGGCCGCCACGAGGCCAGCAGATACCAGCCGCGCGTGACGTACTCCGCCGGCCCGATTGCCGGAGCGACAATCGGGGTATGGTCCATGCGCGCCCACTCCCCACGCAGCTCGACACCTCCGCGCACGAACGATGAGTAGAGCGTGGCATCGAGCTCCTGCATGGTCTGGCCCGGCGCCCGGATTCGTCCCACGTATCCCGTGGCCCCGGCTTCGAAGCCGGTCAGCGCGTCGGGAGCCACGCTGAGCATGAAGAGCCCCGCCGGCGACAGTCCGTGCCGGACGAGCGGCTGGATGTCATCGCGCTCGCTGCCGCGGGCCGCGCCGAGCCCTACGCCGTAGGAGAGTCCGAGCTCGCCGGGAACACGACCCGAGGCCCAGGCCCCGGAAAAGTGGAGCGGCCACGCCCCTCCCTGTATTTCGCGATTGGCGATCGACGGGACGTCGATGGGTGTCTGCAGAAACCTGCTGCGGTGCTCGCGCTCGTTCCACTGGACGATGCCGGTGTGGATCTGGCCGAACTCGATGCGCAGCCGGTCGGACGGGTTGTAGGCGACATAGAGGCGCTCGAGGTTCGTCTGGAAGCGCGTCTTGCGTACGAGATCGGGGTTCTCGGCCTTGCCGGCATGCTGGACGAGAACCTCTCCCAGCGCGGACCAGTCGCTCGTGATCTGCGACGAGGCATAGAGGTCCATCTCGCCGGCCTCATACTCGACCTTCCCCGCCTCGGCAGGATGGCTGAGGACGACGTCGGCGAACGCGCCGAGCCGGAAGGCAGGAAAGTGGATGACCGGCGCCGGCGAGTCGTCGTCCGCGCGGCCGGCCGGCGCGAACGCAAGACAGCCGATGATGGCGAGGGCCACCGCGATCCGCTGGTTCATGGCGCTGAATCTATCGCAACTGGGGCCGGCAAGGCCCGCTACTTCACCGTGAACATCGCCCTCGAGAGCAGCGGGTCGTTCGCGTAGTAGATCTTCAGATTCTGCCCTTTGTCGCTCACGGTCAGCGAGGCCAGGTGCCACACGCCCCGCGCCGCGTGGGGGTCGAGACGGATCGTACCGACGAAGGTGTTCCCATCGCGCTGCTGGAACGAGAAGAACATGCCGCTGGAGCTGGTGCCCGGTCCGACAACCTGCGCACTCACTCCGCCGATGCCGCAAGCGTCATCCGAGACCTGGGCCGTGACTTCGACCACAGGCTCGTCGCGCCCCATCACAACCTCCGTCCGATTCATGCTCACACCTTGCAACACGGGCGGTGTGTTATCGCAACTGTCGGCGGTGATGTTGAGACGGATGGCGGCCACGGCAGGATTCTCGCTCCGCACAGTGGCGAAATTGTTGGCGTTGTCCTGGAGCTGCACCTGTTCGAGCGTCCAGTCTCCGCAGTCGAGACACAGGGGCGGGAAGATGTCGCACTGCCAGACATCGGTTCCCTTCTGACAGCCGACGCCGATGCGCGCAAGCTTCGATGGGCTCAGGAAGACGGCCGCCACCAGGTGAACGCCGGACTTGTCGTCCTGGGCATCGACGAAGAGCGTGTTGTGCTCGCCGGCGCGCATAGCCCTGCGATCCAGCCAGACGTTGCTCAGCGTCGGCGGGGTCGAGTCGGAGGCCGACGAGATGACTTTCAGCACCGCTGTCGGGGGAAGGCTTCCCTGCGCGTAGCTGAGCGTGACCGAATTCGTGGCCATGTCGCTCATCGTCAGGAAGCTCACCTTCCAGATCCCTTCCTCCGCGGTGTCGGGCATGTGGATGCGGCTCAGATAGCGCATGGTGTCGCCATCCTTCTGCTGCGCGAAGCCCTGCACGGCTTTTCCGCTGGGGCTGGTCAGCGTGCCGGAGATGCCGCGGATTCCGGAGAGGTCGTCGGTGGCGGTGACGATGAGCGTGGTGTCGCCGCCGCCCTGCACCTGGGGCGGATCGAAGCTGATCGAGATGAGCTGAGGCGGTGTGGTGTCGGAATTCGGGTCGACCGGGCCGGTGGTCGTGGTATTCGGTTTGCTGCTCGAAGACCCGGGCTGTGGTGCCGCGCTGCTCGACGACCTTGCACCGTTGAACGGATTGGCGACCGGCTGAATGGTTTTGGCAATGGCCGGCTTTACGGGCGCCTGGGGCGCGGGTGCCTTGACCGGCGCGATCGGCGGCGCCACGGTCTTGACCGGTCCCGCCGGAGCGCCGAGGGCAAGCAACTCTCGGAGACGCTGGGCGCGTGCGGACGACGCCGCTGATGCTGTTCTTGCGGCCGGCGTCGCCGCGGCGGCGGCGGAACCGGCAGAGGAACCGCTTGTGCCATCGGCCGGAAGGGACGGATCGCTTCGATGCCGGTCGACAGTGCCGTCCGCCCCCGGCCCGGAGGCGGGCCCCGCCGTCGCGGACGTCCCGTCGGTCATGGTCTTCCCCGAGTAGGAGTGGACGCGCACCGCCAGCGCCGCCGCGAAAGCGACGGTCAGCAGCGTGAGGAATGCTGATAGAAAGGATATCTGGACTCGCCGGCGCACAGGGGAACCTTTAATTCACAACGCCCGGAACAGCGAGAGTGAAGGGCGCGATTTCCGCCCGGAAGGTTTCGCCGTCCGTCAATCGCATCATGTACCCACCCTGCATCGAGCCCATCGACGTGCGCAAGGGGCAGAAACTCGTGTACTCGAATGCCGCGCCAGGGTCGAGCAAGGGCGTTTCACCCACCACACCCGCCCCCTGCACACGCTCCACATTTCCGTCGGAATCGGTGATGATCCACTCGCGGCTGATGAGCTGCGCCGCCTCGCTGCCGGCGTTCGAGATCACGACGTGATACGCGAAGAAGAAGTAGCTCTCCTGCGGATCGCTCCGCTCCTCGACGTACATGCTCTCGACCTGGATGCGGATGCCGCGTGTGGTGGTGTCACTCATTAGTGGTTGGTGGTTGGGGTTGCCTGGCTGCGCGGGTAAGTCTAACGTAGTCAGGAACGAGGGTAGGGAAACACCGCTCCCGCGCCCCTCCTAGACATGTTCCAGAAGAATACGGCGCATCAGGAGTTTCTCGAGTCGCTTCTCGTTCGCCTCGGCGGGTCAGCCGGGACGGTACACGAGCAGCGCGGCGACGACCTCTATCTCACCGCGGCCCACAATATCCCCCCTCCGGTGGTAGCGATCGTCACGCACGTCGCCCATGGCAAGGGAATGGCCGGCGTGGCGCAGGTGAAGAAGCAGCCGGTGCAGACATGTAACCTGCAGACGGACGAAAGCGGCACGATCAAGCCGGGCGCCAAGGCGGTCGGCGCAAAGGCGGCGATCGCCCTTCCGGTGCTCGACCCTGCCGGTGACGTGCGCGCGGTCGTCGGCGTAGCCTGGGATTCCGAGGGCGAGCTCGGACCGGATCTCGAGCAGTCGATGATGCAACTGGCGGCAGCGCTGCCTGTGACGTGAGCGATTTCGCCCCGGTCAACGCGACGTCAGGATCTCACGCACAACGCTGGCCACCCGTTCCGGAGCGCCCGAGGCGTCGCCGTCTGCAACCGCTCGCACGATCGCGCTGCCGACGACGATGGCGTCACATCGGTCCATCAAAAGCTCGTAATGCGCGTGCTTCGAGATGCCGAAGCCGACCGCAAGCGGCTTCGTGACGCGTGCGCGAACTTCGTCCAGTCGCGTCAGCAGCGCGGGATCGAGCTCACTGCGCGCTCCGGTGACGCCCATCGTGGAGACGTAATAGATGAAATCGTCGCTGACGCGATTGACAGCGGCGATGCGCGCGTCGCTGGAGGTCGGAGCCAGGAGGAAAATCGATCCCAATCCCTGCTTCTTGAATGCGGGCTTCACCTCTCCCGCGGCTTCGGCGGGCAGGTCGGTCAGCAGCACGGAGTCGATTCCGGCAGCGTGCGCGTCGTCCGCAAACTTCGCGATGCCGTGACGCAGAACCGGGTTGAAATACGAAAAGGCGATGAGCGGGATCTCACTCCGCTTACGAACGGCACGCGCGATCGTGAAGATGTCGCTGATTCTCGTTCCATTCTGCAAGGCCCTGTGCGCGGCAGCCTGAATGACCGGTCCGTCGGCGATCGGATCGGAGAACGGCACACCGAGCTCGATGGCGTCGGCACCGGCATCTTCGAGCGCGCGGATGATCTCGATCGTCGGACCGTCGCCGCAGGTGATGTAGGCGATGAGACCGCAGCGATGCTCGTCCTTCAATCGACGGAAGAGCTTGCGGACGCGGTTCATGGTCCCTCCAACGCGGCGATCTGCGGCACGTCCTTGTCGCCGCGTCCGCTCAGGTTCACGACCACGATCTTCTCGCGGCCGATCGACGCTCCGTTGCGCAGAAGCCAGCCGAGGGCGTGGGACGACTCGAGGGCGGGGATGATCCCTTCGCATTCGCTCAGCTTGTGGAATGCCTCGAGCGCCAGATCGTCGCCGCAGTCGTAGTACTCGACGCGGCCGATCTGCTGCAGGTAGGCGTGCTCGGGGCCGATGGATGGGTAGTCGAGACCGGCCGAGATGGAATGCGTCGCGGCGATCTGGCCGAACTGGTCCTGCAGCACCATGGAGCGCGTGCCGTGAAGGACGCCGAGCGAACCGCCGCTGAAGCGGGCGGCGTGATCGCCGAGGTTGTGGCCGCGGCCTCCGGCCTCGACGCCGATGAACCGGATCGAGTCGTGCTTCAACATCTCGGAGAAGAGGCCGAGGGCGTTGGAGCCGCCGCCGATGCAGGCGATGGCCACATCCGGGATCGAGCCGGTGCGCTTCCGCAACTGCGCCAGCGCCTCGCGGCCGATGACTGACTGGAAATCGCGCACGACGAGCGGATAGGGATGCGGGCCGAGCACCGAACCGATGATGTAGTGGGTCGTGCGGACGTTCGTCACCCAGTCGCGGATCGCTTCGTTGATGGCGTCTTTCAGCGTGCGGCTGCCGCTGGCCACCGGCACGACTTCCGCGCCCAGAAGGCGCATGCGGAACACGTTCAGCTCCTGCCGGGCCATGTCGACCTCGCCCATGTAGACGACGCAGTCGAGGCCGAGGAGGGCGCAGGCCGTGGCCGTGGCAACGCCGTGCTGGCCGGCGCCGGTCTCGGCGATGATCCGCTTCTTCCCCATCCTTTTTGCTATGAGCGCCTGACCGATGGCGTTGTTGATCTTGTGAGCGCCGGTGTGGTTGAGGTCTTCGCGTTTCAGGAAGAGGCGCATGCCGCCGCACAGTTCTGCGAATCTCCTGGCCTCGGTGAGCGCAGTCGGGCGGCCCACGAAATCGCGGAGCACATCGTCGAGCTCCGTGCGAAAGGCTTTGTCGCGCCGCAGGTTGCGATACGCGGCCTCGAACTCATCGAGCGCCGCCATCAATGTTTCGGGAACGTATTGGCCGCCGAACTCACCGAAGTAGCCGCGGCGGTCCGGAACTGTCGAGCGCTTCATGATCTCCTCACGCGCTCGAACAGACGCGCCACTTTGGCCTGGTCCTTCACGCCCGGTGATACCTCGACGCCGCTGGCGACGTCGATCGCGTCGGGGCGAACGAGGGTGATCGCGGCCGCGACGTTGTCAGGCGTGAGACCGCCGGAAAGGAAAAACGGCTTGGAGCGGTCATACGTCGCCAGCAACGACCACTCGAAGCGCTTTCCGGTGCCGCCCGCGCGCCGCTCGTCGTAGGTGTCGAACAGCAACCATGCCGCCGTGGGCGTGGCCTGGGTGTCGGGAAGCGTGTCCGCGACGTGGAGGGTCTTGATCGCCGGGACGCCGAGCGCACCGATGTCGTCTTCGCCCTCGCTGCCGTGCAATTGAACGAGGTCCAGGCCGGCGACGTTGACGATCTCGCGGATGTAGTCAGGGGATGCGTCCTGAAAGACACCCACAAACTTCGGCGCGTGGCCGCTCTCACGCAGCCGCGTGGCGATCGCTCCCGCCTTCTCCGGCTCGATGTGCCGCGGTGACCACGGCACGAAGATGAAGCCGAGAAAGTCGGCGCCGCAGCCGGCGCAGAAGAGCGCGTCATCCTCGCTCGTGATCCCGCAGATCTTGATTTTCGTCATGATCCGGCCACCAGTTGCCGCACCGCCGCGGCGCGGTCATTCTGCCGCAACAGCGATTCGCCGACGAGGAAGGCGTCGAAGCCGGCGGCACGGAGACGTTCGACGTCCCCGCGGCTCCTGATGCCGCTCTCGGCCACGCGGAGTACGCCGTCGGGAATCTGCTGCGATAGACGCTCTGAGGCGCCGAGGTCGACTCGGAAGTCGCGCAGGTTGCGGTTGTTGACGCCGATTACGCGAGCCCCTCCGCCAACGGCGCGCTCCAGCTCCGCCTCGTCGTGTACCTCGACGAGAGCGTCGCACGAAAACGCGGCGAGACAGGCGATGAAGTCACGGATCTGCGCGGCATCGAGGAGCGCCGCCAGCAGCAGGATCGCGCTTGCGCCGGCGGCCACGCCACGGATGAGCTGCGACTCCTCGACGACGAAGTCTTTCATAAGGACGGGAAGACCGGCAGCTCGTCTGATCCACCCTCGTGAACCGTGAAAGAACTCGGGTTCGGTGACGACGGAGATGGCCGCGGCGCCGCCTTCTTTGTAGGCGGCCGCAATCGCTTCGACGTCGGGGTTCCCGACGATCGACCCCGCCGAAGGAGATGCGGATTTGATCTCGGCGATGACGTTGATGCGATCGCGCCGCAACGCCGCCGTCAGGGCGAACGGCGGGCGGTTGCGCGCGGCAGTCTCCGCGGCAGCGCGGTCGGGCGGAGGCTCTCCGCCGAGGCGCACACGTGTGCGGGAGACGATGTCGTCGAGGATGGTCATGACGCGCTACTCATTCGTCACCGCCACTAACTCCTGCAATTTCGCCAGCGCTTGTCCGCTGGCCATCGATTTGCGGGCCATGGCCACACCGTCGCGGATGGTCGGAGCGGCGCCGGAGACGTACAGCGCGGCGCCGGCGTTGGCTGCGACGATCTCGCTCCGCGCGCCGGTGGCGCCGCCGAGGACTTCGCGCGCGATGCGGGCATTCTCGCGAGCATCGCCGCCCGCGATGCCGGCGGCGGCGTGCCGTTCGACGCCGATCTCCTCGGGTTTCAGCTCGTAACTGCGCACCGCACCGTCGCGCACCTCGCAGACCATTGTCGGCGCGGAGATCGAGATCTCGTCGAGGCCATCGCGGCTGTGGACGACGATGGCGTGATCGGCGCCGAGAGCGAGCAGAACGCGCGCGACGACGTCGACGAGGTGCATCGAGTAGACGCCGAGCACCTGGCGGCGGGCGAATGCCGGATTCGTCAACGGCCCGAGTACGTTGAAGATCGTGCGGACGCCGAGCTCGCGACGGATCGCCGCCACTGCCCCCATGGCCGGGTGAAGCTTGGGCGCGAAGAGGAAGGCGATACCGGTGCGGCTCAGGACTTCGCTCATTCGCGCCGCGTCGAGGTCGATGTTCACCCCCAACTCGGCGAGCACGTCGGCACTGCCGCACGATGACGAGACGGCGCGGTTGCCGTGCTTGGCCACCGCGGCGCCGGCGCCGGCGGCCACGAGCGCGGCAATCGTCGAGACGTTGAACGTCCCGCGGCCGTCGCCACCGGTGCCGCAGGTGTCGATAATCTGTTCGCGATCAACCGTCAGACGGGTGACGCGCTCGCGCATGGCGATGGCCGCGCCGGTGATCTCTTCCGCGGTCTCGCCTTTCATCCGCAACGCGATCAGAAAGGAGCTCTTCTGGACGTCGGTGGCCCGGCCGTCCATCATTTCCCTGAAGACCTCGTGCATTTCGTCGCGTTCGAGGCTTTGGCGGTCGACGAGTTTTCGAATGGCGACGTCGATCATTGCCGCACCTCGGCCAGGAAATTGGCGATGAGTTTGTCGCCCCCCTCAGTGCCATACGACTCCGGGTGGAACTGGATGCCGTAGATCGGACGGTCGCGGTGGGAGATGGCCATCACCACGCCGTCGTCGGTCTCGGCATCGATGCGCAGTTCGCCGGGGAGCGAATCACGATCGACGACGAGCGAGTGGTAGCGGGCGGTCTGCATCGGCGTCGGACATCCGGTGAAGAGGCCGCGCCGTTCGTGCCGCACCTCGCTGAGCTTGCCGTGGACCGGCACGCGGCCACGGACGATGCGCCCACCGAAGGCCTCGCCGATGGCCTGATGCCCGAGGCAGATGCCGAGGAGCGGGATGGATTCGTTCATCCGGATCAGCTCGATGATCCGGCCCGCGCGCGAAGGCAGCCCGGGGCCGGGCGAGATCACGATCGCTTCCGGCTCCTGATCGAGAAGGGCATCGACCTCGAAGGCGTCGTTCCGGACGACCTGCAGCTCGAAGGCGGAGAGGCGCTCGATCTGCTGGACCAGGTTGTACGTGAACGAATCGTAGTTATCGACAACGGTGATCATGGAAAGCTCCTGAACGTCGGCGCGTGGACAGACGGGATCAGGCGCTACACCATCGAGACGAGGTGGTCAGAAGGAGGGCGCTACAGCCAAAGAGACGAGTCGACCGGACAGACCGTCGACTCGTTTACCTCGTGCAAGGGGGCGTTCATGGCGAGCGAGAATAGCATAAGTGTTGCGCGTTGCGCGTTGTCTGCGCCTGCGGCGCGTTGTCGGTTGTCGGCGGTCGGGGTCGGGAGTCGGGAGTCGGGGGTCGGGAGTCGGG
>DATHRD010000020.1:0-78391 GCA_035482045.1 Thermoanaerobaculia bacterium
CTGTCGAGCGGTTCAGCAGACGACGAAGCTCAGCTTCTTGTTCGACCGATACGATCAATGGGCGTGCGGATCGAGCCATGCCGCCAGACTAACAGCTCTCACTTTCCGTGTATAGCTATTTGCGAGACACTACACTAGCGCGGCACAGAACCATGGCGCCTCGTTACCAGGGGTGCTCGCAAAAAGCGCTCGCACCCCTGGCTACCTTCCGCTGCCGCTATCGCGGCGTTTGACCTTAGGCGTTGCGTTTAAGTTAGCGCGTATGCCCCTGCCGGGGTCGGTGATGGCTACGATCCGTAACCGGTGGCGGCGCGTCCTTCGGCGCTTGCCACCGGCTAATCTACGGAACGCCTCCGGCGTGCTTCGCGCTGTCTTGCCATCGATCTGTGAATTTCAAATTCCAAGTACAGACCCTTAATGTCCAAACACAGGGCCCGGCGGCATCGCCGGGCCTTTTCATTTCATTGGAAGAGCCGTTCGTGCTCGATCAGCGAGCGTGTCATCGCATTCGCGTGCTCGCGTGCCGCGGCGATGCGCGCGGGAGCGTCCGGCTCGTGAAGCAACACGCTCACCTGCGCGCGTTTGAAGAGAGCCATCGCGTACATGGGATCGGACGGAGGGACGCGGTCGAGAGCCGTGCGCGCTTCATCCATTCGCCCCGAAGCGAGATAGAGCACGCCCAGCTCGGTGTCGTGTTTGAATGCCGCGCCCTGGAGTACGCGAGTCTTCTCGAACGAATCGATCGCCGCCGCCGTCTGGCCGAGGGACATCTCCATCGCCGCCAGGGCCGTCAGTTCCGCGGCGGTGGGGGAGCGGAGCGCATAGATCTTCTGGCGGAGGCGCACGGCATCATCGATCTGCCCCTGCCGTTCGCGCAGCACGGCCAGCGCTTCCAGAGCGGGAACCTTGTCGGGACTCTCCGCCACGATTCGCTCGAGCATCGGCACGGCCTTCTGCCACTCCGCCGTGCGAGCGTAGTGCAGCGCCAGGTATGTCCGCACGTCCGCGGAATTCGGCGCGATCTCCTCGGCTCTCTTATACGCGGCCAGCGCCGCTTCCTGGTGGCCCAGCGCCGAGTGTGCCGTGGCCAGTCGCAGCGCCGCATCGAGATTGTGAGGATCCTTAGCGAGAATCTGTTCGAGCAGCGGAATGGCCTGCGCGTATTGCTCGCGAACGAAAAGACGCGCCGCCTCGTCCAGTATCGCGAACATGGGCGCCATGTCCGCCGGGCGGGGCGCGTCCGGACGCACCACCGGCCTGGCCACGGAGCTCACGTAGCCGAGCGCTGCCAGCTTGCGGCGCTCTTCGTCGCTCAGATTCGCGTCGCTCTGCCGCGCATCCATCGACGGCACCGGATACTCCTGCAGCGTCGCCCGCGCCTGGCGCGACAGACTGGCTCCGGCAGACAGATCGTGCGTCTCCGCGGGATCGGCCACCACGTCATAGACCTCCAGCCTGCCCGCGAGGATGGCCTTGTGATGACCCTCGACGGCCATCACCTGCGGCTGCCATCCGAAGTCGAGGAACGGCTTCATGGCCTCGCCGGCCACGATCTCCGCATCCCCGCGAAGAAGGCTGTTCGCCGCATCGATACCTGCCCAGTCGAGAATCGTGTGGAAGATCCGCCGCGTGCTGACGGGCGACTCGCTGACGCCCGCTGCGACGCGCGGGCCGATCAACACCAACGGCACGTGCATGGTGGCCTGATAGAGCAGATCGCCGTGCTGCTGCTCGCCGTGCTCGCCGAGGCCCTCGCCGTGATCGCCGACGAGCACGATGGCTACTGGTCCTTTCACCTGCTCCTGGAACGCCGCCGCCAGCCGGCCGAGCTGTTCGTCCATGAATGCTACTTCACCGTAATACGGCTGCTTGGCGTAGCGGCTGCGGAACGGCTCCGGAGGCGTGTACGGATAGTGTGGGTCGTAGTAGTGGACCCAGAGAAAGAGCGGGCGGCGGGGATCGGTTGTCGGTTGTCGGTTGTCGGAGGAAGCCGTTGTCTCCGACCCCCGACCCCCGACCCCCGACCCCCGGGTTTCGGAGGACGCCGCTGTCTCCGACCCCCGACCCCCAACCCCCGACCCCCGCAGAAACGCGATCACGCGATCGGTGGTCTCCTTCGCCGTTCGCTCGGCTGCTCCGGGCGGTTCGTCGTCGTCGTACGTATCGAACCCGCGCGACAGACCGTAGCGGCGAGACAACGCGAAGGCCGAGACGAATGCGGCGGTTCGATAGCCGGCGGCGTGCAGCCGCTCGGCCAGCAGCGGCTGACTGTCCGCGACGTGCCGCGCATTCTCGTGGACTCCGTGGCCGGCAGGGTAAAGGCCCGTCAGCATCGACGTGTGCGACGGCAGCGTCTGCGGCACCGTCGCATACGCCCAGCGATAGCGCCGTCCGCGCGCCGCCAGGGCGTTGAACGACGGCGTCGACACCGCGGTGGCCTCGGGGCCGATCGCGTCCGCGCGCGTGGTGTCGAGCGTGACGAAGAGGATCGATGGACGGGGAGCCTCGATCTTCGGCGCGCTCTCCTTCCGGCATCCAACCAGCGTCAGCGACGCGGCGACCATCACTGCGTAAGCAAATGGATTCCGATTCATCGCCGCTAGTTCTACCCAAAGGTATTTGAAATTCTTTGTCTCACGCGAAGACGCGAAGACCGCGAAGACCGCGAAGACTACTCTTTCTCTTCGCGTCTTCGCGTGAGCATTCTGAGAGCGAAACTCTCAGATCACGGTTTCGAGAATCTAACACGGCGTCGCCTTCGCCACTACAATCGCCCTCATGTTGAATTACATCTGGTTCGGCCTGATGGCCATCGCGCTCATCGTGGCCATCTTCACGGGCAATGCGGCGGCGGTGACCAAGGCCTCGGTCGAGTCGGCGAAGACGGCCGTCGAGATCTCCCTCGGACTCGTCGGCATCATGACCCTCTGGATGGGCATCATGCGGGTGGCCGAGCAGGCCGGGCTGGTGTCCATGCTCAGCCGCCTGCTGCGCCCCATCAGCCGGCTGCTCTTCCCGGAAGTCCCGCCCGATCATCCCGCCATCGGGGCGATGGTCATGAGCGTGTCCGCGAACATGCTCGGGCTTAGCAACGCCGCCACGCCGCTCGGTATCAAGGCGATGGAAGAGCTCCAGACGCTGAACGCGGACAAGGAGACAGCCTCCAATCCGATGGTGACCTTCATGGCCCTGAACACCGCCGGCGTGCAGTTCATCCCCACGACCATCATCGCCGTCCTGGCCGCCTCGGGATCCCAGGCGCCGACCGCGATCATCCCGACGACGATCATCGCCACGCTCTGCGGCGCCACCGCCGCCGTCAGCACAGCCAAACTACTGCAACGCTTCTTCCCCACAAAGCTCCCACCCCCAACAACCGACAACCAACAACCGGTCGTCGAGGCGGGTGAATGATCCGCGCAATCCTCCCACCCCCGACAACCGACAACCGAAAACCGGTCCCCCAAGAGGTATCGGCGTGATCCGCACAATCCTCCGACCCCCGACCCCCGACTCCCGACCCCCGTTCTCGCAAGAGGTGAGCGAATGATCCGCACAATCCTCCAAGGCATCTCCGACTGGGCCATTCCGGTCCTCCTGGTCGGCATTCCGCTCGTCGGCCTCATTCGTGGCGTCAAGGTCTACGATGTCTTCATCGAAGGGGCGAAGGAAGGCTTCCAGGTGGCCATCCGCATCATCCCGTTCCTGGTCGGTATCCTCGTCGCCATCGGGATGTTCCGCGCCTCGGGGGCGATGGACATGATGACCAATGCCATCCGCCCGTTGCTGAGCCGCACGATCTTCCCGCCCGAGCTGTTCCCCCTGG
Organism: Thermoanaerobaculia bacterium; assembly: GCA_035482045.1. GTDB lineage: Bacteria > Acidobacteriota > Thermoanaerobaculia > Gp7-AA8 > Gp7-AA8 > JADGNZ01. Next base: position 3,827 of record DATHRD010000020.1, read on the forward strand.
CCGTGCTCCGCCCGCTCAGCGGCAGCGGTTCGCTGGCCCTGACCACGGACCTCATCAAACGCTACGGCGCCGATTCCATGCTCTCGCGCATGGCCGCCACGCTTTACGGCAGCAGCGAGACGCTCTTCTACGTCCTGGCCGTCTACTTCGGGGCGGTGGGCGTGAAGAGAACACGGCACGCGATCCCCTCGGCGTTGGTGGGGGATACGGTGGCCGCGCTGGTGGCCGCGGCGGTGTGCTTGTGGATGTTCCGGTGAGAGCGTTGCCTTTTCAAGCAGGGTCCGCATGTCGGCGAAGCCGGCTTTAGATCCGTAGCCCCCGGCTTCGAGCCGGGGGAAAACGAGCATCCTCAGATTGGTAGCCCGCTTGAGCGGGCGACAGAAGAGCACTTACTCGAAAGCTTCTCTGCCGCCCGCTGGAGCGGGCTCGGAGAATTGATGCTCGTCATTTCCCCCGGCTCGAAGCCGGGGGCTACGGACCTTAAGCCAGCTTCGCTGACGCAATCCAGGCAGGCGCGGGCTGGACTCTCACTTCGGGAACCGCGCCTGCCGCCGCAAGCCAGGGACCGTTGTGGCACAGACACTCTTGTCTGTGCTTCGGCCGAAGCCGCGAGGCGCCAAGGGCTTGCGATCTTGAGTCGTGCCGAGACCCGGCACAGACAAGAGTGTCTGTGCCACATCGATCCTGCTCGCCGGCAACTCTCCGACCTATCGCGCAGACAAGGCTGCGGGCCTTCGTCGTGTGAGAATGCTGGGTAGGGAAAAGAGTTCTTCGCTACACTCCTTAGGGTATGGAATACATCTACGTCTCTTTCGGCGAAAAACGGATCGTTCTTGTCGACGGCCTGGCCAGCGGCAATACGAACGACACGATCGGCGTACAACGCGGGACCCACACCATCACCTTGGGCGGCGTCCAGAACTACACGCCGCCATCGCAGTTCGTGACGGTCATCAACACCAGCTACCCGAACCCCATGAAGATTGCATTCACGGCCCACTGACATGCGACGACTGACGCTTTGTGCTTTTCTTCTCTCCGCCGCCTGCGCGCAGTATCCGTACAACCCGCCGATGGTGGCACCACAGAACCTCAGCGAGGGTTATCGCTGGGCGACGACGACGATCCCGAATGACGACGACCGGCTCTTCGTGATCCTGACATTCTCGGGCGGCGGGACGCGGGCGGCCGGCCTCGGGTACGAGGTCTTGCAGCAGCTCGGCGCGACGAAGCTCGCCGACGGAACGTCACTTCTGAATCACGTGAAGGTGATCTCCTCCGTCTCCGGCGGCACCTTCGCGGCGATGGACTACGGCCTCCGCGGAGAAGCGATCCTGAAACCGGGCCCCGACAACTTCGAATCGGCGTTTCTGACGAAGCCGGTGCAAACGGATCTGATTCACGCGGTCTTTTTCAATCCCTACAACTGGGTGCGCCTCATCTCCCCGAACTTCAACCGCATCGACCTGGCCACCGAGATTTACCAGCAGGTGTTGTTCGGCAACAACAGCTTCAAGGACCTGCTGGCCGCCCAGCGGAGTGACCACAGGCCGTTCATCATCGCCAACGCCACCGAGCTGGAGCTGGGCGCGCAGTTCCAGTGGACGCAGGACCAGTTCGATCCGATCTGCTCCGATCTGACCAGCATTCCTGTTGCTCGGGCCGCGGCCGCGTCATCGGCGTTCCCGATCGCCTTTCCGCCGATGGTCCTGAAGAACTACGCGCACGACACGCGGTGCAAGTCCAACTACACGAAACCATCGTGGACGGCCACGGCGCGCAGCGACATCTACACGAATCCACAGCGGCCGCGGCAGATCAATGAGCTGGAGGGATATCTCGATCCGGCCCGCCTGTATCTCCACCTGCTCGACGGCGGCCTGGCCGACAACATCGGTCTGCGCGGTCCCTATCACGCGCTGATCTCGGGCGACACCTTCGTCGAACCAACGGGCCCTGCCGCGAATCAGCTCACGGGCTTCACTCTCCAGCCGCTCATCGGCTTCCACAAGATCGAACGTCTGCTCGTCATCGTGGTCAACGCGGGAGTGTCAGGTCCGGTATCGATCGACGCCGTCTCGAAGGACCCGAGCCTGGTCACGGTCATCGGCGGGATCGCCGGTGCGCCGATGGATAACTTCTCGTTCGACAGCATCCAGGAGCTGACGGATCTCTTTTCCAGCCGGTTCGGGCAGCCGACGAAGTACTACCCGGTCGTGATCAGTTTCCCGTTGCTGACCGACAAGGACAAGCCGGTTCGCGACATCGTCAACAACATCGGTACGAGCTTCAACGCTCTGACGCCGGAACAACTGAAAGGCCTGAAGGACGCCGCGGACATCCTCATCCATCAGGATCCCTGCTTCACGCAGTTCGTCAACGACGTGAACGGCGTTCCGCCTCCGCCGCCGCAGAAGCGGAAGTGTACTTTCGGGCAATGAGCGCTACGCAGTGATCGTAGCGCCTGGTCGCGACAGCGCGTAGATCACCGCCCCCACCGCGATCGCGATCCCCGCGGCCAGGAAGTTGAACGCGCTGAGCGTGAGGAACAACGCCAGCGAGATCGCCGTGCCGAGGATGGGGATGATGAGGCCCGGCGTGCGGAAGCCCTCATTCACCTTGCGCAGGAACGGTACCGCCGCGCAGGTGAAGAGATACGTCGTCAGGCGCGCAACGGCGGATAGCATGGCCAGCTTGGCGAACGAGCCGCCGCAGGCCAGGACGGCCGCGAAGATGACGTGGATCAGAATCGCTACCGTTGGCGTCCGGAAGCGGGGATGGACGTAGCTGACGGCGCGGAGCCGCGGCCGGCCGAGGGAGATCGCGTAGAGCATGCGGGACCCCTCCAGCACCGTGCCCGAGTTCGTGCCGGCCATCGACAGGAGCGCGCCGAGCGTCACGATGAGCGCGCCGGCGCCGCCGATCAACGCGGCCGCCGCGTCGGCGATCGGAGTAGCCGTCTTCGAGAGGTCGGGGAGGGCCGACATCGCTCCGAGCTGCGCCAGGACGTAGATCGCGGCGATGGCCAGCGTCCCCACGAGCAGCGCGCGCGGCAGCTCCTTCTTCGGATTGCGGAACTCACCGGCCGGAACGCCCATATTCTCGAAGCCGGCATAGGCGAAAAGCATGAACAGCGCCGCGCCGCTCCAGTCGGTGCCGGGGCCGGGGAGGTGCATCGAGGCCGGAATCGGATTGTGCTTCCAGGCGATGAGGGCCACGACGATGAAGCCCACCAGCGGAATCAACTTGCCGAGGGTGAAGACGTAGATCGACGCCGCACCGTACTTCACGCCAACGTAGTGAATCGCCGTGAGGATGGCGATCGAGAGAAGGATGACCACGATGCGCGCTACGTCGCCGCCGAGGGCGGGGAAGATGCGCGCCAGCGAGACGACGAATCCGTTCGACAGCGCGGCCAGCGACGTGACGCGCGCCAGCCAGTTCATCCATCCCGTCTCGAATCCGATGAAGTCGCCGAAGGCCGTCTTCGCGTAGAGATACGCCCCGCCTGGCTCGCTGAAGTGGCTGGCGGCCTCGGCGAAACAGAGCACGAGCACGAACACCGGCAGCGCGAAGATCAGCGGCGCCCAGAGCGAGAACGGCCCGAGGAGCTTGTACGACTCGGTGGGGAGCAGGAAAACACCGCTGCCGACGACGGCATTGATGCACATCGCCACCAGTCCCCAGAAGCCGACGGCACGGACGAGTTTCCCGGTTGAATTGTCTTGCATGGACGAAAGGACGCGGCATTGTGCCATGAGTTGCGGGGATGCTGATGGGACTTGGTCAGAATCCAAGTTCGAAGGCCCTCCACCGCGCTGGAATCAGCCGCGCGCAATCGTCATCGCGCACCAGTAGATCGCGGGATACGTTGCCAGGAAGGCCCAGAGAAACGAGTTCAGTCCCATGATCGTGGCGTTTGCAATGTGAAAGGCCAGGCCCCAGGCCAGGTAGAACAGACAGACTCGCGGACCGCCCAGGATCGCCAGGGGAAACGTACACTCGATGATGACCACACTCCAGGCCATCGCCTTCGCGATCGTCACGTGGCGCGCCAGAAACTTCGCGGCTGCCGGCAGCCCGTAACTCTCGGTGTTGAAAATCAGGAAGAGCGCGCTGCCGTCGATCCACTTCGGCCCGCGCACCTTGGCGATTCCGGCGATGCAGTACGACGCACACGCCTGCAGCGCCAGGAACCAGACGCCCGCCGCGATCAGTCGCGGATCCTCGGGACCGGCGCGCACGAGCAGCAGTGCAACGAATGTGAGACTCGACATCTGGTCCGAGCCGTCCTGTCCGTACGCGTGGCGAAAGTTGAGGAGGAACGTGGTGGCCACGATTCCAGCCAGCGCGGCCACCTCCATCGCGCGTGGCAGCGACGGGAGAAAGAGCACGGAGATCATCACCAGCCGCAGCGCCAGCACACTCAGGAACAGAGGCAGATCGAGGAGCACATCGAACACCCGCGCCAGCCGCGGAAACGTAAACGTCGACGGCCGTGAGCGCAGCACCTTCCATGCGTAGATCCCATCGGGACGGAAGTCGCGCCAGTTGGAGAGATGCTCGGCCGTGGAGATGAAGATGCCCACCGCGGCAAGCCATTCCGCGGCGCGCAGCGCCATGCTCGCGGAGAATTCGATCACGGGCGCCGGAATGCGTCTGCGCGCGCGCGCAGCAGTTCATCGACGGTCGACCCAGGCGCGGCGGTCATGCCGCCGTATGCCTCGCGCGCGCCGATGCCCGCTCCAACCCCGACGAACGTTTCCTGGTTCATCTGGTTGGCGGCCTTTTCCATTGCCGCTTCGGCCTGCACCTGCCTGGCCACGGCGACCTTATCCATCGCCGCCGCCTCGGGGATGCCGATCCCTCGGACCGCGTCGATGGCGTCGTTGACCTCGTGAAGCGATTCGACCCGCGCGCCCCCAAAGCTGGCGTGTGAAGCCGCCTCTTCGATGCGTGACAACGGACGACCGTCGTCGACGACGTTCATGGCAGGCTCTCCAGTGCTGTGGTCGTCGCCGCCACAGCCGTCAGCGGATCCCACGGCGTCGCGGCGACGAAGGCGCGGGCCGGCAGTGCGTGAAACTCGGAACGGACGACGAGCCGTGGCTCGGTTTCCGTGATGTAGCCGAAGGAGTCCAGGACCAGGAACTGCGTGGCCTCGCTCATGTGCGAGCGAGGGATCGCGCTCACGTAGTTCATCAGCGCGATGTATGGCAATGTGGTCTTGAGACCGGGCAGACTGATCGTGCGCGTGAAAAGGAGCAGCGTGTTCGCGGCGTCGGTGAGCGCTTTCTTGTTGCGCTTTCCGGGATTCCAGAAGGCGCCCAGAAGCGAGCGCGACTCGGAGAGCGGAATCTCGCGCCAGTGCGTCAACGTGTGCTCATCGATGCGGTCGCGGTAGAGCAGGTGATGATCGGTCGTGCCCGGATTCGGCGCGAAGAACGTCCAGCGCGGCAACAGCGACAGCGGATCCCACCGCCGCACCGCGCTGTTCACGGGGCCCTCCTTTTGCGTGAGGCAGGTCAGGAGGAGCCATACCGCGAACACGACGATGACGGCGGTGGTGTACATGATTCCGATTCAGCGGCTGAGCAGGCTGGCCCGATAGGCGAGCAGGTCGTCGACGCTGGCGCCCGGCGCGATGGTCGTTCCCGAACCGGCCATGGCGATGACAGAACGCATACCAACGAGTCCGACTTCGGCCACTTCTTCGGCCGTCATTTCCGCGGTCACCTCTCCGCCAACTCTCTGATCCACGTGCTCCACTCCCTGCTGTGCCTCGACCCCCGCAGCCTGTTGCTGCTGGGCAATGTTGAAGCGCACGGCACACCCGTAAACCTCGGCGGCCTTCACGGCGCCATGCCCGACATTCTCCGCTACGTTCGCGACGGCGTCGATGAAACTGGCACGCGGCGCCGGCGTGATCGTGTCGCCCGTAGCGCGCGGCGGCGAAAGACGTTCCGCCTCCCTCTCGATCGGCGAGAGCTCGCGCGGCTTGACCAGCAGCAACGCGGTCAGCGGCTCGGCTCCGTCACGCACCTGATGCTCGACCACACGGAATGCGGTCACATCGACGTCGCCTCCGTCGAACGACAACTGGAAGATATTGAATCCCGTCTCGGCATCGACGACCGCATTGCGGATGATGATGCGGTCGCCATAGACCACGTCCACGATGCCGTGCACGGTCCCGAGATCGATGCTCATGGCACGATCGGCCGCGGCGACGACGCGGTTGCCGAGGCGTGCGTACGCGGAGAAAATGCGATCTTTGTCGAGATCGTGCGCCGCCTCGCGCAGCGCGACGAGATCGGCGTCATCGGCGCGCGCGATCACGGTCACGATCGACCCGGCCTGCTGACACAGGACCACAGGCTCACCGGTTGGACGCCGGATGGGAAACTCGATCACGTGTGCTTCGCGATCGAGAGTGCTCCAGTTCTCCGCGATGCGATTGAGCTCGGCGAGCTCGGAGATGTATTGGTGACGTTCCAGAAGCTCGGCAGAGCGAAATACGCGAGTGGTGTCGGACACGATGACTCCTCCTTATTTCACGCGAAGCTGCGAAAACGGCGGGATGGTCTCAGCTGATTGTGTGGACGGGACAGACAGGAATGTATGCCTGTCTGCGCGTGAACGCAACTCGGACCAGGTTCAGGACCACGTGCCCCGTGCGACACACACCGTCCCGCAACGCGCGCGCTGGACGCACACGTCCGGGCGCGGCATGCAGCAAACGCTGCCCATCTGTACTACTAACCTGGGTGCGTGCGTCGCAAAAGCTCTCTCACGCGAAGACGCGAAGAACGCGAAGGAATCATCGCAACCTTCGCGGCGCGGTCGGCGGAAGAACACGGTCCCGGCAGTGAGGCCGCACTCCGATTCGAGCTTTTGCACCGCCTGGGGTGGTTCGGCGGGGACGTCCTCGCTCATCGGCGCAACCGGGTGGCTGCGTTTTCCAGGAAGTTTTTTTCGGCCGGGGATCCCTCGATCCAGGCACGCCTCGAGTTGACCGCGGCCACGATCCTCGACTCTCCGCCCCCGGGCGAAATGGTCATCGCCATCCCGCCGGAAGGGAGCGACTCCGGAGGCGAACGCGCTTTTCTCCGCATCGGCCTCGGCGACGCATCGTGGATCGGCAGCTTCGAGATCGGTCACATGAGCGTCGGCATGGTCTCCATGATGCCCGACGACAAGCGTGTTCGTATCCGCGAAAGGCGCCGGGTACATCATCGACCTGAAGACGCGAACGCTCGTGGAGCAGATCGGCACGCACGTGGCCTTCGTGAGGATGAATGCCCCCAGGACGCTGTTCCTCGTCGACCACAACGGCGTGAGCCTGGAACTGTTCGGAAAGACCGGCCGCCTCTGGAAAACGGACACGATCAGTTGCGGAGGATTCCGAGAAATATCGCTCGAAGACACGAGTATCGCCGGCGAAGCGCGGCAGGCATCCCCCGAGGCGTGGGTCCGTTTTTCGGTGGAACTGGCGACGGGTGAGGTGCGTATTGGCGATGCGCTTTGAAGATCGCGAGTGGCTCGAATGCCGGCCGAAGTGCGGTGACTGCGCCGGTGGAGGAAGCTGCACCGGAGTGGTGTCAGGTCAAAAAGTATAAATTGCCGACGCTGACCTGTCGCCGTAGCGACACCTTTGAACCCACTTTAGACTTTAGCTCTGACAGCAGAGAAGGCCCTGGGTTTCTGACGGTAAACGGCCGAAGAGCGAAGCTCTCACACTCATGGCTTCCTCCAGATGGTAGACTGTCGCCCCCAATGAGCGACCCAAAGATGGTCGTGCTGCACCTCTCGGATTTGCATTTCGGATACGAGAAAAACGACACGGCGAAAGCTCAGCGCGAAATTGCCCTTGCCGGCGTTATCGAGACAGTTGCAACAGTAGATGCAGCTTGGCGGCCTTCCGTCGTGTGCATATCCGGTGACCTCGCTTGGCGTGGTCATCTAACCGACTACGAGGAAGTTGAGAAGTGGGTATCGCAGCTCCTGGGTACACTCGGTTTAACTTGGGCGGACATCATCGCGTGCGTCGGAAACCACGACCTAGATCGCGACCACGCGAAATACCTCGCTCGACCAAGTGCCTCCGGCGAGGCTGACGCCCTGTTCGAGGTTCCAATGAATCCGACGCTCTGCGGACCGTTTGCTTCCTTCGCGGCTTTTTGCGAGCGGGTTGGTATTTGCCCATTGACCATTGGCGAAACGTCATCATGGTTGTTCGGCACAATTACGAAAGGACCACTTCGGTTTATAGTCTTGAACTCGGCGTGGTTCTCTCGCGATGACCACGATCATGAACGTCTATGGCTTGGTCTACCGCTTCTCGATGTGCTCGCGACGAAAGGACAGTTCGCGAAGTCTCCGACGAAGCGCAATTACGACACGATCGATATTGCGCTCTTTCACCATCCTCCCGAGGATCTTCACCCTAGCGAACGTAACGCCGAACACAGCAGGGCGGACACGTACAACTACCTCGGTGAGCGGGTGGACATCATTCTCACAGGGCACCAGCATCAGTCGCGACTGCTGGAGCCGCTACGGCGTGGCAACGGGGCACAGCACTTCGAAGCCGGTGCGACGTACGCGAGCATCGGATACAAGAACTCGTTTCGGCTGATGCGCCTGGACAGCGCCGCCCGGACGGTCGAGGTCCTAGGCTTCAGCTTCGACCCGGCGTCCCGGGAGTGGCACAAGAGTGACGTAAAGGGGTATTCGCTTCCGGCGCGCACGGTCAGTGCTGCACCTCCGACCTCGGACATCGACGAAATCGGGACGTGGCGTCTGTTTCTCAATAAGTCTCTACTCTCCGACAACGAACTAGAGACGCTCATTCGACGCCTGAAACAGATGACCGGTGACATCACTCTTGACGTCGTTGACGAGGGCGGCCAACGATGAGAGTCCGCCTTCGTGGTTCTCGGAAAGGCTTCGAGCGTGCCGCCCAGCTCCTATCAGACGGCACGCTCGCGAAGGAGCTTGGCGTGGATGTTGGCGAAATCGCGTGGGAATCCCCCACACTCACGTCATCTGAGGAGCTCGCCGCTGCCGCGCGGCACGATTCGGACCACGTCGGTGCGAAGCACCTCGATACGATCGCAAGTGATATTGCTTCAATCAAGACGTTAATTCTAGAATCGACACGTTCTGCTACAGCAGGCAGCGAGAACACGTGGCAGAATCTCCTCGACGACGCTCGAGAGCAGCTACGCGCGGGTGATGCGCATACGGCGATGCAACTCGTTCTCCGCGTTCGCAAGGAGACCGCGTCATCAGATGACGCGGCGCTCCATTTCCGCGTCGCCACGAATCTCGGATGCGCAGCCGTCGCGCTCGACGATTACGACACAGCGCTCACCGAATTCAAGGCCGCAGCGGCGATCGATGCGTCTGCAAAAGCCAGGGCGAATGTGGCAATCGCCCTCTTCGCTAAGGGTCTCTATGCCGAAGCGTTGACCGAGGCGCAAGAAGCACGGCGTACAGATCCTGAGTTCAAACCCGCAATTGCAGCAGTCATCAAGTCGCTTTCGGCGCTCGGGCGGTTCGCGCAGATCGACTCGCTCATCGCTCAGGACCCTTCCGCATCAAGCGACGACGATGTCCTCCTCGCGTTGGCTGAAGCGCGGTTTCGTGAGGGCAGCTACCGTGCCGGCGAGCACCACGCCCGACTTCTCCTCGCGAAACGTGCCGACGACCCTTACGTGCATCTCCTTCTCGTGGAATGCATCGTCGGGGGAATCAACGACGACCCTGCGCGCCTAATTGACGGGCTCGACGATCTGGCGCAAAAACGTCTTCTGGAAGCGGAATCGCTCGCAACGACCGCACGCGACCGATTCGTCGCGACGCATCAGGACCGGCTCCTACTCGTCGCATTGAACAATTTGGGCGCGATTCACGCACTTCGCGGCGACTACGCTGCCGCAGTCGCGTCTGCAAACCAGGTTCTTCTCCGCGATCCTGCGAATGAGATCGCGCTGCAGAATCGCGGGCTCGCACAGTACCAACTCGGTGACTTGGCCAGGGCCGCGGCCGATTTTGAGGCACTGTCGGACACAGAGTACGCGGAGGCGGTATCACTCCCGTTGGCCGATACTCTGCTGAAGCGCGGAGAGCCAAGTCGAGCCGCGACCCTGTTGCAGACGCTCTGGAGCACGCGGACCGTTGATCCGCAGGCTCTGCAAGCAGCTGAACTGCTGTTGCAGGCTTACACGGAAAGCGATGATCCCGATAGCTACTCGACTGTGCTCCGCGAACTGGAAGAGACGTTCGGCACTGACCCGTTTGCGCAGGGAATTCTGGCACTCGCCGCGTATCGACAGGGAGATACGATCACGGCTATTCGGAGGTTTGAGCGCGCATTGGCCGGTGCGACACCCGAACAACAGGCCGCTCTAGGGCCCCGTCTAGCGGGCTTGTACATCGATCAGAAACGGTTTCTCGACGCCGCTGAACTCTACGAGCGGATCGGCCTGAGCACGGATCCGCGATTTTTTCCGAAGTACCTTATGTCAATGGTCAACGCGCAGCGGTATGCTCAGGCGTACGAGATGGCGCAGGATGCCATTTCACATGGATCGACGGACCCGGTCGTGTTCGACGTGGCCGCACGAATGGCAGTGCACAACGGCGATCTCGCTTCGGCGCGTGAGAGTTACGTTCGCGCGTTGGAACTACCTTGTTCGCCGCGCACGCTCCTTTTCACGTTGCAATTGGCACAGATTGAGGCACAGCTCGGAAAACCCGACTCCGCGAAGGATCTTGTCGATCCGCTGACGCTCGACGCAAGCGACGAGGCGGACGATCTCCTCATGATCGCCCGTCTGCGAACACTACTTGGTCTATCGGGCGCCCTCCCGTTCGCCTACCGTGCGCGCGAAATCGCATTTCACGATCCTGATGTACATCTCGCATACGTTCGCTTGTTCCTCGCGCGCTCGGAGCACGACAAAGAGATCCTGGATGCGACGGAGGTTGTGATCGGCACGACGGTGCTTGTCACGATCAACGATGAGCCGCGGACATTCAGAATCGTTGCTACGGCTACCGATGTGACGCATCCCGGCGATGTCTCTTCTGAGTCTGCACTCGGCCGACAACTCCTGGGACTGCGTGCTGGGAACGAAATCGTCCTGCGTGATACACCGATTGAGCGATCCGTCGCGAAGGTTACCGAGGTCATGACGCAATACGTCGCCGCGTTTCGGGAGACGCTCGACCAGTTTTCCACGTGGTTCCCGGACAACTTAGCCCTCCAGAAAGGAGGTGCGGATGACGAAAGTCTGCGACGGCTCGCAGAAGCGCTCAATAGTCGCGGCAAGTCCGTCGGCGTTCTATTCGAGCGATACCAGCAGGGCGAATTGTCGTTGCACGGCTTTGCGGATCTGACTGGTGAGCGACTCACCAACGTATGGTGGAAGATCATTTCCACTACAGGGCTTGCGATTGTGGCCGACATCGGCGATCGCGCGCGGCTCGAAATCGAATATGGCGCTTTGGAAGGAGCGACCACGTGCGTAGTGGAGACGACGGCGCTACTTACGCTGTCGTATCTCGGCCTTCTGGGCCCTCTCACGGAGCGATTCGCAACAGTCGGTGTGTTGCAGCGAACGATCGACAACCTCCTCGAAGACCTAGCCCATGAGCGGACGCTACCAGGTCGACTCGCGGCTGCTGACAGCAGTGCGTTCGGTCTCATCCGTCAGCTCGAGGTCATGGAGAAAGCGGTTGCGTTCGCACAGAACAAGGCCATTACCGTTGCACCGAAGGCACTCCTTAAGTTGTCCTCTGAAGAACTTGACGACAAAGCGCGCCTCCTAGGATACGGTGGCTTCCCCTCCATCCTTGCCGCCGAGGAGCTTTCTGCCCTGATCCTCTCCGACGACGCTGTGTTTCGCGACGTTGCTCGCACCACTTGGCACGTCGTTGGTACATCGTCGCAGACGCTGCTTCGCCACCTCACGGAACGAGCTGTTATCAGCACTCATGAGTACCGCAACGCGCTCGTCCACCTCGCGACAGCCGGATATCGATTCCTTAGCGTGAAGCCCGATGACCTGTACTGGGTGCTCGACCGCAATAGCATGCGCTATTCCGACGAAGTTCAGACGTTCTTCCGAAACCTTGAGGGCCCGCACTGCACGGAGGATTCGGCGATCGCTGTGCTCGCTGATCTCGTTCGGCTTATTGCCCTCGAACCGGTCGCGAGCCGATCATCGGATGCCGCTCTGGACATCGTTATTCGCACCCTAATCGCCGGGAGATCATCAAAGCGCGTCATAGAGCGCTTCAAGGGTGCTATCACCCGACGGCTTCTCCTCCTTCCGCTCGCGCTACAGCGGGCGCTTACGACGATCAATGGATGGGAAACGGAGGGGCCGATCCTTTAGTCTGATAAGGTGGAGCTGTGGAAGACGCCGCTGGGGAAGTGGTTTCCGCGGGCGGAGATGATGGCCAAGTCGCTGGAGATCTGGCCGCTGCACGTCATCGAAGAGGCGCTCGGGGACGATGCGGACGACATCCTGCCGGGGGCTATCCGGTGTGCGGAGCTGCGCGTCCGGTTGCCGCGGCATCACATCGATATGCTGGAGTATCGGGCGGAGCAGCAGGAGACCACCGTCAGCGGCGTGCTGGAGCGGGAGCTGGATGGCATCGGCAGCGCGCACATCGAGGAGCTGTCGGCGGCGCTGCCGGGGTTCGCCGAGGCGATGGCGTGGCCGGGCGAGGGTTGCTGAGTTGCTCGGTTGCTGAGTTGCTGGGTTTCGCCGTCTCGGGGTTTCGCGGTCTCGCTGTCGGGGATTGAAAAGGCTTATCCGCAGATGACGCAGATACGACGCAGATGGAAGACGGTTTTATCTGCGTAAATCTGCGTCATCTGCGGATGGTCCTCTGGGAGAGGCGTAACCTCATGAACGGAGCGGTCAAAATCGGCGCAGACTGGCTCAAGGAATGGAAGATAACCGCGATTCGTGCTGTACTGACCCATCGTGATGCCGGTGCAATGAGCCCGGCCCTCGGAGCCTGACCTGAGACCCGTTCAGCTAATCCTCCTGTTCCTGCTGCAGTGGACTGACTGTTCCGGCTTGCTGTCGCAGGCGTTCCCACCGATCTCGCTTCCTGTGACCGTGCCGTCGCTGCGCGACGCCATTGAGGTGGGTGACGGCGACCTGATCGTTCTCTCCGACGACATCGAACATGCCGGCGGGCGCAAGATCACGCGCATTCGCGGCGCTGCCGAGGAGTTGCTGGCCACGATACCCGCCGGTCAATATACGCCGGGCGAAGCTCTGGTTCGTACGGGACAGGATCAATGGTGGTTCAGTGCTGCTTCCGGAGACGTATCGAAACCGAACGTGGTCTTCGTCACCGGAGGCACGGACGGGGTGAAGCAAATGGTCATCGATCTCCACCGCTTATCACTCCTCTGGATTCCGCTTCGCGGCGAAACGCCCGCCGGTGTCATGCTTTCGCGCGGCAGCGATCGATCGACGTTCATCATCGATAAGGTCTCTCCGTCAGGAGTCCAGGCTCTCGGTTCCTATCCCGGCCATCTGCCGGGCAATGCACCGTCGCCGCGCCAATGGTCGGCCGAACGCCTGCCGGACGGCCGCATTGCGATTCTCTCGATCGAACAATCGGTCGGCGGTCCGTCGCGGCTCATGCTGCGCGTTTCCGACGGACACGGCGGATTCACGGAGTCGCCTCTACCCTGCGCCGATCAGTTCCGAGAATCACTTGCGACCACCGTCGATCGGAACGGAATGATTGCGGCGGTGGCGTTATCGCCAGCGAGACAAGTCGTCACGACTTTGATCGACGTGAACGATGCGAACGATGTCCGCTGCAATGTGCTCTCGGCGGCCGGAGAGACGGCCGCGCTTGCGCCGCGCGGCTCGCCCGCCATCGATGTGACCGGCAACGAACGAATCGCCGCGTGGATCCGCGACGACGGTAACGTCCGCGCTTGTCAGATCACGAAGGGATCGACCGTTGTCGACGTTGGCGAGAGGGCAGATACGACCGCTCCGCTCGCGCACCTGATCGGCGACGATGGCGAGGAGACCGTGACGTTCCTCTGGAGCGGCGATCGAGGAATCGTCACGCGCCGTCTGCCGCGGGCACTGCAGGGATGGGCGCTGCTTGACGACATTCGGCGCTTCTATGCCGATTTGGGGCGGCGACCGTGAAGAGTGACCGTGATGAAAAGGCTTATCCGCAGATGACGCAGATGGAGCGCAGATTGAAGACCGGTTTATCTGCGCCGCATCTGCGTCATCTGCGGATCGTCGTTCTCCGGTCACATCGAGGAACCGTGGCCGAGGTGAGGAGCGTCAGCGCACGAATCCCTCCTTAACCCTTCATCGAAGGTCGCGAGCTCGAAGTCCTGGCGGGGTGTATGTCTCGCAGGGGTGGCAGCCACCATCACGGCGATGAGCCCTTAGGATTCATTCAAGCGGACCCACTGGCGTGTAGGTCATCTTCGCCCTGCACTTGGCGCAACACGAGCCACGCGACCAGCCCTTGTCCGATGTCAATGATTGCATGCAATGCCATGGCCGGAAAGAGCGAGCCGGACATCAGCACCACCAGCGTAAGCAGACCGCCGACGATACCAGTCGCGAATATGCCGCTGACTCCCTGGTACGCGTGCGCGACCGCGAAGACAGCCACCGAAACTGCAGCGGCGCCCCACAGCCCGACCATCGGCTGAAATGCCCAGATGAGGTATCCGCGAAAGATGAGCTCTTCACAAACCCCAGCCGTCAGCGACAACGCCATCCACCAACCGAGTTCGGATCGCGTATGGGGTGCAATTCTTTCGACATGTGGATTCCCCAGTTTGATCCGCTTTGAGCGCTTGCTTCGTGCGATCCTGAGGACGGTTCGGCCTTGAGTCACGGCAAGCGCCAACACGAGACCCATTGCGCCCCATAGCCGCCACCCGTGAGGGCTGATGAGCCTGAGCGCTCCCCAGGCACGACCCTCGATCAACCACACCACAACTCCGGCGGCAACCAGCGTCCATAACATGCCCATCCAAGCCGACCAAATCCAAAACCGCGCCCGACCCGGATCCGTTTGTGACCGCCGAAGGAACATGGGCCACAGCACGAAATAGTCAAGCAACAATAGGATCGCGATCAGCGCAAGATAGATGGAATCGAGTCTTGTCATCGAAGCTCCCATTCTGATGAGCTCTAACTATGACTATTGGGGTCAGACATTCGATCCTGGGTTTCGCCTTTGCGGATCGAAGGTCTGATCCAGGATTGCGCCAACTGCGAATCCGTCCTTATTCACCTTGCCAACGCCCTTTGGCCTGTGGAGAGCCAGATGCCGAACGCCATCAGGACGATTACCGACAGAAGAACGGCGGCGGCGATCATTCGATGGCGCCTCCGCAGCTCGGCAGGCTCGCCGGCTTGACCGGTCCAGAAAACGCCGAGGAGAGCCTCCCGGTCGCGCCAGAGGATGGCTGCCATGACGGCGAAGATCAACGTCGACGTGCAGGTTGCACCCCAGGCGATGAAGAAGAACAGGTTGATCATGAGGATGTTCGTGATCATGGGCAACACCAGGGCCGCTCCCAACAAGGCCGTCTTTCGGAAGAGCAACAGCGCTGCGCCGGCCAGCTGGATCAATCCGAGGAGGGTCGCGTAGACGTGGGAGTGGCTGTAGAAATACCAAACGAGGTCATGGCCGCTCAGGGATCCAACCGGCCTGAGGGCCAGCTCCGGTGGGACGCTGAACTGTCTGCCAAGGAGTTTGCTCGATCCGTACAACAAGAGCAGGAACGCTGAGAGATATCGGAGCCAGTCCAGATACTTCGGATAAGGATCGATGGATGTAGCCATGGATTCGCTCATGCGGCGGGGGGTGGCGTTACACAGTCAGTGAATTGAGAAGCGCTACACACCAGATCTCAATCTTGACACGACGCTAGTGGCCGAGGGTGAGGCTGCTCTCGACTCCCCACTCCATGTCCGGCGCTTTCGGCCGATACCCCCGCCCGCGCAGCACCCGCCCTGGTAACGCGCTCGTCATCGCGCCATCGCGCAGCACCGATGAACCGTTGACGATCACGTCGATCACGCCTTCGCTGAAGTGATGGGGATCCTCGTACGTCGACACGTCGCGGATTTTCGCGGCGTCGAAGACCACCACGTCCGCCTTCATCCCCGGGCGCAGCACGCCCCGGTCGGAGAGGTTCGTCCGGTCGGCTGCCTGCGAGGTCATCTTACGCACGGCTTCCTCGAGCGTGAACAGGTGTTCGTCGCGAACGTAGTGGCCGAGGACGCGAGGGAACGTTCCGTAGGCGCGCGGATGCGCGCCCTGGCCCGTTGCACGCGCCGCCGGCGGAGGGGAGCCGGAGTCGGAGCCGACGGATACGAACGACTGCTTCAGCGCCGTCTGCACGTCCGTCTCATTCATGGAGAAGAAGATGACGTTCGGCGAGCCGTTCGTCTCCGCGAAGAGGCGCATCATGGCCTCATCCGGCGCCACGTTCATCATGGCCGCGATCTCCTCGATGAAGTGCTTGTCGTACTGCGCCAGCGCGGGGTTGCCGGCGCGCGAGACGTAGATCCCCTTCGGCCCGCGTTTCGTGAACTGCGCCTGCAACTCCGTTGCGATGCGCGCGCGCTGGGCCGGGTCAGCCAGCCGCTTCTTGAATTCCGCGTAGCCGCCTTCCAGCGCCCAGTCGGGAGCGAGCGTGGAGAGCCCCGTCGACGACGCCGCGTACGGGTAGACGTTCGCGGCCACATCGAGCCCTTCGGCGCGCGCGGCATTGATCCGCTCGATCACGTGCGGCATGCGTCCCCAATTCGCGGCCCCGCCCGTCTTGAGGTGCCAGATGTTGACCGGGATCTTCGCCTCGCGTCCGATGCGGAAGGTTTCATCCAACGCGTCGTCGATCCTGTCGCCCTCGTTGCGCATGTGGCTGAAGTAGACGCCGCCGTACTTCGCGGCCACCTTGGCCAGATTGATGATCTCGTCGGTCGTCGAGTACATGGCCGGCAGATAGATCAACGACGTCGAGAGACCGATCGCTCCTTCGCGCATGGCCTGATCGACGATCTGCTCCATGGCCTGCATCTCATCCATTGTAGGCGGACGATTCACGTCGCCGATGACCATCTCGCGCGGATTGTCCGCGCCGACGAAGAGAGCGAAGTTGACGGCCGTGCCGTTCTTCTCGAGGAGGCTGAACCATTCGCCGAGCGTGTGCCACTTCGGCTTGTTCCGCGGATTCGCCGCATCGATCTCCTTCTGACTGAGCGGACCGGGCGATTTTCCTTCGCCGGTGACCTCGGTGGTCACACCCTGCCGCACCTTCGCTTCGAGATGCGGATCGACGAAGACGGAGCCCTGCGACTGCCCGAGGAGATCGATGAAGCCCGGCGAGACGATGTTGTCATGGGCGTCGATCGTCGTCGCCGCGGAAACGTTGGACAGATCGCCGATCGATACGATGGTGTCCCCGCGAACGCCGACGTCGCCTCGATACCACGGCGCGCCAGTGCCGTCGATGATCCGGCCGTTGATGATTTTCAGGTCGAGCATGTGTGTCTTAGGTTGCGTCGCGCAGCCGGCTATCAGAAGGATGAAGGCGGAAGGCAGAAGGATGAATGAGGATCTGGCGAGACCTCCCGACCAAAAGCTTCTGCCTTCATCCTTCATTCTTCTGCCTTTCATAGCATCCCCCTCACAAGATCCTCGTACCCCTGCCGCTCGCGGATCAGCCGTACGTCGTCGCCGTCGATCATGACCTCGGGTGGCAGCAGGCGGGCGTTGTAGAGCGACGCCATCGAAAAGCCGTATGCGCCGGCGTCGCAGAAGGCCAGCAGATCGCCGGGCTTGGTCCGGTCGATCTTTCGCGTGATGACCTGGCCCGTCTCGGTGCGCGTGAAGACGTCGCCCGATTCGCAGAGATTGCCGGCCACGACGACCTCATCGTGCATTTGAGCGATGTCGAACGTCTCTCGCAGCGAGGCCGGAGAAGCGTTCGTGGCGTTGACGAAGTGGTGGTACGCGCCGTATTTCGACGGCCTCACGAGATGATTGAAGCCGGTGTCGACGCCGATCCAGACCTGGCCGCCGCTGTTGCGCCGCGAGGTTACGCGCGACAGCAGCGTCCCCGACTCGGCAACGAGATATCGTCCCGGCTCCAGGATGGCGGTGAGGTTGCGCGCGCGCAGCAGGCGGTCGGCGATGCGCGTCAGCTCGGCGCCATA
This sequence comes from Thermoanaerobaculia bacterium, assembly GCA_035482045.1. Lineage (GTDB taxonomy): Bacteria > Acidobacteriota > Thermoanaerobaculia > Gp7-AA8 > Gp7-AA8 > JADGNZ01. The sequence continues at coordinate 22,078 of DATHRD010000020.1, forward strand.
CTCGTCGATGGGGAACTCCGGCATGCCCGGCTCGTACGGGACCGAGATCCCGCCGCCGAAGTTCAGCCACTGAAGGTTCGGAAAGGCCGCGGAGAGATCGAGCAGCCGTCGCGCAGATTCGATCAGCGGGGCGATTCTGTCGATGCCCGAGCCGATGTGCGCGTGCAGGCCGACGACCTTGCGGCCGCTGTCTTCGACGGCTATCCGCGCCGACTCGATCTCCTCGATCGCGATGCCGAACTTCACCCCGCCGCCGGCCGTGACGACGTCGGCATGATGCCCCGCGCCGATGGCGGTGTTGACGCGCAGGGCCACGGGATTCGGCAGATCGAGCGCCAGAATGCGGTCGATCTCCGACATCGAGTTGACGTTGATGACGATCCGCCCGTCTCCGATGGCGCGCAAATCGTCATCCGAAACATTCGAGCAGGTGAACCAGATGTTCTCGGGCGTGAAGCCGGATTTTCTGGCGACGTAGATCTCGCCCGGCGAGACCGCATCGCAGCCGAAGCCGGCGCCGCGTACAAGCTCCAGGATCGCCAGCGCGCCGTTGGCCTTCATCGCGTAGAACGGGCGGAAGGGGAGGGCGGCGAAGGCGCGCCTGACCCGCTCGATCTGACGCCGGATGATCTCCGCATCGTAGAGATAGAGCGGAGTGCCGAAGCGTTTGGCGAGATCGGTTGTGGAGACGTTGCCGATGTGGAGGGTGTGGTCGATGACGTGGAGCATTGAGCGGCCGGATTATAGGCGCGGTAAAATGAGCCATGCAGCAATACCTTCAACTCGTCCGCCACACCCTCGGCCACGGCGTGTTGCGATCGGACCGCACCGGCACGGGTACGCTGAGCGTCTTCGGCTACCAGATGCGCTTCGACCTCGGCGCCGGGTTTCCGCTGCTGACGACGAAGAAGCTGCATCTGCGCTCGATCATCTATGAGCTGCTCTGGTTCCTGCGCGGCGACACGAACGTCCGCTATCTGAACGAGAACAAGGTCACGATCTGGGACGAATGGGCCGATGCGAACGGGGAGCTCGGGCCTGTCTACGGATACCAATGGCGTTCCTGGCCCGCGCCAGACGGCCGGCACATCGACCAGATCAGCGGCGTGATCGATGAGATCAAGCGCAATCCGAGCTCGCGGCGCCTAGTCGTCAGCGCCTGGAACGTGGCCGACCTCGATCGAATGGCCCTCGCTCCGTGCCACGCTCTCTTCCAGTTCTATGTGGCTGAGGGGAAGCTCTCCTGCCAGCTCTACCAGCGCAGCGCGGACATCTTCCTGGGTGTGCCGTTCAACCTGGCCTCCTACGCCCTGCTGACGATGATGGTGGCGCAGGTTTGCAATCTCGCTCCCGGTGATTTCATCTACACGCTCGGCGATACCCATCTCTACGTCAATCATCTCGACCAGGCCCGCGAGCAACTCAAACGCGATCCGCGTCCGCTCCCGACGATGACGCTCAATCCCGAGGTGACGTCGATCTTCGACTTCAAATTCTCCGACTTCACGCTGGAGAACTACGACCCGCATCCATCGATCAAAGCGCCGATCGCGGTGTGAGGGACCCACACAACTGTCATCCTGAGGCTGCCGCAGCCGCGCCTCGAATGTTGGCGCGTGCACAGATCAATCGTCGCGGCGGAGGACGCCGAAGGACCCCCCGATCGAAGCCACCCGCCCTGGTTACAGGCAGGGGGTCCTTCGGCGTCCTGCGCCGCGGATTCTGATTTGAGCAGTCACCAACATTAAGGGCGCGGCTGCGGCAGCCTCAGGATGACAGGAGAGCGCATGTATCATCCCCATCCTCATGCGCATCTCCTTCCTGGCCGCGGTCGCCGCGAACGGCGTCATCGGGCGCGACAACAAGTTGCCGTGGCATCTGTCGAATGACCTGAAGCGGCTCAAGACGCTGACGATGGGTCATCACGTGATCATGGGGCGGAAGACGTTCGACGAGATCGGGCGTAAGCCGCTGCCGGGGAGGCCGCACGTCATCGTCAGCCGCTCGCCGATCGAGCCACAGGAGAACGTCGTCGTGGTGTCGTCGGTGGAAGATGCCCTGGCCGTCATCCCGGCCTCCGAGGATGAGGTCTTCATCCTCGGCGGCGGGGAGATCTTCCGTCAGACCGTACACCGCGCCGACCGGATGTACATCACGCAGATCCACGCCGACGTCGCGGGCGACACGTACTTCCCCGAGTTCGACGACGTAAACGAGTGGCGTCTCATCGACCGCGAAGATTTCGAAGCCGACGCGAAGAACGATTATCCCTATTCGTTCCTGACCTACGACCGCATCGGCGGCGAAGAACATGCCATTCCCGAGGAGGGATAGCATGCGCGCCGCATGTACGTGCGGCTGCTCCGCAACAACCGCGACTTCAGGCTTCTCTACTTCGGGTCGCTGATCTCGCTGGGCGGGGACTGGTTCCTCACGGTGGCGCTGCTCGACTTGGTGCTGCAGCTCACCGGGTCGGCAACGCTGGCGTCGCTGATGCTGCTCTGTCAGTCGCTGCCGATCTTTCTGGTCACGCCGATCGCCGGACGAGCGGTGGACCGGCTCGACCGGCGCAAGCTGATGATCGTCGTAGACGTGATCCGTGCCGGAGCCTGTCTGCTGCCGTTGTTCGCGAGGACACCGGCGCTGCTGCCGTTCGCGTACGTCGGCGTGATCGTCATCTCTATTGGTTCGGCGTACTTCGAGCCGGCCTCGCAGGCAGCGCTTCCGAACATCGTGGCCCCCGAGGAGTTGAACGCGGCGAACGTGTTGATGGGATCGACTTGGGGGACGATGCTGGCCGTTGGCGCGGCCATCGGCGGCTTGGTGACGATGCGCTTCGGACGCAATGTCTCATTCGTCGTCGATGCTCTGAGCTTTCTGGCATCGGCGGCGATTCTGTGGCGCATGCGCGCGCAGTTCGCCGAGGAGCGGCCGGCCGGTCATGAGCACCCGCCGCTCATCGAATCGATGCGCGAGACGATGCGCTACGCCCGCACGCATCCGCGCGTCCTGGCGCTTCTGACGTCGAAGGGAGGCTACGGCCTCGGCGCCGGAGTCGTGGCCATGCTCAGCGTCTTCGGGAAGGAGGTCTTCCATGCCGGCGCGTTCGGCATCGGACTGCTCTTCGCGGCGCGCGGACTGGGTGCGCTCCTCGGCCCCTTCTTCATCCGTGCGATCGGCGCGCGCCGAGACGATCTTCAATACAGCCTGATCTCGGTGTCGATCTTCATCTTCGGCGCCGGGTACATGGCCCTCGGATTCTCGCGCTCGCTGCTCGTCGGATCGCTGGCGGTCTTCGTCGCCCACCTCGGCGGCGGCGCGCAATGGCAAACATCGACCTACGGTCTGCAACGGGAGACGCCCGACTGGATCCGCGGCCGCGTCTTCGGCGCGGACTGGGGCTTCGTGACGCTGACGATGAGCATTTCCAGCCTCGCCGCCGGTATCGCGGCCGATCGCTTCGGCGCGACCGCGGCGACCGTGGCCGTGGCCTCGGTCTGCATCCTCTGGGCGTTGTTCTGGGGTGTATGGACGTGGCGGTTGTGGCGATGACAGGGGGCCCGGAAGCACAGACAAGAGTGTCTGTGCCACATTGACTGCGCATATCCCTACGCCGCGTCGGCGATCGCCACCATCGCCAGCTCGGCCTTGCGCCGTTTGATGCCCATCGTCCACGGCACGATGGTCTTGGGGATTGCGATGAGGAAGTAGACCGGGCCGGCAAATTGCACCCATCGCGTGTACGCGAGGGCGATGGAGATCACGCCGAAGAGGCCCATGAAGAAGTCGTCGTAAACGCGCTCCAGAGTGTCGATCTCTTCGACCGCATTGAGCTGAAGATCCGCACGGTGACGCCAGGCATTGCCGTACATCGCCGCAAGGAGCCAGAAGACCGCGGTCACCCCGATTCCATAGATCGTGAAGAGGAAGGTCGCGCCGCCGGGCGGAAGTTCGATCCGCTGACCCATGATGTTCTGCGTGTCCAGCGTAAACACGAACTTCAGCGGGTAGACATAAAAAAGGATGACAAAGAGCAGGAACGTATTCAATGCCATCGTCGTCTTGTCCTGCATCGCGTAGCGCTTGTAGAAGTGGTGATGCTCGAACCAGATGTCGATGAAGATCCAGAAGCAGATGGTGAACGGCAGGAAGCCGCGCAGCATCTCCATCATCTGGGCATAAGTCTTCGGCGCCTCGAGCGACACCACCAGCAGCGAGATGGCGAAGCCGAAGACAACATCGCTGAATGCCTCGATGCGCGACACTTCGTGCGCACGGTTGCGGAAGGGGATGCGGTCGGGCATGTTCAGATTGTAAGGGGAGTGGGGGGTGGGGAGTGGGAGATGGCGCTCAGGGTACTGGGCAATTGCGCGACGCGGCGCACGTGCTCGTCGGTTCAGCTCCCACCCCCCACTTCCCACCCCCCACTCCCTGATACAGTCCACCCTCATGATCCTCCGTGCATACGACGGCAAATCGCCGCGCCTTGGAGCGCGGGTCTTTGTCGCCGAGAACGCCACGCTCATCGGCGACGTCGTGCTCGGCGACGACTGTTCGATCTGGTATGGCGCCGTGCTGCGCGGCGACATCCACTCGATCCGCATCGGCGCGCGGACGAACATCCAGGATAACTGCGTGCTGCACGTCACGAACGGGACGCATCCGGTCGACATCGCGGAAGAGGTCACCATCGGCCACGGCGTCATCGCGCACGGGTGCCGTATCGGACGCGGCGCGCTGATCGGGATGGGCTCACGCGTGCTCGACGGCGCGCGCGTCGGCGAGCTTGCGCTCATCGGTGCCGGCGCGCTGGTGGGGGAGGGGATGGAGATCCCGCCGCGCACGCTCGCCGTCGGCGTTCCCGCGAAAGTGAAACGCGACCTGCGCATCGATGAGATCGTGCGGCTGGAGGAGTCGTGGCGGCACTACATCGAGTACAAGGAGAGATACTTGGAAGGATGAAGGCTTTTCAGAAAGGATGAAGGAGGAAGGATGAAGGCGGAATCAGGACCTTCGTCATTCACCGTTCATCCTTCATCCTTCACCCTTCATCCTTCGTCATGACAAGAATCTACGCGGGCACGCTCAACAAATCACACGCCGGCACGACCACAACCATCGCCGGCTGGGTGCAGAAGCATCGCGACTTCGGAGATCTCGTCTTCATCGACGTGCGCGACCGGAGTGGGATCGTGCAGGTAGTCGTCGATCGCTCGAAAGGCGCCAGCGATGCGTTGTTGGACGTCGCCAAGGAGCTTCGCTCCGAATACGTCGTTCGGATGGAAGGAGAGGTCCGGGAGCGTTCGGAACAGACGAAGAATCCGAAGATGCCGACCGGCGATGTGGAGCTGGTTGCGACCAGCATCGAGCTGCTCAGCCGCGCCGAGACGCCGCCGTTTCCGATCGACGACGAGGTCGATGCCGCCGAGGACCTCCGTCTCAAGTATCGCTACCTCGACCTGCGGCGCCCGTCACTGACCCGCAACCTCGTCCTTCGTGATCGCGTGGCGCACGGTGTTCGTGACTACATGCACCGGCAGGGGTTCCTGGAGATCGAGACGCCGGTGCTCACGAAGTCGACACCCGAGGGAGCGCGCGACTACCTCGTGCCGAGCAGAGTCAATAAGGGGACGTTCTATGCGCTGCCGCAGTCGCCGCAGATCTTCAAGCAACTCCTGATGGTCAGCGGTTTCGATCGCTACTACCAGATCGCCCGCTGCTTCCGCGACGAGGATCTCCGCCGCGACCGGCAGCCGGAGTTCACGCAGGTCGACATCGAGGCTTCGTTCATCGACGAGGAGTTCGTCTTCACGCTCATCGAAGGGATGTTCGCCGAGGTCTTTCCGCTTGCCAACATCCCGATCACGATACCGTTCCCTCGCATGCGTTGGCAGGAGGCGATGGACCGATTCGGCATCGATCGCCCGGATACGCGCTTTGGGATGGAGTTGATCGACATCACATCCGCGGCGAAAGTCATCGACTTCGCGGCATTCCGTCAGGCGGAGACCGTCCGCGCCATCGTCGTTCCCGGCGGCGCGTCTCTGTCGCGCAAGCGCATCGACGACCTGACCGACGAAGCGAAGAAGCTAGGAGCCTCCGGTCTGGTCTGGATCAAGTTCGACGCCCAGCGCGCTTCATCGATCAAGAAGTTCCTCGACGACGCCGGATTCGATTCGTTGCGCGATGCGCTGCACGCGAACGAAGGCGATATGGCGCTGATCGTCGCCGGCAGGACGACCCGCGTATGGGACGTCCTCGGCTCGCTCCGCCTGCGTGTCGCCAAAGAGCAGGGATTGATCCCGGGCGATCGCTGGGACTTCCTCTGGGTGGTCGACTTTCCGCTGTTCGAGTGGGACGAGGAGAGCGGCCGTTTCTTCGCCCGCCACCATCCCTTCACCTCGCCCCGCGTCGAAGACGTCGACAAGATCGAGAGCGATCCCGGCGCGACGCTCGCGCGCGCCTACGACGTGGTCATGAATGGTCTGGAGTTGGGCGGCGGCTCCATCCGCATCAATACGACAGATCTGCAGTCGCGCATGTTCCGTGCCCTCGGCATCAGCGACGAAGACGCCCGCCAGCGTTTCGGCTTTCTTCTGGAAGCGTTCCGTTACGGTGCTCCCCCGCACGGCGGCGTCGCCCTCGGTTTCGACCGGATGGTCATGTTGATGGCGCGCGCGGACTCGCTGCGCGAGGTCATCGCCTTCCCGAAGACCGCACGTGCGCAGGACCTGCTCAGCGAAGCGCCGTCGGCCGTCGACGAGAAGCAGTTGGATGATCTGGGGATACGGTTGAAGTAAGCGGGGGGCGCACTGTAGCGCCGACGGCTCGTCGGCAGGACCGCCGGCGGCTCGCCGGCGATGTAATAACCGCCGCCGGGCCGGCAGCGGTCCAGCCGGCCAGCGGCCGGTGCTACAGTGCCGACGCTACAGGGCGATAAACTTCACTCGCTGATGCAGCCATTTCTAACCATCCGTCAAGCCACCGCCTCCTATCCCGTTTACGTCGGCCGCAATCTACTCGCCGACGTCGCCTCGCTCGTTCCGAGCCGAGGGCGCAGGTTTGTGATTACATCGACGGCGCTGCGCAAGCGCTTCGGCGAACTGGTTGTGGCGTCGCTCGATGCGGACCTCATCACCATCGAAGAGGGGGAGGCGCACAAGACGCTCGACACGGCCAGCGACGTCGTCACGCAACTGCTCGTCCACGGCGCGAAGCGTGATTCCATGGCTGTCGTCGTCGGCGGCGGCATGATCGGCGATACCGCCGGCTTCGCGGCTTCGATCTTCCTCCGCGGCATCGATCTGGTTCACGTTCCGACGACGCTGCTGGCTCAGGTCGACAGTTCCCTCGGCGGGAAGCTGGCGGTCAATCACTCCAAAGGCAAGAACCTCATCGGCAGCTTTTATCCGCCGCGCGTGGTGATCTCGGATCTGACCACACTCGACTCGCTGCCGCGGCGGGAGCTGCTGAGCGGTCTCTTTGAGGCGCTGAAAGGCGGCGTGATCGGTGACGCGTCACTGTTCGAGCTGCTCGAGACGCCGCCGGACTTCGACGTCGATGATGTCGTGCGGAAGGCCATTCGCGTCAAAGCGGAGATCGTCTCCGCGGACGAGAAGGAAGCCGATCTGCGGCGACTCCTCAACTACGGCCACACGATCGCGCACGGCATCGAGGCAGCGCTCGACTACCGCGATCTGACTCACGGTGAAGCCGTGGCCTGGGGGATGATCGGCGCGAACGCCATCGCCGTGCGCCGAGGACTCGTCGAACGCGACGTAGCCGCGAGAATCGAGCAGGTCATCCGGCGTTGGAATCCGACCCCGCTGCCCGACGGAATTGACCGCGACGCCATTCTGGCCGCCACTGAGCACGACAAGAAAAACGCCGGCAGCCAGCGTGTGATGGTCTTTCCGCGGACGATCGGACGTTGCGAAGTATTCACCGACGTCACCGAGGACGAGATCGCATACGGCGTCGAGGCGCTGTTGTAGGGGATCTGGTGTTGTAATCTATCGCTCATGAGCACGACGAAGCATGCCGTCGAAGAGCTCTACGAACGTGCATCGACGCTCGCGCCCGAGGATCGTGCCGAGCTTGCAGGCTTGTTGCTCGAGAGTATCGAGGACGAACCGGACGAGGGTGTTGAGGAGGCATGGGCGGCCGAGATTGAACGAAGGATGGCCGACTACCGTGAAGGTCGAGTGAAAACGATACCGTGGTCTGAAGTTCGCGCGTATCTACATCGACCGAACCGCTGATGCACATCCGATTCTTCGAGGATGCCTAGTCACTACGCCGCCCGCTTCACCGGGAGCTTGAGCACCATGCTCGTGCCGACGCCTTCGATCGAGGCTACCGTCACCTCGCCGCCGTGCGCTTCCACGACCTGCTTGACGATGTAGAGGCCGAGGCCCGTGCCGCCGCCGCCGCGGAGCGACTTGTTGCCGCTCTGCTTGTACTTGTCCCAGATCTGCTGCAACTCGACCGCCTTGATGCCCATGCCGCTGTCGGTGACGGTGATGACGATCGCTTCCGGCAGGTCACCGTTGCGGATGATCTGCGCACCGACGGAGATGAGTCCCTTCTTCGGCGTGAACTTCAATGAATTGGAGATCAGGTTGATCACGGCCTGCGTCAGCTTCTCCACGCTGCCGATGATCTGCGGGATGTCCCGCCCGTGCGCGGAGAGTAGGAAGACCTCGTCACGCGAGGCCACGCTCTGCAGACTGCGCACGGCGCGCTTGAGCAGCCCGGCGATGCGGACCGGCTCCTGCTCCACGGCGAAGCTGCCGGACTGGATCTTGGAGAAATCCATGATCTCGTTGATGAGCCCCATCATCCGCTCGGACTCGCGCTGCGCCTCAGTCAGGAGGTCCGCATTCAACGTGTCGAGCTTCGAGCCGTCCTGCGAGAGGACGAACTCCAGCGTTCCCTGGATGCCGGAGAGCGGGCCGCGCAGATCGTGGACGATCTGGGCCGTGAAGTCGGACTTGGCCTGTTCCGCTTCCCGCTGCAGCGTGACATCTTCGAACCAGAGCGCCACGGTCGGCGTGGCGTAGTCGTCGATCTGCATGATCTTGTCGACCCGATACGTCCGTCCTTCGATGTCGACGTCGAGAGAGTGCTGGGCGTCGGTATCGAGGAAGAAGCTCTGGAGCCAGCCTCTCTCCCCGGCCAGCGAGCGCGCCGCCTGCGCCAGCCAATCTCCGGCGTCGCCGCCGAAGGTCGCCTCGAAGGCGTCGTTGCGCCATTCCACGCCGCCCTGCTCGTTGACGATGGCGATCGGAGTCTTGAGATGTCTGGCGATGATGTACTTGTCGTTCAGGTTCATTGCGGTACCGTGATGGCGCGTTCGTGCTGGAGCTTGGCCAGGTTGAATAAGGTATTGAATTGGTCGAACGGACTGAGGATGAGCAGCTTTTGCAGGTCGAGGCGGCCGTCGATGAGTGAGATGAGATAGCCCTCCTGAGCGGTGAGGTTGAATCGGTCGAAGTTCGAGAGGAACTCGGCCGTCAGTCTTGGCACGGCCTGCATCGCCTTCGGATGCGCGAGGAAGTCGCGAACGATCGTGGTGCGGAGGATCTCCGCGTAGCCGCGCAACGAGAGATCGTCCGGATACGCAATCCGGGCCTCGGCGAGCTTGCGATAGGTGTACCAGGCACCGTGCTGTGTCAGCGAGTCGGAGACCAGCCGGCTCCAGTCCGGCGCGGGCGCTGCCTTCGGGGAGGGATGCGTGGACATCGCGCTCATTCTATTCTGGAGGAGGCAGGAGCGTGGAAGGAGTGACAAGGATGAAACAAGGATGAAGGATGAAGGATGAAGGATGAGGACTGATTCATCCTTCATCCTTTCGCCTTCATCCTTCCGACTTCCGCCTTCATCCTTCCAGGCGCTACACTCACATCCGTGTCTGACGCCGTTCTCGACCTTCCCCCACGAAAGAGCTACAAGCCGCGTCTGTTCATCCTCCTGATCGCGCTCGTTCTCGGAGTCCCCGGCGGGTTCGTCCTCGCGCACGCCGTCAGCGTGCCGCTGGTCCAGTCTCTCGATAACTATCAACCGGCCATCATCACGCGCATCTACGACCGCAACGGCATCGCCTTCGCCGAGTATTCGATCCAGAAGCGCATCGTCGTGGCCAAGCGCGACATGGCTCCGGCCCTGGTTCAGGCGGTCGTCGCCACCGAAGACGCTGACTTCTATCATCACGGCGGCATCAATCCGAAAGCGATCTTCCGCGCCGCCCTCAAAGACATCATCGCCCGCAAGAAAGTGGAAGGGGCCTCGACCCTGACCCAGCAGTTGGCGAAGCAGGTTTTCCTGACGCCGGCGAAAGACTTCCGCCGCAAGATCGATGAGGCCTTCCTGGCCGTCGACATCGAGAAGAACTTCACGAAGGATCAGATTTTCGAGTTGTACGCGAATCAGGTTTACCTCGGCCACGGCGCATACGGTGTCGAAGCGGCCTCGCGGCTCTACTTCGGCAAGCACGCCAAGGACCTCTCCGTCCCCGAGGCGGCCATGATCGCGGGGCTGATTCGGGCTCCGATGTATTACAGCCCGATCACGCATCTCGACCACGCCACGGCGCGGCGGAACCACGTTCTGCGGAGGATGTACGAAGAGCGCTACATCCAGACGAAGGAGCAGCTCGCCCAGGCCGTGAACGCGCCGATCGTCCTCGGCGCGTACAAAGAGGAGGCACCGCGCGTCGGAGCCTACTTCTCCGAGGAGATTCGCCAGGCCATCGAGAAGAGCGACAAGTTCGGCGTCGAGAATCTCTATCAGCGTGGTTTGAAGGTTTATTCGACGCTCGATCTGAGCATGCAGCAGGCGGCCGAGACAGCGCTGCAGCGTGGTCTGCGGCGATGGGACCGGCGCCGCGGATTCCGCAAGCCGGCGCGGAATCTGGTGACCGAGGGGATCGATCCGAACGCATACAAAGACCCGAGCTGGTCGATTGATCCCTATGTGACGGACAAGCTCTATCCCGCCGTCGTCATGACCGTCGACAAGAGCGGCTTCGCCGCGCGCGTCGGGAAGGACACGATGACGCTGCCCGCGGCATCGTTCGCCTGGACGCAGCACAAGTCGATGGAAGGCGTGCTCCGGACCGGCGACATCATCTACATCCGTCTGGACGAGGACGCGAAGACCCACACCCGGAAGTGGATGCTCGACCAGTTGCCGCAGGTGCAGGGGGCGGTGGTCATCCTCGACGTCAAGACCGGAGAGGTTCGCGCGCTGGTTGGCGGCTACGACTTTCAGATCTCGAAGTTCAACCGCGCCATCCAGTCACGGCGCCAGACCGGATCGTCGTTCAAGCCGTTCGTGTACGGCGCGGCGTTCGAGAAAGGGCTGACGCCGGCGGATACGATTTTCGACGAGCCGATCGCCATCCCGATCGGCAATCAGATCTATTCGCCAAAGAACTACTACGGCCTGTACTCCGGCATCGTGACCATCCAGCGCGCTCTCGAGTTGTCGATCAACGTGCCGGCGGTGAAAACCTGGATGATGGTCGGGGCGGATCACGTGGTTGACTTCGCCAAGCGCTGCGGCATCACCTCGGACATCCCTCGCTATCCGTCGACGGCGCTCGGCGCGGCCGGTGTATCGCCGATCGAGATGGCCGGCGCCTATAACGTATTCGCCAATCAAGGCGTGTACGTGAAGCCGCGGCTGGTTCGCAAGATCGTCGATCAGACCGACCGCGTGCTGGAGGAACAACTGCCGGAGCTATCGGAGGCGACGCAGGCGCAGGTGGCGTTCGAGCTGGCTCACGTCATGCGCGGGACGATCGACCGCGGGACCGGCTTCGAAGCGCACACGCTGCCACCGCCGCTGGCAGGCAAGACAGGGACGACGAATTCGTACACGGACGCATGGTTTCTCGGCTTCTCGCCGGAGTACACGATCGGGGTCTGGGTCGGGTACGACGACCCGAGCAAGTCCCTCGGCGGTGGCGGCACCGGTGCCGAGGTGGCGCTCCCTATCTGGATCGACATCGTCAAGCAGATCGACGTGCTGAAGCTGCGCATCTCGCGTCCGGAATTCGACATCCCACCCGGCATCGTCATGGCCAAGATGGATCTGAAGACCGGCCGGCGCGGCGAGGGCCCCTGCGAGCACGTGGTCATGGAAGCCTTCATCGCCGGCCAGGAGCCGGACAAGGATTGCAGCGGTGCCACGGTGGCGATGAGCAAGTTGCCGTACTACCTGCAGAAGCCCTTCTATCAACCGAAGGAGCTCGAGCCGACGCAGGGTGCGCAGGATGCCTCGGCGCGGTCAGGCGAGAGCGCCGAGTCACCGGCGCCGAACGTGGATGCGGTTCCGACGGCGGTTGTGCCGGCGCCAGCGACTACGACGAGTCCGAAGCCGCCTTCTTGAAACCAGAAACTAGAAACCAGAAACCAGAAAGGGTGTTGTTTTTTCTGGTTTCTGGTTTCTGGTTTACTCCAGCTCGTTGTCCAGATCGGCGACCTGGGTCAACGACCACCGTCCGTCGACGTTGGCCAGCTCCGCTTTGGCTTCGTGCCGTTTCGGTGTCGGCATGAGTTCGGCGCCGATGGCATTCGGTTCCCACTTCCAGGCGAACCCGGCGTGGGCGGTGCCGCCGTCGCTGTCGATCGACGTGACGGCACTGAATTGCCGCTTGGCGACGGGAAAAGTCCATGAGGCGCCGTCGTCGACGACCCCGTCGAGGTGCAGTATCCCGTCACGCGTCAGCGTCAGCTTGCCGTCGCTGCTGAGCTCCATGTAGCCGAGTTTCTGCAGAACCGGAATGAACTTCTGCTCCATGGGTGCGAGACTGATATCCAGCGTCTTGCGGACACGGGCGGTGTATGGCGCCGAAAAACGGGCGTCGATCTCTACGAGGTAACGAATGCGCTCGGGATCGAGCCCGGCAGGATAGCTGACCGGCTTCTGCGTCGATTCGATGTGCAGCCCGCCTGCGGCGCGCTCCTCCTTCTCTTTGCGCGTCTTTGACACGAGCACAGCGCGCGCGCACATCTTCGGGAGCATGACGAGGAGCAGGACGGCAATGACGACAGGCACGCCGACCGCGCGAAGGAGTCGCGTACCGTCCGTCATCGCGCGTAGCGGTTGATCATGTCCACCATCTTGTCGCGCGTGAGGGGCTTGCGCATCCAGGCGTTGGCGCCGCTGCTGGGAAACATTTCCTCGAGCGACTTCTCCGGCAGATCGGAGATCAGGACGATCGGGATGTCCTTCTTGCTCGACTGCGACTTCAGCACTTCACTGAGGCGGTTCCCCTTGATGCTGGGCAGATTGACATCGAGGAAGATGATGTCCGGGGAGGTACCGGCCAGGACGTGGTTGAACTCGATCCAACTGGACGCCGTCAGGACGGTGCAGCCTTCGCGTTCGAGCAACGCCCGTCCCAGTTTCAGGACCAGGGGGTTGTCATCAAGAATCAACACCGCCACTTTCGACAACGACGCCGGCATGTTCGTACTTCCTTCCTTCTTTGGTCCACGAGGACGACTTTCGCGCATGATACATTTTCCTGCCGCCGCGGCGAACCCGAGGGTTTCATTGGACGACATTACCCCCCACGAACAGCAGCCGGACGCACCGCCGCCCGCCCCGGAGGCAGACACGCTTCCGTTCCGCCGCCCCGCCGACTACTACTCGGCGGCGGGGACGGATCTGCGGCCGCTCTTCCCGCGATGGGTTCCTGCCGGCTGCGGATGGGCGTCGCTCGTATTCGTGATCGTGTTGTTTGCGGCTGGAGCCTTCGCGCCGCGCTCCGGCTTGGTCCTGGACTGGCTCTTCGGCAAGATGCAGGACGACATGTCCTCTCACTTCACCCGCGACGTGACGCCGGATCAGAGGGCAGCGTTCAACGCGGAGATGAGGACGATGCGCGCGGCGGCGAGCGCGGGGAAGCTGAAGCTTGACAGAACGCAATTGTTTCTCCACGTGGCCACTGAGGTCGATGGGGACGACAAGATCGATCATGCCGAAGCCGACAAGCTGATTGCCGCGCTGCGGGTAGTGAATCGAAGCGTGAAATGAGTTGCTGGGTTACTGAGTTGCTGGGTTGCTGAGCGGCGATCGGGGTCTCGCGGTTTCGCAGTCGCGGGGTCTCGCGGGATCCCGCCGCGGACCGAGCAACCGTGAGACCACGCGACCACCCAGCAACCGCAGCAACTCAGTAACCCAGTAACCCACACACATGAACTTCCAACTCCTCTCACCATTCACCCCGCAAGGCGATCAACCCGAGGCCATCCGGCAGCTCACCGAGAGCGTCAAGGCTGGAACGCGCGATCAAGTTCTCCTCGGCGTGACCGGGTCGGGCAAGACCTTCTCCATCGCCAAGGTGATCGAGGCCGTCAACCGGCCGACGCTGGTGCTGAGCCATAACAAGACGCTGGCGGCGCAGTTGTACCAGGAGTTCAAGAACTTCTTCCCGGAGAACAAGGTCGAGTACTTCGTCTCGTACTACGACTACTACCAGCCCGAGGCCTACATCCCGCAGAACGATCTCTACATCGAGAAGGAGATGACGAAGAACGACGAGATCGACAAGTTGCGCCTCGCGGCCACCAAGGCTCTCTTCGAGCGCCGCGACGTCATCATCGTCTCGTCGGTGTCGTGTATTTACGGCATCGGAGATCCCGACCTCTACCACTCCATGCTCGTCTTCTTCGAGCGCGGCGTCGACAAGCCGATGACGGAGTACCTGCGCCGGCTGACGGAGATGCAGTACGAGCGAACGCCGTACGACCTGGCCCGCGGCACGTTTCGCGTGCGCGGCGACGTGCTCGAGCTCTGGCCGGCATACGAGGACGACGCGGTGCGCATCGAGTTCTTCGGTGACGAGATCGACAAGATGACGCGCATCGATCCCATCACCGGGCGCACGTCGGGCCGCGAATACGACCGCCTGGCGGTCTACCCGCGCACGCACTACGTCACGCCGCGCGACCGCCTGCTGCACGCGATGGAGAACATCCGCGTCGAGCTCGACGAGCGCGTGGCCGAGTTGCGCGCCAATGACCGCCTCCTGGAAGCGCAGCGCCTCTCGCAGCGGACGATGTTCGACCTGGAGATGATCGCGGAACTCGGTTACTGCAACGGCATCGAGAACTACTCGCGGCACCTCTCCGGCCGCTCGAAAGGGGAGCCGCCGCCGACGCTGATCGACTACTTTCCCAAAGATTTCCTCCTCGTGGTCGACGAGTCACACCAGACCATTCCGCAGGTGCGGGCCATGTGGGGCGGCGACCGAGCCCGGAAGGAGACGCTGGTCGAGTACGGATTTCGCCTGCCGAGCGCCATCGACAACCGTCCGTTGTCGTTCGAGGAGTTCGAAGGGAAACTGACGCAGATCGTCTACGTCTCGGCCACGCCGGGACCGTTCGAGATGGAGAAGACCGGCGGCCTATTCGCCGAGCAGGTCATCCGACCGACCGGTCTGCTCGATCCGCAGATCATCATCAGGCCGGTCAAAGGGCAGGTCGACGATCTCATCGGCGTGATCAAGGAGCGGATCAGCAAGAGCGAACGCGTGATGGTGACGACGCTGACGAAGCGAATGTCCGAGGATCTGACGCGCTACCTGCTGGAGCTGGGAATCAAGGTCAACTACCTGCACTCGGATGTGGAGACGCTCGAGCGCATCGCCATCATCCGCGACTTCCGCATCGGCACGTACGACGTGCTCGTGGGCATCAACCTGCTGCGCGAAGGTCTCGACATCCCGGAGTGCTCGTGCGTGGCCATCCTCGACGCCGACAAGGAAGGCTTCCTCCGCTCGCAGACGTCGCTGATCCAGACCATCGGGCGCTGCGCCCGCAATCTGAGCGGAGTAGCCATCCTGTACGCCGACAAGATGACCGACTCGATCAAGTTCGCCGTCGCCGAGACCAATCGCCGCCGCGGCATCCAGCAGAAATACAACGAGGACCACGGCATCGAGCCCGCATCGATCATCAAGGCCATCGACAGCGATCTGGTGAAGATGGCCAACCTCGACTACTTCGAGGTCCCGGGCGGCCCCTCGTCGAAAGCCCGTCTCGACCTGACGGAAGGCGAGGACCTCGACAAAGCCATCGCCCGGCTGACTCGTGAAATGAAAGAAGCGGCCAAGAATCTCGACTTCGAGAAGGCGACGGAGATCAGAGACAAGCTGCGGGAGTTGAAGGAGATTCGGATCTTCGTTTGATCTGGTTCGCGCGGAGACGGGGAGATGCGCGCTCTCATTCTCCGCGCCTCCGCGCCTCCGCGTGAAATCCCCTCAGAACGTCCACCTAACTCCCAACCGTGCCGAGGTCGCCGGTGTCCGCACGATCGGTTTGAGGTAGGTCGGGTTTGGTGATGTGGGCAAGGCGTTGTCGCTCTCCTGGAAACCGTAGCGCTCATCGAGCAGGACGGCGCGCTGGGTGTTGAGGATGTTGAAGACATCGAGCAGCAGGTTGAGATGGGAGCCGCCGAAAGCGAGCGGGTAGCCGAGGTGGACGTCGGCGTCGTAGTTGCTCGGCGTGCGTCCCAGGGCACCGCGGGTCGTCAGGAAGAACTCGTAGCGTCGATAGGCGTCGGAGAAACCGTAGGCGGTGAGCGGCGCGCCGCTGCGCCAGTAGGCGGAAACGCCGAGCGAGAGCTTCCATGGCGTGTTGTAGATGCCCGAGGCCTTGAGCTGGTGGCGGCGGTCGTTCGAGAGCGGGCCGGTGTTGGTGATCTTTGTCAAGTCGCGGCCGTTGGTGAAGAAGTCGTAGTAGTCGTATGCCGCGGAGATGTTCGGATCGGCGCCCACGTTCGTGAACGGGGAGTACTCGCCGTCGTAGTTCCCTTCCAGGCGCGAGTAGACGTATGAGGCCGTGGCCTGCCAGTTGTTGCTGTAAGCCTTCGTGGCGTCGAGCTGGATTCCCTTGTACGTCCGCTTCGGCTTCGGCGCGTCGAACTGCTGCGAGTAATCGAGCGTGTAGATCTTCTGCATGATGCCTTCGCCGGGATTGCCGATGCAGTAGGTGCCGTCCGTCATGCAGAGGAAGTCCTCGATGACGCGGCCGTAGCTGCGGTAGATCCCTTTGACGCCGACGGAGACGTTCGGCATCAACTCCCGCTCGCCGCCGACGATGTACTCCGACAGGTACTGGTTCTTCAGGTTGGGATCGGCCGGCTCGGTGAAGCCGCCGAGAATGGCCGACGGCGTGCCGGCGTCGTTCTCCGCATTCGGATCGGGCACGACGCTCGTCGGGCTGTAATTGATGATGCGCGGCTGCCGCTCGTAGGAGAATGAGCGGATGACCAGGTCCATCGGGATCTCTTCGTAGTAGCGTCCGTACGAGCCGAAGACCTTGGCCTTGTTCGCGCCGCTCGGATCCCATACGAATCCGAGTCGAGGGGCGTAGTCCTTCTTGAGATCGATCTGGGTGACGCCGGCGGCATCGATGATGCGCTGGCGGTCCCAGCGGACGCCGGCGTTGATCGTCACGTTCTTCAGGGTCCAGCGGTCCTCCAGATAGACCGTTGTGTTCTTGTGCTCCGGCGATGCGTTCAACTCCGAGATGGGGGCGTTGGCGACGGTGGCGGTCGGAGTGGTCCAGTAGAAGTGGCTGTAGATCGGCATGGCGGGGTTGTTGGGGTTGTCGAAGATGTCGACCTGCTGGCCGCCGGACATCACCTTGATGACATCGGCGGTCTGGTCCTCGGACTCGATACCGAATTTGAGCTGGTGCGAGCCGAGGTAACGGGTCGCGGAGCCGCCGTAGAACTTGCGATCGAAAGCCTTCTGTTGAATGAGGCCGAAGCCGCCGGTCTGGAAGAAGTTGTTGCGGGCGTCGATGTACTCGATGGCGTCGCCGGCGGCCGTGGCCGGCCCGACGGAGTTGTTCTCTTTGTGCCTTGCGCCCTGAGCGGAGAAGAGCCAGGTCGTGCCGACGATGCCGTCGTAACGGAGCGCGTAATCGCGGCCGCCGAAGTCCTGCCGCCCGAGGTACGTGGCCGGGTCGCCGACGAGCGTGTGGTTGGCGTCATTGATCGCGCCGGTGTCGACGCGGGGATCCTGCAGGAACGTACCGGTGAAGGTGTGGTTCGGCGCGAGGCTGAACGTTACCTTCCCCGAGCCGAGGTCGCGATGGCTCAGCGACGCCACGGAATTGCCGGCGTCAGGTCCCGCGGAGAGGATGTTGCCCTGCGTGTTGCGGACCTGATCGAATGCGCCGAAAAACCACAGCCTGTCCTTGAGGATGAAGCCGCCGATGTCGGCGCCGTAGTCCTTCTTTGTGAATCCGGACGATGTGCTTCCCACGACCGTTTTCGAGTTTGTCTGGAGCGAGTCGTTGTTGTCGTAACCGAAGACGTCGCCGTGAAAGTCGTTGCTTCCCGACTTCGTGACCACGTTGATGATGCCGCCGGTGGCACGGCCATACTCAGCTTCGTATCCGCCGGTCTTCACCTCGAAGGCGTCGATGAACTCGAAGTTGAGCTCCTTGCCCTGAAAGCCGTACTCCATGTTCGTGGTGTTGACGCCGTCGATGTAGAACGCGTTCTCGGCGCCCGAGGAGCCGTAGACCGTGATCGTCGGCGTCTGTTTGTCATCGGACTGAATGGCATCCGTGGAGACACCGGGTGTGATCTGCGCGACGGAGGAGTAATCGCGTTGCGTCGGCAGCGTCTCAATCTGAGTGGAGTTGAGGTTTGTACCGAGCGTGTTCGATGACGTGTCGATCGGCGGCGCGAAGCTGCCGACGGTAATGCTCTCCGTCAAGGCCGGAGCGAGTGCGACATCGAGCGTGGTCTCTTTCCCAAGAGACACGGGGATTGCCGCGTTCTTCTTCGGAGCGAAACCGGTGAGCGTGAATGCGACCGTGTAGTTTCCCGGAGGGAGGAGTGGGAGACGATAGAGCCCCGCCCCGTCGCTGACGGCGATGCGGATGCCCTGGAGTGCAGGGCTTGTCGCCTCGACGGTGACTCCGGGGAGCGGCGCATTGCTGGAGTCGTTCACGCGGCCGCCGATCGAGCCAGTGGTCTGCGCAGCGAGCGGGACCGTAACGAGAAGAAAGAGAGGAAGGAGCCGCCGGAGAGGGGACATGATGCCTCCTTGATTGAATGAATGAGAAGAGTCTACGCGAACCGGGACAGTACGTCGCGCACGCGCGCCAGGCCGGCGTCGATCTGGCCGGGCGAGACGGCGCCGACGCTGAGCCGGAACCAGCCCGTCTCCTGCCGCAGGCCGAATGCCTGGAACGGCACGACGGCGAAGCCGGCGTCATCGAGGAGGATCCGGCGGATCTGTTCGTTCGAGGTGATGCCCCCTCGGCCGACGAGGTCGAACTGCACGGAGAGGTAGATGGCCCCTTGCGGCGCGATGGCGCTGACCGGCAGACCGTCGCGCCGCATCGTCTCGATGCGGTCGTAGAGGAGATCGAGGCGGAGCTGCAGCGCGCGAATCATCGTCTCGTGGAACTCGTCGATTGCCGTGCGCATGCCGAGGAACTTCGCCACGGCCATCTGCTCCGGCCGGGGCGCCCACGCGCCCAGGTGGCCGATGATGTCGCGCATCCTCGCCGCGATGATCGCCGGCGCGACCGTCCATCCCACGCGAAGGCCGGTGGCGGCGAATGCCTTGGAGATCCCGTCGACGAAGACCGTGTACGGCATGACCTCGGCGACGAGTTGCGGCGGCGTGTAGTGGTGAAAGCCACCGAAGGTCAGCATCCAGTAGACCTGATCCCACAGCAGGAGCAGCGCGCGTTCGCCGGTGGCGGCGCGGCGCTCGTTTTCATCGACCACCAGATGGGCGATGCGCTCCACTTCCTCCCGTGCCATGACCGTGCCGGTCGGATTGAGCGGCGTGCAGATACAGATGAGACGCGCGTCGCGGATGTGGGGCCGCAGGAGATCCGCTGTGGGCAGGAAGTTGGTCTCCGGACCGACGGCGATCTCGACCGGCACGCCGCGCATGAGGTATGTGTAGTGGTTGTTGTTCCAGGACGGAATGGGATAGACGACTTTGTCGCCCGGATCGACGATCGCGGCGTATGCGGCGAAGATGATCGGGCGCGCGCCACCGGCGATGATGGTCGACTCGAGCGGATACTTCAGGCCCAGGACGTCATCGTAGAAGCGGATGACCGCCTGGCGCAGCTCTTTCGTTCCGTCTGACGGAGGGTAGTTCGTCTCGCCGGCAGCGAAGGCTTCCGCGATCAGCTCTTCGAGCACCTTCGGGATGCGGAACTCTTTCGGCGAGAAGTCGCCGACGGTGAGGTTGCAGATCTCCCGGCCAGCCTCGGAGAGCGTTCGGATCTCACCGGAGATCTTCAGGATCTCGGAGCCGGTCAGGCCGAGGGCGAGTTGCGAGAGGCTGCGGTCGTCGCAGACGGGCGCGGTGGTGGTCATTGGTTTCGGATTGTAGAGTAGACGACGTTGGGTGGATCAGTAGATTAGTAGATTAGTGGATCAGATCGATCCGCGCCAACCTTCCGATTGATCTCCAATCTACTAATCCACTAATCCACCAATCTGCTGTACCGATACACCCGCCGTATCTTCCACAGATCGTGCAGTGCTCGCAGAAAATCGTGCGACTTGACCTTCGAACCGGTTACGTCGTGCCAGCGGGTGACCGGCAACTCGCAGATCGCCGCGGCTGCGGCATCGCGGCCGAGGCGTTGGATGTAGCGGGCGATGATCTCGACATCGAAGATCCAGCGCGAGAGAAATGGGCGGTCGAAGACCTCGCGGAGCGTGGCATTCGTCCGGAAGACTTTGGCGCCGCACTGGGTGTCGTACACGGCCAGCCCGAGGGTTGACGAGATGAGCGTGGCGCCGACGCGGCCGACGTAGTGCCGGGCGGCGCGGCGGCTGATCTCGCGCCCGAGAAGGCGGACGCGGGCGCCCATCACGATCTGGATCGCGGGACGCGACTCGAGGATGGCCAGAAAGGCGGGCAGCTCGGAGAGGGGAGTGGCCAGATCGGCATCCCAGAATCCGATGTAGCCGGCGGGCTGCTCCATGGCGGCGATGAAGCCACGGCGAACCGCCTCGGCCTTGCCGCTGTTGCGCTCGAGGTTGAGGACAGCGAAACGCTTCGGATCGGAATCGCGGAGCGACTCGAGCACACGCAACGTCCCGTCGCTGCTGCCGTCGTTGACGAAGAGGAAGTCGATGGCGTCTCCCTCGATCGAGACGCGGCGGAAGGCCTCGACATCGAGGCGGCGCTCTTCGTTGTAACAGGGAACGACCAGGGTGAGGCGCGGCACGCGGGCGCATTGTAGCGGGATGGGCTGGCGTCGATGAGGCGAAGCGGCTTCGCTTTCGGATGCCGAGGAAGGCACGGGAGAGGCAATGTTGAATGTTCGATGTTGAATGTTCAATGTTGAGTGTTGAACGAATCGCGCACGAATGCCCGCTCGCGTCGTTCATTCAACATTGAACATTCAACATCGAACATTCAACATCGAACATTCAACATTGTGCCTTTCGTGTCCGTGTCGCTACGATGCGGCCATGACCGACTTCGAGACTCGCACCATCCCAACCACCACCCACGGCAGCTACCTCGTGCGCCAGGGTCCGCCGGAACGGCTCCTGGTCGGCTTTCACGGCTATGGGGAAACGGCCGAGATCCACATGGGCGAGCTGGGCAAGATCCCGGGGATCGAGCGATGGACGGCGGTGGCGGTTCAGGCGCTCCACCCGTTCTACCTGAATCGCACCGGGGCGATCGTGGCGTCGTGGATGACCAGTCTCGATCGGGAGCTGGCCATCGAGGACAACCGCGCGTACGTCCG
This sequence comes from Thermoanaerobaculia bacterium, assembly GCA_035482045.1. GTDB lineage: Bacteria > Acidobacteriota > Thermoanaerobaculia > Gp7-AA8 > Gp7-AA8 > JADGNZ01. The sequence continues at coordinate 43,848 of DATHRD010000020.1, forward strand.
GTCGGTCGTGGCCCGGTTTCCGCCGCCGCGTCATCTCGTCTTCATTGGGTTCTCGCAAGGCGTGGCGATGGCGTATCGCGCCGCGGCAGGGTCGGCGGCCAGCGGCCTGATCGCTCTGGGCGGCGATGCGCCGCCGGAGCTGCTCGAATCGCAGCAGCGGCTCCCACCTGTTCTCATCGGTCGCGGGACTCGCGAGGAGTGGTACACGGAGGAAAAGCTCCAGAAAGACTTGAAGTTTCTCTCGGAAGTGACCACGGTCAGCACATGCGTCTACGACGGTGGGCATGAGTGGACGGACGAGTTTCGCGTCGCGGCAGGGGAGTTTCTGGCGCGCATCCCGGACTGATTGACCTGAAACTCACCTCCAACTCCCGAGCAGTCAACGCTTCGTTCCAGGCGACTCGAATCGACTGCCCGATTAGCCGAACCGACAGATCGATCAGTCGAGCGGACAGATCGATGACATAAATTGTCAGATCGATGACTCGAATCGACAGATCGATCAGTCGAACGGACAGATCGTTGACTCGAACCGACTGATCGATCAGTCGAACGGACAGATCGTTGACTCGAACCGACAGATCGATGACACGAATTGTCAGATCGATGACATCGAATCGACAGATCGATCAGTCGGACGGACAGATCTTTGACTCGAACCGACAGATCGATGACATCGAGTGAACAGATCGATCTGTCGGCCGAACAGATCGATGACACAAATTGTCAGATCGATGACTCGAATCGACAGATCGATCAGTCGGACGGACAGATCGTTGACTCGAACCGACAGATCGATTAGGTCCAGTCGACAGATCGATGACACAAATTGTCAGATTGATGAGTCGGGTCCGGATCGACAACAGACCCGATCGCTCGAATTCAGTCCCGAGGTACAGCCGGCGCGGGAAGAATGACTCGTCAATACGTTGACCAGTCATCGCGCTGACCGGGATGACGCAGAAGGCGTAACTTGTTCCATCTACGCCTCATGTCCGACCGCTTCGAACGCCTCAAAGCCCGGCTCAAAGAGCTGCCCGACCGCCCCGGCGTCTACATGCACAAGAACGCCGAGGGGGAGGTCATCTACGTCGGGAAAGCGCGGAACCTGAAGAGCCGGGTCGGCTCCTATCTGGTGGGACGCGGCGCGCGCGACAGCAAGACCATGACGCTGATCAACGAGATCGAGACGATCGACTTCGTGACCACCAACAACGAGCTGGAGGCCATCCTCCTCGAGAACAACCTCATCAAGACGAACCAGCCCCGGTACAACATCCTGCTCCGGGACGACAAGAGCTACCCCTACATCAAGGTGACGATGTCGGAGGACTACCCGCGGGTCGTCTTCACGCGCCGGCTCGACCGTAAAAAGGGCGATCTCTTCTACGGCCCGTTCTTCGCAGGCACGGCCCGAAGGCTGCTCAAGCTCGTCGCCGACCAGTTCAAGCTCCGCAGTTGCGACCTCGATATCGTCGCCGGCAGGAACGCCCTCCCGCGGCCCTGTCTCTACTACGACATGCACCAGTGCCTGGGGCCATGCGTGGCCGGGTTGACGACGCCGGAGCTGTATCGCGACATGGTGGACGACGTGGTGCTCTTCCTCGGCGGAAAGACGCGGGAGCTGCAGGATCGCCTGACCCACCGGATGTACAGCGCCGCGGAGGCGGAGAACTACGAGATGGCGACGTATTACCGCGATCTCGTCCGTACCGTCGAGCGGGTGCAGGCCGAGCAGCAGGTGGCCTCGGCGGAGGACGAGGACGCGGATGTCTGGGGCCTGCACGAGGACGGGAGTGATGTCGCCGTCCAGCTCTTCGTCATCCGCGACGGGAACGTGGTCGACCGGCGGGAGCTGTTCTGGGAGAAGATCGACATCTACCAGCCGACGTACTTCCTCGGCGAAGTCCTGCAGCGGTACTACCAGGACAACCTCTTCATCCCGCGGGATGTGCTCATCCCGTTCGAAGTGGAGGAGTGCGACCTCTTGACCGCCTGGCTGACGGAGCAGGCCGGCCACAAGGTGTCGCTGCGCGTGCCGCAGCGGGGCAGAGGTGTCGACCGCGTGGAGCTGGCGAACCGGAACGCGCGTCTCTCGCACGAGTCGCGCTTCCGCAAGTCGACGCAGGACCGGCTGCAGATCGCTGCACAGAAACTTGGGCAGATTCTGGGCTTCGACAGAGAGATCAGCCGCATCGAGTCGTTTGACATCTCGAACATTCAGGGGACCGACTCGGTGGCTGGGATGGTCGTTCTCGACCGCGGCAAGTTCGACAAGAAGCAGTATCGGATCTTCAATATCAAGACGGTCGAGGGGGCGGATGACTTCCGCTCGATGGCGGAAGCGGTCGACCGCCGCTACCGGCGTCTTCTGGAAGAGGACAAGAGCCTTCCGGACATGATCCTGATCGACGGAGGCCGCGGCCAGCTCAACGCCGCGCTGGCCGCGCTCAACAAACTCGGGATCGAGGAGATCCCGATCGCCGGCCTGGCCAAGCGGGAGGAGGAGATCTACCTCCCGGGCCGTGAGGAGCCAATCCGCCTCGAGCGCCGCGATCCCGCTCTGCAACTGCTGCAGATGGTGCGCGACGAGACGCATCGCTTCTCAGTCTCCTCCCACCGCCGCCGGCGCTCGAAGCGCACCCTGCACAGCGCCCTCGACGACATGCCCGGCATCGGCGAGAAGCGCCGGCGCCTGCTCATCGAGCGATTCGGCAGCGTCTCCGGCGTCCGACAGGCCTCCCCGCAGGATCTGATGAATGTGCTGGGGCGGAAGGTGGGGCAGACGTTGTATGACGAATTGCATACGTAGGGGGTGGGGAGTGGGGGGTGGGGGGGGGGAGGGCAAACGCGCTAGCCACTCAAGAGCTATGGGTCAGTCGCACGATAGCGGCGGGATAGCCGGCGGAAGCCGGCTTAAGAGAACCGTAGCCCCCGGCTTCGAGCCGGGGGTTTTCAGACCCGCCCAAGTCGCAAGCCCGCGTAGCGGGCGGCAGAAAAGACCGGTGGACATCTGAATACGGTCCGCCCATAGATAACGCGTGACCCGTTCTGTCGCCCGCTTAAGCGGGCTCTGATCGCGAGAGAACCCGAAAACCACCGGCTGAAGCCGGTGGCTACGGTTCTCACGCCGGCTTCGCCGACGGCTCCCCGAATGTCCAAGGCGTAGCGGGGATTAGCGCGTATTGCATCGCTTCCCATGCGCGACCGAAACGTCCAATCTCACGACGAAGCAACTCCCACTCCCCACACCCCACACCCCACCCCCAAATCACGCATGCGATAATGCATGGCGGTCCTAAGAGACAGGGCGGGGGGAACAATGAGCTTTGAAGGCGAAATCGGCGAGATCGATCTGATTCAGCGGCTCGTCGAGCTCGGGGGGGAGACGTTCACCGGGGCGATCCGCTTCGAGAGTGACGGCATCATCAAAATCGTCTACTTCAAGAGCGGCGACGTCCTCTCCGCATCGACGAACGACCGCACCGACGCCATCGACGAGATCCTCATGCGCGCGAACAAGGTGACGCGCGAGCACGTCAAGCAGGCGCTGGCGAAACGGAAGGAGAGCGAGACCCTCGGCGATGCTCTCCTCGGTCTCGGCTTCATCACCCGAAAGGAGCTGACGTGGGCTCGCCGCGTCCAGGTCATCGGCGTCCTTCGCTCCATCATCGGATGGAAGACCGGTTCCTACACGATCGTCGCCGACTATCTGCCGAAGCGGGAGGAGGGGACGCTCTTTCCTCTGGCGCAGATCATCGTCGAGCTGGTGGTTACCGACAACGATCGATCGAAGTCCGAACAGGCGATGGAGAGCGGCAACGCCGTTTTTGAGAAGGCACCGAATTTCGAAGACTCCTTCCGCCGCCTCGGCCTGAACGAAGACGCGGAGCAGATCGCCGCACAGATCGACGGCAAGAACAGCGCTGCCGAGGTTGCCGGCAAGTCCGGGAAAGACGTGTTCAACGTCTATAAGCTGCTCGAAGCACTGCGGCTCCTGCGGCTTGTGACGCGTGTCGGCAAACCTCCAGCAGAACATGAGGTTTATGCGCCAGCGGAAGAGACGGCACAGTGGGACATCGAGAATCCTGACTTCACGCTCGACGATGTCGCGCCGGCCGTAGCGGCTGCTCCAGTTGACAAGTGGGCGCCAGCGGCTGGCGCGACCATGGAGATCCCTGCGCTGAACAGTCCGGCGCGGATACCAGCGGAGGTCGCTCCCGCGGCGAAGCCAGCCTCACACTCGGTCTGGGACGAGCCCGATGCGGAGCTCGACGCCTTCTCCTCCACTGAGCTCGCGCCTCCGCCGATCACGCCTGCCGCCGAGCCGCAATGGGGCTTTGACGATGCGCAGATCGAAGCGGCACGCCGTGCGGCCGTGCCCGTCCACGGAAGTGACAGCGTCCCGACATCGAATAAGACGGCCGCAGTCAAGCCAGCGAAGCCGCGGAGCCGGCTGGGCCTGCTCCTGACCATCCTCGTCATCCTGATCATTGCCGGTGGCGGCTATGCAGCCTGGATGTGGTGGCAAGGCCGCAACACGCCGGAGCCGGTGGTGGTCGCGCCGCACAAGCTCCCGAGACTCCGGCAGGCCAGCCTCACGCCTCCTGCCCCAACGACGTCGCAGGTGTCCATCCCGACGACGACAATGAGCACAACCGTACCGCCGGCAGCGACGGCAACGAGCAAGCCCGCGCCGCCCATAACCGCCACGACGGCTACGAGCAAGTCCACGCGGCCGGTAGCAGTCACGAGCGCCGCCCCGCCACCCACTACGACAAACGCCCGTCCGCACGTCGACCCTGTTACCACCACGCGGGCGGCCATCAAACCGCCGCCAGCCACCGCCACCATCGCCCCGCATATCGAGCGCACGACAACCAGCGCCACCATCACCAATGCCCAGCCGGTCCATGCCCAGCCGCAGGCAGCGGCATCCGACGCCGTTCGGGCGAAATATGACGGAATGGCCCGCGACTTCGCCGCGCAGACGGGCGGCAGTTACACCGTCCAGTTCGAGCTCGTTTGCGAGACCACATCGATCACGCGGGCGATGGCCGAAGGGGGAGACAAGGTCTGGTTCGTCTCCATGAGCTATCACGGCCGCCCGTGCTATCGCGTTTTCTGGGGCCGGTTCGCCACGAGCGCGGAAGCGAATGCCGCGACGAAGCAGCGGCCGGCCGTACTGGGCACAACGCCCGTGGTGGTTAAGATCCCGCGCTGATGATCGCATCGCTCCTCACTTCGGCTGGATTGGGACTGGGCGCCGGCATCAATGCCTACGCCACACTCCTCGTCTTCGGCCTGGTGGCGCGCTGGCAGCCGGCGATCTTTCATGACGAGCTGGCGCGTTTCTTTGCGTCGACGCCGGTGCTGATCGTCGTCGCCCTTCTCTATCTGCTCGAGTTCGCGGCTGACAAGGTGCCCACCGTCGATCACGTCTGGGATCTCATCCACACGCTGATCCGCCCGGCCGCGGGGGCTCTGGTGGCATGGGCAGCCGTGTCGGACAAGGTCCCGCACGGCGCGGTGATCCTGGCATCCGTCATCGCCGGAGGGGCGGCGTTGGGTGCTCACGTTACGAAGGCCACGGTGCGCGGAGCGAGTACGCTGAGCACGGCCGGCCTCGGCAATCCTCTGCTCTCGCTCGTCGAGGACGTCTTCGCGTTCGTCAACGCCCTGATCGCCATCTTCCTCCCGTGGCTCGTGATCCTGATGATGTTCGTGCTCGGCATGATGTTCGTCGTTCTCTACAGGCGAATGCGCGGCGCACGAGCATGAGTTGGGTCATCGACGGAAACAACCTGCTCGGCCGCGCCGGCGCGTCGCGCGAGGCCGCCGATTCCAAGCGCCAGCTCATTCGAGCGCTGGCGAACTTCGCGCGTGCGAAGAGAACAAAGGTGGCTTGCTATTTCGACGGCTCGGAGCCGGAGCATTTCGGCCGCCATCTCGGCAGTGTCAGCGTCATCTTCAGCGGGGCGCGTTCCGCCGATGAGTTGATCGTGAAACGCGTGGCTGCCGGCAAGGGCTGGAAAGTCGTCACCGCCGATCGCGCTCTGGCCGCGCGCATCCGCCGGCGGGAGGTGGAGATCATCGATCCCGGCGGCTTCATCGCCGAGCTGGAAAGCCTTCCACCAGCGGAAGAGAACGTTGCCGGCGACGAGTGGACGGCCTGGTTCTCGGACCCGAAAAACCGGAACGTATTTTGATGTCGGCGCGCCGACATTGATTGTAAGCGACTGAAACAGCAACAATTTAAGGCGATGTATTTCGAATGCGCTTCGCGCGTTGTCAGCCGGCTTCGCCGCGTTGTCGGTTGTCTGCGCCCTGCGGGGCGCGTGGTGGGTGATAGAGGCTCTTTGCGTTTTCGATATCCTGTCGACCATGCGCGGCAGCGCAGACAACCGACAACGCGCGAAGCGCAGACAACGCGCGCGAGGCGCGCAATTCGCAGGAGCACAATCTGTTACCCTCTCCCGTGTGGAGTGGACCGGAGGATCGCGGCGCCGCAAGGCGTCGAGGAAAGTCCGAACTCTCACGGGCAGCAGGCTGGCTAACGGCCAGGCGCGGTGACGCGACGGAAAGTGCAACAGAGAAGAGACCGCCGATCGCCTCGATGCCGCAAGGCTGACAGGAGGAGGCAAGGGTGAAACGGTGCGGTAAGAGCGCACCGCGCCCCGCGTGAGCGTGGGCGGCACGGCAAACCCCCTGCGGAGCAAGACCAAATAGGGAAGTCATGGAGCCGCCCGTCTCCGTTATGAGCTTCCGGGTAGGTTGCTTGACCACCGCGGCAACGCGTGTGGCAGACGAATGATCTTCACCCGACGCTTCGGCGAAGGGAACAGAATTCGGCTTACAGGTCCACTCCACACTTTCTGACACTTTCTGGCATTCGGGCAGACAACGAACGGCGCTTTGTCCGGCACTCCTCTCGCGCCGCTTCCAGCATCTCCTTTGCTACTCTCCGCGCATGCTCATTCGTCCCAGGGCCTTGCCTCGCAAAGGCCACGTCGTCGTTCTGGCAATCTCATCCCCTTCGGAGCTTCCACGCATCGAGGCTGCCGTGCGCTCGCTTGAGGAGCGCGGACTGCGCGTCACTCTTGCCGGCAACATCGATCATCGGCATCGCGGCTACCTCGCCGGCGACGACGACGAGCGCACCGAACAGTTGAACCATTACTTGAAGTCTGAGGATGTCGACGCGTTCTTCTTTGCCCGCGGCGGCTACGGCGCCATGCGCATCCTCGACCAGATCGACTACGACGCCATCACCGCCAACCCGCGGCCGATCATCGGATTCAGCGATATCACCGCACTCCACCAGGCCATTGCCGTCCGCTGCGGCGTCGCCTCATTCCATGGCCCGATGGTCAACCTCGACTGGTTCAACGGTCTGTCGCCGGAGATCGAGGCGTGGTTCTGGTCGATGCTTTCCGGTGAGGCACCGCTCACCCATTATTTTACGTTCGGGCAAGTCGTCTTCGAGGGGGAAGCGGAGGGCCCGTTGTTCGGAGGATGCCTTTCGTTGACCACCGCGCTGACCGGTACGCCCTATGACTTCTGGATCGATGATGGCATCTGGTTTTTCGAAGACATCGAGGAACCGGTCTACCGCATCGACCGGATGTTGACCCACCTCAGGCTGTCCGGTAGACTGAAAAAAATCCGAGCTGTGGTTATCGGGAAACTGAAAGACTGCGGGACCGACGCCGAAATCGACGCTCTCCTGCATGAATTTTTCGCCTTCAGCAACATTCCGGTCATACGCGATCTGCCCTTCGGCCATCACGGGGACAACCTTCTGATGCCGATCGGCCGCGTCGTACGCGTCAGCACCGGCAACCGCACGCTCACAGTCACAGAACCGGCGGTTCGGCTATGAAGACCGTTTTCAAGACGACCGGCGGAAAGGACCCGGTGAAGGAATCCTCGACCAGCTACGCCGCAGGCGACGTGATCTTCCGGCAGGGAGACCTCGGGACCGAGATGTTCATCATCCTCGATGGTGAGGTCAACATCGTCAAGCACATCAACGGCGAGTCGCACGACCTTTCGCATCTCGAGAAGGGCGACTTCTTCGGCGAGATGGCGGTGCTGGAAAGCGTCCCGCGAACCGCCGACGCCATCGCCGCCACCGACGTTCACGCGCTCGTCATCAACGGCGCACGCTTTGACGAGATGCTGCGCAAGAACCCCGAGGTCGCGGTGCGCATCATCCGGAAATACTCGAAGCGCCTGCGGGAGGCGAACACGCTGCTGGAACGGCTCGTCGGCCGCGAGGTCGACAGCGAACACGGCTCGCTCGACGCAACGGTGAGCGCTCCGAGCGAGAAGCAGGGCCGGCATCGCCTCGTCGACATCACCACCGGCGCGGAGTTCTTCTTCAGTAAAGCCGACGAGACGACCATCGGCCGCGCCGATCCGGTCACCGGCATCCTCCCTGACATCGATCTAACCACTGTAGATGCGAATCGCTCCGTGTCGCGCCGCCACGCCAAGATCATCCGCAGCGGCCACGACTACTGCATCCTCGAAGAAGTGGGAACGGTCAACGGAACCTACGTCAACGAACAGCGCATCCCCACCGGGACGCCGGTGACGATCCACAGCGGAGATGGGATCAAGATCGGGCTGATCGCGATGAAGGCGCTGTTTACCTGAGCCCATAATCTTCGCTCGATCGGCCCTGCCGCGCGGACTCCTGGATGTCTACGGACCGTAGACTTCATCCGCGTACGGCACAATACGAGCGTGACCATCACCGTCGAGACGCCCGTTCGCGCCTTACCCGGCGCTGGACCGGCCCGGGCAAAGCAGCTCGAAGAGGCGGGGCTGGCTACGGCCGGCGACCTCCTCGTCTACCTGCCATATCGATATGAAGACCGGCGCCACCCCGTGCGCATCGCCGACATCGGCCGGCACGTGGACACCCCCGTTCTTTTGCGCGGCAAGGTGATGAACGCGAACCTGCACATTACTCGTCTGCGACGGATGAAGGTGTTCGAGGCAGTCCTCGAGGACGGGACGGGCGCGGTGAAGCTGGTCTGGTTCAACCAGGGCTTTCTCGCCGATCAGATCGAGCGAGGCGATCGGCTGTCCGTGTTCGGAGCACCGAAACTCTCGGCGTATGGACAGCTCCAGATCGAGAGCGCCGACTGGGAAACGTTCGAAGGCGACGACGAAGCCGACGGCGCGATCGTGCCGATCTATTCGAAGGTCGGCAAGATCCCGCCAAAAGCGCTGCGTCAGATCATCGGAGGTGCGCTGGCGGCGCTTCCGTCGCTCGACGATCCGCTCCCTCCCGCCCTTCGCAAGCGCCTCGGCGTGATCGATCTCGCCCCGGCATTGGAACAAATCCACCGCCCGCCGCAGCTCGACGGCGCCTTCCTCGGACGCCGCTCGCCGGCGCACGTCCGCATCATCATGCAGGAGTTCTTCACGCTGCAGCTCGCCCTCCGCGTGCGCCGGGCCAGCGAAGAAGTGAAGACGAAGACGCGGAAGATCACCGTCGACGACAACCTCCGTGCCGAGGTCAAACGAATCCTGCCGTTCCGCCTCACCAAAGCGCAGAAGCGCGTGCTCAAGGAGATCGCCACCGATCTGCAATCCGAGAAACCGATGTACCGCCTGCTCGAGGGTGACGTTGGAAGCGGCAAGACGATCGTGGCGCTCATCGCCGCGATCATCATGATCCGCAACGGTCACCAGGTGGCCCTGCTCGCGCCGACGGAGATTCTTGCTGAACAGCACTACCAGCGCATCCGTCAACTAGTTGACGAATCGCTGGTCGTGGCCAAGGCCACCGGTTCGATGGCGGCAGGGGAGCGGCGGACGTTTCTGGCGGGCTTGCGCGACGGCATCATCCAACTCGTCGTCGGCACGCACGCGTTGCTCGAAGATCGCGTGGTCTTCAAGTCGCTGGGCCTGGCTATCGTCGACGAGCAACATCGTTTCGGGGTCGAGCAGCGTCAGCGCCTCTTCGCCAAAGGGGATACCCCGGACATCATGGTCATGACGGCCACGCCGATCCCCCGCTCGCTGGCGCTGGCGATGTACGGCGATCTCGAGCTCTCCGTCATCGACGAGATGCCTCCGGGGCGGCAGCAGATCAAGACGGCGGTCCGGTCGGCCTCGCAGATCGAGCGCGTCTACCAATTCATCAATACCGAGATCGACGCCGGCGCGCAGACGTACATCGTCTATCCGATTATCGAAGAGTCGGAGAAGTCGAACCTCAAGCCGCTCACGATCGGCTTCGAGGCGACGAAGCTGCGTTTCCCGGACCGGCGCGTGGCCATGATTCACGGCCGCATGCCCGCCGCGGAGAAAGAGGAGACGATGCAGCGGTTCAAGCGGGGCGAGATCGATATCCTCGTCTCGACGACCGTGATCGAGGTCGGTATCGACGTGGCCAACGCCTCGCTGATGCTGATCATCGACGCCGACCGCTTCGGTCTCTCGCAGCTTCACCAACTCCGCGGCCGCGTCGGACGCGGGACGCGCCAATCGTATTGCGTGCTCGTGTCCGACAAAGAGAAGGAGCGGCTCACGCAGTTCGCGAAGACGCTGAACGGCTTTGACCTTGCCGATCTCGACCTCAAGCTTCGCGGCCCGGGCGAGCTCCTCGGTACGCGCCAGTCCGGAGCCATGCGCTTCCGCTTCGGCCACATCGTCCGCGACTTCGAGCTGATGGAGAAAGCGCGCGACCTGGCCATCGAGATCATCGAGAAGAGCGGACTGGAGAAAGTGGAGAAGGTCGTGCGGAAGCTCCTCGGCGCGTCGATTCCCGCGACGGTGAAGGATTAGAATGGCGCCATGAGCAATCTTCTCGATGAGGCCTACGCGGCCGCCAAAGAGCTGTCGGAGCAAGAGCAACAAGCAATTGGTGCTTGGCTCCTCGCGGAGATCGACGCAGATCGCCGATGGGAGGAACTCTTGGCTCAGCCCTCCGATGTGATCGAGCGCATGGGTGAGAAGGCGCTCGAAGACTATCGCAGTGGCCGTACGCTTCCCCTCGATCCAGATACGCTGTGAAGTCACGTACGTCGCCGGAATTTAGAGAACGCTTCAGCAGGCTTCCGCCAGAAGTACGTGAGCAGGCTCGCGACGCCTACAGGTTGTTTCAAAAGAATCCGCGACATCCGGGCTTGCACTTCAAACGTGCCCACGGCTCAAGTCGTCTCGTCTCGGCGCGCATAGGCCGCAGCTTTCGGGCGATCGGTATTCTCGCTGCGAGCGACGAAGTTGTCTGGTTCTGGATCGGCCCACACGACGAATATGAAAGGGTGCTGAAGTCGCTGGCCTGAGAATGATTCATCTGATTTGCACCGAAAGCATCTGCTACACTGCGCCGTCCTTAACTGGCGCGCGTGCTGCGACGCGGTGTGAATCGCGCCAAATCCCCGACCGAGCCACGAGTCAGCATTGAGCCACACACCCCAGTACGTCCTCAGCGGCCTTCGCCCCACGGGCCGCGTCCACCTCGGCAATTACTTCGGCGCGGTCCGGAACTGGGTCCGCCTGCAGGATCTTTTCGACTGCTACTACTTCGTCGCCGACTGGCACGCCCTGACGTCCCACTACGCGGACACGTCGGAGATCGCCCAATCGACCTTCGATGCCGTTGCCGACTGGCTGGCCGCCGGCCTCGATCCGGAGAAGGCGACGATCTTCATCCAGTCGGAGGTGAAGGAGCACGCCGAGCTCCACCTGATCCTCTCGATGGTCACGCCGCTGCCATGGCTCGAGCGCGTGCCGACCTTCAAGGACCAGCAGGCCCAGATCGAGGACAAGGAGCTGAACACCTACGGATTCCTCGGATATCCGCTCCTGCAGACCGCAGACATCATTATCTATAGGGCGAACTTCGTGCCGGTGGGCGAGGACCAGGCCTCGCACCTCGAGTTCTCGCGCGAGATCGTCCGCCGCTTCAACAACTTCTACGGCGATGTTTTCCCCGAGCCGCAACCTCTCTTCACCGAAACTCCGAAGGTTCCCGGCCTGGACGCGCGGAAGATGTCGAAGTCGTACGGGAACACCATCGGACTGACGTCGAGCGCCGACGAGATTCGCGCGCTGGTGATGACGATGTTCACCGACCCGAACCGCATCCGGCGCAAAGATCCCGGCAATCCGGACATCTGCAATCTCTTTCAGTTTCACAAGCTCTTCTCGAACGACGAGACGATCGCGCGGGTCGACCACGAATGCCGCGCCGCGGAGATCGGCTGCGTCGATGACAAGAAGCTGCTGGCCGAGATCATGATCGAGTCCCTGCGGCCGATTCGCGAGAAGCGTGAACAGATCGACCGCGATCCGTCGATCGTGTGGGACGTGTTGCGCGACGGCAATCGGAAGGCCCGTGAGCGGGCGCAGCAGACGATGCAGCTCGTGCGCGACGCGATCAAGATCAACTATAGCGGTCTCCAATGACGACGATGGCGGACGAACAGAAAGAGCTCGCGGTCACCCAACCGGCCGACGACCGCCCGGCCGACGAGCAGGATGAAAGCGCGGGCGCGCTCAACGTCACGCTGCCGTCGTTTCACGGCCCGCTCGACCTGCTGCTGCACCTCATCAAGCAGCATAAGATCGATATCTACGACATCCCGATCGCCCTCATCACCGAGCAGTACACCGGCTATCTCGACGCCATGGAGGAGCTGAGCCTCGACGTCGCCGCCGACTACATCTACATGGCGGCCGTGCTCATCCACATCAAGTCGAAGATGCTTCTGCCTCACGACGAGACCGAGGGGGAGATCGAAGATCCACGCAAGGAGCTGGTCGATAGGTTGCTCGAATACCAGCGCTTCAAAGCGGTGGCGGAGTCGTTCGCCGAGCTCGACGTTCTGCGAATGGGCGTATGGCCGCGGCCGGCCACGCCGATCCCGGGCACGGACGCGTCGGAGATCGACATGAGCGAGGTGGGTCTCTTCGATCTCATCGACGCCTTCCGTTCCGCGCTCAACCGCTACAAGCAGAACCACCCGCAGGCAATCGAGCTGCGGCGCCTGACGCACAAGATCTCCGACAAGATGCGCGAGCTCTACGCGACGCTGCAGGAGAAATCACCGATCCGCCTGCAGTGGTTCCTCGAGGGGCGCGACCGCAACGAGCTGATCGCGATCTTTCTCGGCACGCTGGAGCTGGTGCGGCTCGGCGGCATCTCACTGAAGCAAAGCCGGAACTTCGGCGAGATTCTCATCGGCAAAACGGACGCAACGATCGACGAGGCGCAGTTCTCGATGTTCGACAACACATAGTTGAGGCGTGAGAGTGAATGGTGAACGGATTAATCAGTAGATTCGTAGATTAATGATCAGGCCAGCTCTGATCCACTAATCCGCTAATCCACTAACCTACCGATTACCCCAGGTGAAACGGATGCCAATGGAACCAAACGAACTACGGGCCGCCCTCGAGGCCATCCTATTCGTCAGCAACGAGCCGGTGAAGCTCGACGAGCTCGCCGAGGCTTTCGCGGACGAGGGCAGGGAAGCGGTCGTGGAGCAGCTCGAGGAGATCAAGCGCGGATTGGACGCCAGCCTCGGGGGCTTCATGCTCGAACAGACAGCCGGCGGCTGGCGGCTGGCCACGCGCGCGGAGCACGATCCCATCCTCAAGAAGTACTTTGCGAAGAAAGGGGAGAACCGTCTCTCCATCGCCGCGCTGGAGACGCTGGCCATCGTGGCCTACCGCCAGCCCATTACGGCGCCCGAGGTCTCGGAGATTCGCGGCGTCAACTCCAACCAGACCATCCGCACGCTGCTGGAGCGGCGCATGATCCGCGTGGCCGGGCGCAAGAATGTCGTCGGCAGTCCGTTTCTCTACCGCAGCACGCGCGAGTTTCTCGTCCACTTCGGACTGAACGATATCCGCGACATGCCGCGGCTCGAGGAGTTCGGAGATCTCATCGGCGAACAGATCAACGACGACCTCGTTCTGGCCATCGAGACTACTCCGATCGCGGAAGGAGTGGAGGTCCCGCTCGCGCAAGGCGAACAGATCGACGACGCTGTCAACGCGGAGTTGAGCGCGGGCGATGAGCACGTCGCCGTTGAAGACGACGCGCAACGCGCGATGAACGAGGTACAATCCGACGTCGTCAACGATCAGCCAGAGTGATGCAACAAGAGCGATTGCAGAAGATCATCGCCCACGCCGGCGTCTCGTCGCGACGTGAAGCCGAAGCGATGATCCGGGAGGGACGCGTCACGCTGAACGGACGCGTCGTCACCGAGCTCGGTACGCGCGCGGATCCCGACCGCGACCACATCAAGGTCGACGGGAAGCTGATCACGCACGCCGAGCCGCATCGCTACATCCTTCTTTACAAGCCCAGGGAAGTCATGACGACGGTGGAAGACCCGCAGGGCCGCCGCACCGTCATCGATCTCGTGCGCGGAATTCGGGAGCGGATCTATCCCGTCGGCCGGCTCGATTTTCATTCCGAGGGTCTCGTGCTGCTCACCAACGACGGCGAGCTCGCCTTCAAGGTCTCGCATCCGACGCACGGCTCGGTGAAAACCTACAGCGTCAAAGTGCGCGGCGTGCCGGATGAGCGCATGGTCGACAAGCTGCGCCGCGGCATCACCATCGACGGCAAACGAACGCTCCCCTGTGACATCGAACGGATGCGAACGACCGGCAAGCGAGACGACGAAGGGAACAGTTGGTTCGAGGTCAAGCTGCGCGAAGGGCGTACGCAGCAGATCCGCAAGATGTTCCAGGCTATCGGCCATCCCGTCTCCAAGCTGCGCCGCGTCGCCATCGGCCCCATCTCCGATCCGAAGCTCACGCCCGGCGTGTGGCGCGAGTTGACGAAGCACGAAGTGAAGATGCTGGAGACGATGAAGGAGCTGAAGAAGCCTGCCAAGCCGCGGCGCGCGGCGTCGCGTCCGGCCTCGCGCAAGAAACCGGCCGCGGCCACGAAGCGGTCGGCAGCATCGCGATCGACGACATCGCGTCCGAAGCCTCGCACCGCGACCTCGCGCTCCGCTGCTTCCCGCGCCGCGCCGCGCAGCTCCACTCGCCGCACGCCGTCGCCACGGCCGGCAACCCCGCGTGCGAAAGGAGCGGCGGGCAAGTCGACTGGCGCCAAGAAGACACCTGTTCGTCGCGCCGGAGCGCGTCCGTCTCGAAGCAGCGCACGCCGTTAGCGGGGATTCGCCGACACAGTGCTTTGCGCTAAACCAGAAACCAGAAAGCAGAAACCAGAAAAGCCGCTTCTGGTTTCTGGTATCTGGTATCTGGTTTCTGAACCCGTATGTCCGCGCCGCTGATCATCGCCATCGACGGTCCATCCGGGGTCGGCAAGACGACCACGAGCCGTCTTGTCGCCCGCGAGCTCGGTCTCCCGCACATCGACACCGGCGCGATGTATCGCGCCGTCGCGTTGGCCGCCATGCGGGAAGGGATCGGCACCCACGATGAAGTGAAGCTTCAGGAGTTGTCCTCGCGCGTCCGGATCGACTTCATCCCTGGTGAAAATGCCCGCGTCCTGCTTAACGGCGACGATGTCACGTCACTCATCCGCACGCCGGAGATGAGCATGGCCGCGAGCAACGTCTCCGCCGTCCCGGCCGTTCGGCGGGTGCTCGTCCGGCTCCAGCAGGAGCTCGGCCGTCGGAGCGGTGGAGTGCTGGAAGGGCGCGATATTGGAACGAAGGTCTTCCCGGAGACGCCCCATAAGTTCTTCCTGACCGCCCGGCCGGAGGTGCGCGCCGCGCGGCGGTACGACGAGCTCCTGGCCAAGGGGGAGGAAGTTCCCTACGAGTCCATCCTGGCCGCAACCCTGTCCCGCGACGAGCAGGATTCCAACCGCAGCGACTCCCCCCTCCGATACGATGACTCCTACACAGTGATCGACACTTCCGACCTCGGCATTGGCGAGGTCGTAACACGGATCGCGAGCGTCGTTCGGGCCGGACGCCCGTAATTCCTTGACTCCTCGCGAGACTCGCCACTAAACTCCGCATTTCGACTAGTATCAACAATTTACGCCACGATGCGCCCTCGGGCGAATGCGCCTGAAATCCAGGAGGTATCCCGTTTCATGCCGTCGAGTGATGATCCAAAGAACTTAAAACAACCGCTCCGAAAAGGGGGGGAGACAAACGATCTGGAAGGTCTGGGTATGGACGAGCTACTCGACCTGTACGACCGGAAAATGTCGAACTTCGCCGAGGGAGACATCATCCGCGGACGCGTCCTGAAAGTGATTGGCGCCGAGGTCGTCATCGACATCGGCTACAAGTCCGAAGGCGTCCTACCGGTCCAGGAAGTCACCGGCTATGACGGTCAGGTGACAGTCAAACCGGGTGACGAGCTCGACGTTTTCATCGAGCGGCTCGAAAACAACAGCGGCTATATCGTCCTTTCGCGCGAGAAGGCGGAACGGATGCTTGTCTGGGACCGCATCGAGGCGGCCTTCAAAGCCGACGAGCCGATTTCCGGCCGCGTCGTCGAGCGGGTCAAGGGTGGCCTGGCGGTCGATGTAGGGGGCGTGAAAGCGTTCCTTCCCGGTTCGCTCATCGACACCAAGCCGGTCAAGAACCTCGACTCCCTGCGCGGTCACGAGTACAAGTTCAAGATCGTCTCGTTCGACAAGAAACGGAACAACATCGTGCTGTCGCGCCGGGCCATCGTCGAGGTCGAACAAGCCGCGGCGAAGGCTGACACCTTCAGCCGCCTTCAGGAAGGGCAGCACACGCACGGAGCCGTGAAGAACATCACTGATTACGGCGTCTTCGTCGACCTCGGCGGCGTCGACGGACTGCTCCACATCACCGACGTCTCGTGGGGCCGCGTCAATCATCCCTCCGAATACTTCAACGTCGGCGATGAGATCGAAGTGGTCGTCCTGAAGTTCGATTCCGCCGCCGAACGGGTTTCCCTTGGCTACAAACAGAAGAGCCAGGATCCGTGGACCGACGTCGTGCAGCGCTATCCGCTCGGCTCGAAAGTCCACGGACGCGTTGTATCGCTCACGGACTACGGCGCCTTCATCGAGCTCGAAGAAGGGGTGGAAGGGCTCATCCACGTCTCCGAGATGTCGTGGACGAAGAAAGTCCGCAATCCCTCGAAGCTCCTCACCATGGGAGCCGAGGTCGATGCCGTCGTCACGGACGTCAACGTCCAGAACCGGCGCATCTCGCTCTCGCTGAAAGCGCTGGAGCAGAACCCGTGGGACACCATCGCCGAGCGTTACCCGATCGGCGCGGTGATCACCGGCAAGGTCCGCAACCTCACCGACTTCGGAGCATTCGTGGAAGTCGAAGACGGCATCGACGGGCTGATCCACATCTCCGATATGTCGTGGAACCGTCGTCTCAAGCATCCCAACGAGGTGCTGAAGAAGGGCGACGCGGTACAGGCCCGGGTCATCAACGTCGACGGTGACAACCAGCGCCTGTCCCTGTCGATCAAAGAGTTCCTGCCGAACGAGTGGGACAACTTCGCCAAATCGCACAATGTCGGCGATTCCGTGATCGGTACCGTGGCCAAGATCACCGACTTCGGTCTTTTCGTCCGCGTTGCGGATGGCGTGGAGGGTCTCGCACACGTCTCGGAGATCTCGCGCGACCCAAAAGCGAAACTCGACAAGGCCTTTCACGTTGGCGCACCCGTTCGCGTGCGCGTGATCAAGATCGATTGGAACGACAAGAAGATCGGCCTATCCACGCGCGACGTCGAGCCCTTGACGGAGGCTGAGATCGCGGAACATGCTGCATCGGCGCCCTCGCACGAAGAACAACCGCCAGACGCCGAGCCGGCAGAAACGGCTCTCACCCCGGAGACCAGGCCACAGGGCTGATCCCATGTCGGAACTTGAACCTGTAACGGTCCCCGCTGACCCGATCGCCGATCCGATCGGCTCGCCTGTCGCCGAGCACCGGCCGCGCAAATCGCGCGCGGGGATGTTCTTCTTCGGCGCCTTCAGCGGCTGCCTGATCGTCGTCGTCGGGATGCTTTTTCTCGGGTTCCTGATCGCGGCGATGGCGAACAACGACTCGACCACGCGCGGCGACGTCTTCGGCGACAAAGTAGCCATCATCCCGATCGACGGGGAGATCCTCGGCTCGCGTGACGTCATCGACGCGCTGCACCGCTACGCGCGGAACTCCAACGTCAAAGCGATCGTCGTGCGCATCAACAGCCCGGGCGGAGCCATCGCGCCGTCTCAGGAGATTTACGAGGAGATCCGTAACGTCCGGGCTCGGAGCGGCAAACCGATCATCGCCTCTCTCGATAGTGTGGCTGCATCAGGCGGGTACTACATCGCCGCGGCCTGCGACAGCATCGTGGCCAACCCCGGATCGATCACCGGGTCCATCGGCGTGATCCTGCAGTGGATGGAAATGAAGGACCTGCTGGCCTGGGCGAAATTGAAACCGGAGACGATCACCAGCGGTGCCATGAAAGCGGCAGGCTCGCCGTACCAGGACCTCACGGCCGACCAGCGTGCGTATTTTCAAACGATCGTCACGCAACTGAAAGAGCAGTTCGTTCGCGCCGTCGCCGTGGGCCGCAAAGGCAAAATGACGGAGGCGGACGTCAGCAGAATCGCGGACGGCCGCGTCTTCACGGGCGAGCAGGCCCTCGAGCTCAAGCTCGTCGACCAACTCGGCAACCTCGACGATGCCATCCGTATCGCCGCCAAGCGCGGTGGCATCGCCGGCAAGCCCGGCACCATCTATCCAAAGAAACGGACGCGCGGTCTTTTCGATGCGCTGACGAGCGACGACTCCGACACGGAGACCGCCATCAGCCGCATTCTCACGCGCCGGCCGCGGTTTCTCTTTCAGTGGTAAGCGTCATCAACGAGGAGGTACCTTTGGATCACCTGGAACCCGAAGAAGAGATCGAGGACAAAGCGGGCGTGATGACCAAAGCGGAGCTGGTGGACGAGGTGGCACGCGTCGTCCAACTGACCAAGAAACAGGCCGAGACGATCGTCAACATCGTCTTCGATTCCATCGTCGACTCACTCCGGTCGGGCCAGAAGATTGAGCTGCGCGGCTTCGGCAGCTTCCGCCTCCGCAGCCGCAAGTCGCGCACCGGCCGTAATCCCAAGACGGGTGAGAAGGTCGAAGTACCTTCGAAGAAGATCCCCTACTTCAAGCCCGGCAAGGAGCTGAAGGAGCTGATCAACAAAGTGATGGAGGCCGCCGTTGCCGCGGAGGCTGCGGCGCCGGATGGGAATCCCTGAGAGGCAATGTTGAATGTTCAGTGTTGAGTGTTCAATGTTGAATGTCTCGGGTAACGGCTCCTTCTCGCCCTCATTCAACATTGAACATTCAACACTCAACATTCGACATTGAGCCTTCGGCTCCTTCATGCAAGATCCCACCTCCCACCCATGCAAATACTCTTTACCCCCTGGAGGTATCCCTACTTGACCTCGCCGAAAAGCGAGATCCCGTCCTGCATCTTCTGCAATGCGGCCAAATCGAAGACGCTGCGAGACACTCTGACGTTGTTCCGCACGGAGCAGGCCCTGGTGATGCTGAACCGCTACCCGTACACGAACGGGCATCTGATGGTCGCACCGATCGCGCACGACGCCTTGCTCTTTGACAGCCGCGACGACTCGCTGCGCGGCCTGATTCGTCTCACCGCGGAAGCGCAGCGGATTCTCTCCGATGTCTACCATCCGGACGGATTCAACGTCGGGATGAACTTCGGCCAGGTCGCCGGCGCGGGCGTGGCCGACCACTACCACATGCACATCGTCCCGCGCTGGAGCGGCGACGCGAACTTCATGACCGTCACGGCGCGCACGCGCCTCGTGCCCGAGGAGCTGGACGTCACGTATGACAAGCTCCAGCCGCATTTCAGGAAAATACGAAAGGGATCTCTCGCAAACCAATGAAAGGCCGCACAATCTTCGCCATGCTGCTGGCGTACCTCGTACCCGGCGCCGGGCATCTCTACCTCGGCCGGCGCGCGCGCGCCGTCACGTTCTTCTGCATCGTCGTGCTGATGTTCCTCATCGGCATCGCCATCGACGGCGATCTCTACGTGCTCGGTCATACCAGCGGGTCTCTGCTTCGAATGCTGGCCGCCCTCGGCTCGCTCGGCGCCGGCGTGATCTACTGGATCGCGGCCGGTATCGGAGTGCACGGCGACGTCACCTCGATCACCTTTGAGTACGGTACGGCCTTCACCATCACGGCTGGGCTGATGAACCTGCTCCTCGTGCTCGACGCCTTCGACATCGCCCAGGGACGAAAAGAATGAGTCTTCTCCGCAATCACATCGTCTTGATGTTCCTCTACGCCGTGGCCACGGCGTTGTTCTTCGCACTGCTCTGGAAAGAGACGCGGGCGGAGCGGATCCGCTTCTTCCTCCTTGTTTTCTGCTCGCTCTTTTTCGGCGGCATCGTACTGGCCTGGGCCATGTATCCGTATCCGCTGCATTGACTCCGATGAAACTTGCCATCGTCGCCGGTGAGGCTTCCGGCGATCTCCACGCCGCCGAAGTCCTGCGCGAGCTGAAGGGTCTCGACCCCACGATCGAGACCTTCGGCATCGGCGGCGATCTGCTCGCCGGCGAAGGGATGCGCCTGGTGCATCACGCCGGAGAGATGGGGATCGTCGGCCTCTTCAACGTGCTCCGGCATCTGCGGATGTTCCGCCGGATCTACGACGACCTGATCGAGGAGATCGCGCGGCAGCGGCCGGACGCCGTGCTTCTCGTCGATTACCCGGGTTTCAATCTCCGGCTGGCGCGCCGCTGCAAGGAGCTCGGTCTGCGCGTGGTCTATTACATCTCGCCGCAGCTCTGGGCGTGGCGGCGCGGCCGGGTGAAGCAGGTGGCGAAGTACGTCGACCGGATGATCGTCATCTTTCCGTTCGAAGAGACATTCTACCGGGAGCACGGCATCGAGGCGACCTACGTTGGACATCCGATCATCGAAGAGATCGGCCACATCGAGCGTACGGCAAAGCGCGACGGGGTGACACGCATCGCCTTGCTGCCGGGATCGCGGCGCGCCGAAGTCGTCTCGCTCCTGCCGCCGATGCTCGATGCGGTGGACATCCTCGCGCGGGAGCGCGCCGTCGAGGCAAGCGTCGTTCAGGCGCCGACGATTTCCCGTGCGCTGATCGATCGGTTCGCCGCAGGCAGAAACGTCCGCATCGTGTCGGAGGGCAACAGCGAAGCGATCGCAGGGGCGGACGTGGCACTCTCATCATCCGGTACGGCCACGCTCGAGTGCGCGGTCCTGGGCACACCCGTCATCGTGATGTACCGGCTCTCCCTGGCCAACTACTGGCTGGGGAGGATGGTCGTGACCATTCCGCACTTCGGACTCATCAACATCGTGGCCGGGAAGCAAATCGTCCCCGAGCTCATTCAGGGCAACGTGAACGGAGAACGAATCGCCTCCGAGGCCCGCGGGCTGCTCGATCCCGAGGTCTACGCCGGCGTGATCAGGGAGCTGGCTGCCGTGCGGAGTAAACTCGGCGACGCCGGCGCGGCCCGACGCGCGGCAAACGCGATCATGGAAGTCGTCACTCGATGAAGGTCCTTCGCCGGCTCTACCGCTATCTCAGCCGCTACACGTGGTGGGGGGTGCTCGCCTTCGCCGCGATGATCATCTTCGCCGTGACGCAGACGGTGATGATCGGTCTGCTGCAGCCGGTCATCGACATCGGTCTCACGCCGCCAACGGTCAAGACGCCGGTGGAAACCCATCCATCGCGCGAGGAAGTGGCCAAGAATCGAGTCATCGACGTCGTGCTCAAGCGCGACCTCCCGGAAGGGCAACGTGGCTGGATCATCGATCACGCCGATCAGGCCAATCACACCTTTCACGCCTGGTGGGACAAGGCCAACCGCAAAGTGCAGTTCCGGCGGCTTCTCCTGGCGCTACTGATCATCATCGTCCTTCGAGCCTTTGCGTCGTTCTTCTCCGAGTACGCATTCCAGAAGGTCGGCCTGTCAACGGTGCGCGACCTCCGCAACGAGTTGTACGAGCGGCTCATCCATCAGAGTCATCGCTTTTTCTCCGAGCGGTCGACAGGAGAGATGCTCAGCCGCGTCGTCTCCGATGCCGACGCAATCCAGGCGGCGGTGTCGACACGCATGGGCGATCTCTTCCAGGAATCGCTGACGCTTCTGTTCCTTCTCATCTACGTCTTCTGGACGAATTCCGAACTGGCCCTGATCACGATGGTCGTGGCACCGGCCCTGGTCTATCCGGTCGTCCACTTCGGGAAGCGCCTTCGCGGCACGACCCATCGTTCGCAGGAACGGATGGCTGATATGGCCACGCTCCTCGAGGAGACGATCCGCGGTGTGCGCATCGTCAAAGCCTTCACCATGGAGCGCTTCGAGATCAGCCGCTTCCGCAACGCCACGAAGCGCCATCTGGGCTCGAACATGAAGGCGCAGAAGATCCAGGCACTCTCCTCGCCGGTGATGGATCTGATCACCGGTCTCGGCGGTCTGGCACTTTTCTTCTACGCACAGCGTCGCATCGCCAACGGCACACTGAGCATGGGCGCGCTCATGGCCTACATGGCCGCGCTCGCGGCGATGTACCAGCCGATGAAGAAATTAAACAAGGTCAACCTTTCCGTGAACACCGCGCTCTCCGCGGCTGAGCGCGTCTTCCGGATGCTCGACATCCCTAACGAAGTCGTCGACAAGCCGGACGCCACGGGCATCGCCTCGGTCGGCAGCGGGATCCGCTATGAGAACGTCTCGTTCCGCTATGAAGCCGAGCCGGTGCTGACCGGCGTTGACCTGACCGTCGCCCCGGGAGAGATCGTGGCCATCGTCGGCGGAAGCGGCGCCGGCAAGTCGACGTTCGTCAACCTCCTTCCGCGCTTCTACGACGTGAACGGTGGGAGCATCACCATCGACGGGCGCGACATTCGCGACATCCAGCTCTCCTCGCTGCGCGGGCTCATGGGTCTCGTTACGCAGGAAGTCGTCCTTTTCAACGACACGGTGCGGAACAACATCGCCTACGGCCTCGACGACGCTGACGGGGAACGTGTCATCGACGCCGCGAAGGCAGCCAACGCCCACGACTTCATCTCCGCGATGCCGCAGGGCTACGACACCGAGATTGGCGAGAGCGGCGTGCTCCTGTCGGGCGGACAGCGCCAGCGTCTGGCCATCGCCCGCGCGCTGTTCAAAGACCCGCCGATCCTGATCCTCGACGAGGCCACATCGGCGCTCGACACCGAGTCCGAACGTCTCGTGCAGGGCGCGCTCGAGCATCTGATGCAGGGGAGGACCACGCTCGTCATCGCCCACCGGCTCTCTACCATCCGTAGCGCCGACAAGATCGTCGTCCTGGACAAGGGCGAGATCGTCGAGATCGGCAGCCATGACGACCTGCTGGCGCGGCGCGGCGTCTATCGCAAGCTGTACGATCTGCAATTCGCCGACGATGCAATTCCGGCCGGAGCAATCGCGTGAGAATCGTGGCATGGATCGGGTCGCTATTCATCCGTGCTCTGCACGCCACGCTGCGCGTCCGTCACGTGCATGCCGAGAACCTCGAATCGCAGCCGCAGTACATCCTGGCCTTCTGGCACGCCCATCTGCTGCTGATGCTTCACTCGGCGTACCGGCGTCCGATCGTCGTCATGATCTCGCGCTCGAAGGATGGCGAATACATCGCGCGCGTGTTCGATCACTACGGGGTCGATTCCGCCCGGGGATCGTCGACACGCGGCGGCACGTCGGCGCTTCGTGAGATGATCCGCGCCGCCCGCGAGGGAAAGAACATCGTCTTCACGCCCGACGGTCCTAAAGGGCCGCCGCGCGTGGCCAAGGACGGCGTCATCTATGCGGCGCAGGCGACCGGGTTGCCGATCGTCGCCGTAGCCTTTGCGGCGCAAAAAAAAAACTCCTGCGGTCGTGGGACTCGATGGTCGTCCCGGTGCCGTTCTCGCGTGCGCTCTTCCTCTACAGTCCGCCGTTTGTCGTGTCGCGCGGAAGCGACGTGGAAGAGTCGAGGGAACGTCTCGAGCGCATCATGAACGAGCTTGCGGATGAGGCGGAACGGTTGGTAAACGAATGATCACATCAATGACCGGTTTCGGCCGGGCTGCCGGCGCGCTCTCGGCACGCTATTTCGTGGCGGTGACCGCCAAGAGCGTCAATCACCGTTTTCTCGAAACATCGGTGCGTATCCCCGAGTACCTCTGGGAGGCGGAGGCGATGGTGCGCGGCCTGGCCTCGGACTCGTTCGCGCGAGGCAAGGTCGACATCTCCATCCGCGTGCAGCGCACCGCGCAGCCGGACTACAACGTCCGCATCAACACGCAGATCGCCAACACCGTCGTTCCGCAACTGCGCGCCATCGCCGAGGAGCTCGGCCTCGGGTCGACATTCTCCGGCAGCGATCTGTTGCGCGTCCCCGACCTGTTGCAGGTCGAGGCCATCGAGACCGAGATTACGGAAGAGGAGCGCGACGCACTGGCCGCCGTCGTCCGCCTCGCGCTGGCGCAGATGGGGGACATGCGCGTGCGCGAAGGGCAATCGCTTCGCACCGACATTACCTCGCGTCTGCAGACGATCCGCGAATTACAGCAGCGGCTGGCCTCTCATCGCGACGAGATGCGCGCGGAGCTTCTGACCTCGTACCAGCAGCGGGTGCAGGAGATCGCGAACGTCAGCGGCATCGAGGTCAATCAGGATCGCATCGCCCAGGAAGTCGTGATCATGGTGGAGAAGGGCGACGTGGCCGAGGAACTGACGCGCCTTGCTCACCACGTCGAGCAGGCCGAGAAGGCCGTGAACGGGACCGAGGCGGCGGGGAAGAAGCTTGATTTTCTGTCTCAAGAGATGCTGCGCGAGGTCAACACCATGGGCTCGAAGTCGCGCTCCGCGGTGCTGCGAACCCTCGTTGTAGAATTGAAAACCGAGGTCGAGCGGATACGCGAGCAGGTACAGAATGTCGAGTAATTTCCACCCCGATGGGACGCTATTCATCGTCTCGGGCCCATCGGGTGCCGGAAAGACGACGCTGATCAACACCGTCCGACAATGGCTCGAACCGATCGGAATCACCCTCTACTTTTCGGTTTCGCACACCACGCGCAAGCCCCGCACCGGAGAAGTCGACGGCAGCAGTTATCACTTCGTGACGACCGGACAGTTCGAGGCCATGGCGGAGCGCGGGGAATTTATCGAATGGGCCTTCGTTCATGAGCAACGGTACGGGACTTCGAAGGCTGAGGTTCTGGCGCGGCTCAACAGAGGCGAGGACGTCATCCTCGATATCGACTACCAGGGAGCCAAACAGATCGAAGACGATCCGGATCTGGAGCCGCGGTCGCTCAACATATTCATCTTTCCGCCGTCGTTCGACCATCTCGAACAACGGCTCCGCGATCGCGGTCTGAACAGCGAAGAGGAGATTCAGACGCGCTTGCAGAAGGCGGCCGATGAGATCGACGCCGGCAAAGAGTTCTACGACTACGTCATCATCAACGACCAACTGAACGTCGCCGCCGAATGTCTGAAGGCGGCGATCATCGCAAAGAAACTGCAGACCAAGACAGCGCTCGAAGCGATCACCGCGATGGCCGAGCGTCTGAAGGAGGAACGAGATGGAAGGTTTACCCGAGGGCATTGACAGCAAG
Organism: Thermoanaerobaculia bacterium; assembly: GCA_035482045.1. Lineage (GTDB taxonomy): Bacteria > Acidobacteriota > Thermoanaerobaculia > Gp7-AA8 > Gp7-AA8 > JADGNZ01. The sequence goes on from DATHRD010000020.1 coordinate 69,461, forward strand.
TTCCGCTACGTACTGCTCGTGGCCAAGCGCGCCGAGCAGCTCGTGCAGGGCGCCCTGCCCAAGAGCAAGAGCAGACATTCCAAGCCCACCCGTGTGGCCATGGAAGAGATCGAGAAGAACCAGGTGAAGTGGCAGCTCACGCCGCCGGAAGAAGAGACCACGGCGCTGGAAACGGAGTAGAAACCGGGAGTGGGGTGTAGGGGGTGGGGAGTGGGAGAAAGACGGTGCGATTCCACGACGGCGTAACCGCACGATTCGTTCTCCGACCTTCCACCCCCCACTCCCCACTCCCCCACTCCCCACCCCCCATGCACATCGTCCTCGGCGTCACCGGCGGGATCGCGGCGTACAAGGCGCCCGACGTCGTGCGGCGCCTGCGTGATGTTGGCGCGGATGTTCGCGTCATTCTCACGCCCAACGCCGCTCGCTTCGTATCGCCGCTCTCGCTCGCGGCGGTCTCCGGCTACGGCGTCATCATCGAGCAGTGGGGCGATTCCGGTCACGGCGGCGTCGACCACATCGAGCTGGCTCGATGGGCCGACCTGCTCCTCATCGCGCCGGCCACCGCCAACATGATCGCCAAGCTCGCCGTCGGACTGGCCGATGACGCGCTCTCGACCTACGCCATTGGCCACCGTGGCAGCATCATTGTGGCCCCGGCCATGAACACCTCCATGCTCGGCCATCCCACTGTGCAGATGAATCTGGCCACGCTGCGCGAGCGCGGCGTCATCGTCCTCGATCCCGACAGCGGCCTCCTGGCTTGCGGCGACGAAGGCTCGGGACGGATGCCCGATCCGCCGGTGCTCGCCGAATTCGTGAAGCAGCAGTTCGCCACCCGCGACCTGGAAGGGCGAACGATCCTCGTCACCGCCGGCCCGACCCGCGAACCGATCGATCCGGTGCGATTCATTTCCAACCGCTCGTCGGGGAAGATGGGCTACGCCATCGCCGAGGCGGCCCGGAGAAGGGGAGCGGTGGTGACGCTTGTCTCCGGACCGACGGCCATTCCGGTCCCCGCCGGTGTCGCCGTCACGCACGTCATGACCGCGTCCGAGATGCACAGGGCCGTGATGGACGCGCTCCCGTCCCACCAGATCGTGATCAAGGCGGCGGCCGTCGCCGATTTCACGCCGGTGAGCGTGGCCGATCACAAGATCAAGAAGCAGGCCGAGCGCGACGAGACGACGCTGACGCTGAAGAAAGCGCCCGACATCCTGGCCGACATCGGCGCATCGTCACCGCGGCCGTTCATCGTCGCCTTCGCCGCCGAGACCGACGACGTCGAGTCGAACGCGCGCGAGAAGCTCGTCCGCAAGAACGCCGATCTCATCGTCGCCAACGATGTCGCCGATGCCTCGATCGGATTCGACTCCGATCAGAACGCCGCTACCGTGATCGCGAGAGACGGCTCGTCGACGAAGATCGAACGGGCGCCGAAGATCGTGGTGGCCAATCGGATCCTGGATCTGGTCGTCGAGCGGTTGTGACCTGCGCCTGCGGCGCGTTATCTGCGGCTTCGCCGCGTTGTCGGTTGTCTGCGCTTGGCGCGTGGTCAATTGACGGATTGATCGCAGACATCCGACAACCGATAACGCGGCGAAGCCGCAGACAACGCGCAAAGCGCAGACAACGCTGCGAAGCCGCAATATGATCCAGTCATGGATGACGATCTTCGGCGGGAGCTGACATTCCTTCGCGACCTCGGCTTTACCCATCTCGACATCCGCAAACCGGCCCCTTCGTCCAGCGTCGTTGAGGATTCGGAGGCCAAGACCATCCTCGGCGAGCTGCAGGCCATCGCCGTCGTTTGCGAGAAGTGCAAGCTGTCGAAGACGCGCACGCAGGTCGTCTACGGTGTCGGCAACCCCAATGCCGATCTGATGTTCGTCGGCGAAGCGCCGGGCCGCGACGAGGACCTCCAGGGTGAGCCGTTCGTCGGCCGGGCCGGCCAACTCCTCACCGACATCATCAAGGCCATGAAGCTGACGCGCGACGACGTCTACATCGCCAATGTCATCAAGTGCCGTCCGCCCGAGAACCGCAATCCGGAGCCGGACGAGCTGGACGCCTGCCGCCCCTATATCCGCCGCCAGGTCGAGATCATCCAGCCCAAGGTGATCGTGGCCCTGGGCCGTTTCGCCGTGCAGAGTCTCACCGAAAAGGCCTACGGAATCACCTCCGTGCGCGGCCAGTGGCTCGAATACCACGGTGTGAAAGTCATGCCGACGTACCACCCGGCGTATCTCCTCCGCAGTCCGGCCGCGAAGAAGGACGTGTGGTCGGACATGAAGAAGGTGATGGCGGAGCTGGGGATGGAGAGCTGAGCGGCAACTCGGATTTTGACGGATTGCCGAATGAGGTTATATTGACTGGCCGCCGGTGCTCGATTGGGTCCAGCCCGGCACCACAACTGCAACGAGTTCGCTTTGCGTCGCTCCTTCGAGGGGTGCGTTGAGCGTGTGGTCTTTTTCACGAATGTATCTGGACGAACCACAAAAAAGGAGAGTTTGAATGAGAAGCATGAAACGTAGCGTGTTACCCGTGCTGGGGCTTCTACTGGCCAGTGCCTGCAACTTCAGTACAGCACACATCACCGGCGTGAAAATCGGCAAAGACAAGGCGATGACGCAGCAGACAACCACCTTCGCGACGACGGACACGATTTACGGCGCCGCCGAGATCGGAAACGCCGGAAAGACCAAAGAGAAGATCCGCCTGATCGTCGTCGATGTCGCCGGGCAACAACCCGGTCCGATTGCCGCTCTGGATTCGGCGGTCGATCTGGACAGCAGCGGTACCGCGGAATTCAACTACTCTCCGCCACCTGCTGGCTGGCCCGCCGGAAAATACAAATTCGAAGTTTCGATGATGGATGAAAACGGCGTTCAGAAGGATCAGAAGACCGCTGACTTCACAGTTCAATAGCCCGCGATGCATTCACGCGGCGTGATCGCCGCGTCCACAGGAACGCGATCGTCAGCATCACCGCCGAGGCGATGCTGACGATCGCACCAGTAGTCACCGCGTGCGGCCGGTAGGACAGCTCGATGTCGTGCTCGCCGGCCGGAACGTACATGCCGAGGAACGCGTGATCGGCGATGTGAACCTTGACGGGCTCGCGGCCGATCGCCGCCCGCCATCCCTTCCACGCTGTCTCTGAAACGATGATCCAGCCAGGCGCGCGCATCGACGCGTGCAGAAGCAGACGGGATCCATCGCCGCGGACTTGGACCTCCCCCGACCCGTTGACGACGTTCATGGCCGGTCCGTCCGTTTCGACCCAGGCCTCGGCGCAAAAATCGCGGCAGGCACGCATCCCGCCCATCACGTCGCTCATTCCGGTGTGAACGACGCGCGGCACGAATGCGCGCGGGAGCACGCCGCGGTTCTCCAGCAACTGATAGCCGGGGTATCGGCCCACGAGCCGCCACGACGGCGGCACAACGGAGTCGGGGAGTGCCAGCGCGAAGCGGACGTTCAGGAGCGAGAGCATCGGCGCGGTGAGATCGTCGACGCGGTTCGACCAGACCGGCTGGGGAATCGACCACAGCGGGAACGTATCTGTCAGCCGGGCGAACGTCATGGCCTGATAGCCGCGCACGTCCTCCAGGCCGTAGAGCGCTCCGATGTTCGGAGCGAAGAGCGGACCTTGCCCGACGATGCGATACGGCTCTCGGGTGTCGCGCGGAAGGTGCTCGAACCCCGCGATTGCGGGAAAGAAAGCGCGCCGATCGACAGAGGGGATGAAGCCGCCGATCTCGCTCACGCGCTGGAACAGCAGAAGGCCGAGCAGGCCGGCCATCGCCGCGCGCTTCATCGGCAAGGCCCGCAACAGTGCGAAGGCGAGGAGCAGCGGCACGACTTCGCGGATGGCGTTCGCCCGCACGAAGTCGGGTGTCAGCGTGCTCCGTGCGGCAACCACCGCGATGAACACGGTCAGTCCCAGGGCAACGATCAGGAACGTCCAACGCAGCCGCTCGCGCTCGCCGATCGCCGCCTGCAATCCGATCGCGGCAAGGACGCAGACGCCAAACGCGGCGAACGAGATCATCCGCGCGTTGACGGCCAGGCTGAAGATCGGAAGCCGCGCCAGTACGTCGCTGACTACGGGTGCCTCGGCACCGGCCAGAAGTCCGAACAGCACGACGCCGGCGAAGAACCATTTCTCCCGCGTCCGCACGCGCAGCAACGCGAAGAGCGCCGGCGCGAAGAGCATCGCCCCCGCATACGCGGTTCCCATGGCTCGGTGCTGGAGCTCATGCTCATGTTGCGGCTCTTCCTCGCCCGGCGCGCCTTCCGCGAAGGACACGAAGTTGTTCTGCAACACGTGCGCGACGATGCTCCACGGCGCGCTGGTCTGGGTGACCGCCCGCCGTTCAACGTATTCGCGCGTTTGCGGAAGAGCGTCGATCATCGGCACCAGGAAGAAGGCCGTGAGCAACAGCGCGATCACACCCGCCGCTAGGCCGCCGGCGATCACGCGCACGATCTGCTCGCGCGCGGATACGATCACGTACACGGAGGCGAGTGCGACGATGTGAAGGGTCGTCTCCGGGTGCCCGCAGAGTGTGACCAGAACCAGGGCAGCCGCGAGGAGCGCAATCGCCTGTGCGTCCCGCCGCCGCGCCACGCGCCGAGCCCCGAGCATCACCAGCGGCAGGAGGGCGATGGCATTGCCGTGCGCCGTGTGCGTGAAGGCGACGACGTAGGTCGACAGCGCCCATCCGGCGGCGCCGAAGAGGGAGGACAACGGGCGGAGACTCAGGTCCCTCAGGAAGAGAAACATCCCCAGCGCCGCCAGGAAGTACGTCATCGCGGCCATGAAGCCGAACGCGTCCTGCGCCGGAAGGAGCAGGCCGAGGAGCGTGACCGGATAGAACGGCGCCGACTGCGCGGCCGCGGCCAGGACATTGCCTGACAGCTCGAACGGATTCCAGAGCGGCCACTGGTGATGCGCGATCGACCATCGCAACGCAGCGTTCCAGGGGAGGAACTGCGCCGTGACGTCGGACGGCAACGGATTGGCGATCCGATCGATGCCGGCCCGGGTCGCCATCGACGCCAATGGATCGAAGTGGTAGGCGATGTCGATCGGCGCGTAGACCCTGCCCGTCACGAGCGCGCGTCCCGTGAGACACAGCGGCAGCAGGATCAGCGCGGCCGATGCGGAACGCGAGAGCGTCACGAATCGACTGACGAGGATGAGCGTGCCGGCAGCGGAAAGGAGATAGAGGAGTGCGCCCAAGGAGTCTGAGCGGTGGACCAACCGCTCGATTGCCGATTGTACCCGCGCTCGCGGCATACTGCGCGCATGCGACGAATCGCATTACCGCTTCTGCTTCTCGCGGCCGCTCAGCCGCTCGCGGCCGCGTACGCCGAGCGCGATCTTGTCATCCCCGTCGTCGGCCGCGCCTCGGGTGGCACGGGTCGCCTCTTCTTCACCGCGCTCTGGATTACCAACGCCGAGGATATTCCGGCGGTGATGACGCTGTCCTATCTCGAGAGCGGCCACGCCAATCCCTCGCCGAAGAAGACCACGGTCACGCTGGCACCACGTGAGACACGCATTTTCGATCCGCTCGGGCCGCCGGTGCTGTCGAGTGTAAACGGCATCGGCGCGCTGCGCATCCAGTCGAACGCGGATGTGGTCGCGTCGGCGCGCATCTACGGTTACGTGCCGTCCGAGGGTCCGAGCTCGGCATTGTCGATGGCGTTGACCGGCATTCCTACCCACCTCGGCGTCGGCAATGGACAGTCGGCTCTCCTGCACGGCTACAGCTCCTTGCACGCGCAGTACAAGGTCTACATCGTCGAGACCGCAGGCGCGGCGCTCTCGATCGCCGTCTCCATCGAAGACCTGCACGGCCAGACGTTGGGTGAAAAGCGCATCTTCCTCAACCGCTTCGAGCACGTCGCCACCGAGGTGAGGCAGCTCTTTCCCGCCGTCGACGTCGAGAACGGCGTCATCCGCCTCCGCGGCGTCAACGGCAACGGCCGCATCATTGCCGAGGGGACGCGAATCGTGCCCGGCTCACAGGATGCCTGCGCGTATGAGATGAGCTTCGGCCGCGAGCCGCGCACGCGCATTCGCGGCCCCGAGGCCGCGCTCTACATCGTGATTGCTCTCGTCATAGCGCTCGCGATCGTGTGGCGGAGAAAATAGACGACGATGCCGTCCGGTCTCTCTGAATTCGCCGAAGTGGCCATCCCCGTGGCCGTCCACGGCACGTTCACGTACGCGGTCCCGCGCGAGCTGCGCGACGCGGTGCGCCTCGGGTCGCGCGTGGAGGTGCCGTTCGGCGCCAAGAGAAACACCGGATTCGTCGTCGCCCTCTCCGATCATGCCCCGGAATCCAGCAGGATCAAGCCGATCCGCGCCGTTCTCGACGACGACGAACCGGCCCTGCTTCCGGAGATCATCGACCTCTGCCGTTGGGCTGCCGAGTACTACATCGCACCGCTCGGCGAGATGCTGCGCGTGGCGTTGCCGGCCAATATGTCGGCACGAGGCCGGCGTGAGCTGACGCTGGTCGGGGATGAATCGATGATCGCTTCAGCGATCGGCGCGGAGCAGATCATCGATGCGGATCTGCCGCTCATCGATGAGCTGCGCCGCCGCCCGCTGCCGTATGCCGCCGCGCTCGAGGCCAGCTCGCGAGCGTCCATCGAGCGGCTCCGCGATTCGGGACTGATCACGATCGGCGATCGTGTGCAGGACGCGAAAGGCGTCCGCTACGACCGCTTCGTCGTCCTCGAAACGACGCCGGGCGGCCTGACGGCGAAACAGCAGGCGGCAGTCGACCTCCTGGCCGCGCGCGGCGCGGAGATGTCCGTGCGGGCGATAGAGACCGCCGGCGTCAGCGCGGCCGTGCTGGCAGCGCTTGTGAAGAAGAACGTGATCCGGATCGAGCGCCGCGCGCGGCGCCATACGCTCGATGCCTTCCTGGCCGGCCTCGATACAGCCAGCGTCGGCGAGATCCGCCACTCCAACGAACAGACTGCCGCCATCGAAGCGGTGCGCGCCACGATGGGGACGTTTGCGCCGTTTCTGCTCGAAGGGGTCACCGGAAGCGGCAAGACCGAGGTCTACATCGAGCTGATGCGCGACGCGGTGCGGAGAGGGGAGCAGGCCCTGCTCCTCGTTCCTGAGATCTCGCTCACGCCGGTCTTCGCCTCGCGATTGAAAGAGCGCTTCGGCGAACGGATCGCCATCCTCCACAGCAGCCTCTCCGCCAGCGAGCGGTTCGATCAATGGTGGCGCGCCCGCCGCGGCGAGGTCGATGTGGCCATCGGTCCTCGCTCCGCTCTCTTTACCCCGTTCCAGCGCCTGGGCTTGCTCGTCGTCGACGAGGAAGGCGATGCCGCCTACAAGCAGGATGAGACGCCGCGCTACAACGCCCGCGACCTGGCGGTCGTCCGCGCGCAGTTCCGCGGTATCCCCATCGTACTAGGCTCGGCCACGCCGTCGCTGGAGTCGCGCGAGAACGCCGCGCGCGGCAAGTACACGTTGCTGCGGATGATGTCGCGCGTCGAGTCCCGGCCGCTGCCCGAGGCCGAGGTCATCGACCTGCGCAAGGAACGGGCCGAGAAGGAGGACAAAGGCTTCGTCATCTTCAGCCATCCGTTGAAGGCCAGGCTGATCGAGACATTCGCGGCAGGGGAGCAGGCCATCATCCTCATCAACCGCCGCGGCTATGCGCCGTACCTGCTGTGCCGCGAGTGCGGCCACGAGTTCCGCTGCCGCGATTGCAGCGTGACTATGACGGTCCACCGTCGCGCCGGGATGCTGATCTGCCACTACTGCGGCCTGCGCAAGCCGATCCCGGGCCGCTGCCCGCTCTGCAATGGCGAAGTCCTGCAGCCGATCGGTTTCGGGACGGAGAAGGTGGAGGAGCGCTTCCGCCGCGATTTCCCGAACGTGGCCGTGGACGTGCTCGACCGCGATTCAACGCGAAAGAAAGGGGAGCTGGTGCGCATCCTCGACCGCTTCCGCACTCATCAGACCCAGGCGCTGATCGGAACGCAGATGCTGAGCAAGGGCCACCATTTCCCGAGCGTGACCCTGACCGCCGTCCTGAACGCAGACTCCATCCTGGGCTATCCCGATTTCCGCTCCGCCGAGAAGACGTTCTATCTATTGACCCAGGTCGCCGGCCGCTCCGGCCGCGGCGAGCTGCGCGGCACGGTCCTGATCCAGAGCGCCTTTCCGACCCACTACGCTATCCAGCACGCCCTCCGCCACGACTACGAGTCGTTCTACAAAGCCGAGATCGAGTTCCGCAAGACGTTCCACTACCCCCCCGTGACGTCGATGATCGCCATCCTCTTCCGCGGCGAACAACTCGCCGACGTCGACCGCGCCGCGCTCGATGCCGGTCGGCGGTTGGAAGAAGCTCTTCGTTCGTTACCCGGAAGCCGTATCCAGGGCCCGGCACCCGCGCCGATGTCGCGAATCAAAGGTGTCTACCGCTACCAGATCCTCCTCCGCTCCGCTCACCGCAGCGCTCTTCGCAAGGCAATAGAGGGCGTGATGGTGGGGCGGAAGTGGCGGGGGGTGGAGGTGGCGGTGGATGTGGATCCGATCAATATTCTGTAGGAGGGTCTGGCAAACAGCCGAGCGCCGCAGTTGCCAGATCTGCAACGTGTGACGCCGGGAGCCGCCGCGAGAGAGAGACGGAAGCCTGTCGCGTCGTACAGGCAGACTCGTTAAAAGCGGAGTTCTTCATGCGCACCAATTGTCCGAGGATCGTAGAGGGAGAGGCGACGGGCTGACCAGCCCGCGGAAGGAGAGCAGACGTCCTCGATTCGGGATAGGGGGGAGCCTCACGGCTCCGCCCCTCCCACACCACCGTGCGTGCGGATCCGCACACGGCGGTTCGGCTGGTTGAACACGTCAGCTGTAGAGCTTCTGAAGGCCTAGAGAGTCGA
>DATHRD010000021.1:0-42406 GCA_035482045.1 Thermoanaerobaculia bacterium
AACACGACACGCGGGCGGAGGAACAAGACACGCAGGCGGAGGAACACGACACGCGGGCGGAGGAACACGACACGCAGGCGCAGTAACACGGGAAGATCTTGAGCTCGCGCCTCTCTCCCCTCGAGAGCCCTTCTCCCCCGAGCTTTCCAGCGGGGGAGGGTCCGACGGTCTGCGGCCGGCCACCGTGCACCCAGATGGAACCCGTCCCTCCGAATACACGCATAGCGAACCTCTTGACGGTTCGCGGCCGCAAATTGTCTGCGACTAGTACGTCGCAACGCGGTACAAACATTGTACTTACGCTCGAAAAATGCGTCCAGCCCACCCACCCAATCTTCAGAGCAGAAGGTGCCCCTTCGTCGCTATCGCTCCTCAGGGCAGGCTACGGCGGATGAGGGGGCGGTACTCGCGCTGAAGTTGCGTATTTTCATGCACTTCCCCCGGCCCGGCACTTCTCAGATCGACAGCCGCGCGTCCCCTCACCCGGCCGGAGCCTGACCTGAGGAGCGATAGCGACGAAGGGGCCACCCTCTCCCCGCTCGATCGCGGGGAGAGGGTTCTCGATAGGTACCATCATGGTGAGCCTTTGTGAAAAATGCGCGCTAGACCGTGCGGGCGAGCCATCGTTCCGTTTCCGAGGCTCCGGGGTGTTCGATCCGGCGGCGCACTTCGAGGGCGCGCGTGAAGGCGCGTTGCGCGAGGGCGAGCTCGCCGTTGGCGAAGAACGCCTCGCCCCAGGCCTGTGCCGCGTCGGCTTCACCCCAGGCGTAGCCGCAGTCCGGATGAGCGGCGAGATCGAGCGCCTCGCGCGCCGCTTGGATCGCCTTGTGCGGATCGGGCCAGGCAAGCCGGATGCGAGCCAGCGCGACCAGCAGCTCGATTCGCAGAAGGCCATACCCGCAGGTCACGGCGTGGAGCAGGCCCATCTCCGCTTCGCCGAGGGCGGATTGGGTGTCACCGAGGGCGAGGAGGTGTCGCGCCGTGAGGAGGTGCGCCTCGATGATCCGCTCCATATCGCCGGTCCGCGAGGTCCAGGCACGGATCTCGTTGAGGTGGGGCGTCGGGTCCCTGCCCTCGGCAAGGTCGATTCGGGCCAGCAGTGCGTCGAATCGCGGGATGTGCCAACCAAACCTGTCGACCTTCGCCCTAGCCAGACCGTGGTCGGCGAGAGCGCGCGCCGCAGCGAGATAGCCGAGGTCGAGGTGATGGCGCGTATGGTGCGAGCCTCGCAACGAATGGAGCGGCTCGCCTTCTAGTTCGGTCGCCGCGACGAAGTCGGCGCGCGCTGCGGCGATATCGCCCAAGACGTGAGCGGCGGTCGCACGATGGGCGAGGGAAGTCTTCTTCGTTGAGTCTGTTACAGTCTCAAGCTTCACGGCCTCGCCTGCGAGCTTCCACGCGTCAGCCAAGCGGCCGAGGCTGAACGCCACCCAACTGGAGTTTTGGAACGAGTTCGATGTGTCCTCAGGCTCGGACAAGGACCTAACCCAGCCGTCGTCGAGTTGTCGAATCGCCCGCGCTTCCGCCAGCCGGCCGAGCTGTGTTGCGAACAGCGCGAGAGAGTTGGCGAGCAGCGACCGCTCCGGTAGTGCCATTGTCACGGCGAGGTCTTCGGGGCGACCGGTCGCGCTGAACGCCGCCAGGATGCGGTAGCCTCGTTCGTACTCGCCGAGCACCCATACGAGATGTTGGTGGTTTCCCAATCCGTCCGAGAAGAGCTGGAACGCCTCCCACTCCCGCCCCGCGAGCCGCGTGGCCTCGATCAGGCGCTCGTAACGGTCGAGAGTCGCAGAATCGCTCGGCTTGGTGTCAGGACTCTTCTCGAGTCCGGCGCCTAAGGCCTGGGCTACGACATCGAAGACTTGTTCGGCCGGGCAGCCGAGCAGCTCACGGAAGCGCTCACGCAGGAACGGATGTGCCGTCCATGTGACCGCCTCGCCACTGCGATACTGGAAGACCAAGCCACGCTCCCGGAGACTCCCCAGTAACGCCACGAGACGCGGCTTTGCCTTCAGAAGCAGTCCCGCAACCTCGTCGCCGGCATCGACAAGCACACCGAGCAGATCGATCGTCACCCCGCGAGGGAACACGGAGAGCCGGGCCAGCAGCTCCCGCTCCTCCTCCGGCAGCCGCTGCGCGTAGTAGGCGAGCACCCGTGCGAGCTTGGCCGCCCTCGGGTCATCGCCGCTTACCGCGTCGAGGTCGAACTCCTTGACCGCTTCGATGCGACCGCCGGCAAAGGAGCGGAGATAGGAGCCAAGCACTGCCACGGACAGCGCGTGATTGCCCACTTGGGCCGCAGCCGCGCGCAGTGCGCCGTTGTCGCCGACTACGCCCCAGCCGCGCAAGACGGCCGCGGCCGACTCCGGCGAGAGATCGTCGAGAGAGGTGTCGCGATATCCCCGATTCGTCCAGTCCTGGAGATCGACCAAGGGATATCGGGATGTCACCAGCGCTCGCGCCCGTCCCAGGCCGGCGGCCATGGCCCGCAGGAGGAGTTTGAGGGTGTGGTCCGACAGCTCGCCGCGCACCCTGCCGCCGCCGGCGTCCTCCTGCACGCGCTCTAAGCCGTCGAGGACGATCAGGTGCGGCCGCCCGTCACGCAGCCCCCGCTCGAGCCGTTCCAGGCGTCCACCAGCCGGGCCATCCTCCTCGCCGAGGAAGAGCTGATTACACTCGCGCAGGAAGGCATCGGCGTCGGGCCGCTCGTAGAACGACCAGACCAGCACGTTCGCTTCGCCGGGTTTCATACCGGCGATGACCCTCTCGACCACCGCCGTCTTGCCGGTGCCTCCCGCCGCCACCAGAGACCAGACACGGTCCGGCGAGGTCAGGTCGGAAACCCACGCGCTGAGGTCGCGGACCAGTTCCTCGCGTCCATGAAAATGCGGCGCGGGCTGGAGCGCATGGACGATGCGAATCTCGCCGCGGTTCTGGGCGCGAGTGGCTGCCGCCGTTTGCTGACCATCGACCGCTCGACGCGCAGATGCGCCCAGGGCGACGGCGATCTTGCGTCCCAGGTCGTCCGGAGTGGTGAACGTTTCGTAGGTGATCGTGCGCAGCCAGGCCTTGAAATCGAGCAAGGCCTGGACACCCGCCGCCACCTCCGCCACGCGCGCCGGGTCCGCGAGTACGGTCGGGTCGGTGAGCAGGTCCTGCTCCTTCTTCTCGGTCCAGGGGTAGTCGTCCGCCACGATCCAGGCCAGCACTTCCTTGCCAGCCGCCCTGGCCGCCTCGACTTCCCGCCGCGTGATGCTGCCCAGCCCTTTGTCGGGAACGAAGCCGTATCGGTGCGCGACGATGCACACCAGCACGTCGCACTCGCGGGCCATGCGCTCGCACTCGGCCACCGCCTCGCCCGGCAGCGCGCCGAAGCGCTCCATCACCACGGCCTGCTGAAACAACCGCAGGATCGTGTCGTCGGCTACCTTCCGGTAGGCCACCAAGTCTAGCGCGGTCGAGGAGAGAAAGACTTTCATTGCGTAGTTCGCCGCCTCTCTGTATGAGGAGTGACGCCACAGCGTATTCTCCTACCCACTGGCACAGAGCTGCGTCGCGTTGATTGACGGTGTCATCCGGGGCTTGAGGGTCAAGTCTAAAGTCCAAAGAGAATGCCCGACGCGCCCGAAGCCGGCACTCTCGGCTTTAGGCTTTAGGACGCCCCCGCCCGCCCAGGTTTTGCTCCGTTCGCCCGAAGCAAGGCCGCCGCATCAGCTTTCCGGAAGACCATGGCCAGATCCAGTGGGGTTTGCCCGACGTGGTCGCGGGCGTTGACGTCCGCCCCGCGTTTGAGGAGGACCGCGATCACGCCCACCTGGCCCTCGGACGCGGCCTTGTGAAGAGCGGTGTATCCGTTCTTGTCTACGGCACCGATGTCGGCACCATGGTCTAGGAGCAACCCGGCCATGGCGACCTGGCCGGTTGTCGAAGCAGCCTCCAGGGGAGTGCGGTCGGTGTCGTCCCTGGCGTTTACGTTGGCACCATGTTTCAGCAGGAACTCGGCCATCTCGATCTTACCTGCGCTTGCCATATGGGCAAGGACGGTTTGCCGGTAGCGGTCGCCGGATTCAATGTCGGCACCATGCTTCAGCAGAAGGTCCGCAATCCCGGTTTGGTCATTGATCAGCGCGCCAAACAAAGGAGTCAGGCCGTTCTGGTCCCGAATGTTGGGATCCGCGTGATGCTCCAGCAGAAACTCGGCAATGTCCATGTGCCCGTAAGTCGCCGCGAAGCTGAGCGGAGAATCGCCGGCCGCGTTCGTCGCATTGGGATTTGCGCCCTGCTCAACGAGCGACCGAACCTTCGCCAGTCGGGCGCCGCCGCCAATACACGCCGAGAGTAGGTCCTGATCCCGGGAGTCTGCCGCATGCGCCTGGCCCAGCAGCAGCACGGGCGACAATGCCAGGATCAGCCCCGTGAACACCCCAGACACAACAATGAGGTTCCCGCGCATTTCGACCTCCTACACTTCTGATGACACCGAACGCTCAAGCAGCGAGCACGTCCGCGGGAGCGCCTGTTGGGCTATGCGCATGCGCATTCTCGTACACGCTTTCCTCCTGGCTTGCGCAAAGTATTGTCTCTGCCGAGTGAGGTGCACGACCAATGGCGGGGCGACCTCTGTTGCGCGGGTTGCACATTGGCTAGCTATTCCCAGTAAGTCCGGAAGGCGGTAACATAGCATACCTCTACGTTCTCTTGTGGATAGCGTTTGACGCTGCGGCTAGGATCGTGTTGGGCATAGAAGCATCGAGGGTTGGGGTCCCACCGTCGAGCGTCTCTGTCACGTCGACTGGTCGCATCGAGAGCTGGGGTGCACCGTCGGCCGTCGCTGCACGCCCATTGTCACTTGAGAATACCTTGGGTTCAGCCGATTCAGTGACTTTCAGCACTACCCAGCAAAACGACGGTCTGGCCCCTCCGGCCACAAAGCGGATCGCGTCGCCGATACCATGACACCATCCGCCCGACTCACAGTCACTGCCGTCTCCTGCTGAAAACGTAGCAGGGATAATCGTTTTGCGCTGCCGTCGAGGCGGAGAGGTCGATGTCGACCGTCGCGAAGGGCTCCTCGGCGGTTGTCCGCGCCAGCATGTTTCCGGACGGGTCAATGATCCATCCGACGCCGCCGCAGGCACCGGTCGGATCGACGCGATTGGACGAGAGGCTGAATGCGCCCGAGCGCACCGCGGCCACCACGCCCACCGATAGCCACTTGGCCGTCTTGGCGGCTGGCCGTCGCGCGTGGGGAGAGGATGAGCTGCACGCCGCGCGCGGCGTAAGCGGCGTAGGTCTCCACGGCCCACAGCTCGGTGCAGATGTTGAGGCCGAACGACCACGCGTCGGTGCAGTATTCGGCGAAATGGGAATCGCCGCGGTCGAACCAGCGCGCTTCCCAGCCGCCCGGTTCATCCGGCAGGTAGAACTTGCGGCGCAACGGCGTCAGTTCGCCCGAGGCTGACCAGAAAAAGCCCTGGTTGAAGGGCCGGTCGTCGATGGTGACGGGACGCGTCCCTACGACATGCGCGACGCCTAACTCGTGGAAGCGACCCTGCCAGGCCTCGCTGAGCGCCTGTGCGGCCTCCCAGCGGTCAGCGTCGAAGAGCTCGTCCTGCCAGAGCGGCTCGACCATCGCCAGCTCCGGCAGCAGCACCAGCTCGGACTCGTGGTGTGCCGTGTGCTCGCACAGCGCGGCCCAGGCGGCGGACAGCGCTCCCGGCTCATGGGGAAGTTCACAGACGGTGACACGCATAGTCTCTTGCGTTACCAGATCCGCACGCGCGCCGCGGGCTCGAGGTACAGCCGTTGCCCGGGGCGCACGTCGAACGCGTCGTACCAGGCGTCGAGATTGCGAACCGTATCGGCTCGGTAGTCCTCGGGGGCGTGGTCGCTGGTGGCGATCTGCTTTCGGTTTGCGCCTTCGCTGATCTTCCGCCGTTGGGTCTGCGCATAGGCGATGAAGAACTCGCGATCCTGCTCGCGCACGTAGCTTTTATCCGTGGCCCGGCTGCCGAGCGTCTTGCGGTAGGCGTCGAAGGCGGCGGCGAGGCCGCCGAGGTCGGCCATGTTTTCGGTGAGCGTCAGCTTGCCGTTGATCGAGAGGCCGGGGAGGGGCTGGTACGCCGAGAACTGATCCACCAGCGGCTGCGTGAGCGCCTGGAAGTGCTGCGTGTCCTCGGCGGTCCACCAGTGTCGCAGCCGATGCTCGGTGTCGTAGTCGGCGCCCAGCGTGTCGATGGTAGTGCGTGAGATCGTGTCCGATGAGCGCCCCGACGGAGCCGTAGGCCGCGGCGTCGGACGATGTGTGATCGTACTTGGGAGGCTCCAGCAGGGCGGCCGCCATGACGTAGGAGTTCTGCTGGAACACGAGCACGGCGCCGACTTTCTGCGGCGCGATGTACCAGTACTTGAGGTTCACGGGCTGGCCGAGGCGGGCGAGGGCTTTGCGGTAGTTGCGCTCCGAGACGCGCTGGAGGTTGCCCAGTGGGTCTTTGGGATCAACGGTAAGCGAGGAATCGTCCGCCCATTGATCGGGATAGCCGAGCCCCACATACAAGGCCTTCAGCTTCTCCAGGGCGCTGGCTTTGGTAGCCGGCGACATCCACGTTGCGGCCTCGACCCGTTTGATGAGCGCCGCGCGGACGTTGTCGGAGATTCGTTCCAGTCGTGCCTTCTGCGCCGCGGGAAAATAGCGCTCGGCATACATCCTCCCGAGCGCGTCGCCCATGGCCGATTGCGTGGCGGCGAGCGCGCGCTCGGCACGGGACGGCTGTGAAACAGCTCCTGTGGCGGCACGCAGCGCCAGCGCCTCGCCGGCGAACGCGCGCGGCAGCACGTCGGCGAAATCATGGATGGTGTGGAAGCGCAGGTAGTCCTTCCAGGCATCCAGCGGCTGCGACGCGACGAGCGCCGCCACCCCGGTCACGGCGCTCGGTTGCCAAGCCACGAACTCTCCTTGTCTTGCGAGCCCTGCCGCATCGAAGAAGACGATCCAGTCCATCCCGGGGGCGCGCTGCGCGAAGTCGGCACGCGCCCATACGTGATCGGCGTTGTGGTCCTCGGACGATGCCCCACGCGTGGCCTGTGTCTGCGCGATCGCCGTCTCCAGCGCCAGCACCGCGCTGGCGCGTTCGTCCGCGCGGTCGAAACCGGCGAGCGTGAACATCCTGGCGATCGATTCGCGATAGCGTGCGCGAAGCGCGTTCTTCCCGGGGTCGGTGCTGAGATAGTCCTCGCGGTCCGGCAGGCCCAATCCTCCCTGCACCAGGAACGCGGCGTAGGTCTTCTCTCCGTGGATGCTCTGCTCCACGGAAAGCCCGAGCACGCTGGCTGACTGGTAGATGCCGAATCCCATCAGGTCGACGTCGGCGCGCATACCGCTGCCCAGCAGTCGCGTGAGCTCTGCTTTGTCGGAGACCTTCTCGACGCGATCGAGAAGCGGCTTGAGCGACGCGAGCCCTCTGGCCTCGATGGCGGCTTCGTTCAAATACGCGGCGCGGAAGTCCGCGACCTTGCGCGCCGCCGAGGAGGCTTGCACCGCGCTGGCAGTGTCGAGCAGCTCCGCGATGCGGCGGCGGGTCAGTTCCTCCAGCTCGTCGCGGGCTCCCCATCGCGGGGTGCCCGCCGGGAGCGCTGTGGCCTTGAGCCAGGCGCCGTTGGCATAGGCGAAGAAATCGTTGCCGGGGGAGATGCTCGCGTCCACTGTGCTCGCGAGCTGTGACGTTCCCCGGGCGTCCGCCGCTTGCGCGCCGGACGGAGATGCGGACCACCACGCCAGCGCCGCCGCCAGCAGGGTCGGGAGTGCGACCGCGATAAGGTGTTCGCCTGCGCGGTTCCGGGGAGGAGTGTTGCGGGTTGCGTCGAAGTGCATGGGACGAAGGTACCGGCGCCCTGACGTCCTGTCGCGGCGCAGGCCGACAACTTTCAGTCAGTTTCGGACAAGTAGATTAGTGATTAGTGGATTAGTGATTAGTGGCTTCGTAGATCACGTCGGAATGGGCTACTAATCTTCTAATCACTAATCTACTAATCCACTCGGGAGCTCGCAGGCGCTGGACAAACTCCGCTGCGCCGTGGCACGATCGCGAAGGTGACCAGCAGACCCTCCGCAGCGGAGCACCTGCGGGATCTCGCGCGGCTGCGCCGCGTTCGCGACCGGATCGACCGGGACTATGCGCAGCCGCTGGATGTCGAGGCGCTCGCCCGCGGTGTGAACATGTCGGCAGGGCACCTCAGCCGCCAGTTCCGGCGTGCCTATGGGGAGTCGCCGTACTCCTACCTGATGACGCGGCGCATCGAGCGCGCGATGGCGCTGCTGCGTCGCGGCGACCTCAGCGTCACCGAGGTCTGCTTCGAGGTCGGCTGCTCGTCGCTGGGTACTTTCAGCAGCCGCTTCACGGAGCTGGTCGGCGTGCCGCCCAGCGTCTATCGGCGCCAGGCCGCGCGCGCGACGGCGGGGATGCCGTCCTGCGTGGCGAAACAGGTGACCAGACCGATCAGGAATCGAGAAGCGCCGGCCCCCGACCCGCAGCTATATTGATCGGCATGGACATCACCATTCACGCCAGCTTCCTCCCACACAACGACCCGGACGTCTCCCTTGCCTTCTACCGCGACACCGTCGGCTTCGAGGTCCGCGCCGATGTCGGATACGGTGGGATGCGCTGGATCACGGTCGGCCCCGCCGGCCAGCCCGGCACGTCCATCGTCCTGTATCCACCGTCGGCCACGCCCGGTATCACTGACGACGAGCGCCGCACCATCGCCGAAATGATGGCCAAGGGCACCTACGCCACGATCCTCCTGGCCACCAAGGACGTCAACGGCGTCTTCGCACGGCTGCAAGCCAGCGACGCCGAGGTCGTTCAGGAGCCGGTCGATCAGCCGTACGGCGTTCGCGACTGCGCCGTCCGCGATCCCGCGGGCAACCTGCTCCGCATCCAGGAGTTGCGCTGAGCCGTTCGACGATCACAGGCATGGGCATCTTGCGGTAACAACCGTGCATCAGTTTTGGACGTTGGCTGATGCACGGGACCGGCGATCCGTCATCGGATATATCGTTATTCGCCGGATTTGCCTCAAATGATCACGCGCGCCCAGCTCATCGACGTCCTCTTCGTCATCGTGCCGCATTCGCTGCTGCTCGACATCGCCGGCCCGGCGGAAGCGTTTCGTCTCGCCAACCAGCACCGCGAAGCTCGCGGATTGCCGCCGCGCTTTCGTCTTGGCTTCGCGGGGCCGGTGGCAACGCTGCCGACGTCGGTCGGACTGTCACTGGGTGACCTTGTTCCGCTGCCGGACGAGCTCAGCACGCCCACCTGGGTCGTCGTCGTAGGTCAACCGACGGCTCACGTGAAGCAGGTCACGCCGGAGATCGTTGTCACGGCCCAATGGTTGAGCGATCGGTTGCATGACGCGCTCCTCGACCCGGACACGCCGCACCGTCTGGTGACGATCTGCTCGGGCACACTGCTCGCCGCGCGGGCGGGGCTGCTCGGCACGCGTAGCTGTACCACGCACCACGAGCTGCTGCACATGCTTCGGGCCCTGGCGCCTCGGGCCGAGGTTCTCGACAATCGCGTCTTCGTGGTGGATGGTCCGCTTGCGTCCAGCGCGGGCATTACGGCGGGGATCGACGTCGCGCTGCACCTCATCGCCGAGGAGTGTGGCGAGGCCCTCGCGGCCAGCGTCGCCGAGGACATGGTGGTCTACCTGCGGCGCTCGCCGCGCGACACCGAGCTGTCGCCGTTCCACATGCACCGCCGCCATCTGCACCCGACCGTGCACCGGGTCCAGGACGCCATCGTGTCCGAGCCGCAGCGCGATTGGGACATGGCCTCGCTGGCCCACGTTGGCCAGGCGGCCGAGCGCCACCTGTTGCGGCTCTTCATCGACAACGCCGGCATCTCGCCGTTGCACTACCTCCGGTTGATCCGGCTGGAGCGCGCCCGGCAGTCGCTGGAATACGGCGCGACCGTCACGCGCGCCGCGGCGGTGGCCGGCTTCGGCTCCGACCTGCAACTGCGCCGTGCCTGGAGCCGGCAGTGGGGTGGCTCGCCCCGGGATGCGGCCCGCGCGGCGGGGCCGGGCGCTCAGACGACGCGCGCACGATCTCGAACCAGGCGGTGATTTCAAGCTGCGGAGGGGCATCTCGACTCGATCTTGATCGAGGCTGGCCGAGGTAGAACGACCCCCCTCGATGTGCAATTGCATTTGGCGATTGCTGGCGGACATAATTGCTTCTGATAAGCACTACTTTCGGGAAGGAGAACCTCATGACCGAACAAAAAGGACAAGAGAACGCCCAGCCAGTTTTGGAGACGAATGTTGAGCGTGGCTGGGGAGCGTGTTCATCGTCCGGCTGTAATTGCAAGGCGTTTACCGGGAGCGCTGACACTTGCGGAAATTGCGGCCATAACTACGCCACTCACTGGTAACCCGGATACGCCGGGGTAGGGTGACCTAACTACCCCCCGGACGGAACCCTGTGATCAAGACGGCGTCGCGGGAGAGGAGATCGGCGATCACTTCCGATGCCACGGTGAGCAGCGACGTTCCATCAGCGGAGAGGCTGACGATCCGGTAGTCGAGAAGGTCGCGTGTGACTTGTTGCGGCTCACCGGCCGGGTACGGCACGTACCACACCTGTGCCTTTCGCCCGGACGAGGCCAGGGCGATGGCCACCAGTCCTTTCTGATCCGGCATCCAGGCCACCTGGCCCACGATGGCAAAGCCGTGGTCGGCGATCGTCTTCACAGAGCCGGTTGACACATCGATCGTGACGATGCGCGCCGCGGTCTGGTGCGCCTGTTTGTCGACGTTGATCACCGCCGCGGCGATCATCGTTCCGTCGGGCGACCACGAGGCTCCGGCGAAGAAGATGGGAGCGAAGACGTCGGGAGCATGGACCGATTTCAGCGTGTGTACTCCGGTCCCGTCAGAGTTTGCGATCATCACCGCGCTCTCCTCGGGGGTTGGAAAGCCGGCGCGGAGGAAGGCCATCTGCTTCCCATCGGGAGAGAACGTCGGCTGCGAGTCGATCCCTTCGATGATCTTCCGGGGCTGCCCTCCCCGCGTGGAGATCTGATAAATCGCGCCGGCCGGCAGTAGTTTGTCCTTGGTTCCGAAGTAGATCGTGGAGCTGTCCGGAGTGAAGGTCATTCCCCAGTAGTTCGTGGGCCGTGCGGGGATGAGAGTCAGCGTCTTGTCCGATGCCACATCCCGCAGGATGAGAGTCTGCTGTCCCTGATCCGAGGTCACGTACGCGGTGAGTTTCGCGTCGGGAGAGATCACCGCCTGAATCACTTTGCCGTTGGCAGTGACGCGGGAGATGCTCGCCGACTCGGAGTTTGTCGCTGGCGTATTCGCAAGCGGACGTTCGAACACGACGCGGACATCAGTGGCATCGCCTTGCGGTGGAAGGGCAACGGCGTACGCGTCCGGCGGCGATGGCATTAGCTTGAGGCCAGGAATGCGGATGGCCAGCTGGGCATCGCCTTTCGGAACGTTATCGAAAGAGAAGGTGCCATTGCCGCGGACTTCAACGTAGCTACCGTCGCCGGTGAGATTCGAACAGAAGGTGATCTGCGTGTGCGGCGGGATCGACGCGACCTCGGGAACGACGACCGTTCCGGCGATTCGCCGCCCGGGCCGGACCACCAGGGTGCCGGCATCCGCGCTGGTCTTGTCATCGCCAAGGTTGACAGTTCCTGGCTCGGCAACTCCACCGGAGAGCCCTTGCATCGGCGTGTATACCTCGTACGTCTGATTGGGTCCGAGATTCGTCATCACGAAAAGCCCGGCATCGTTCGTTCCAATCTCGAAACGCCCGAGGAAGTCGCTGGAGGCCCGGTTGCTCTGCACGAAGCCGACTCGCGCGCCGGCCAGCGGTTTGCCGTCTCGCATCACGTGACCGGTAATCGTCGATCCCTCGGTCAACCGGATCGTTCTCGATTGACCAGGCGCTAGCATCCGCTCGATATGGGGCGCGAGTGACCGCGCAGTCACCAGGACGTCGAGCTTCGCATCCGCGGCCGGGATGCGCAGTGCAAACTCGCCCTTCGCGTTGGTGAGCGACAACTTATCGATCCCAGGGATGGCTCCATAGCTGACACGATCTAGTGTGCGGTAGCCATTCGGCGCGACGGTAGCGCCCACCACGGGCTTGCCGTGTGGGTCGACGACCGTTCCCGTGATCAAACGGGCCGTATCGGCAATGGATCGTGGTGTAAGTTTAATCGCGACAGGACCGCGCATCGGATCGATGCTGCGCACGAACGACGGCTCATACCCGTCGGCCACCGCCAGCAGATCGAATCGAAGAGTGGGATCGAGCGCCTTCAGTCGAAACCGGCCCGCGCGATCGGCAGACACATGTTTCCCGCAGTCGCGATAACAGCTCGGACAGAACGCGCTCACGCCAACTCTGGGAAAGGCGGTGTAGACGTAAACCGTGGCCCCCGATAAAGCCTTCGTGCCCGCATCGACCACCACGCCGGTCAAGTCATTCGAGGCGGAAGCAGCCGTGATCGTCAGCAGAAAGCACAGTGCGATTCCCATTCGTTTCATACTCACCATACGATCGTACAAGGGGAGAGGTTACCTGGCCGGCATTTCTTACACGACGAGTGGGATGGCCCGCGGCCTTGTCTTCGCAATCTGGCGGAGATGTGCCGATGAGCAGGACCGATGTGGCACAGACTGGCACAGGCACTCTTGTCTGTGCGGGGTCTCGCCATCAGCGATCGATCATCTTCTGCGCGCCTTCCGAGTACCGCGCTCCCTGGACGGTGATCTGTGCGGAGGCGTTCTCGATCCCGCGGAGATCGTCGGACGTGAGCTCGACCATCGCGCCGCCGAGGTTCTCTTCGAGGCGGTGCAGCTTCGTGGTGCCCGGGATCGGGACGATCCACGGTTTCTGCGCGAGCAGCCAGGCCAGCGCGATCTGCGCCGGCGTCACCTTTTTCTTCGCCGCGATCGTGGACAAGAGATCGACCAGCGCCTGATTCGCTTTCCGATTCTCGGGATTGAAGCGCGGAACGGTGTTGCGGAAGTCGGTCTTGTCGAACGTCGTGGTCTCGTCGATTTTCCCCGTGAGGAAACCCTTGCCCAACGGGCTGAAAGGAACGAAGCCGATCCCCAGCTCTTCGAGCGTGGGCAGGATCTCCTCTTCAGGCTCTCTCCAGAACAGCGAGTACTCGCTCTGCAGTGCCGTCACGGGCTGCACCGCGTGCGCCCGCCGGATCGTCCGTACGCCGGCCTCGGACAAGCCGAAGTGCTTGACCTTTCCCTCGGCGATGAGCTCCTTGACGGCGCCGGCGACGTCCTCGATGGGCACGCTGGGATCGACGCGGTGCTGGTAGTAGAGGTCGATGGCTTCGACCCGCAGCCGCTTCAGCGATCCCTCGGTCATCTGCTTGATGTACTCCGGCCGGCTGCTGAGTCCAATCTGTTTTGCGTTGGCATCGAACTCGAAGCCGAACTTGGTGGCGATCACAACCTGCTCGCGGAATGGTGCTAGGGCTTCACCGACCACCTCTTCATTGACATACGGTCCGTAAACCTGGGCCGTGTCGAAGAACGTCACCCCTCGTTCAACCGCCGCGCGGATGAGGGCGATCGCCTCCTGCTTGTCCGTAGCCGGACCGAAACCGAAACTCAATCCCATGCAGCCGAGACCTAGGGCGGATACTTCGAGATTGTTCTTTCCGAGTTTTCGCGTTTTCAATGTGTTTCTCCTGATTCGGCAGCAGTCGTTCCCGTTTCACGCCGACGCGGTGATCCAGTCGGCAGGGGTAAATGTAAGGCCTCACCGGCACGCGATGCTTGCCTGAAACTACGCGGTCTGGACACGATCCTGCCAGGACACGAATCCGCTGGGGTCGACCCCGTCATGGCGAAGCCGACGCTGATGATCTCCTGAACCTTCTCCCACATCGTAGTATGTTCCTGACGCGATGCCTTCTTGCGAACGATGGCGCCGGAGGTGTCTTTCCATTTCATGACTCCGCGCGTCACCGTGCTCATGCCCGTCTTCAATCGTGAAGAGTTTGTGGGCCAGGCCATTCAAAGCGTCGTCGATCAGGACTTCGGCGACTTCGAGCTGCTGATCGTCGATGATGGTTCGACCGACCGCACGCCGGAGGTGCTGCGCGGGTGGGCGGAGAGGGACGG
The DNA here is from genome assembly GCA_035482045.1 of Thermoanaerobaculia bacterium. Classification (GTDB taxonomy): domain Bacteria; phylum Acidobacteriota; class Thermoanaerobaculia; order Gp7-AA8; family Gp7-AA8; genus JADGNZ01. The sequence continues at coordinate 14,173 of DATHRD010000021.1, forward strand.
GCGCATCGTCGTGATCACCGCGCCGAGGAACCTTGGGATCGCCGAGGCGCCCAATCTGGGAATGCGGCATGCGCGGACGGAGTATGTCGCGCGATTCGACAGCGACGACCTCATGATGCCCGGCCGGCTGGCCGGGCAGGCCGCGGTGCTGGACAGCCATCCGGAAGTCGTGCTGGTGTCGTCTTTCTACGAGACGATGGAACGCGACGGCCGTTACACCGGGACCTGGGACGTCGATGAGCCCCATGAGGTCGTGACCTGGCTGCTCCATTTCTACAACATCGTCGGCGGGGGAGGCCATGTGATGTTCCGGCGGTCGCAGGTTCAGGCGCTCGGTGGATATGACGCCGCGTACCCTTCTTCCGAGGATTACGACCTGTGGGTTCGCCTCCTGCGTACGGGCCGCATCCTGACGCTGCCTTTGATCGGGATGAAACAACGCGACCACAAGGGCCGCGCTACCATCGAATATGCCGGTATCAAACGCGCGAACTGGGCGGCCATCATGAGGAAATCTCTCGCTCCCTACCTCGGGCGGCCGATTTCCGATGAGGAGATCGCCGCGCTCATCACTATCTGGAGATTCGACGGGAAGAGGGGTATGGCACCCATCGCCGACCGTGCGATGCGGGAAGCGTTTACCCGCTTCCGCCGCGACCATCGGGACCCGGAATTGCGCCGACGCGCCCGGCACCGGGTTGCACGCCAGTGGCTGCAGGGCGCCCGCTTCTTCGCGAGCGCCGGTAATCGTATCGAGGCGATGCAGTTCCTGCTGCGGGCAGTGCGTTGGAGTCCCGCCACGGTCATCGATGCCGCACGCCGTAGGCGCGGGTGAACGGCGAGGATGAAACCTTCACCCAAGGGCATGATGAGCCCTTAGTAGAGCGCCGAGACCAAGTGAATCACTAGAATTGGTGAGATTACGCGATCGTGGAGGCAATCAATCGCCCCCACGGGGCAATCAATTGCCTCCACGAGGCAATCAATTGCCTCCACGGGGCAATCAAATTGCCTCCACGAGGCAATCAATTGCCTCCACGAGGCAATCAAATTGCCTCCACGAGGCAATCAAATTGCCTCCACGGGGCAATCAAATTGCCTCCACGAGGCAATCAATTGCCTCCACGGGGCAATCAAATTGCCTCCACGAGGCAATCAATTGCCTCCACGAGGCAATCAATCGCCTCCACGGGGCAATCAATTGCCTCCACGGGGCGCTCAGACACGCCTGCACAACACGGGTGTACGCTGTGTCTCGCGTCGCCACTGCGCCACGCCGGCAGATCATGCCTCAACTCGTTTTTCTGACGTTTTTCCTCGGACTGGTGACCGGGCAACAGGTCGTGGCCCTGGACGCCGACCTTACCATCAGCTCCGTCGAGATGGTCCTGGACGGGAAATCGATCGCCAAGCTGGCCGGCCCTCCCTTTCGCGGCACGATCGATCTGGGTCGCGAGCTCCTGCCGCACCAGCTCACCGCAATCGGGTATGACTCCTCCGGCGGGGAGATCGCCCGTGCATCGCAACTGCTCAACGTGCCGAGCCCCACCGCCGAGGCCAGGATTGTGGTTCACAAGGAGAAGGAGGGGCCGGCGAGCGTCGAGCTGCGGTGGATGCATGCGACGCACGAACAGCCGGCCCAGGCGTTGGTCACGCTCGACGGTAAGCGGCTCTCTATCGATAAGACCTTCCGGGCTGCGCTGCCCCAACTGGATCCCTCGAAGCCTCACGTGATCGAAGCCCAACTACGATTCAGCTCGGGTGTTGTCGCCAGGCACGAGATCACGATCGCGGGCGATGCGTACTCCGATGCCGTCGAATCAGAGCTGGCTCCTGTCGTGGTCAGGCGGGCTCCGGACGCGCAGAACCTCGGCGGCTGTTTCACTTCGGATGGTCACACCGTGCGCGTCGCGGCCGTAGAGAAGGGGAAGCCGCTGGTGGTGATGGTCAAAGATCCCGATTCTGCCGATGCGCGGTTCAACCTCGGGCGGGAAAACGGTCCGTCGCCCCGGTGGACGGAAACCGACGTCACCAAACGCTTCGCGCGAGTGAACGCGAGGCAGCGCATCCTCTGGCCGGTGATGCAGGAATACGACAGACCCGACAATCCGACGATGGACGTGTTTCCGTCTTCGCTCGACATCGATGGGCGCGAATACGGCATGCTATGGATGATCACGCGAAGAGAACGGGGTGGGATCGAGCCTCATGAGCCGCGTTTTTTTTCCGACGCCGTCGCGGTCGCGGGAATGATGGCCGCAAAGGACGGGACACCTCGATCGGTGGTGTTGTTGCTAACCAAGGATTACGCCGATGAGAGTCTTCGCGACGCCGCCGTGACACGGCGCTATCTGAGATCGCTGGGCGTTCCTCTGCACGTGTGGATGTTCGGCGCTCCCACTGCCAACGAGACGGCGGCATGGGTCGAGGTCGAGGACATCTCCACGAATGACAAGCTGAACGTGGCGACACAGCGGTTGCGAAAAGACCTCGCCGACCAGACGGTTGTGTGGCTGGCAACGGACGCGGTGCACGCGCTTCGCAGCTCCGTCAAAGACGGTTGCACGGCCGAATTGGTCGCCAGCGATCACTGAAGCGCCTAGCTGAACGTCGTGCCTCGTCGGAACAATCGTCGCAAGGTCAGCCAGACCAAGACGATGATTGCCCACCAGACGGCAACCGTCGTCAATACGCCCACCGCGTTGGGAGCGTGGATGCCGAGGGCCTCGAGCCTCGCCTTGACGAAAAAACCGGGGAGGAAGACAAGGTGAGGGGTGACACCAAAGAGCAGCATTGCGGCAATGATCACCGCCGCTCCGATCGGCGCGACGACCAGCAGAGCGACCGCTCTGAGAACAGCAGGAGAGTCGGCGGACATTGCGGTAACCCCTATCAAACCACAGAGACACAGAGATCACGGAGGAGATCTCTCCGTGCCCTCTGTGCCTCCGTGGTGAAATCGGTTCTACAAGGAGTGGACGATTCTCGCCGGAGTTTCCATTCCGATGGGTTCTGCACCGGTTTCTTCTGCTTTGTTGACGCGCCGAGGTAGCCTCGGCATTGTGACAATCAACCCAACCAACCACAGAGACAGAGAGATCACGGAGGGGAACCGGGTCACGGAGGAGATCATAGGGGCTGCGATCGAAGTACATCGGGCGCTCGGTCCGGGTTTGCTCGAGTCGGCCTACGAGGAGTGCCTCTCGCGAGAACTCACTCTGCGAGGCGTACCGTTCGATCGGCAGCTTGCTCTACCGTTAGACTACAAAGGGGTGAGGTTGGACTGCGCGTTTCGGCTCGATCTGTTGGTCGCGCGCCGCGTGATCGTCGAGGTCAAAGCGACCTCCGCGATCAACTCGCTACATGAGGCGCAGTTACTGACATACATGAAGCTCACCGGTTGCCGCCTCGGTTTGCTCATCAATTTCAATGTCCCCATGCTCAAAAACGGCATACGCCGGAGGATTCTGTAGAGATCACGAAGACCTCTCCGTGCTCTCTGTGTCTCCGTGGTGAGTTTTCCGCCATCGCGATCGCAGAGCCACGATCGCTTCGCACGCCATCAGTACGCCGGCGATGAGCAGTAGCGGATGGGAGGGCGACTGATAGCCCCCCGTAAACACCCAAAAGGATGTCACCTCGATCAATGACAGGATCAGGATCCGGCCGGCGACCGCCGCGAGAAGAGCGGCGATGAGGACAGCTATCGTCCAATCGCCCCGAGAGCGGGCCAGCCAGCGCACGTTCAGCAGGTAGAGCAGCGCCGCCAACGCGAAGATCGGCGCGAAGGCCATTTGATAGGCCCGGCCGATCCAGGTGAGCAGGCGGAGACGAAACGCGTCGAGGGAGCTGAGTTGCGGCTCGACCGCCTGGATCTCGAACCGATCCACGGACATGCGCACGTTGGGCGCGAACGTCGTCGGAGCCTCGAAGCCCAGCGCGATCCTGTCAATCCTCCGTCCGCGCAGGGTGAGGACGAGGTAGCGGTCCTCCGTGCCAGGCACCGTGATGTCGAAGCGCGCGTGGCGCGCCGGCGGGAACTCCTTCCATGTCTCCTTGAGATGATCGTAGAGATCGGGGCTGGGGAGGCGGATCACGCGCGCACCGGGCACAGGCTCTCCGTTGGCGCGCTCGATGGTGATGTCGAGCGCACCATCGGCATGAACGACCCAGCCGATGAGATGGATGCTCGTCACCAGCTTCTTTCGCGGCGCCACCCGGCTGTGGGTCATCTCGGCGAATTCGCGCAGCGCTGCTTCCGTGCCCTCGGAATACCTGGGGGATACGACGAAGTCAGCGAAGGTCAGTACTCGGGTAAAGCCCTCCGCCCATGTACGCAGGACCTCCTGCCTCTGCCCGTACAGAATGGGCGGGAGGAGAGTGGCCCGGGGCGGTCTGGCATCGAGCCGTCCAGCGAGACGGGTCGCCTCGATCTCGCGGCTCAAACGGTCGTAGTACTCCCTGGCGGCAGGGGCTCCGCGCTCGTAGTAACCAGCCTTGGCCACGGCCTCGCGGAAGGCCCACATGAACATGGCGCCGCCGATGTCGCCCTTCGCTTCCGGAGGCGAGTTCCTGGCCCAATTCGCGCCTGACTCTCCCTCAAAGAAGGGACGCAATTCCGCGAATGCGGGACTGACGGCGTACACCCGCTCGCGCTCTTCCTTCGGCACCGGAACGCGGGGAATCGGAGGATGCTGGCGCACGTACGTGAGGCTTCCATAGGCACGAAGGAACGATCCCTCCTTGAACTCCGAGACCTCGAAGGTTCTGTAGTGCAGACCATTCGCAAGAATGATCGCGCCGTGCGCTGCCGCAAAGATCAGGGCGGGGATTGCCAGAAGCATCACTCCCCGTCGTGAGCGTGTCTTCGAATCGGTCACGACCCAACGGATCAGCGCGACGAGCGGCACTGCGAGAAGAGGGAGGATCCAGACGCCTTCCTCCCGTGTATGCCAGAGGTACGCGAATGCGACGCTAAACAGCAACGACCAGCGGAGCACCGCGCTCCGCCGAGCATCCAGCCGAAGGATCATGCCGGCCACCCCGGCGAACACAAGGAGTGTGAGCGCGGGATAGAACCCTTCCCGGGTGATCCGAGTGGCGATCTCGTCGGAGAAGGTCATCGGATTGAAGAGAAGGACGACAAACAGAGCCAGACGCGCCACGGACGACTGAAGAGCCGGTGCCAATGCACGGCAAACGGCGAGGCAGGCCAGCGCGTACAGCAACTGTTGCGCGAACAGGAGAGGGATGTGTTGTGACCCGATGAGAGCGATCCAGAGCGGGTACCCCGGGCCCTTGATGAGGGTCATGTGACTGTAGTCGCCGAGCCACCGCCCTTCCAGAATGGAGCGGGCCTTCTCGGTGAACCAGAAATCGTCGTGAGCCGCCCATCCCACCGCCTCGACCGTCCGCGCCGCGGTCAGCCACAATTTCGTGGCCGAGGCGATGATGATGAGGAGCCACTCCGATCGCCGCGAGGAGAAAAGACTGAGGTTCATGGTCATGCGTTACTGACCGGGGTGGTACGTCCGCTCGGTGTGCCCTTTGAGCTGGTCGCGGTAGAAGTAGACCTCGCGCAGGTTGCCGGTGGCGTATCGATCGGCCTCGTCGTTGAAGTGCGGCGACGACGGATTGCCGCTCTCGCCGCCGGCGGTGACGGCTCGGGCCTGTACGCGTTTGCCGAATTCGACTGCGGCCACGAAGCTGTTGCCACCGGTGCCGTACCACTTCTTCGTTCCCGGATAGGCGTGGGCGCCGAACGAGGCCAGCGATCCCCAGCGCGACGATGCGAACCCGACCGGAATGCTCGGTTTGGAATCGTCGAATTTGGGCTCGATGTCGTCCGTGATCCGCTGGAACCGGTTGATGTCGCCCCACGGCGTCTTCCAGCTCCCGAAATCGGCGGCCAGTTTGTCGGTCGCCGCGGCGAGGGCCTGAAGTCGCTCGCTGGAGGTCGCCTTCGTCGCGGAGTAGTCGTCCGCAATCATGCCCGTCTTGCGCGCCTCGGGTGCCACACGTCTTCCGAGCTCCTCGGCCCAGAAGATGGCCAGCGAAGTCGGCGCGGAGGTCACCGACCAGCGGTGATCCCAGGTGCGGAGGAGATCGATTTGCTCCGACAGCTTCGCCTTGAGCGGATCGCCGGACGGTAGTTCGTCATAGGCATTGACCAGCGGCGGCAGAAGCCTGTCGAACGCCGGCAGGTCGCTGTCGAACGCGGCGGCCAGGAGCGAGTCGATGGTGAAATCGTTCTTCCCCGGCAGGACCTTCAGCGCGTGGTAGCCACGCGGCGTCTCTGCGGTTCCGCGCTCGACGTACGCGGGATAGTCAGACCGCTTCGGGCTGTAGGGTCCGGCCGCCGACCACGGCCAGTTGTTGCTGTTGTATAGCCAGCCGTTGGGCGGATTCAGAAGATTCGGCGTCTCATCGACGGAGAGGACGCCGTGCCAGTCCGTGGCCGGATCGCTGCCGTCGACCGGCTTCGTCCAGTCGAAGCGCGTGTCGCGCCGCGGGATGAAGTTGGAGTGGAAGTAAGCGATGTTACCGGCGGCGTCGGCGTAGAGCGTGTTGTTCGATGAGTCAGTGTGCAGCGCCATCCACTTCCGGAATGACTTGTAGTCTCTGGCCTTCGTACGGCCGTACGACTGGATGAGCGCGTGCATCGGGTCCTGCATCAGCCGCACGCTGATCCATTTGCCGTCTGCCTCGCGGACGATCGGGCCGTGTTGCGTTCGGTACACGGTGAAGACTCTCGTGGCCATCCCGCTGCTGGTCTTGTAGGGGATGGTGATCGTGCTCGTCTTCAGCGCGTGCTGCTGGCTCCCGTATTTGTAGACGAAGGCATTGCCCTTCTTCGTCACCGTCTCCGCATACTCGTCGATGTTGTCCACGCCGCTCGACGTGTGCATCCAACCGATGCGGTCGTTGAATCCCTGATAGATGAAGAACTGCCCCCAGGTTACGGCACCGTAGGCGTCGAGACCCTCGCCGCTGACCATCTGCAACTCGGACCGGAAGAAGAAGGAGGTGTGCGGATTGATCAGCAGCAGGGCGCGATGGGATGCGGTGATGGAGGGGGAGATGGCGATACCGTTTGATCCCGTCGGCTCCTTGAATTCGCGGAGGTCCGCGGCGATGGGAGCGCTCGGATTCTTCTCGTAAAAGGTCTGGAGGTCCTTGAGATTGATCTGCTCGATGTCGCCGCCGATGCTCCCCTCGCTGAACGTGATCGCCATCCACGGCTCGAAGTGTTTGATCACTTTCGGTTTCACGTCGGGATGTCTGGCCAGGTAGTAATTGAGCCCGCCGGCCCAGGCATTCATCAGCGCCTTCAGCCAAGCGGGGCTCAGCCGGTACTTCGCTTTCATATCGGACGGGTCGATGAAGAGCTTCATCCGCAGGTCGCGATAGATCTCAGCTTCTCCCTCCGCTTCCGCCAGCCGTCCCATCGACAGCAAGTAGTTCCTTTCGACGCGATTGAAGTCGTCCTCGGCCTGCGCGTAGATCATCCCGAAGACCGCGTCGGCGTCGGTCTTCCCGTAGACATGGGCGATGCCCCAATCGTCACGAATGATCTCGACATTCTTCGCGTGCCGCTGCCAATCCGCTGGGGCCGCGTTCGCGGCGAACGGCAGGCAGGCCACGACGAGGAGGATGAGAAGGAATCGTTTCATGGAGAGCGATTCTGTCATGGAGGAGGCGATGGCGCGGATGTCACCTACTGTCATCATCACCGAGCTGCGAGCTTCACTTCTTCATCCCCTTCCGCGCGCGCAACACCAGATGAATCGGGCACCCCACCAGCCCCAGCGCATCGCGGAACTGGTTCTCCAGGAATCTCCGATACGAGAAGTGCAGGGGGTCGTCCATGTTCGAAAAGAGGGCGATGGTGGTCGGCTGGGTCTTGAGCTGCGTCGTGTAATAGAAGCGCCGCGGCTTGCCTTTGAGCGCGGGCGGCTGGTGGGCGGCGATGGCGCGCTCGAGGATCTGATTCAGCTCCGAGGTCGGGAAGCGCTTGCGGTAGCCATCCACGATCTGATCGATGTGCGGGAAAATCTTCTCGACACGGCGTCCCGTCTTCGCGGAGATGAACTCCACGGGCGCGTACGGCAGGAACTTGAGCTTGAAGCGGATCTCTTCCTCCACTTTCTTGTAGTCATCCTGCTCGTGCGCGGAGGCATCCCACTTGTTGACGAGCAGCATGGCCGCTTTGCCGGCATCCTCGGCGTATCCGGCGACGGTGGCGTCCTGCCCGGTCACGCCGTCGTTTGCGTCGATCATGACCAGGGCGATCTCGCAGCGCTCGATCGCTTTGCGCGCCGAGATGACGGAAAGCTTCTCCGCCTCGTCGTGCGTCTTTCCCTTGCGGCGGATTCCGGCGGTGTCGATGATGAGGTACTGCCTGCCGTTGCGCACGATCTGCGTGTCGATGGCATCGCGCGTCGTGCCGGAGATCGGCGACACCACGGCCCGCTCCTCGTCGGCAAGCCGGTTGAGCAGCGACGACTTGCCGACGTTGGGTCGCCCGATGATGGCGATGCGGATGGGGCCGTAGTCGTCCTCACTCTCTTCCTCAACCGAGTCGGCCGGCACGATCTCGCCGATGATGTCGAACAGCTCGTCGATCCCTTCGCCGTGCTCGGCGGAAAGGGGGAGCATCCGCTCGAACCCCAGCTCGTAGAACTCGGGAATGTTTGCCTCGGCGTCCCGCCGATCGACTTTGTTTACGAGCAGAAGCGTGCGCCCGGAAGCGGGCCGCAGTTCTTGGGCGATGTCCCGATCCTCCGTCAGGATGCCGGCCGAGCCATCGACGACGAAGAGGATGAAGTCGGCCGTGTCGAGGGCACGCCGGGCCTGATCGCGGATCTCGCCCGCGAAGGCCGACATCGGCGAGTCGCCGTACTCCAGCCCGCCGGTATCGGTGAGCTCATAGCGCCTTCCGTTATCGAGCGTGATCACGTCGGAGAGCCGGTCGCGTGTCATGCCGGGGAGGTCGTGGGTGAGGGCGCGGCGTTTTCCCGCCAGCCGGTTGAAAAGAGTGGACTTGCCGACGTTCGGCCGTCCGACGATGACGATTTTCCTGAGGTTGGCGGTCATTGATGTTCTCTCGTGCACGAGGACGCCAGGGAGGGGCGCCGGCACGGTGGATGCTACAATGTCACACCATGGCACCGGACGCTGATTCCACTTGCCGCCTTTGTGGTTCGCGCGTTCCGGATAGCGTCCTGAACCGCCAGCTCTGTCCCGTCTGCGACGAGTACGCGCAACACGTGGCCCTGCAGAGCAACAAAGGCCTCGACCGCATCGTCGGCGAGCTGCAGAACGGACCGGTCTTCCGCGCGGCGCTGCGCAACGGGCACTGAACTGCGCTTCGCGCGTTGTCGGTTGTCGGTTGATGCAGTCCGTTGTCGCGTTGTAGAATAGCTTTACCACACGCGGCGCGGTCCTCGCGCTCTCTCCGAACGTAGCGCCACAAACTCACATGGCAACATTCGAAGATCTTGATGTGTTCAAGCGAGCTCTCGACCTCATGGTGAGGGTCTACCGTGTCACCAAAGCATTCCCGAGCGATGAACGGTTTGGTCTGACGCAGCAGTTACGCCGCGCCGCGGTGTCGGTCGTCAGCAATCTCGCTGAGGGACAAGGACGCCTTACGAGCGGCGAATGGCGGCAGTTCCTGAGTCAGTCGCGCGGTTCATTGTTCGAGATGCAAGCGCAGGTCATCGCGGCGCACCGGCTGGAGTATCTCGACAATGTGCAGTACAAGCAGCTCCGGTCCGGAATCCAAGGAGTGGCCGCACCGCTGAAGGGCTTGATCAACTACGTGACAACGCGGCCGAAGGCCGCATTCAACCGAGAAACGACAACGCCGCGCAGCGGCTAAAACTCGAACCCGAACATCGGCACCCAGTGCCAGGCTACCCAGAAGAGGAACGCGCCGAGGAGGGTGTTGACGAAGTTCAGGGCGCCGTTTGAGATCGGGGAGCCGTGCCGGCGGTTCCAACTGCCCAGTATCGATTCGAGGTACGAACCCAGGAAGGCGCATCCGGTGAGAACAAGGATGACGTTCGATTTGTCGATGACCACGCCGCCGATGAAACCTGCCCGGAAGTTGTGGACGGTGAGAGCGGTGCCAACGATAGCGACGATGCCGCCGGCGATGATTCCGGCCAGCGTCCCTTCGATGGAGATGGCCCCCTCCGTACCGCGCTCGACGCGCCGGAAGGAGAGCGGCAGGAAGGCTCTTCTGCCTAGAAGTTGCCCTACCTCGGATGAGACAGTGTCCGCGGCCGCCGTGGCCAGGGCCGCGATGCCCATGAACAGCGGCACAAAGCCCAGTCCGCGCCAGCAGGCCACGGCGCAGATCGCGGCCACACCGACATTCGCAAAGGCGTGTGCCGCGCCGCGCCGCCCTCCACCCTCCTGTGCCAGCCCATCTCCAGCCTTGCGCGCGTAGCCGAGTTTCGTGGCCAGCGTGCCGATGATGAAGAAGGTCAGCAGCGCGCCGTAGAGAGGTGGACCGCCGCCGATGATGATCACGCATCCCAGGATCCAGCCGGCCAAAGCTCCGGATACATTGACGCCGCGCAGCGCATAGCCCACGATCGCCAGCACGGTATTCACGACGAGCCAGGGCCAGGCGATCGGCGGCGCGGCGGAGAGCGAGACGATCGGCTTGATGGCCATCGCCGCCAGCACGCCGGCGGCGATGAACGGCACCGTCACGTTGTCGTCGAGGCCGAGCGGCAGCGACTCGGCGATGGCGCTGATGAGCACCGCCGCGGCGATGGCAACGTCCTGCGGCGCGCCGAACAGCCGCGCGATGGCGAATGCCGCCGCACCGCCGAAGAGCACGAAGGCGATCGCGCCGCCCCATGACTTGGCCCGATTCCATGGCAGCGGAGCCAGCGGGAGCCGTTGGCCGATCACGGTCGCGAATCCGTCGCCGAAGGCCAGCAGCACCCAGGCTACCGCGGCGATCTCGATGTGCCAGTTGAAGACGACGATCAGCACGGTGACCGAGAATGGATAGAGGATGATGCCGATATCCCAGCCGCGCTCATGACGCGAAACACCGCGCCCGGCGATGCGGTGAAGGAGCAGCCAGTTGCCGATGATCGCGGCCGTACCGATCAGGGCCGCGTAGCGCCACGGAAGCCGCAGGAGCAGCAACGCGCCGAAGCCCATGCCGATGTGCAGGACCTTGCGCAGTGCCTCGTTCGTTTCGTGCCGCGGTTCTTCCGCTGAATCGGTCATCGTTTTCAACAGCTTACAATACGCGCTCCAATGCCGGATCCAACCTCCAAACCGCCGCTCCTGTCGGTCATCGTCCCCTGCTACAACGAGCGCTCGACGGTGGCGGAGCTGTTGCGCAACGTGCGCGACGTGCCCATCGACAAGGAGATCATCGTCGTCGACGACAAGTCGACCGACGGATCGGCGGGCGTGGTGGCCGCGCTGGCGGCACAGTGGCCGGAGATCCGCCACGTCTTTCAGCCGGTGAACATGGGGAAAGGCGCGGCCATCCGGCGCGGCATCGCCGAGGCTGTCGGGGACATCGTCATCATCCAGGATGCGGACCTTGAGTACGACCCGAACGAGTATCCGAAGCTGATCCAGCCCATCGTCGATGGACACGCGGACGTCGTCTTCGGATCGCGCTTCGAGGGCTACCCCCGCCGCGTGATGCTCTACTGGCATCGCCTCGGCAACAATCTTCTGACCTTCCTCTCCAACTGCACAACCAACCTCGACCTCACCGACATGGAGACCTGCTACAAGGTCTTCCGCCGCGACGTCATCCAGTCGATCATCCTGAAGTCGAACCGGTTCGGGATCGAGCCGGAGATCACGGCCAAAGTGGCCCGGCGCGGCTACCGCATCTTCGAAGTGCCGATCTCCTACTACGGCCGCGACTATTGGGAAGGGAAGAAGATCAACTGGAAGGACGGCTTCAGCGCCATCTGGACGATCTTCCGCTACGGTCTCTTCGACGACCCATCAAGCGAGCCGGCCACCTACAAGACGCTGCGACGACGCGGCTCGCTGAAGCGCTACAACGAATGGATCTGGCAGCGCGTGGCGCCGTACGTGGGGCAGCGCGTGCTCGAAGTGGGCGCGGGCTCCGGAACGATGACGAAGTTCCTTTACGGGCGCGAGCTGATCGTGGCCACGGATAAGGAGACGCCGTACATCGACCGCCTCCGCAATGCCTTCCGGCGCCGGCCGGGCATGATGGTCGAGCGGCTCGATCTCGATCGCCCCGATGGACCAGAAAACGATGCTGTCGATCTGGCGAGTTACGCCTTCGACACCGTCCTCTGCATCAACGTCCTCGAGCACACCACCGACGATGCCGCCGCGCTGCGCCGCGCCAACCGGCTTCTGGCGCCTGGCGGGCGGATCATCATCTTCGTCCCGGCCGGAAAGGATCTCTTCGGCACCCTCGACCAGGGCATCGGTCATCAGCGCCGCTACGACAAAGACGAACTGGTGGCCATGCTGCAGACGGCCGGATTCGAAGTCGAAGAGGCCGTCTACCAGAACCGCGCCGCGAAACTGGCCTGGTGGCTGAACTCGACCGTCTTCAAACGCCAGGCCCTGCCCGCCGCGCAGTCGAAGATCTTCGACCACCTCGTCCCGCTGCTGAAAGCGCTCGACGGCGAACGGCCGAAGAGCGGGCTGAGTTTGATTGCTGTGGGGAGGAAGTCGGGAGTCGATGCGACGAATGCAGCCCTTGTTGGTCGGGGGTCGGGAGTCGGGAGTCGGGGGTCGGAGATTGGATCTGCTCTCGATGCCACGGACGCGGCCCCCTCTCCGACCCCCGACCCCCGACTCCCGACCCCCGTCGAAATCCCATGACCCCCACCGCCCTCATCCTCGCCGGAGGCGTCGGTTCACGGCTTCGTCCTCTCTCGTCTGACGAGAACCCGAAGCAGTTCCTACGCATCTTCGACGGGGCCTCGCTGCTGGAGAAGACGTTCGCCCGCGTGACCCGGCTGGTGGAACCGCCGTCGATCTTCATCTCCACGAATGAGCAATACGCGCCGAAATGCGCGGCGCATCTTCCGCGGCTTCCGGAAGTCAACATATTGACCGAGCCGGCCCGACGGAACACGGCGCCGGCCATCGCCGTGTGCTGCTTCGCCATCGAATCCGTCATCGGCGATGCCGTCATCGCCGTGCTGGCCTCCGATTCCTATATCGCGGACGAGGATGAGTTCGTGCGCGTGCTCGCATGCGCATATGACTTCGCAGCCGCCAGCGACTATCTCGTCACGATCGGCATCGAGCCGACGGAAGCGAATACTGGCTACGGATATCTGCAACTTGGAGCGGAGATCGATTTCGCGGGGGTCGGGGGTCGGGAGTCGGGAGTCGGAGATTCGCCAGTCGCTGCGCCCGCCTCACGGTCTCCGGGAGTGGGGAGCCGGGAGTCGAGTGTCGGAGACCGTGAGCCTCGACCCGCGAGTGGCGAAACTCCGACCCCCGACCCCCGACCCCCGACCCCCATCCTCCGCGTCGACCGTTTCCATGAGAAGCCATCGCGCGAGCGTGCCGAGGAGTTCCTGCGGGCCGGCAACTACGCCTGGAACGCCGGCATGTTCGTCTGGCGGGTCAGCGTCTTCCGCCGGGCGCTCGAAACGGCTGCGCCGGAGATCGCCTCGCTCGCCGACCGCATCGTCACCAGCGGCGACCCGGCACGACGCGTCGAACACTACGAGGCCATGCCCTCCATCTCGATCGACTACGCCCTGATGGAGAAAGCGCCGCGCGTGGCCGCCCTCCGCGGCAACTTCGGCTGGAGCGACGTCGGCTCCTTCGAGTCGCTGGAGCGCGCCGGCGTCCCTGTGGCGGAGCTGCTGAAGAAGGCGGCGAGCACATAAGTAGAGCAGGCGTCCCGGCCTGCTACCGACGGGCGTCCTCGCCCGGCGGTGGTTTCGGTAAACGTACCGAGTCCCGCGCGGATTAACCCCGCCGTCTGCCCGAAGGGAGCTTCAGCCCGAAAAGGTCACGGGCGGCGCTTCCGGGTCTCGCGGTTTCGCTACGCCGATATCCGGCACGGCCGTCAGCACAGACAAGGGTTCTGTGCCTGTCTGTGCCACATCTCACTGCTTACTTTGAAACGGGATGCATGTGGTCCGGTGAGGCGCAAGATCGGCGACAATGGTCCGGCATGACAGTTCTGCTCAGCGACATCGATCGAAGCAGCACGGTAAGCGTTTCGCTCTCCGAGGAAGTCGTGCTGGAGTTGCAGGAAAACCCGTCGACCGGATACCGATGGACGATCGAGACGACGGGCGAATCCGTCAAGGAGCTCGCCTCCACCTACGCCCCTTCGCCATTCGCCGGCATCGGTGGCGGAGGACGTCGCATCGTTCGCTTCCTCGCCACCCGCCCCGGCACCACGAGCATCCGCGCGGCTCTGCGCCGCCCGTGGGAACAGCCGGATCGAACCATCAATCAGTACGCTGTGACAATCAACGTGGCAGGATCCGACGATGCCGATGACGAGTGAGGAACTCGAAGCGCTGCCTGGACGTTCAAGGTGCGTATTTGAATCCTCGCGAAGATCGCCGACGAAGCCGGTGTGAGCACGCCGGAGGCGTGTGGTAGACTAGCCGGTGGCCAGCGCTGTAAGGCGCGCCGCCACCGGTTACCGATCAGCACAAATGTTGTACCCCGGATGGGGTACCGGAAGGTCTACGGCATGCTGTCAACGACGTCGAACCCCTTCCTCCGGTGACGCGAGCGCGGTCCGCGACCCCTGCCGGGGTCGGTAATGGTCACGATCCTTGACCGGTGGCGGCGCGTCCTTCGGCGCTTGCCACCGGCTAATCTACGGAACGCCTCCGGCGTGCTTCGCGGTGGCTTCGCCACGATCTGTAGACGTCAAATTCCAAATACACAAGCTGGCCGTTCATACGCCAGGCCGCGCAAAGCGCTATGGAAACCGTCCCGTCAGTTTTAGAGGCGACTGTGCTCCTGCGCGATCCACTCGCGAAGACGGGCTATCTTGTCCTCGATGTCGGAAATCGCCTGCTCTTCCTCGCGGATCCATCCGTCAACGCGTTCGCGGAAAAAGTCGGAACGAGCGTCCGATCGTTTGTCGTGTAGGTCACTTAGGTGCGATCGCTTGTGGCTCAATACATCGTTGAGCCGGTCGATTCGAGATTCATGGTTCTCGATTCGGGCGCGTACGCGTTCTCGAAATTCGGCCCGCCGTGACTCGCGCTCCCGCCGGCCTTGCTGCCGGGCCTCGTATTCGGCTTGTCGCTGGCCCTTATACTTGGCCCATTCTTCGTTCAGTATTGCTTGGCTCTCACGCAGGGCCTGAACTGCCTCACCGGCATCGCTCCTGAATATTTCTCCTTTCCAGTCCGAGAGATACTTCCAGCCGGCCTTGAGGCTGCGCGAACAGCCTTGCAGTGTTTCCAACCAAGGATCGGAATGGCCTCCGAGAACCGCATCGACCATCGGTCGAATGATAAATGCGCCCGTCACAACTTCGAAAAGAGCAGTAGCAGCGTGGGAAGGTCGCGCGGCATCGGCATAGCTCAGAATGCGATTCTTGTGGCTGAGAGAGTTGGCGGCGCGTTTCTCGAAAGCAACTCTCGCTTCATCTTGTCCCTGTTTGACGTCGGAAACGAGACTCTGGAAGCGTTCCCACGCCTTCTGACGATCTTCGCGTGAGGGGTATTTGACTCCCCGAAACCCTTCGGAGATGGACTTGACCTGAGGCCACGCATCGCGCCATTTCGCTTTTCCATGACTTGCCTCATTGACATGGTCCGCAAGCTCGTCAATCAGGTTGTCGAGGTCACCGCAATTCATGAGCAGAGTCTACGGATCTCCGCTAAAGATCGAGCTACCAATCTTGGAAACACTCAACCAACACAACCCCTAATAGAACTGGTAGCAGATCTCATCGCGACAACATCGATGAGTATCTCCGCAAGCTGCTCCGGTTCGTCGACCATCACGTCATGGCCGCAGCGTACGTCATAGATGCGCCAGCCATTCGTTTCGGCTTCGTCACGGTAGTCGTCGAAGGTCTTGCTGGGGAAGTCCGTTGCCCGGATGTAGGCTTTTTTGGCCACGCGTTCGCGGGCGCCGGTTAGGCGAATCCGTTGCAGCGAGACGCCGACCGGCTGGGGAGTGAGGTTGGCATCGACCCAGTCGCATCTCTCCGGTTTCACGCGGAGCCAGGCCGCGCCGGGAGGGTCCGTGGAGACCAGTCCCGAGTTGAGCGCCGACTCGATGTCTGCACGGTAATGTGATTTGTCGATCGGCCGTTCGCCATCCTTGGGCACGTGGGCATCGAGAAAGACGGCCACCGATACCTGCGAACCGATTCCCTCCAGAGCGCCGGAGATGACCCATCCGCCGTAGGAGTGGCCGCAGAGAACCGCATTCTCGATGCGCTCGTGTCTGAACACTTCGACTACGTCGGCGATGTGCGTGTCGAGATTGATGGTCGCGCTCATCAGGTGCGAGCGCTCGCCGAGGCCGGTCAGGGTGGGTGTGAAGACTCGGTGGCCGGCGTTTTCGAGAATCGTGGCCACGTCGCGCCAGCACCAGGCTCCGTGCCATGAGCCGTGGACGAGGACGAAGGTGTGGGGGTGGGTCGCTTCTGCCGGCGTTGGCAATCAGTCCTCCGTTTTGATCAACTCTAATGATGATATTTGTCATCCTGAGCCCGCCGCAGCCGCTGAGCGAGCGCAGCGAACGAGCGCGGCGGAGGACGGCGAAGGATCTCCAGATGCGCAGCTTGGGGCAGAAACCAAACCGTAGATGTCTGTGAAGAGGTCTGCCTGCTGTGGATCGTTTGGCCGATCTCGGGATCCTTCGAGATCGAGCTGATCAAGAGCATGAATCCTACCTGGAGCGATTCTGAGTGCGGATTGGACTGAGCGAGAACCGCTGCTGCGTTTCTGCCCCAGGCCGCGCATCTGGAGATCCTTCGCCGTCCTCCCCCGCTTTTTCACTCGCTACGCTCGCTCAGCGGCTGCGGCAGGCTCAGGATGACAAATTGCCTATGGAGGCGGATTCTCTTGCAACCCCTCACGATGACAGATGTTCCGCCAAACCCTAATGTACGCTTCGCATCTATGACCGACCTTCTCGACCTCGCCCGTGACCGGGCAAACACCTTTCTCAAAGAACTTCCCGATCGCCATGTCGGTCCGCGGGCTACGCGCGATGAGCTCGTCGCGGCGCTCAAGGTTCCGTTGACGGATGATGGCGAGGATCCGGCGGCGGTGATTGAGGCGCTTGTACAGGGGGCGGATCGCGGGCTCATCGGATGTGCCGGGCCGCGCTACTTTGGGTTCGTCATCGGCGGCAGTCTTCCGGTGGCGCTGGCGGCGGACTGGTTGACGAGCGCGTGGGATCAGAACGCGGGGATTTACGTGACGTCGCCGGCGGCGTCGGTTGTCGAAGACATCGCGCGGGAGTGGCTGCTCGAGCTCTTCGATCTGCCGCGTACGGCCAGCGTCGGATTCGTGACCGGCGGGCAGATGGCGAACTTCACGGCGTTGGCGGCGGCGAGGCATGCCGTCCTGCGGCGTGTTGGTTGGAACGTGGAGGAGAACGGGCTGGCCGGCGCGCCGCCGGTTCATCTCGTCGTCAGCGCGGCCTCGCACATCACGATCCACGCGGCGATGCGGATGCTCGGGTTCGGCACGCGCGCGCTGCGCAAGGTGGACGCGGATGAGCAGGGGAGGATGCGCGCCGATTCGTTGCGGGAGATGCTGCGAACGCTCGAGGGGCCGGTCATCGTCTGCGCGCAGGCAGGCAATGTGAACAGCGGCGCGGTCGATCCACTGCGCGCGCTGGCGGAGATCGCTCATGAGCGCGGTGCCTGGCTTCACGTCGACGGTGCCTTCGGTCTCTGGGGCCGTGCCGCGGCGTCGACGCGCGCGCTGCTGGATGGATGCGAGCTGGCCGATTCGTGGGCCAATGACGCGCACAAGTGGCTCAATGTCCCGTATGACAGCGGCATCGTCATCGTCCGCGACTCGGCCTCGCACCGCGCGTCGATGACGGTGACGGCCGAGTATCTCGAACAGACAAGTGGCGTCGAGCGCGACAACTTCGAGTGGGCTCCCGAGTTCTCCCGACGTGCCCGCGGCTTTCCCATCTACGCGGCCATCCGCGCACTCGGCCGCCGCGGGATTGCCGCGCTCGTCGACGGCTGTTGCGAGCGCGCGCGGCAATTCGCCGAGATCCTCGGCAGGGACGCGCGCGTGGCCATCCTCAACGACGTCGTCCTCAATCAGGTCCTGGTCCGCTTCGGCGACAGCGACGAGTTGACGCGCGATGTCATCACGCGCGTGCAGCGGGAAGGCACTTGCTGGCTGGCCGGCACGACCTGGCAGGGAAAGGCAGCCATGCGCATCTCGGTTTCCAACTGGTCCACGACAGCCGACGATGTGGAGAAATCGGCGGTGGCCATTCTCCGCTCGATCCACGCATGATGCGATTCGCGCCTGTGCTCCTCGGTCTGCTCGCTCTCGCGCCGGCGTCGATTCATCAGATGATCGCGGCCGCGGCGGTGTCGCAGGTCGGCGTGAACACCATCTACGATCCGTCGTACGTGGTGCTGCGCTATCCCGGCGGCGACCTGCCACGCGAACGCGGCGTCTGTGCCGACGTCGTCATCCGGGCCTTCCGGAGTATCGGCGTCGATCTTCAGCGGGAGGTCCACGAGGACATGCGCGCCAACTTCAGCGCCTATCCGCACAGTTGGGGACTGCGCGCTCCCGACTCGAACATCGATCACCGCCGCGTCCCGAACCTGATGACCTTCTTCACCCGACGCGGCAAGAAGGTCGAGGGCGCGTTCGAGACCGGCGATATCGTGGCCTGGAGACTACAAGGCGGCTACTTTCACATCGGCATTGTGGCCGAGGAGGTCGTGCCCGGCACGACGCGGCACTACATGGTTCACAACATCGGGCAGGGCGCGCAGAAAGAGGACGTTCTGAACGCGTTCGCGATCATCGGGCACTACCGGTGGTGAATGGGGCTAGTTACTCGACTCGTTGAGCTTCCGCGGCCGGGGAATCGCGCGAAGGGCCAGTGCGAGCAGGCCGGAGATCAGGGCCAGCACGGCGCTGCCGTAGAAGGCCGACGACCAACTGCCGAAATGCTGGTAGAGAAGCGCCGCCACGCCGCCAGCGAGAATCGAGCCCACCCCTTTGGCCGTGTAGAGGAATGAGTAATTGGATGTGGCGTGGCGGACGCCGAACAGATCGCCGAGCATGGAGGGGAAGAGCGAGAAGGTTCCACCCCATGTGAAGAAGCTGAACACGACCGTGACTGTGAAAAGGAGTCCCGACCGCGGACCCAGGACGATCACGCCCACCAGAGCAACCGCATTGAGTATGAAGGCCAGAGCCATCGTGTTCTCGCGCCCGAAATGGTCGGAGGACCAGCCCCAGAAGATGCGGCTGCCGCCGTTTGCGAGCGGACTCAATGCCGTGGCCATGGTCAGCGCGGCCAGCGGGAGCCCCCACGATGCGGCCACGGGGCCGGCCTGCGCGGTGACGAGCAACCCTCCCGTGGCCATCATCACGAACATCAGATACAGGACATGGAAGTGCACGGTGCGGAGCATCTCGAAGCTCGTGAACTGTCCTTCGCCGCTCAGTGCCGGTTTCGTCGTCGCCGCTGCCGCCTGTTTCGTCTCATCGGCATTCGGGTGCCGCACGAATTGGGCGAGAACGATGATGATCAGCCCCGGAATGATCCCGGTCCACAGGAACGCCTGCTGATAGCCTTTGGTCTTGATGAGATAGACGATGATGGGGATGAACAGCGCCGACCCGGTGCCGTAGCCGGCGGCGACGATTCCCGCGGCCAGACCGCGCCGGTCGCGGAACCACTTGATGACCGATCCGAGGCTGCCGCTATACACCAGGGCCGCGCCCGCGCCGGCGATGGCGTAGGCGGCGTAGAACTGAGGGAGTGTGTGGACGAATCCGAGCGCGGCCCATCCCGCTCCGGAGAGGACTCCGGCCACGGTGAAGAAGAACCGCAACCCCATCCGGTCGATGAGCCAACCGTCGAACGGCTGCACCCAGGTCTGGAAAAGGATGAAGAGCGTGAAGGCCCACTGGACGCTGGCCAGACTCCAGCCGTGATCGTGCTGGATGGGCTTGACGAACAACGTCCAGGCGTATTGCAGGTTGGCGATCATGACCATCGTGGTCACGAGCGCGATCATCTGGAGCCACCGGTAACTCAGTCGCATGTGCGGTTCCTCCGATCGAGTAGCTTCGCGCAGGCGTAGACCGTGCGCATGACAGGGGTATCGACGTTCGCGCGCTCACCCAGCTCGACCACGGCGCCGACGACTTCATCGAGCTCCAGCGGACGGCGGGCTTCAAGGTCCTGCAGCATGGATGTCTTATGCTCGCCGACCTTCTCGGCACCGGCCATGCGCTGATCGATCGAGACCAGGAGCTCGATGCCGAGGGTGCCGGCCACGGCTTCGACTTCCATCATGATGTCGCGGATCACACGCGCGGTCCGCGCGTCGCGGGCCATCGCGGCCAGCGTCGCTCCCGTCAGCGCACTGATGGGATTGAACGAGGCGTTGCCGAGAAGCTTCACCCAGATCTCCTGCCGGATGCGCGTGGTAATGGGAGCGCGGATACCGCCGGCGATGAGCGCCTCGGCGATGCGTTTGGTGCGCTCGGAGCGGCTGCCGTCCGGCTCGCCGAGGCTGAGGCGATTGCCCTCCACATGACGGATGACGCCCGGCCCGTCCAGCGTCGTGGCGAAGTAGGCGATCGACCCAATTACCCGCTGCGAAGGAATGCTCCTGGCGATGACGCCGCCGGGATCGACGCTCTCGAGCGGAGTGTCGGAGTACCACCACGGGATCCCGTTCTGCATGCTTACGACGACCGTGTCGGGCCCCATCATCGGACCGAGGCGTGAGGCCAACTCGGGCAACGCGTGCGCTTTGATGCCGAGTAAGATGACGTCGGCACCGGCGATCGAGGCGAGGTCGCCGGTGACCTTCGGGCGCACCTCGAAGTCGCCGTCCTCATGCAGCACGCGCAAGCCGCTGGTCTGCATGGCCTGCAGATGCGGGCCGCGGGCGAACAGCGTGACGTCGGCACCGGCACGGGTCAGGCATGCTCCGACGTATCCGCCGATTGCGCCTGCTCCCGCGACGGCGAACCTCACGTCGGGCCGCCCCCGTAGGTCGCGGCCACGACCCGACGCTGCAGCTTGCCGGTGGCCGTCCGCGGAATGGATTTGACGATGTGAATCTTCTTCGGCGTCTTGAAGTCGGCCAGCCGGTTCTTGCAGTAGGCGAGGAGGTCGGCTTCGCTGGCGTTGGCGTCGTCGCGCAACACCACGGCCACGGCCACTTCCTCTCCCCACATGCGATGGGGCACGCCGAAGGCCACCGCCTCGGCCACCGCGGGATGGGCCATCAGCACTTCGTCGATCTCTCGCGGCGAGATCTTCTCGCCGCCGCGATTGATCAGCTCCTTGATCCGCGCCACGAGCGTCAGATAGCCGTTCGCGTCGAGGAAGCCCTGGTCGCCGGTGCGGAACCATCCGTTGGTGAACGACGATGCGTTCGCCTCGGGGTTGCTCTCGTATCCGGCGATGACGTTGGCGCCCTGGATGACGACTTCGCCGTGCGCACCGGGAGCGAGCAGATTGCCTTCGTCATCCATGATGCCGATGCGCACGCCGGTGCCCGGTCCGACGGAGCCGGGTAACCGATCGCCGGGTGGCAGCGGGTTCGAGGCCATCTGGTGCGAGGCTTCCGTCATCCCGTATGCCTCGAGCACCGGCACGCCGAAGGCCGTCTCCATCGATTGCATCGTCTCCGGCGCGAGCGAGGCGCTGCACGAGCGGATGAAGCGCAGCTTGCCGCTGTCCACGCCCTCGTCCGCGCGGACGCGGGCCAGCAGCAACTGGTGCATCGTCGGAACGGCCGAGTACCAGGTGACGCCGTGCTCGCGAACGATGCGCCAGAACGACATCGGGTTGAACTTTGATGGCACGACGACCGTGCCCCCCGATGCCAGCGTGGCCATCAGCGACGCCATCAGGCCGTGGACGTGAAAGAGAGGCATCACGCAGAGCGAGACATCGTCGGAGGTGAGTCCGTAGGTGTCGATGATGTTGGCGACCGAGGCAGCGAGGTTGGCGTGCTTGAGCGGAACGCGCTTCGGGCGGCCGGTGCTGCCGCTCGTGTGCAGGACGAGCGCGACATCGTCGGGTCCGGGCGCGGCGGCTGCCCGTGGCTGGACCCCGGTCTCCAAACGTACGCGCCCGTCTTCGACACGTACCGTGAGTACCGGCACCGCATCGCCCGCCGCTGCCCGCGCCGCCTCCGCGCCGTCCTCGGGGAGAACGAGGAGCTTCGCTTTCGTGTCGTCGAGATAGAAACGAAACTCATCTTCCCGATAGCCGGGATTCAGTGGAGCCGCCGTCCCAGCGACTGCGGCGCCGAGGAAACAGACGATGGCCGGCAACCCATTCGTCAACGCCATGGCCACCCGATCGCCGCGCCCGATGCCCATCGCGGCAAAGATGTTCGCGACGTCCTGCACCTGTTCCCGCAACGACTGATAGCTGACCTTCGTCCCATCCTCGGGCAGCACGATGGCGATGCGATCGCCCGGGATCGGTTCCAGCAGGTCTGGAAGGGTGGTCATGGGATGGGTAAGGATAAACGGTTGGTGGGGGTTGGGGAAGGGTAATTACGCCGCTCAGCGGCTCTTCAGCGTTGGTCACTCCATCACTTCGGGGCGATGCCCTCCACGATGAACATCCTGCTCTTGGCGGCGCTCTGTCGGATCGGCTTGATGGCCTCGCCGCAGCCTTGCAGAAGGCTTAGAGGTAGACCCGTATCCTGGGCATTCCTTCGAGCTCGGACAACCTGGTCGTACTCAGCCACCCATGGTTGCAGGCTGTTACTCAGTTGACGAAGTCGGATCGCATCGTTGACGAGAGGTGACCTCAACGTTGACGACGGCGATCGGAACGTTGACGTTGACGACGCCGGACAGCACGTTGACGAGGGTGGACCGCACGTTGACGAAGGGGGACAGCATCGTTGATGAAGGGGGACAGTAACGTTGATGAAGGGGGACAGTAACGTTGATGAAGAGGGACAGCAACGTTGACGACGGGGACAGCAACGTTGCTGAGGGGGGACAGCAACGTTGATGACGCGGACAGCAACGTTGCTGTCGGGAACAGCAACGTCGATGACGGCGACATCGACGTTGCTCAGAGGCGACTGGAGCGGCAAGGAGTGTCGACGGGACCGAGGCTATGGGCACATGCGTCGGTGATCCCGTCCTATAACTTACTGATGGTTAATGAGTTACTTCGGCGAAATGGAGACGCAAATGTTCAGACGTCACAAGGAAGGACACCGAACCCAGAGAGCGGGATGGCTGCGCGCGGCGGTTCTGGGCGCCAACGATGGAATCCTCTCCACCGCCAGTCTTATTCTCGGAGTGGCGGCCGCTACCCCCAAGGGAAGCGGCATCATGATCGCCGGAATCGCAGGCGTCGTTGCCGGGTCGATGTCGATGGCTGCCGGTGAATACGTTTCCGTCAGCTCGCAAGCGGACAGTGAACGGGCCGATCTGGAACTGGAAAAGAGGGAGCTGAAGAACGATCGCGAGTATGAGGTCAAAGAGCTTGCGGCGATCTACGTCGGAAGGGGACTTAAGCCAGGCCTCGCGACCGAGGTTGCGGAGCAGTTGATGGTGCACGATGCGCTCGGCGCCCACGCCCGCGACGAGCTGGGAATTACCGGCGCCTTCGCCCCCAAACCGGTTCAGGCAGCCTTGGCATCCGCGGTCTCTTTTGCCATCGGCGGCCTCCTGCCGTTCGCGGCGCTGCTCATCGCGCGGACAATGCTGATGCCGATCGTTGCCGGAAGCTCGCTCCTGTTTCTGGCACTCCTCGGCGGCATTGGCGCGAAGATCGGAGGAGCGCCCGTCCCCAGGGCAGCGGCCCGCGTAACGTTTTGGGGGGCACTGGCGATGGCACTAACATCAGCAGTAGGAGCAGTTTTCAGCACGCACGTGGGCTGACACGTGCGAGCGATGAAGACCGACCTCGATCGGAGCAACATGGATCCCACTACTCAAACTTCTTCAACTGCCCCCACGCGTTCTGCATCGTCCATCCTCGCGGCTTTTGGGCGAGGAACAGCGTGAAATGCTCCTGCTCCATCGCGTACGGGCTTCCGATCGTGGCCATCGGCTTGACGATCTCGAACTTGCTCTCCAAAGTCTCGCGGTCGTCACCCAGGACCAGCACGCTCTCGCCGGTGTAGTTGCGCGGTCCCCAGTACCAGTAGGTGAGGTGCGCGCCGATCGACTTCGGCAGGCCGTAGCGCGGGCCGTAATAGTCGATCGCTCCGGCCTGGCCGAAGTCGTTGCCGAAGATCGCGGTCTTTGCGCGTTCTTCCGGCGGCAGGCTGTACCAGGCGCGGGCCACGGTAGCCACCATCTCCGGCCATCCGAGCCGGTCGGCGAAGAATTGCGGCATCGAGGTGGTAAGGCGGTGCTCGAATCGCGGCTGCCCGAGGTGGGTCATCGCGGCGAAGCGAAGGTACGTGTCCGGCGGAAGAATGGGGACGGCGCTTGGTGCGATAAGAGCGCCGATGACGACGATCACGGCCGCGTAGGCCGGCCGCAGCCAGTGGCGGGCGGTCGCTGTGAATCGTTCGACGGCGATGGCGCCTGCGGCAACGAGCGGGGTGAACGCGGAGAACAGATAGTAGAAACGCCCTCCCGTCGCGATCAGGACGAAATAGGCGACGATCCACGCAAGCCCGAGAGCACGGAAGCGTTTCACAGACCCGCTGAGCAGCGCGATCAGCCCCGCGATCCATACCGGTGCCGTCGCGGGATTCAGCAGCAGCACATCCCATAGCAGGAAGACGATCGGATTCATCTGCACGTCGCGGCCGTTGCGTTTGATGTTCGCCAGCAGTTCCAGATGCGGGAAGTGGTGCTGGATCTCCCAGATGAGATTCGGAAGAAAGATGGCGAACGCGATGATTCCGGCGATGACGAACCAGCGGTTGAACATCAGCTTCCGGTCCGCCGTCAGCAGGAGTCCCATCACCAGCGCGAAGCCGTAGACGAGCATCGTGTGCTTGTTCAGGAGCCCGATTCCGGAGAGCGCTCCGAACCACAGCCAGAGCCGCGGATCGCCTCCCTTGATGATGCGGATTACGATGAGTGCCAGGCCACCCCAGATCACCGGCTCCACCGAGTTCATCGACAGATAGCTGCAGAAGGAGAGGCTGCCGGGGGCGAGCAGCACCACGAGCGCGGCCAGAATCTGCGCGAAGCGTCCGCCGCCGAACTCCCGCACGATCGCGCCGGCCAAAAGCACCAGGCCCGCGGCCGCGAGCGACGGAAAGAGACGAATCGACCAGGGGGAGTCGCCGAACACAAGCCGGGTGAGCCAGGCCTGAAACGCTGTCAGCGGCGGCATGTCGACGTAGCCCCACGCCAGGTGCTGCCCGCAGGCGAGGAAATAGAGCTCGTCGATGAAGAAGCCGTAGACGTTTGCCGTGGCCATGTGAAAGAGAAACCGCACGGCGGCGATGCAGGCGACGATGGCGGGTCCGCTCGATAGACGGTCGCGCCAGGTGTGCGGAGTGGGCGAGGAGGCGATGGCTGTAGTGCTCATGCGGGGAAGCTTCGGTCCGTCATGGAAGGAGTGACAACAGGTTTGTGACGAGCGGAGCGTGGGAGGGATGTCCGGCGAAGCTTTATGCATCTCGTCGCGGATTTCTCAATAGCTACGTGGATTGGCAGACATTCTGTTCATCGAGCGTCCTTCTCCCCACCGCGCTTTTCAGCGGGGGGGAGAAGGTGCCGAAGGCGGATGAGGGGGCTTTTGCCCTTGCCAAACAGTGGACTGGTTTCATGAGCGGGCGTGGGAAACGCATGAAAACAATTAACTTCAGCGCGAGAACCGCCCCCTCATCCGCCTTCGGCACCTTCTCCCCCGCTGAAAGGCGCGGGGGAGAAGGCTCTCGACGGTACACAGTGTCCGCGAATCCACGCTGTCGTGTCAGATAAGCCGCTCGTCACGCCGCTGCTCCGCTTGTCACATGACGAAGAACAGGCGGACGCCCGAGAGGTACTCTTCTTCTTCATGCGGTGGAAACGCATTCTTTTCGTCTTCGCGGCGGTGACCGCCGTCGGCCTGCTGAACTTCAGCGTCGTGGAGACCAGTTGGCTCTCCGAGGGGAACGCGGGTCCGGCCAAATACCCGTTCGTGTGGGAGATGACTGGCGTATACACCTTTCTTCTCCTGCTGCCGCTGCTGGTTCTCGTCATCAACCGTTTCCCTCTCCAGCGGCGAAACCTGCTGACGCGCATCCCGCTGCACATCGTCACGTTCCTGCTCTTCGCCGTCAGTCACACGCTCCTGATGTGGGGCAGCCGCGCGTTGATCTACCGACTCCTCGGTTGGGGAACATACGACTACGGCGCGATGCGCTATCGCTTCCTGATGGAGGGGCAGAAGCAGCTCATCATCTATATAGCCCTCTACTGCGGCCTGCGCTTTCTCGCTTACGCGCGGGCGAACCGGGAACGCGACGCCGCGGCATCGCGCCTCGAGCGCGAGCTGACCGAGGCACGGCTCTCCGCTCTGAAGATGCAGCTCCAGCCTCACTTTCTCTTCAATGCCCTGAATATGATCGCGTCGCATGTCTCGGACGAACCCGAGATCGCCGGCGCCATGCTGGAGCATCTCTCGAACTTCCTACGGGCCACCCTGCGCGCCTCGGCATCGCAGGAGGTGCCGCTCCGCGAGGAGATCGAGTTCCTGGGCAGCTACCTGTCAGTCATGAAGGCGCGATTCGAACAGCGGCTGTGTGTCGACATCTCTCTCCCTCCTTCTGTGAGCGAGACGCTCGTGCCACACCTGCTTCTCCAGCCGCTGGTGGAGAATTCGATCACCCATTCGCTCAACGATCACGCCCGGCGCGCGGAGATCCGCGTAGCGGCCAGGCGGGTTGGTGATCACTTGGAGATCACGATCGAAGACAACGGGCCGGGCATCGCCCCTGATGCGATAGGGAACGGGCGCGGCATCGGCCTGTCGAACACGATGGAGCGTCTCCAGCATCTCTACGGCGAACGGCATCGCTTCGGCGTATTGAATCGTCCCGAGGGAGGACTGCGATTGACGATCGAACTGCCGTGGCACACCGCGGGAGAGACGGCCGCATGAGCATCCGCGTGTTGATCGCCGACGACGAGGCGCCGGCGCGCCGGATCGTGCGCTCCTACCTCGGCGGCCGTGAAGGGATCGAAATTGTGGCCGAGGCCGAGAACGGGCTGGAAGTCGTCGACGCGGTGCGCTCGCTCGAGCCGCAGGTGGTCATCCTCGACATTCAGATGCCCGGCATGAGCGGCTTCGAGGCCATCGATGCGATCGGCGCGGAGGCGATGCCGTCGGTGGTTTTCGCCACGGCCTACGACGAATTCGCGCTCCAGGCCTTCGACGTCCACGCCGTCGATTACCTGCTCAAGCCGTTTTCACGCGAGCGTTTCCATCGCGCCCTCGACCGCGCCGTCGAACGGACGGAGCGGCGGGCCGGCGAGCAAGAGCGGCTGGCGCGACTCATCGCATCGCTTCCGCATGCCTCCTCATACCTTGAGCGCATCGTCGTCCGGCACGGAGATCGTCTCTTCTTCGTGGCCACGAGCGACATGCTTCACCTGACCGCCGAAGGGAACTATGTGCGCGTTCACACCGCCGAGGGTTCGCATCTGATCCGGGGGACGCTCGTGAACCTCGAAGGAAGGCTCGATCCGAAACGATTCGCGCGCATCCATCGATCAGGCATCGTGAACATCGACGCGGTCAAACAGGTGGAGGCACACTTCCATGGCGACTACGTCGTGCAGTTGAAAAACGGAGAGACGCTGCGGCTTTCGCGTCGGTATCAGGCGCGGCTCTTGGGGGATCAGGAGTAGGGCAGGACTAGTGCCGCGTCGAGATTGAAAACGGTGGTGGAGCATGCAGCGCTCGGCTCCATTTCGCTGTCATCCTTATAGGTGCTAGTGTAGTGATTCGCAAATAGCTATACAGTTGACGGGGATGGAGCGACAGCGGCGCGTGCTCGCTGGATCTTTTGAAGGATGTCGGTGCCTTTTGCTTTCCAGACGTATCTCTTCGGGACGAGGTTTCGCTCGCTGAG
>DATHRD010000022.1:0-48145 GCA_035482045.1 Thermoanaerobaculia bacterium
GGGAGTGACGGCGGGTTGGAGTGCGGGGGTGACGGCGTTAGGGGGTGGGGGCGCAGATGCGCAGGCAGCGAAGACGAAGAGCGAAAGGGTGACGACGGTGCGTTTCATCGTTGAGCGTCTCTTGCAAGAAGAGAGACAGCCATCTGCGTCCATCTGCGCCATCTGCGGATAAAACCGGTCCGCAGATGACGTAGATGAGCACAGATTGAGCTTTTAGACGGAGCCACCCCAGATCACCCCCGCCAACCTCATGATCCCCTCGCGAATCCGTTCATCATTCTCCTTCGCAAACGTCAGCCGCACCGTGTTGCGGCCGCTGCCGTCGACGAAGAACGGCGCTCCCGGGACGTAGGCTACGCCCGCGGCAACAGCGTCGGGAACGAGCGCGGCGGTGTCAATGTCGTCGTGCAGTGTCACGAACGTGAAGAGGCCGCCGTCGGCTGGCGTCCAGGTCGCACGGGCGTTGAAGTGCTCCTCCAGCGCTTCGAGCATCGTTCCGCGTTTCTCGCGATAGAAGGACCGCACTTTCTCGATCTGCGCCGGCAGCTCGCCTGCGGCGGTGAACTCATCGACGATCGATTGATCGAGCATGCCCGAGCAGAGATCGGCCGCCTGTTTGGCGATCTCGAGCTTCGCCAGCAACTCGGGCGCGGCCACGATCCAGCCGCACCGCAACCCGGGCGCGAGAACCTTGCTGAACGAGCCGAGGTAGATCACTCGATGGTCATCGTCGCGCGACTTCATCGCCAGCGTGTCGGCCTCGCGGACATAAAGCAGTTCCCCATACGGATCGTCTTCGACGACGAGGAAGTCGTGCTCAGCGGCGACGCGCAGGACCTCCGCGCGCCGCTGCTGCGTCATCAGCCGCCCTGACGGATTCTGAAAGTTGGGGATGGTGTACAGCAGTTTCGGTTTCGTCCTGCCGGCCACCTCGGCAAGCGATTCCGGGACGATGCCATCGTCATCCTGCGCGACACCCACTAGCTCCGCACTGCGGGCGTGGAAGGACGACGTTCCGCCGATGTATGTCGGCAGCTCGACGAGCACGACGTCGCCGGGATCGAGGAGCGTGTGGGCGATGAGATCGAGCGCCTGCTGCGAGCCGGTCGTCATCAGGACATCCGCGGTGTTGCAGTCGATGCCGCGGGACCGGCAGACGCCGGCCACGAAGTCGCACAGACGCGGCAATCCACGCGTCGGTCCGTATTGCAACGCCACGGCGCGGTTCTCGCGGATTACGCGTCCTGCAATCTCCGCAATCTCTTCGGCAGGAAATGTTTCGGGGCTGGGAACGCCGCCGGCGAAGGAGATGACGCTCGGGTCGTTGATCAGTTTGGCGAAGGCTCGGATCGCCGATGGCCGGAAATTCCGCGCATCGCGCGAGAGGAACCTCTCCATCAATGCTCCTCGGTCATCGAAACGAAGCACGCCAGAAACCACGAGCCGATCGCGGCGCCGACCGCGCCTTGTACGACACCGATGACGATCCGGATCGGCGCGAACATCAGTGCCGCCGTCGGGATCCTGTGCTCTGTGATGGTCATCGGAATGCTGAAGGCGGAGGCGAGTGAGCTCAGGGCCATGGAGATGACGAATATGATGACGGCCACCGCCAGATGCCGCCCGAGGTCGGCGCGGAATGCGCGCCAGGCAAGGCGAAGCGACTCGCGCGCCGGCAGGGCGCGGGCCACGCAGATCGTGATCGCCTTCGCGCACCAGATCGAAGTGACGATGCTGACCGGGATGAGAATCAGCACCGACAGCGCCACGCCCGCACAACCGATGACGACTCGGCCGGTCGTGTCGGAGACCGCGATCATCCCGATGATCGTGATGAACAGCGGAACGAGGACGAAGACCAACCCGACCGACCAGGCCAGGTTATAGAGCCAGAAGATCCGCCACCACGACGACGCCCCACCGGCCAGCCAGCGATCGATCGAGAAGGCGCGGAAGGCGTCACGAGTCGAGGCGTTGCCTCGGGCCGCCGCGCGTTCGCCATCGACGTAGATCTGCGTCGATCCTCCCTCGACGAAGGAGTGGATGGCGATCAGCACGCCGAGGACCACGAATCCAAGCACGAAAATCAAGGCGAACAGCAACGCGTGATCGATGAGCCACGTGATCACAGCGCTACGGGGATCGCTGGCATTGACGATGTCATCCTTGGAAAGACCGGCAGCGACCACTGCCGGGATGATGGCGGCCAGGATCGAGACGATGACGATGCCGGCGAAAAGGATGCTCTCGGCAATGCGCATCGCGATAACCTGCCAGTTGGCGACGGTCGAGTCGAACCCGCGACGGAGTACCTCGGTTACGGTGCGCTTCACAGGATGTTGCGACTCTGTTTGTTCGCGATCCGGTGATCGGGAACGCCTTTCATCGAGATCAGCTCCGTCATTTCATGGAGCCGGCTGCGGAGCCGGTCGCCGACACGGTCCTGCAGGCGCTGGCCGTCAACGCTGGCGTCGTCGAAGTAATTGGTCGTGAAGATCGTGGCCCGTTCGGTGTTGTAGCGGCTGTTGATGACGTAATAGAGAACGTCCTGGACGAACTGCGTCGGCTTCTGCGACCCGAGCTCGTCGAGCACGAGAAGGTCGGTCTCCAGCAAGGGCCGGAGAATTTCCGACTTGCTCACGGCGGCGTCGGCGTCGAAACTGGCCTGGATCTCCTGAATGAGATCCTGAAAGTTGCAGAAGAGCACGCGTCCGGGCTTGCCGCAATTGATGATCTCGACAAGCGCGGCGACGGCGAGATGGGTCTTCCCCGCGCCGCAGCCGCCCATGAGCAGCAGACCGCGCCCTTCGATCGTCATCGGCCACGCGTCGACGAATTCGCGCACGCGGTTCCGCGCTGATTTCAGGACCGCGCTGTTCTTGTCGTAGAACGTCTCCAGCGTGCAGTGTGGGTAGTAGCGTCGCGGAATATTCGAGGCCGCGATGCGCTGCCGCCGCCGCAGATCTCCCTGACATCCGCACGGCTCCACGCGCAGCGAATCGCCCGGCATCGGGACCCAACCGGAGCCGTTGCATCGGACGCAGGTGGCGGGGAGAAGGGCGGACATGGGTGCAGTTTAAATCATGCGCGCTTCCGGCGCGTCGCTGCGGCGTTGCCACGTTGTCGGTTGTCAGTTGCCGGCTCCGTCGCAAATTAACCAGCAAGCATGCCTACGTACACAACTGACCACCGACAACGCGGCAACGCCGCAGAAGGCCCAGCCGCGCATATAATCCCGACTTCCCCGATGTCCTCTCCACTCGTGACGTACCTCGAGTCGCGGCCGGATACCGGCACGTTCCTTCTCGGCAGCGAGTTGGGCCGTACGGTGGAGGAGATCTTCCCGCGCGCCGAGACGCTGCTGCCCAAGCCGTACAAGATCTTCCCGGCGGACGAGACGCAGGCCCCGACGTTCGGCTTCCCGGTCGCCGATGCGCCAGTAATGCGCGAGCTGGACGCGAAGCTCGACCGCTGGCTGGCCGATGAGGTGGCCTGGCAGGTCGGCCGGCAGCAGCCTGCCAAGGAGAAAGCGCAGCTTGCCAACAGCGTCTACATGACCCAGCTCATGCGCCTGGCCGAGAACGCGCTGATGTCGAACCTTCTCAGCGACTATCACGCCGTCTTCTGGCTGGCCCATTCGTTCGATCTGTCGAGGCAGTTCTCGTCGATCCCACGACGCGTGAGCACACTGGATACGCAAACCGGGCGCAAGCAGGGCGACGCGTTCAAATACCGGATCTTCGCCAAATGGGCCGCCGACACCCGAGAAGCGATGGTGCAATTGGCCACGAGAGCATCGCCCGTCCTCGACGGGGAAGAGCAACGAGGACTGCAATTCTTCCGGCTGTTGACCGACGACGTGCTCATCCTCACCGAGGAGTTCATCGGACCCGATCTGCGCGAACTGCGATCGTTCGTGAACGGCTACCTGCGCCGCGACTTCCAGCCCTTCCGCGACTCCATCGAACGGCTGCGCGAGATCGCGCTCGACACGCTGCAGCGCGACCGGACCTTCCGCGCCTCGCTGCCGCTCTTCGGCGCCACAGCGGACCAGGGCATTTCCATGGCTCTCCTGTTCGATACGCGTTTCTGGAACTTCCTCTTCGAACAGAACGCGGTTCAGACGGCCGTGACGCGTGAAGACCGCGAACAGTTCCAACTGATCGCGCGACGTTTGCGCGAATTCGCCATCCTGAACCAGTTGCGGCGCGGCATCACGCTGATGACCGTTACGCCCGACAATCAGATCGTTTCTGCGGACAAGCGCGCCACCGCCTACTCGCGGTCGACAAGGCCGATGGATTTCGGCCGCCCGGGCGTCGTCGATCCGATGGTGCACCGCTTCGGCCTGATCTACGACATCTCCAATTTCACGGAGACCCTTGGCAACATCCGCCGCGGCGGCAGGAAGGAGGAGATCTCCTCCTACCGCCAAATGCTGCTGTTTCAAAGAAAGCTCGACTCGATCGCCGGCCGGCACCTTCTGCAGTTCGAGAAGTTCCTCGGCGACGGCGCGTTCTTCACGACTCGCCGCGCGCTGCGCCTCGTGCGCGCCGCGGTCGAAATCCAGCGCTGCTACGCGGACGTCCGGCGTAAGGGTTTCGCGTTCAACAAGGGCCTTCGCGTCGCCCTCAACTTCGGCTACTACCGCCTGCTGCCGATGAAAGGCTCCGGCAACGAACGGATCACGGAATTTTACGGCCCGGGCATCGTCGAACTGTCGCGTCTCACCACCGGCAAGGCCAACAAGGAGATCGACGAGTTCGCGTCGTTTCTGCTGACACACGGCTACGACTCTTCCAAGGTGCA
This sequence comes from Thermoanaerobaculia bacterium, assembly GCA_035482045.1. GTDB lineage: Bacteria > Acidobacteriota > Thermoanaerobaculia > Gp7-AA8 > Gp7-AA8 > JADGNZ01. Next base: position 4,810 of record DATHRD010000022.1, read on the forward strand.
GTCGTTCTTCGCGCCGCTGGCGCGTGGCGTCGACGTCATCGACCATACGCAGCACGCCCGCGAGTTCTACGCCTATGTCAACAACAGCGGCCATCTGGTGAATGAAGGCATCGTGGCGTCGTTCCCGTTGCTGCAGGAGCTGTCGAGCGAGCTGACCGCCGAGGGGCAGCAGTTGTATCGACTTCGTGCGCCGTGGGCGACGTACATCGGCTTCGCACCGTCGCTGACGGGACTCGAGTACGTGGGCGTGCGCCTCATCGGAATGGTGTCGCTGAAGGGACTGGAAGAGGTGGAAGTCGGTGAGATCGTCCCCTTCGTCCCAGGTGATGTCGAGGCAACGCCGCTCGAAGGCAGCGACCCGTTGGTGCTGGCGATCCGGCAGGAGTTCCACCAGGACCGCGAGCCCGAACCGTCTCCGTCCGCGCAGAGCAATTTCAACACCACGACGAGCGAGCAGTTGGTCGAGCCGGAATTGCTGGTCTGCCTCCGCTACGAGCCCGACGGTACCGAGAACGACGTCGTCATCGGCGAGTGGGATCCGCAGACCGACGATCTCTGCCGTCCCCTCCGTTTTCCACGGGGCGATTTCGTCCGCCTCTTCGACCTCCGAGGCGATCTGACCGCCGAGCTTCTGAATGACCGGCGGGTTACCGTCCGCGATCTCTACAATCGCCTCTCCGACCGCACCACGTCACCCGCCGTACCCGTTGCCGATTTCCGCGAACAGTACGCTACGTTCGTGATGGGGACCGCGGTGGAAAAGCTGTAGCGGCGGCGCCGCGCGTTGTTTGCGGCTTCGCAGTTATCGATTGTCGGGTTGTCGGTTGATTTCGCGCACTCCTGTTACCATCAATAACCCAATGCGCGTCGATCATGAGAACCGGGAGATCATCTGTTCGGTCGGCGATCTCGTTAACGAATCGACGTACCGGCGCATCGGGGTGGAGCGAGGGGACGGGTTCCGGCGCATGTGGATCGGGCAGGACATCCACACGAAGCGCGCGGAGATGCGGGCTGGCGAGGATGCGAATTACCGCGCGGAGGTGCACGTCGTCCACCGCACCACGATCGGGGCATGGGCGGTCACCATCACCGGGCGCATCGACGGGCTATCGGTCGACAAGGCGGAGAAGCGCATCGTCATCGAAGAGGTGAAATCGATCCACTTCGACCTCGAGCTCGAAGCGCTCTATCGCTCCGACAAACTGCAGCGGCACCTGCTGCAACTGCTGCTCTACTCGTACTTTCTGTCAGGCCAGCCCGACTTCGACGGCTTCGTTTTCGTGCCGCAGCTCGTCCTCATCGACCTGATCTCCGGCGATGCCAAAACGATCGATGCCGGGTTCGACCGCGAGCGTGTCATCGAGACGCTGAACGAACGGCTGGACCGGCTCATCGCCGATATCGAGACGGCCACGGCCCTTCGGGTCGCCAAGCGCGCCTTCGCCGACACGCTCTCGTTTCCATTCGATGCGATGCGGCCCGGCCAGGAGGAGATCGTCTCCTCCGTGGCGCGGACGATCTATCAGCGCGAGGCGCTGCTGGTCTCCGCGCCGACGGGCATCGGCAAGACCATGGCGGTCCTTTACCCGGCCGTGAAGCAGGCGCTGAAGCTGGGAAAGAAGCTCTTCTTCCTGACCTCGAAGACGATGCAGCAGGATGCGGCGGTGGAAGCACTGGGCCTGCTCAACGACGGCTCCTTCCGCGTGCTTCGCATCCGCGCCAAACAGAAGATGTGCGCGCACACCGAGATCATCTGCCACGAAGACTTCTGCCCGTACGCGGCACGCTACTCGGAGAAGATGCTGCGGACGGATCTCCTCAACCAGCTCGTCACCTCGATGAGCTACTTCGACCCGGCGATCACCTTCGAGATGGCCAAGTCGAACGAGGTCTGCCCGTTCGAGGTGTCGCTGGAGCTGATCGAGCAGGCCGACGTCATCGTCTGCGACTACAACTACATCTTCGATCCGTACGTCGGCCTCAAGGCCTACCAGCAGGACAATGACTTCGGTGACTGCGTCCTCGTCGTCGACGAGGCCCACAATCTCGTCGACCGCGGCCGGGGCTACTACTCGCCGGAGCTGCACGAGGAGCAGTTCGACCGCATTCGCAACCACCTGGCCTCGCGCAATTGCTGGCTGGACGGCGCAGAGGAGTTGCTGGAGCTGCTTCGCGATCACTTCCGCGTACTCGCCGAATCCATCGGCGAGGATCCCGAGGTCAGGCAGGCGCTCTGCGAACCGGACCGCGAGCTGTTCATCGAGCAGCGCAGCGAGTGGGAACGGCTGGTCATGCACTACATCGGCTGGAAGATCGACAACCGCATCGTCGAGACCGATGACCCGTTAATCGATTTCTACTTCCGGCTCGTGAAGATGGCCAACCTGATGACCGAGAAGGGCGATGAGTTCGCGCATCTGATCGAGCGGACGCCGGAAGGTCTGAAGCTGAAGATTTTCTGCAAGGACCCGTCGCGCTTCCTCGGCAGGATCTTCGACTCGGCGCACGCCACGGTGGCTCTCTCCGCCACGCTGGAGCCGTTCGATTTCTACCGCAAGCTCCTCGGCTTTCCCACGGATCGAACGACCGAGCTCTCGCTGCCCTCACCGTTCCCGCGGGGCAACCGCAAAATCGTCGTCATTCCCGAGGTCGATACGTCCTATAAACGCCGGGCGGACTCATACGACCGCATCGCCGACACGGTGGCTTCGATCGCCGAAGCGGGGGACGGAAACTTCCTGGCGCTCTTTCCGAGCTACGTCTTCCTCCGCGAGATCTCCGAGCGGATGCCGCCGATCCGCAAACACGTCATGGTGCAACGCACAGACATGACCGACTACGAGCGCAACGCCATGCTCGACATCCTCCGTGAGCGCTCGCGGAAGGGCAACCTGATCATGGCGGTTTCCGGCGGCATGTACGCCGAGGGGATCGACTATCGTGGCGACATGCTCTCGGGAGTCATGGTCATCGGTCCTGCCTTGCCGCAGGTCAGCTTCGAGCAGGAGTTGTTGCGGCAGTATTACGACGAGCAGTACGGCTCCGGCTTCGAGTTCGCCTATTTGATTCCTGGAATGACGCGCGTGGTGCAGTCGGCGGGACGGGTGATCCGGAGCGAGACGGACATCGGCATCATCGCCCTCCTCTGCCGCCGCTTCACGCAGCAGACATATACACAGTTTTTCCCAGCCGACTGGTACGAGGTGTCGCCTCGGGAGCTGATCTCGAAGAAACCGGCCAGCGAGATCAAAGCGTTCTTCGAAGCCAAACTGACCCCACAATTGAGGCTCGTATGAGAAAAGCCGGCCGCCGCCTCGTCACCCTCACTCTTCACCCTGCACTGTTCACTCTGCTTTTCATCGCGTGCGCTACGGCACCCAAAACACCTCCGCCGCCTCGGCTCCCGCACTGGACGACTGTGCCGGCGTCGGTGCTCGAGTCGCTCTGCGCGGAATTTCGTGACGAGGGAATCTCGCAAACGACGACGATCAACGTCGTGAGAACAGCGCAGCCGAGCCTGATCACGCCATACGGGATGCAGGCACTGGCGAACTCATTCTTTTACAAAGGCCCGCTCGATTCCGTGCACACCGCCGCTGACGCCACCGTGGGCGTAACCGAGTTGCCGATCGCCATCCCTTCCGGCTGTGCATGGCGCGGTATCGCTCCCAAGACCGCCTCCCGCTACTTCGATACGATGACGCTGGAAATCTCGCCACCCCTCGCCAACCCGTACGACCGAAACGCCGCCGGCCTCTTCGCCCGAATGGCTCTGGCCGACGAGTCTCCGACCTGGTACTGGCTCCCGCTCGTCTTCCGAGGGGAGACGTGGTCGGCGGGGAGATTGACTGCGTTGCCATACCGGCAGTGAGCGGGCGGTCTCTTAATCATGTCGATCCGAGGAACCGGTACTCGTTCACTGGCTAATCACTGAGGAGGCCCCAATGCAACCAGTCATCGTCCGTTCCGGCAATTCGTTGCGCAACGAGATTGAGGCCGGGCCACATCGGATGATTGCCGATGAGCCAGCCAGCGCGGGAGGAACCGAGGCGGGCCCGACGCCGTATGACTTCCTTTCTGCGGGCCTCGGAGCTTGCACATCGATGACGATGCGCGTGGTGGCCAGGCGCGAGAACATCCCGCTGGAAGGTGTCGAGATCACGGTCGAGAACGATCGGATGCATGCCCAGGACTGCGTCGATTGCCTCACCACCTCGGGCTTCATCCATCGCTTCACGGTCGTCATAAAGCTGATCGGTAATCTGACACCTGCACAAAGGGCGCGGATGCTGGATGTGGCCGGGCGTTGCCCCGTCAACAAGACCCTTACGTCAGAGATCCGAATCGAGGAGAGGCTCGTCGATTGAGCGGTTTCGCGGTGGCGCGGTTACGAGGTCTCGCAGTGGTCAACTGCAAGGCCTGGCGCTGCAAAGTGACCGCGGCCGCGAAACCCCGCTACCGTGAGGCCCAGTTCTCCATCCAATACTGCAGCACGATCAGCGCCCAGAGCGGCTTGGCGTTGTTTGCTCTGCCGCTGCGATGGGCGGATAACAGCTCCCCGACATGCTTCTCGTCGAGCAGCCCCTGCGCGCGCAGACGGTCCGGTGCGAGGAGACGGTCGACTTCGGCCCGCAACCCCTCGTTGATCCAACTGGCGATGGGAACGCTCAGTCCCCGCTTGCGGCGATAGATCACGTCTTTCTGCAGCCAGCGCTCCGCGGCCTTCTTCAGCACCCACTTCGTCTCGAAACGGTGAAGGCGCAGATCGGGAGGGAGCGACAGCGCGAAACGGGTCACGTCGCGGTCGAGGAATGGCGCGCGCGCCTCGACGGACGAGAGCATCGTGGCCCGGTCCACCTTCACCAGCAGGTTGTCGCGCAAATAGCTGCGGTAGTCGAGCAGCATCGCACCTGCCAGCGGATCAGCGCCTGAAGGAACCACCGGCATTTCCGGGAGTTCGGTCTGCAGTTTGTAAACGTCCATCGAGAGGCCTGTCCCGAACCAGGCCAGATGCCGCTCGATCCATGGCTTCTCTGCGTCGGAGACGAAGCGCTTGAGAAGAAACTCCAGCGTAATCTTCTTCGTCGACGACGGCACGCGCTGCACGGCCCTTCGCAGCGCCGCGCGCACGAACGACGGCAGCGCGTCGTACATCGGTGCAACCTTGTGGCCGATGTACGTCGGGTATCCGCCGAACAGCTCGTCCGCCCCCTCACCGCTGAGGATGACTTTGGCGTGTTGCCGGGCCGCGCGCGCCAGAAGAAAGGTCGGCAGGATGGCCGGATCGGCCAAAGGCTCGGCCACGCCACGGACGACGCATTGAAGCGCCTCCGGAAGCGTCCGGGCATCGGTCGGCACAGGCACGTAGCGTGTTCTGATCCGTTTGGCCAACTCCTCGGCGACGGGACTCTCGTCGTATGACTGCTCCGCGAATGCCGCCGAATAGGTGTGAACCTTGTCGACGCCAATGAACTTCGCGGCGAGGGTGGCCAGAATCGACGAGTCGAGTCCGCCGCTGGTGAAGACACCGACCGGCACGTCTGCCATCACCTGCTTTTCGACAGCGCGCTCCACAAGGCGTTGCGTTTCCGCGATGGCGTCCCGGGCCGGAATCCGCTCGATCCGAAATGACGCAGGATCCCAATATCGAACGGTCTCGTCGTCCCCATGGCTAAAGCGGATAAACGTGCCTGCTTCGACGCGGCGAACGTCGCGGAACGGTGTGCGTGGCTCCGGGATATAGCCGAGGCGTAGGTACTCGCCGATGGCGATGGGGTCGAGCTCGCGGCTGATGTCAGGATGCCGCAGAAGGCATTGCAGCTCCGACGCGAAGATCACCTCGCCGCGCGGCTTCGCGTAGAAGAGCGGTTTCTCACCGGCCCGATCGCGAGCCAGGATGAGCTGCTCGGTTCGGGCGTCCCAGATCGCGAGGCCGAACATCCCGTCCAGCTCCGGGATGGCTGCAACACCACGCTCGAGATACAGCGGAAGAATCGTCTCGACATCAGACTGCGAACGGTACGGATAGTCAGGAAAACGCGCCCGGATCTCCGCGGCGTTGTAGATCTCGCCGTTGCATTCGAGCCACACCTGAGACCCCGGCGCCGCAAAAGGCTGGTCCGCCCGCTCGTGCAGATCGATGATGCGAAGCCGCTCGGTGCCGATGACCGCATCGGGCCGCGTAAATTCGGCATGCCCGTCCGGCCCGCGGTGCCGCAGAGCCTCGCCCATGAAGCCGAGGACCTCTGGGTAACGCAGCGCCGCGCCGTTCGCGACCATTCCGTAGATGCCGCACATCGGGGGCGACTATAACCGGAAAGATTCGAGAGCCATTCGACAGGCGGCCTATCGCGCGTACGCCACATATCGCGCATCACCGGCAACGACGCGCAACCCTCGCGCCGCAAGCTGCGCACGATGCGCCCCGTCATTCACGCGCACGACGAACACCCGCGGTGTCGCAACGTCGGCAAGCGCCGTGTCGAGCCACGTCACCGGTTTGATCGAGGCGCCACCGGCAAAGTTGCCGTAGTGGCGAATGAGGTAGTTGCTCGTGAACTCCTCGGCGTCCGGTGTGACGACGACCATCGGCCGCCGCAGATAGAACGTCATCGAGCCGGTGAAGGCCTCCACGCCGACGACCTCGGTGCGCGGAGTCAGTACAGGCATTAGCTGCCCGGCAAATGCAACCTCGGAGCGACGAGCACCGATCGCCTGCATCACCGGATTGGCCGCCAACGGCATGGCGATCACAGGGATCGTCAGCGCCACCAGCGAAACGTCTCGCCGGGTCACGAAGCCGAGCGCGCCACCGATCAGTAACCCGACTCCCAGAGCAATCGCCGAGAAGCGCGCCGCGTCGCCGTACTCGGCGCGCAGGTGAAGAAAAGGCGGAGCGACTACGAGGGCAAACCCGAGGACCAGCAGCACGACCGCAGCCGCGCGCGAGCCGATGCGCGCATCACGCCAGATGCGAGCGACGAGCAGCGCCACGGGAGCCATCAATGGCAGGATGTACTGCGGCCTCTTCGATTGGGAGATGGAAAAGAAAATGAGCGGGATGGCGATCCACAGCAGCATGTAGATCGTCGATCGGTCGCGGCGATCGATGGCTCGCGGGCTCCCCAGCAGCACGATCGACCACGGCAGCGCTCCGCCGATGAGATAGGGGATGAAGAACCACGGCGGACCGGTCCGCTTGAGCGCCTTCGTGGCCAGCCGTTGGGCCGTTTCCGTTACGACGACGTAATGCAGAAAATCAGGGATCGCGAGCGAGATCGCCCAGACCCACGGCGCGATGGCGAGCACGAAAAGCGCGAGCCCGCCCCACGACCAGAGCGCGCGGAAACGCTTGCGCCAGATCGCGTACGGAATCGCCACGAGCAGCGGCAACGCGATGGCGACCGGGCCTTTCGTGATCACGCCCAGGCCGATGGCGAGCCATGCAAGTGAGGACCATTTGCGCGTGTTCTCCTCGCATGCAAGGTACAGAAACGCCGTTGCCATCGTGATGAATAGCGCCAGCGCGCTGTCGAAAATCACCGTTCTCGAGAAACCGACAGCAAGCGGCGTCGCCAGAAAAACGATCCCGACGGTGATCGCCTCCTCACTTCCCCACACGCGTTTCGCAAACCACCAGAGGAAAGCGGCAGTCGCAAGCGTAAAAAGAAAGGCCGGAAGCCGTGCCGCCACTTCGGTCGGACCGAGAGCCTCCATCACAGCCGCCTCGGCGGCGAAATAGACAATCGGCTTGTCGAGATACGGCAACCCGTCGAGGCGGGGCATGACGTAGTCGTTCGTCGCCGCCATCTCACGCCCGACCTCGGCGTTGCGCCCCTCGTCCGGGTCGAGCAACGGAAACCCGCCGATGTGGATGGAGAGCGCGATCACGACAACGACCAGCCACCATCGGAGAAGCGAAGAAGGACCCGACAAAACGGGCGAAGGATACAGCTAAACTTGAACGCCATGTCGAGACGAACGATTGCGTTTCTGCTGATCACCGCAGTAGCTCTCTCGGGTGTCTTGATTCGGGTGTTCAACTGAAAGACATCCTCGGCCGCACGTTCGACTTCACAACGCCGCCATCACGCGTCGTCTCGCTCGTCCCTTCGCTGACCGAAACGCTCTTTGACCTCGGCGCGGGCGACGCCGTGGCAGGTATCACCGACTTCTGCATCTTCCCCGAGAATCTCGACCGGCCGCGCGTGGGCGGGACGAAGAACCCGCACATCGACGCGATCCGAGATCTCGCCCCCGATCTCGTCTACGTGAACCTCGAGGAAAACCTGGAACGGCACGCGAAGCAGATCGAATCATTCGCGCCGGTCTTCGCAACCGAGCCGAAGACCGTCGATGACGTCGCGGAGCTCATCACCACGCTCGGCACGATCCATGGGCGCATGGACCGCGCCGGCACGCTGAGCGAAGCGCTCGCTCACGAGCGCGGTGCCGTTGGCGCGTTCACCTTCGCCGTTCCGATCTGGAAGAAGCCGTGGATGTGGTGCGGCGGCGACACGTACGTCTCGAACCTCGTCGAGTCGATGGGCGGCCGCAACGTGTTACGCGATCGTGATCGCTATCCCTCGCTCTCGCTCGACGAAGTGCTAGACCACAGGCCTGACATCGTCTTTCTCCCCGACGAGCCCTACATGTTCACATCCGCCGACGCCGCGGAAATCAGCGGCCCGCGTGTCGTTGGACCGTTTCCCGGACACCTCTTTACATGGCATGGAACACGGACGATCCTAGGACTTCGGTTCCTGCGCCCACATCTCATATCCTGAGGAGTCTCACCCCTCGATGATCCCGGTCGCCCAGATGCGAAGAGTCTCTTCGACGGCATCGAGTTGCTTGGTGAAGAAGTGGTCGGCTCCGGTGATGATCATCGTCTCGGCGTTGCGAATCTGCTGGCTGAGTTTCTCGATCTTGTCGACGTCACCGTGTTCGTCCTGGGTGCCGTGCAGGATGAGCATCGGCTTCTCGCAGGAGCGGAGATAGCCGAAGTCGTATTTGTTGACCGGCGTACCGATGAGGAAGAGCGCGTCGACCGCGGCGATCTCGCAGGCTGCGCGCGAGGCCACCCACGCGCCGAAGGAGAAGCCGCCAGCGATGACCTTCAATCCGGGATGCTTCCCGATCAGCCAGTCGATGGCGGCCACGACGTCGCCCTGCTCCCCTTCTCCCCCTTCGTGATGCCCGGCACTGTTGCCGGTCCCGCGGAAGTTGAAGCGGAGCGTGGCCACGTTTGCCGCCTCGAGCCCGCGTGCGGCGCGGAAGACGACCTTGTTGTGGAGCGTGCCGCCGCCGAGCGGATGGGGGTGGCAGACCACGGCCACGGCCGCGGGATCCTGCAGGTCGCGATAAAGCGCCTCGAGCTTCCCGGCACTCGAAAAGACATCGACGTGACGAAGCGGTTTCGGGTTCACAGTGCGCCCGACGTTTCGCGCACCGGCGAGAGTTTGACGAGGATGCGGTCGCCATCGAGCTTCACTTCATGAGTGGCCACGGTGAACTCGGCGTTGCCGGTGCAAAGGCCGGTCCGAACGTCGAATCCCCAGAGATGCCACGGGCAGACGATTTCGTGGCCCATCAGGTCACCCTCCGCCAGCGGGCCGCCGCGGTGAGGGCACGTGTTGTCGGTCGCGAAAAACCCACTCGCCGTGCGAGAGATGGCAACGCTCCGGTCATCGATCCTGACGGCCCTGATGCGTCCGACTGGAAGGTCGGCAACCGCAAGGACTTCGGTAAACGGCTCATTCATCGGAGGCGCACTGTAGCAAGGAAACGGCTGACGTAGGACGGACTCTCCAGTCCGACCGGGCAGGACGGTGGGACTGGAGAGTCCGACCTACGTGATCAATGAACCTTCTCCCTCGCCGCTCGATACGTCTTCCAATCCGGCTCGCTGGCGTCGGAGTTCAACGTGATGGGGAACGGATGGCCTGGGAGCAGCCGGTTCAGCGCGGCACCGAACGCCTTCGGATCGGCCACGTACCAGATCCACGTCCGCTCGCCGTTGCCTGTGAGGGTCATCATCAGATAGCCGACATGGTCGCCCTGGATCGGATCGACGGCCGCCTCGAGCCGGGACATCTGCGAGATGACCTTCTCCGCCGGCATCCCCTGCCCGTCGGGCTCATACTGCCAGTGCATCTCGACCACGTTCGGATACTGCGCCGGCTTGGCATCGGGAGGGATTTCCTTGCGCACCTTCACGACCACGAACTTGCCGTTCTTGTTCGATGCGCCGACGACCCAGCCGAGGTTGGGCGACGACGTTACCGGCGTATCGGCCACAAGCACGGTCGTGATCGAAGCCACACACAATGCCAACGCGATTCGTTTCATACGGACGATTCCCTCATGAGAGCCAGACCGGACGTGGAACACCGCTTCGGCCGACAGCCGCGTGGCCATCCCAGACGCCAGGCACCGTCGTGCCGCAATCGGGGCAGTGCCCGTCGATCAATCGATATGAGCTGACGCGGAACCCGACGCGGCCGATGACGACGACGTCGCACGACGGGCAATGAGTGCTTTCCAGATCACCGACGGCGCCCGGGATGTTGCCGGGATAGATGAAGCGCAGGCCGGCGCGCCGGCCAATCTCATATCCACGCAGCAGTTGCCGCGCGGTCGTGTTCGTGTTCTCGGTCATCTTGTAGTCCTGATGGAAGGCCGTGATGTGCCAGGGGATGTCGGGGTCGACACCGGCCAGAAACTCGGCGATCTTCGTCAGCTCCTGATCGGAGTCGTTGAAACCAGGCACGACGAGCGTCACGACCTCAACCCATATTCCGCGCTGCTTGAGTCCCTTGATCGTATCGAGCACCGGCTGCAGGGTCCCGCCAAGGTCGCGGTAGTGCGCGTCGGAGAATCCCTTCAGATCGACTTTGTAGAGATCGACGTAGGGGGCGATGTAGTCGAGCACTTTCTCCGTACCGTTGCCGTTGGAGACGTACGAGCAGACGAGCCCCTCGCGCCTGGCCTCCTTGAAAATCTCCACAGCCCACTCCGAGGTGATCAGCGGCTCGTTGTAGGTCGAAGTGATCACCTTCGCGCCGTGGCGTTTGGCGAGCTTGACGAGCTCGGCGGGCTCGAGGTCGATGGGGGCCGCGCCCGCGACCGGATCGCGAAGGGCCTGCGACGTGACCCAGTTCTGGCAGTAGCCGCAGTGATAATCGCAGCCAAGCATGCCGAACGAGAGGGCCAACGCGCCGGGATAGGCGTGAAAGAACGGCTTCTTCTCGATGGGGTCGACTTGGATCGCGGCGGCATACCCGCGGGGCACGCGCAACACGCCGTCTTCGTTGTAGCGGACCTTGCAGATGCCTTTCAGGCCGTTGAGGATCTTGCAACGGTGGCCGCAGGCGTAGCAGCGCACGGCCTCGTTCTCGAGTTTGTCGTACAGCTCGGACGCACCCTCGGCGGTCCTGGAGGCCAGGATCTCTCCGAGCGCTGTCTGTCTCTCGGTAGCTACGGGCATGCCGGGGAAAACGCCGGGGATCAGCCGTGTATTGCGGTCACGCGGCACGACAGTGCGTAGCACAACCACGCCAGCGCGGCGCCGGCGATGCCGTCGATGAGGTAGTGCCACCCGGTCACGATCGAGCCGATGAAGATGAAGACGGCGAAGATGCCGAAGAGGGTCCCACCCCACTTTGTAACGCGGCGCATCCAGAGGAAGGCGAGCGTTTGAAACCCCACATGGAGGCTCGGAAAGGCCGCCACGCCGAGAAGAATATTCACGGGCTGCCGCCCACCCCGCAGCCACGCCTGCACCGCCGCGTAATTCGCGATCAGCAGGCGCTGGAAATGCTGCGTCTCCGTGAGAAGCGGGGCCAACGGTAGCCAGACCTCCGGGAAGCGATAGGCGGGCCCGAGTGCCGGCACAGCGACGTAGAGCCAGGCACCGGCGAGCCAGAGCACCGTGTTCGAGTTCATGAAGCAAACGCGCAGCCGCCGATCCGGCGCCGAGGCGATGAAAACCCCGACGATGTTCAGGCTGACAAAGAAAACATACGCATAGGTCCAGTCGATCACGCGCAGCACGGGGGATGGGGAGAAGAGGGTCAGCAGAAACACATTGGGCTCGTAGCCAAAAAAGAGGGCGCGATCGAGGGTCCAGAGCTGCTGGTCGAAGAGATGAGGGTGCACCATCGGCACCGTCAGCTTGATCCAGCCGTAGATGTGCACCCAAACGCCGGTGAAGACTGCCAGACGGAGCGTGTCGATGATCCACCCTGCCGATCGATACGTGGCCAGGAGTTCTCGAGCGGTGCCGCCTCGGGCCGCAAAGGCCAGCCGGATGACCACGCCGAGCAGAGCCTGCAGGAAAAAGCCGACGACGATGGGCGGGACGACCGCACTCATGGTTGAGAGCGTGATCATCCCAAGTCTGCGCAGAACGAACAGCATCACCAGAAGGTTCGCGACCGTGAAAATTTCGAAAAAGTACGGACGCCGGATTTGCGATGCTTTCACGCCGATATCGTACGTTGGATTTGGCGTCCGCTTGTGACCCATTACGCATTCAACATACTTTCTGTTCGATCGTATCTTTGCGTTCGTTTGTATCAGTGGATGACTGGCGTGGCGGCCGCCGGAAGGAAGTACAGCGCCACAGCGATGATGGCGTAGACGGCCAGCAGTTGGATCCCTTCGTACCAGTTTGTCTCTCCGTCCATCACCAGATACGAAAAGATGGCCACGCAGAGTCCCACGGCGAGCATCTCGAAGGGCGTGAACAGAAGATCGAGCGGGTGGCCCAGCGGATAGGAGAGAAAGACGAGCATCGGCGTGACGAAGAGGGCGATCTGCACGCTCGATTGCATGGAGATATTGAGCGCCGTGTCCATCTGATTGCGCATCGCCAGCATCACCGCAGTCGAATGCTCGGCGGCATTGCCGACGATCGCCAGCACCACGAAGCCGAGAAAGACTTCGTTCATCCCCCACGCTTTCCCCGCTGCTCCCACCGCTTGAACAAGCCCCTCGGCGACAACGCTCATCATCACACTGGCGAAAAGGAGCAGACCGACCGCGCGCCGGACACTCCAGACATCCTCCTCCGCTCTCTCCGGCATCGCGTTGACAGCGGTGAGCTGGTCCTTATGCGTCTTGAAAGAGAACACTAGACCGAGGACGTAGACGACGATCAGAATGACAGCGGTACCGACCGACACCTGATGCATGAGCCGAGGCTGATGCGCTGACTGCACGGAGCGGAAGAAGAGCGCCGGAACCAGGAATGAAGCGACGGCGAGAATGAGCTGGCCGGCCTGCGATTCTGCGGCCAGGGCATTGAATTTGAGCGTGCGGTGCTTCCAGCCGCCGGCCAGCATGGACAGGCCGGCCACAAAGAGAAGGTTTCCGACAATCGATCCCGTGAAGGACGCCCGCACGACACCCGGAAGCCCGGCCCGAATGGCGAAGATGGCGATGACCATCTCCGCGAAGTTCCCGAACGTGGCGTTGAATAGCGCGCCGTAAGTGGAGCCCATCCGTTGCGCCAACTGTTCGGTGCTGACGCCGATCCACGCCGCCAGCGGCAGCACCGCCGCACAGGCGAACACAAACTGCCAAACGAGGTTGCCATGCGCAAACTGCAAGCCGATGGCGATTGGAATCGTGGCGTAAAGAGGCCAGCGGGCGATGCGTCTCATGAGGGTTCCAACTCTATCCCGCGAAGGATAGACTCTCACTCCTCTGTGGAGCGGAAGAGATGATCCTCACCGAAATCCACGACCACATCACCACCATCACTCTCAACCGTCCCGAGAAACTGAACGCGTTCGGCGGGACGATGCGTGAGGATCTGCTGGCGGCGTTGCGGGCAGCCGATCGCGATCCGGTCTGCTGCGTGGTCGTGATCACGGGCGCGGGGCGCGCGTTCTGCGCAGGGGGCGACGTCGAGTACATGTCAGGCCTGCAGAGGGATGGGAAGATCGAAGACTTCCAGAAGCTCCTCCAGGCCGGAGGCGACATCGTGACGGAGATCGCGACGATGGCAAAGCCGGTCATCGCATCGGTCAATGGCGTTGCCGCCGGGGCGGGCTGCAACCTGGCCCTGGCCTGCGACTACCGGATCGCGTCCGAAACGGCGAAGCTCGGCGAGACCTTCGTCCGCATCGGACTCCACCCCGATTGGGGTGGAACCTGGTTCCTGCCACGCCTGGTCGGTCCGGGCCGGGCCCTGGAGATCCTGATGACGGGACGCATGGTCGATGCGGCCGAGGCGCAGGCGATCGGGATGGTCGATCGCGTGGTGCCCGCTGCCGATCTCGAGACGCAGACCTCGGCTCTCGCGAGCGCGATTGCCCAGGGACCTCCGCTGGCGATCGCCGGCATCAAGCGGGCGCTGGCGGCGGCGCGCACGAATACCCTGCGCGCGCAGGTCGACCTCGAGAGCGATCACCAGTCAGCCGCATTTCTCTCTCGCGATGCGAGGGAAGGGATGGCGGCGTTCTTCGAAAAGCGGCCGCCGAGGTTCGAGGGGGAGTGAGCGGGATTGACCGATCGGAGCAGCCTGGCGTGGATGGAAGTGATCTGAACGCACACGCGGCCGCAGGCTCCCCGCTGAGCTGGACGGTCCGTGCCTCCTCCGCGGTCTTCGGGCTTTCACTCGCCATCGGGCTTTCGCCCCGCCTCGCCCTTCGCGCCCGTCCGGAAGAGTTGCTCTCGGCACTGAAGTTGGCCGGGTACAGTCCGAGGGGGCTGGTCCTTCAGTTCCTGTTCGCCGTGCTCCTGACCGCGGTCTTCGCCATCGCGGGCGATCGGATCGCGCGACTCCTCGCGCCGTATCGATGGGCAGCCATCAGCTACAGCGCGGCGCTCCTCATGGCACCCGTCACCCTGATGAGCTACGGAAACTTCAAGCATGTGCTGCTGCTTGGCGCCGTCGCGGCGGTGATCGTCGTCGTGCGCAGGCGAGACCCACACTTCTCGCAGGGGGACGTCGTCCTGATCCCGGTGGTCCTGGCCTGCTACATGGCGTTTCTCGACCTCGGGTTCGGTCACACGGCGATCGCGACGTTCCTTCGCGCGGCAATCGCCATTCTTGCCATTCGCCTGATCGTCCCGGTTTCGGACGCGTTCGTGGCCTCTCCCCTGGCCCTGGCCGCGGAGATCGGCCTGCACACGCAAGCGCTCGGCGCGGCGATCGCGTTGATCGTGATCTTTGCCACGCCGTTTCTTCTTGCGAGGATGAAGCGGCCTCTCCCGCGCAGGATCATCTACCCGATCGTCGTCTTCCTTTATCCGCTGGCAATGATCAGGCTGCCGTCACCGGTTGCTTCGAATTTCTTCGAGGACGGGCATGACGTGCCGGTGGCAGCGGAGATGGTGCGCGGGAAGAAACCGTATACCGACATCATCCCGACGCATGGATTGATCACCGACGGCGCGCTCTATTTCGCGGCCACGAAGGCCGGTCTCGGCTCCCTTCACGATCTGCTGAACACGCGCCTCGTGGTCGGGTTCCTGAGCGGCATAGCGCTCTACTGCCTCGTGCTGGCGGCCACAGGGAGCGTGAACATGGCCCTGCTCGCGGCATTCCTGACGTTTTCACTCTTTCCGGTGTCGATGATCTGGATGCGGCCTTCCGCGGCGATCTTCGCGCTGGCCGCGACGGTGGCTGCGACGCGTCTCCGCTCGCGCCGCCGGTTCATGGTCGCGGGAGCGCTGGTCGTCGTCGCCTATCTCGTCAGCATCGACTTCGGCATCTATTCGGCGATCGTTGCACTACTCGCGGCATTCCGCGCGCGGGCTCTGCGCGCGCTGGCGATCGGCGTCGCCGCTGCCGCCGTTCCGACGCTGCTGATCTTCGCGGCATTCGGATTCGCGCTCGATTTCATCCGCGTCAATGTCCGGGAGATCCTCGGCAGTCACTCCGCTTACTTTGTCCATCCGCTGGAGATTCCCGAGCCGCTCCGCTCGCCGGCTCTGCTGCACCATCTCGCCGACGGATTGATGCCGATCACGTGGTGTCTGGCGCTCCTCACGACGTGTGTTGCCCTGGCGCGGTCTCCGCTGCGGTCGCGGCGAAGCGATGGCCTCTGGCTGATCGGGATCTGGATGGTGGTCGCACTCGCCTCGTCCATCGAGCGCGGCAACCCGTACTACTTCACTGTCGGTACGCCATTCCTATTCGTGGCCATCTGGACCCTGCGCCGGCATGTCCGAACGCTGGCGATCGTGCTCATGGTCACCGTTACACTCCTCGCCGAACCGTTCCGGCACGTGATCAGCGTGATTCCGGAGCTGAGGAGCGCGAAGCAGGGGCCGATATTCGATCCAACCGTCACCGCCTCGATTCACGCGGCGCAGCGATTCACGACCTCGTTGAAGCCGAGCGAAACGTTCGTCGACTTTTCGAACTCCGCGCTTCTCTATGCGCTGCTGAACCGCGACTGCCCGCTACGTCAGGTCGAGGTGGCGAGCTACCAGACGGAGGAGGGGCAACATGAAGTCATCGAGCGGATCGAGCACAACCCTCATATTCGTGCCGCGCTGATCATTTTCCCCGGATCAATCCAGACGGTCGACGGCATCCCGAACGCGGAGAGAGCGCCGAAGGTCTGGGCATTTCTGCAAAGGAACTTCACGCCGGTCTTCAACCAGGATGGCGTGGTGTTCTGGAACCGCAATCGATGAAATAATCAGAGGAGATGCCCGCGCCCCTCCACAAGATCCATTACACCTATGCCGAGTACCTCGCTCTCGAGGCTTCGAGCAACGTCAAGCACGAGTTCCTCGGCGGGCAGATCTATGCGATGGCCGGCGGCACGCCGGAGCACGCCGCGCTGGCGGCCGCCGTCATCGGTCTGGTCTTCACGCAACTCCGCGGCGGCAACTGCCGCGCGTACGATGCCGACCTGCGCGTTCGCACACCGTCCGGCCTTGCGACCTATCCGGACGTGACCGTCATCTGCGGGCCGAGCGAGCGCGACGAAGCCGACCCGCAGTCGGTCACGAACCCAACGCTGATCATCGAAGTCTTGAGCCGCAGCACCGAGGAGTACGACGCAGGCGACAAGTTCGAGCACTACAAGACGCTTCAGTCGCTGCGGCAATACGTCCTCGTGTCGCACCGGGAACGCTCCGTGGAAGTCTGGACGCGCGGGGAGGACGCCGGGTGGCAACGGACAATCGTTCGCGAGGGTGAGATCGCCAAGTTAGCAATCGACGCGCATCTGGACGTTCACGAGCTCTACGAGGCCGCTGCGGAGCCTTCGGCGTGAAGGCAAATC
Source organism: Thermoanaerobaculia bacterium (assembly GCA_035482045.1). Taxonomy (GTDB): domain Bacteria; phylum Acidobacteriota; class Thermoanaerobaculia; order Gp7-AA8; family Gp7-AA8; genus JADGNZ01. The sequence continues at coordinate 22,065 of DATHRD010000022.1, forward strand.
TCGCGCGATGCTCACGTGAACCTCGTTCCAACATTCAATACTCTCCGCTGCCGAGAATGGGTAGAGGGAGTACCATCGAGCGCATCGATGCGCCATTTTTCACACGCTGAATGCGCAAGAGGTTCAAGCAATACTGTGTCGACTCGGAACCCACCAGATCTCGCCCCGCCTCACCACGTCTCCGGTGGAAGGGCCATCGATTGCATGAGGTCGAGGGCAGGATCCAGTTCGCTCTCATTGCCGGCATACACGTCGTCCAATTTCTCCCGAACGCCCTGTGAGGAGTGCCGATCGGCATACTCCTCCTCGTGACCGGCCGTCCGCGCAACGACCAGCGTCTCGTCATCCTTCTGCGGCGCGTCCGCGACGAAGGCGTCGACGGCCTCGGCGATGGCGTCGCGAACGGCACTAGCCGAGGAGTTGGCGTGGCGTGACAGGAGCTCCTCGAATACCTCATTGCCCCATTCGTCGCCGGCCGCGTTTTCAGCCTCGCTGATACCGTCGCTGTAGAGCACGACCGTCGAGCCGGCGGGAAACGGCCGGGTCTGCGTCATGTATTTCGACGAGCCGAGGATTCCGATCGGCAGGCCGTGGGAGCGAAGCTGCTCGATGCGGTCGCCGGTGACCACATAGCAGGGATTGTGGCCGGCGTTGACGAACTGGATCGTCTCCGCCTCCGGATCGATCGTGACGATGATCATGGTGATGAACTTGTTCTCGGCCGACCAGCTATGGATGTGGCGATTGAGCTCGGTGGCAATATCTCCCAGCTCACGACCCTCGGCGAAGAGCAACTGCACGGCGGCGTGAAAGGCCGACACGAGCAACGCGGCCGGCATCGACTTCCCGGACACGTCGGCCACGATGGTGGTCAACGTCCCCTCGCGCTGGAAGAAGGCGTGGTAATCGCCGCCGACCTGCCTGGCCGGCCGCGAGAGGGCAGCCAATTCGAGGCCTTCGATGATCGGGATCGACTTCGGCAGAATGTCTCTTTGAATCGTCGCGGCCAGATCCAGCTCCCTCTGCATGGCCTGCTTTTCGAGCGCTTCCTTGTGAAGGCGCGCGTTTTCGAGGGCGATGGCAACCTGGTTCGCGAAGAGTGACAGGAGCCGCAGCTCGTTCGCCTCGAAGGCACCGACGGCGCCTTCCCGCGTCTCACGGTCGCCGGCGGCGAGAACGCCGATCACAGCGTTGTCGCCTTTGATCGGCACGGCCACCGTGGCGATGCAACCGGGAAAGATGCACTCCGACGTGTCCTCGAACGTCAGCGCTTCACCCGCGGCAATGACCCGGTCGGTGATCTCGTCGTCGAGGAAATCGGAGCGCGTGTCGCCAAAGGAGCGATAGACGCGGAAGCGATCGCCGTCGCGGAGGAAGAGCGCGGCCCTGCGCGCATTGATGAGAGAGATCATCCGGAAGAGGATCTCGTCCGCCAGCGCGTCGATGTTCAGCGTTCCGGCGATCGAAAGGCCGATGTCGTAGAGCGACTCCAGTTCCCAGAGGCGGTACTTGAGCTGGAAATCGCCCTCGCGCATCTCCTGGGCCATGCGGTGATTGCTCAGCAGGGACGCCGCGAACGAACCGGCGGCGTAGAGCATCTGCAGATCGTCGTCCGAGGCCGGGTCACCGGTCAGCGCCACGACGCCCAGATGTTCCCGGGCCGTCCGCATCGGAATGACGTGACGCGGCATCGGATCGAGAGGCAGATCGGCATCGGACGCTTCGCCATCGAAGATCTCCGGGGCCACACACAGGTTCGACTTGGCGGCCAGGCGCATGGCCGTCCCGCGCGCGTCGCGCAGGTAGACGGCGTCGACGTCGTACGGCGTGTGTTTGTTGAAGGCGTCGAGGATCAGCGACCCCTGCGTCGAGAGCGTGGCGCGCTCGAGCTGTTGCAGGTCGTTCAGAAAATCGGCAAACCGGCGAACGAGGGGGGACATGAAGAGGGTGGAAGAATAGCAGTTGCGCGGTCGCGGTCGCGCGGTTACGAGGTATCGCGGTCTCGCGGTCTTGCGTTGAGCACCGCGCAACCCCGAGACCTCGCAACCGCGCTACCTCACAAGCCCAGTTCCTTCAACGCCGCGTCCTCGCTGTCAAAGATCCTGGCGTAGTTGGCCAGTCCCATGATCTGAAAGGTCTTGTGGATGACAGGAGTGAGGCAGCAGAAGGCGATGGTGCCGCCTTTATCGATCATCTTCTCGATGATCTCGATCAGGATGCTGATGCCGATGGAGTTGACGATTTTCGTATCCCGCAGGTTGAGAAGGAGAGTGCGCACGCCGGCGTCCATCAACTCGTAGGCCCGGTTGGCGATCTCTTCGCCGCCCACGTTGTTGATGTAGCCCTTCGTGTAGAGCACCGCGCCGTTCGGCTTGCGGTCGACCGCGACTTTCAATTCCTCAGTCATGATTCTTTCTTCTCGTATTTGACCATATGGATAGTGGTTCCACCACCCGACGACGTCGAGATGCTTACCTCATCCATGTGCGCTTCGATCAGTTGCAATCCGCGGCCGCGTTTGTGAGAGACGCCAGCCGCGGGACGGCGGGACCGGGCCTCGGCCGGATCGAATCCCCGCCCATGATCGGTGATCCAGACATCGATCCGGCTGCCATCGTCCTGGGAAGTACCGACGAATCTTAAATAGATGCGGTTGTCAGCGCAACCTGAATGCTCGCGAGCGTTGATGCACGCCTCGATGATCGCATGAGTCATCTCATCGATCTTCTCGGAGCTCATTCCAAGCTCGCGGGCCAGATTGCCGGCCGCGCGGGCGGCCGCGATCTCGATATCCGCGACCATTGGAAGAGTCAGCTCCATCTGCCGCTCGGCGGTTGTGGTCATTTCTGCCGGATCCTGAAAGACGGAGTCAAAAGCCGAGAAGTAACGCTACCGCTGACTTGATCCAGTCGGGGATGCCGCCCAACTGGTCGACCGCCAGGAGTGCGAACGTGTTGACCGCCAGCAGCATGGGAAGCGCGTACTGCACGGAAACGGAGCTGGTGCGGGTTTCGGCGATGCTTTTCATGGTGTTCCCCCTCAAGTGTCGGGACCACCCAAGAGCAACGCCACTGCCACGCCTGACTTTCGTCGTCCACTCTCTCTAAGCCTCTGATCTCGTGAAGTTTACACGGAAACGCATCGGTATGTGACGGACTGTTGCAAGTGTGGCGAATCGCCACACTCGGAAGGTTTCAAACATTTGCATCTTGGTAAGTAGCTGTGAGCAAGCGTTTTACTAGTGAACGTCCCAGGACTCCACAGTTGGGGCTAATTGGGACATTGCTTCACGCATCCGGTACAGCGTCTTCCGGTCGACGCCCAGGATCTTGGCCGCTTTCGACATATTGCCCTTCGTGTGCGCCAGGACGCGCGCCACGTAGCGGCGCTCCAATTCGCCGAGGGAGGGGAAGTCGGTGAGCAACTCCACGCCGCCTGCTCCGGATGCCGATTCGGGGAGCGCCAGGTCGCCCGGATCGATCACCGGATCGGTCGTCAGCGCCAGCGACCCCTCCACCAGGTTCTCGAGCTCACGCACGTTCCCGGGGAATGGATAGCGCATCAGCTTCTGCAGCGCCTCCTGCGTGATGCGCACGTCGTGAAGCCCCTCGCGCTTACCGTACTTGTCGAGGAAGAAGCGGACCAGCTTGGGAATGTCTTCCTTCCGGTCGCGGAGCGGCGGAAGGACGATCTCGACGACTTTGAGGCGATAGTAGAGGTCCTGCCGGAACTCGGTCTTCTCGATCATCTGCTCGAGGTCGCGATGCGTGGCGGCCAGGATGCGGACGTCGATGGGGATGCGCCGCCGGCCGCCGAGTTTCTCGACCTCGCGCTCCTGAAGCACGCGCAGAAGCTTGGCCTGCAGGGCCAGCGGGATGTCGCCGACCTCGTCGAGGAAGATCGTGCCGCCCTTGGCCAGCTCGAACTTGCCGGGCCGGGCGTCGACGCCCGTGGCCACACCGCGCTCGATGCCGAAGAGCTCCGATTCGAGCAGCGTCTCCGGGAGGGCCGCGCAGTTGATGGCCACGAACGGGCCGTCCTTGCGCGGGGAGTTGCCGTGGATCAGGCGGGCCACCATCTCCTTGCCGGTGCCCGATTCGCCGCGAATGAGCACGCTGGCCTGCGAGTCGGCCACGCGGGCCACAAGGTCGATGACCCGTTGCATCTTCGGCGAGTCGCCGATCATGAGACGGTCGTTGTAGTCGCGCAGCATGCGCTGCTTGAGGTTGCGGTTCTCATCCTCGAGGGTCTCGCGCAGGACGGAGAGCTTGTGGAAGTTGCGGGCGTTGTCGATGGCGGCGCCGCCGATCGCCGCCAGCGAGGAGAGGAAGCGAAGGTCGTCTTCGACAAAACTGCCGCTCTTGGCGCCGCGCTCTTCCTTGCCGCCGACGCCGATGATGCCGATGATCGTCTCGCCCGAGATCATCGGCGCCAGGAGCAGGTCGCTGCCGGCGCCGCCGAGAAACTTCGACACCGTCACAGAGATCGGCTCACGCGAGGCCAGCACCTGCTTGATGGGAGGCTCGGCCAGGATGGCGTTGGCAGGCGTCGGGATCTCCACGCCGAACAGGAAGATCTGCTGGACATTGAGCTTTTCGTCGAGCGAAAAAACAAAGCCGACCGTGGCGTCGAGCACCGCGATGGCCCGGTGCATCAGCTCGTCGATCAGCTCCCCTTCCGGGCGCAGCGTATTCAGCGCACGGCCGACGTCGTAGAGCGCCTCGAGTTGGAGGAGCTTGCGGCGGAGCTCGAAGTTGGATTGTTGCGCCATGGTGTTGGTTGGTTACTAGGTTACTGGGTTGCTGGGTTACTGGGTTACTGGGTTGCTCGGTTGCTGGGTTACTGGGTTGCTGGGTTACTGGGTCACTGGGTTACTGGGTTACTGGGTTACTGGGTTGCTGGGTTGCTACACAGCACAACCTAGCGACTCAGTAACCTAGCAACCTAGCAACCTAACCTAGCAACCTCATCGTCAGTCCTTCCCCACCGCCCTCCTACACTCACCCAGCAGAAAATCACAGTTCCAGCTTGCATAGAACGCCGAATCCATGGAGTAGATTCTGACGAAGAGCGGCGCCGCCTCGTCGAAGCGGCCGCGCTTCATCTCCGTCCTGGCCAGAAAGTAGACGGCACGGATCGTCAGCGAGTCGACCTCATTCTTTTCGACGATGCCCCGGAACCCTGCCTCGGCCTCGGCAAACGCACGCCGCTGGTACGCGCAGAGCGCCTTCGAGTACTCATCTGTCCCCCCGCACGTGGTGGGCGGTTTCGCCTCCGCCGAGGCGGCAATGGCGAGGAACAGGAGGAGCAGAGCGCGACGCATCCTCGCCAGTTTACCCTCCTCTGTCATTCCGAACCGGCGGCGCAGAGCCCCCGGGGAGAGATTGGACGTTCAAGGTATTTGGAATGTTGCTGGATCGCAGGCTTAGCCGGCCTGAGCACGCTGGAGGCGTGCGGTAGATTAGCCGGTGGCAAGCGCCGAAGGACGCGCCGCCACCGGTTACCAATCCACACACGTGTCGTACCCCGGCAGGGGTACCGGAGCGTTGACGTATGCCGTCGACGACATCGATCTCCGTCGAACGTGCCCTCCGGTGACGCGAGCGCGGTCCGCGACCCCTGCCGGGGTCGGTGATGGCCACGATCCCTAACCGGTGGCGGCGCGTCCTTCGGCGCTTGCCACCGGCTAATCTACCGAACGCCTCCGGCGTGCTTCGCGCTGGCTGCCTACGATCTGTAAACCTCAAATTCCAATACGCACCCTTAACGTCCAATCTCAAGCCGACTCGGAATGAGCGATTACACTGCCCTTTGATGGACCTCTCCCTCGGAATCATCGGAAGCGGCCGGGCCGCGTGGGCGTTCGCCTCGGCCTGGAAGCAAATCGGCTGGCCCATCATCGGCGTGGCAACGCGCGGCGCGGAGACACCGATCGGCCCTCGAAGATCAATCGCCGAGCTGGCAACGACGTCCGACATCCTCCTCATCGCCGTCAGCGATCGGGCCATCGAAGAGGTGGCCGCGTCGATCCCCGACACTGCCGCGATCATCGTCCATCCGAGCGGCGCCCTTCCCTCGCTGCGGGGCGGCTTTTCCCTTCATCCTCTCAAGGCGCTTCCCCCGGTGGGCGAGCCCTCCGGCCTGGCCGGCACCCTGCTCGTATTCGAGGGAGCACACCGCGACGTCGCTGAACGGATCGCGCATGCCGCCGGCGCCCGCTTCGCGGAGATCGCACGCGATGCCAAGACCCGCTATCACGCCGCCGCGGTGTTCGGCTCGAACTACGTGGCCGCTCTGCTCGATATCGCTGACGAGCTGATCGGAATCGAGGGAGCGCGCGACGATCTGGCCGCGCTGGCGCGCTCCGCCATCGACAACTGGGCCGCGCACACCGATGCCCAACGCTTCACCGGCCCGGCCGCCCGAGGGGACGCGGACATCGTCGAACGCCATCTGTCCGCCCTGAGCGACCGGCCGGAACTTGCAGAGATCTACAGACTTCTGGCCGCGCGTATTGTTGCGACCGCAAAGTAGCGGGTGCTACCATCGACCTCCTTTCGATCGGAGCGCGGGCGGAATGGTCTTCTTCAATTACGCGACGATGCAGATGGCCGCGAAGATCGTTTACTACGGTCCGGGCCTCTGTGGAAAGACGACCAACCTGCACCACATCTACGCCAAGACCTCGCCCCAGAGCCGCGGGGAGATGGTCAGCCTGGAGACCGAAACCGACCGGACCCTCTTCTTCGATCTCCTTCCCATCGACGTCGGCGTCATCGGCGGATTCAAGACCCGTCTTCAGCTCTACACCATTCCCGGCCAGGTCTTCTACAACACCACCCGCAAGCTCGTGCTCAAGGGCGTTGACGGCATCGTCTTCGTCGCGGACTCGCAACGGGCCATGCTCGAAGCCAACCTGGAGAGCTTCAAGAATCTGCGCGAGAACCTGGGCGAGATCGGCTTGTCGATCGACGAGATCCCCCTGATCCTGCAGCTCAACAAACGCGACCTGATGAGCAGCGCGCCGGTCGAAGACGTCCTCGACATCGTCGACCCCGAGAGAAAGTACGACTGGGTGGAGGCCGTGGCATCGCGCGGCGACGGCGTCTTCGAGACATTGAAGGTCATCTCGAAGCTGACGCTGCGCACCCTCCGCCGGCGCATGACCGGCGAGGAGCCGGTCAAGGCCACACCGCGCCGGCAGAACGCCGACGTGGCCACCTTCCGTGTCCGCGAGGATGTGGCCGGACCAAACCTGGCCATCGGCGGAGCGGCGCCGGCCTCGGGGGCCGCCACGGCACCGATCGCCGCTTACAACCCCCAGCCGCAGACCGCCCCACCGTTGCAGATCGTCAAGCCCGTCGAGGATCTCTCTGAGGATCGATCTGAGGATCGATCTGAGGATCGATTTAACGATGAGCTCTCCATCGAGGACGAGTTCTTCGCCGACCCGGACGCGATCCCTTCCCTCGGCGAGCCACCACCGCAGCCGCCGGAGTCTCAGTCGCCGGAAACCGAACCGGAGCTCTCGCCGCCCGCGGCTGCCTCCGCCCCCGAACCGGAGATCGACTTCGGCCAGACGGAGAAGCCGTCCAGGAAGGCTCCCGAAGTCAAACACGTCAAGGTCCGGTCGTCGGTGGACATCATGGCCGAGCTGGAGTCGCTTCGGAAACGCGCCACGCAATCGACACCGAAACCGGCCAAGAAGGAGTACTCGCCCCTCGACGCTCTCCGCCATCCACCCAAGCCGAAGCGCGACATCCATCAGACCGTGACCATGCCCATGGCGCCCGGAACGCTGTCGAAGTCGAAGCAGTTGCGCCTTACGGTATCCTTTGAGAATGACGGAGGGGTCGTTCAGTCTCAGGAGCAGTCGCTCGACCTCGGCGATGCAAGCGACGTTCAGTCGCTCTCGGTCAACCTGAAGTTCGAAGATCTGTAGCCGGCACGGCCGGCAGCGTTGGTTGCCCAAGGCTCGGCCACCAACTCGTCAGATCTCGTCTGCCGCGCAGACTCCTGTAGAATGATCGAGCGATGCTGGCGGCGGAGCCTTGGGCAACCAGCGCAGCCGGCCGTGCCGGTGGGAGGGGATGATGAAGAGTCGAGCCGTCGTGCTGCTGGTGGCCGTCTACGCCGTTGCCTGTGCCACGTCGACACCTCCGCCGAAGCCGGTTGCCGCTGTTCTTCCCGTTTCCAAGCCAAAGACACCCTCGGCGGCAAAGCTGCAGGCCGAGGACTACCAGCGAGCGCTCGAAAACGCCTACAACCAGATCGTGGCCCGCGAAGGGAAACCGGTGGCCGAGCCGAAGGTCGACATCGAAGCGGCGGCATCGATTCCGATTCCCGATCACCCCACCATCCGAGGGGCCTTGCAGTACTTCACCACCGATCTCAAGCCGAGCATCCAGGACTCGCTCACCCGCTCGGGGAAGTACAAGAATCTGATCGAGAAGGCGCTGGATGACTACAAACTGCCGCGCGGCCTGGCCTATCTGCCGGTGATCGAGAGCGCCTACATACCGACGGTCACCTCCCGCGCCGGCGCCTACGGGATCTGGCAGTTCATGCCCGAGACGGCACGCGACTACGGCCTGCGCGTCGACTGGTGGGTCGACGAGCGTGCCGACCCCGAACGCTCCACGCGCGCCGCCGCCGCCTACCTCCGGGATCTCTATCACCAGTTCAACGACTGGCCGCTCGCTCTGGCCGCCTACAACGCCGGCCCGGGCCGCATCCGCCGGGCCATGCAATCGACAAGCGCGGCGACATTCTGGGAACTGCTCGACAATGAAGCCATCCCGAAAGAGACGCGCGGCTACGTACCGACGTTCTTCGCCACGCTGACCATCGCCAGCGACCCGGCCACCTACGGCTTCCGCCTGGGCCAGCCGCTCGATTCCGATCTCAAGCCGGTCGTGGTCGAGGGTCCCCTCTCCCTCCGTTATCTCGCCTCGGTTGGAAAAGTCGACGAAACACTGCTTCGCGAGCTCAACCCCTCCTTCCGGCAGGGCATCGTGCCGCCGGGGAAAGCCACCGTGCGCGTTCCATCGAAAGCCGCTGCTGCCGTCGCCGCTCGCGCCGCCACCCTGAAGAATGAGGATGCGAACATCGCCGTCTGCTCCTACACCTTGCGCGAAGGAGAGTCGCTCAAGCGACTGGCCCGAGCCCTCGGCACCAACGTCGACACGCTCGTGGCCATGAACAACCTCCACTCCGCCACCGCCATCGGCGAAGGCGATTCCATTTACCTCCCCGTCCGCGCCCGCGAGCTGGGCGCCCTGCTCTCCCACAGCGACGCCTACTACGCCGTGAAAAAGGGCGACACCCTCTACTCGATCGCCAAAAGCCACAGCCTGACTGTCGATGAGCTGCTCGACCTCAACCAGCTCGACTCCGACCACATGCTCCATCCCGGAGAACGGGTGCGAGTCACCGCCCCGCGGACGGTAACTGCCGGCGGGATGTGAACGCTGCGGGAGTACCGTTGCGAAGAAAGTCCGGCGCATCCCTAACAGCCTTCTTGAAGCACTTGCGACTCCCTTAATCGAGAGTCCTTCTCCCCCCGCGGTTTCTTGCGGGGGGAGAAGGTGCCGAAGGCGGATGAGGGGGCGGCGCTCGCGCTGAAGTTGACTGTTTTCATGAGCTTCCCACGCCCATTCATGGAACCAGTCCACTGTTTGGCAAGCTCCAACGCCCCCTCATCCGCCGGAGCCTGCCCTGAGGAGCGACAGCGACGAGGGGGCACCTTCTCCCCCCCGCTGAAAAGCGCGGTGGGGAGAAGGACGCTCGATTGACACTGGCTGCGATTCCACTCAGATAGTGTTCGGAATGCCGAGGGCGGGTGCGCATCGGCCTCGGGTAGGGTGTGTTTCGGCCGTGCTCTGCTGCGCTTCGTGTGTGCGTCGGTGCGTTTCGTCTGTGCGATGGTGCGTTTCGTGTGTGCGCCGCTGTGTTTCGGCTGTGCGTCGGTGCGTTTCGTGTGTGCGCCGCTGTGTTTCGGCGGTGTTTCGGTGCGTTTCGTCTGTGCGTCGCTGCGTTTCGTGTGTGCGCCGCTGCGTTTCGGCTGTGCGACGGTGCGTTTCGGCTGTGCGCGCTGTGTTTCTGGCCGTGCGCACTGTTTTTCTGTCCGCGCGCACTGTTTCTCTGCCGGTGCGTACCGTTTCTCTGCCGGTGCGCACCGGTTTTCTGCCGGTGCACGCCGTTTCTCTGTCCATGCACACCGTTTTTCTCTCCGTACACGCCGTTTTTCACCCGGTTCACTTGTGATCCTTTGCCGCGCACATTTCCCGCCGGACCACCATCCCGACAGCGAGGAGTAAAGGAGCGAAAAAAGACTTGACAGGATTGAAATCTCTGCTACAGTGCCAACCCTCGATGGGCTAGTTCGCTAACCCATCGAGACTGGGAGCCGGCGCTCGTGAGAGCCCCCAAGCTCCTGGCGGCCAACGGGTGGGACGACGGTGCTGGATAGTGCGACTGTCCCATCCCTGCGGGAGTTGAGTGGTGCTCCTCCTGCCGCGGGCTCTCGAAGTGTGCGCACACTTCGGGGAACATCAACCGGAAGAAACGGCGCCCAAAAACGCCCGCTCTTCCAGCCGGTGGTCGCCTGCACTCGTGCACAAAGTGCTCGTCGTCCCTCCGGCGTAACACGCAGATGGTCTCTCAGGAGGAGACGACATATGAGCACCAACGAAACCATGCATCAAACCACGAATACGGTGGCCGCCACGGACATCCCGCAGCCGACACCGACATTGACGCCCGAGGCGGTGGTCGAGCAGTTGCGCATCATGCGCGGGCAGATCGCCGAAGTAACGCAGTTGACACCGGCACAGCGCGCAACGCTGCGGAGCCAGAACCGCACCAACAACCCGATTCTGCAGGCGTCGATCAACGTCATCGGTGCGTTGGACATCGTCGAGCAGGCGGTCGGTCAGCCGGCTGACGAGGTGCGTCAGATGTACGACGAGGCCAACCGCTGGACAGCGGCCGAGGATGAGCTCCGGTCGATGCTGAACGGCATCGCCGGGGCGAACCTCATTCGCCGCCAGCAGATCGCACTGGTCGCCGGGCGTGCCTACAACATTGGCACGCAGTTGGCGCGCGATCCGGCCCACGCCGTACTCGTGCCGCATGTGCAGGAGGTCAAGCGACTGAAGAGCTTCAAGCGCCGCAAGAAGGCGGCGCAGGCTCCCGGTACGCCGCAGTCACCGGCATCCGGAACGCCGGCGCCATCGGCGCCCGCGAAACCGGCAACGGCGGGTAGCGGAACGTCCGGCAGTTTTCAGCCGTAAAATGTGATGGGAGGAAGTGCGACCGGGCGCGTGCAAACGCGCCCGGTCGTTTCCTGGGTCCGACAACCGAACACCGACAACCGGCAACGCGCCGAAGGCGCAGATCATGGGAGAAAGGACATGAGAGGAAAAGCCCACGAGTATCTCAATACCGAGGAAGGGAAAGGTCTCGAGGAGTTCCTCCGCAATGATGGGTTTCTGAAGGACGAAGTCCCTCGGATCCCCCCCTCGGTGACCTACGCCGAGCTACGCCGGACGGCGGCGCGGCTGCGTTCCGGCAAGATCCGTGGGAATCCGCGGATGCCGCCGAACGAGCTGGCCGACCTGATCGAAAAGTCGATCAGGCAGGATCAGATCGTGCGAGGGGTGTTCAAGGCAGATCGTGAGCAGACGGCGTTCGAGCGCGAGTGTGAACTGAAGGATGAAGCGACCTTCGTAGCCGGTTTCCACCACCTCAAGAAAATCCCCGAGGCGGCCGATCCGGAGAGCCCGGTAGCGGAGCAGGTCCGGCAAATCCATCGCGAACTGAAAAAGAAGATGGGACGGGGCCGCAAACGGAAACGCTGATCCGCAAATGACGCAGATGACCGCAGATGGAGGACGGTTTCCTCTGCGTTATTCTGCGTCCATCTACGGATGGACACCATGTGCATTTCTCCCGGGGCCTCCCACCGCAAGCCAGGGACGATGTGGCACAGACAGCGGTTGGCGTCATCCCGTGGTGTTACGTGTGAGTTGTCAAGCCTTAGGTTTCGGGAGACAATAGGTTGAGGTCGTCGTGACTGTTCAACATGACATTGCATGCAGCTGTGTTGTCAATGCGGACTGCTGTGTCCGCCGCAGGCTGCTGATCCTATGACTCTTGCCGACTCTCTCCTCCCAGCTCGAGACGCGGTCATGAACCGTCTCAAAATGCTTGATGCTGCGACGCAGGACGAGGTAGCGGTCGAGAATGGCTACGAAATGCAAGTCTTTGGTCGGTGCTTCGATCTATCCGCTGCGTTCGGGGAATTGGAACATCTGCTGGAGCTTCTGTTAAAGGCAACGACGTTCGAAGAGATAAGTCTTCTCATCAAGTTATACATCATCGGCTGGGTCGCCTTGTCAGACGTTTTAGGCAACGTGCTGAACGAGGTTTTTGACCTCGGCTACGCCGACCGAGACGTGCAGTTTGGAGTTATCCTGCGGAATCAGAAGATACTGCGCACCCAGCTCCCCGAGATTATCAGGCAACACGCGAGAACCATAGACTATGATCGCTACGTCAAGCGCCGCAACGATATCGTTCATCGTGGTACACTCGATGACGCGGAACTCAAGAAAGTGAGGGGCAAGGTTCTCTCCGCCGTCATCTTGAAGACGATTCACGTCGACCAAAGCGATGCCGTGGCCGTTGCGGCAGCGATGAGCGAGGCCTTACTAGAAGTTCGCGCCGGAGAGCGAATCCGTGAGCTCGTAGAACAAAAACGGTCAGAGTTTAGTCAGCATTTGGCGGCTACTCACGTCATGCTCCAGCAAGTCGGGATCATCTTGGTTGAACGCATCAATGCTCAACCGCGCTACCGCGTAACGCACAATGAAAACACGCCCCCTCCTGCTAACCTGAACGGATGAATGGGGTCAGTCTCCGTAAGTTGGGGTCGTATCTGGAAAATCAACTTAGCGGACCTCACCCTGCCCGAACTCGGTTAAGTTGAGTTTCCAGATACGACCCTACTCTGGACGATCCGAATCGATGCAGCTCCTTTACTGCGTCGGCGCAGATGAAGAGACGCCGATTGGGTTGCCTTCGCACACCTGAGATACCTCTGACACTTCCCAGATTAACTGTTTCGCGCCTGGCTCGAAAAACCACACTTCCGCAGCGATCCACGTTGGTGTTTTGGGCTTCGTGAAGATCCACCGGAACGTCGTATCGTTAGAGCCGTTCGGCGGGTACAAATCGACGAAAGCTCCGGTAGGTGGCAAAAGCGTCTGATAGAACATGTAGTCTTCCTTCCGCTTCGGACGAGACGCGTCAGCGTTTAAAAATGCGGGTCTCATTTCGTTCGGGGTTGAAGGCACGACACGAAATAGCCGAACGTCGGCTCTTCCAATTCTCATCGTTCTGCTGCTGATATTCTTCAGCATGACGTAGTAGTTCGCTACGCACGTTTGAGGTGTCGGTCCTTCGGTCCATGTCAGCTTGTCGACGGAGTCAAACTGTTTCTCGCGAGCCGGGCAACTTTGCAGCCCGAAGGTTAAGAGTACCCACAAACCGGCAATCAACAGGCCAACCGCTTCGACCAGGTTCTTCGCTACTTCTGTCGTCGTGCGCCAACGAGTCCATTCGATACGCTGCATGAGGGTCTCCTGCTGCTCCGATCAGGAGTGTGATCAAATCTCTTTAGACTTTAGACCTGACCCCCATTCCCCCCTGATCCCCGCTGAATGAGTTGGATGGTTTCAATGCGTGGCACCGAAATAGCTTGTAGCGATTCCGATGAAGAAGCCGATGCAGGTCTTCAACATGTCGCTGGCCGTACTGACAGCATGTTCATCTTTCGAAAACAGACTGACACCGAGGCAGACTAAGGTGACGATGGCGATTAGACTTAGAATGCCGATCATGACGTAGGTCTTAGTCGCTAAGTCACTGTCCTTCGGCACGGGCGGCGAGAGGGTAGCCCCCGTGACAACCGAGCTTGCGAAAGCGAGAACTGGAGAGGGCGTGATGGAGAGTCCACCGATTTTACCAGCGGTCCTGAACTCCACTATCATTGCCAAAGCTGCTGCGGCCGCCGCAAGGAGCAGGAGCACGACGAACCACCACCTCCAAGCCCGCACCCTCGCGCCCGGAGAGAGTTTCACATATTCTGCGTCGCTCATTTTGTTCATGGCCATGGCTCGCCTCCTTGGTAAAGGAGGGTCATTTCGGTCCCTTTTCCCTACCCCGGAGTCGTAGGAATTAGAAAAAGGCTCGAATGACTACGTCCTCTCGGAGAGGCGCTACACGGCGACGGTCTCGACAAACGAATGAGGGGGAGGTAAGGCTTTCCGTTTCGCGCGGGCTCTCGACATGGAGTTCGATTGCCTCACGAATCAACTTCGTCGCTTCGTCCCGTGTTTCGCCGACGGCCACGCAGCCGGGCAGATCGGGCACGTACGCGCGGACGGAGGTCTCGCCTTCCTCGAGAATCACAAGGTACCGAACTTTCACGTCAGGCAAAGGTACTCGGTGGGCCCGATGTGCCCATGTGACGCGGCTCGAGTGCGCCGGCGGGGCCGGCCGGTTGACGAAAAAGCTTATCCGCAGATGACGTAGATAGAAGACGGTTTTATCTGCGCCCCATCTGCGGATCGTCCTCTGGCAGACCGAGTTGTTCCATGATGCAGCCGGCTCGGGCTAACAAGCCAGGTGGCTACCTTCTCGGCTCATACCGCATAGCCACCGCCCCCGAGCCGAACTCCAGCCTACTCACGAGCTTCAAGTCGATACGCTTCGATAGCCCCGCGAACAACGTCGGCCCGTGGCCCGCCAGCCTGGGCTGCACCACGAACTCGTACTCATCGATCAATCCCAACTCTGCCAGCGCCAGCGGGAGCTTCACGCCTCCCACGAACAGTCCCTTACCCGGCTCCCGCTTGAGCTGCTGAACGGCGTTCCCCAGATCCCCGCGCACGAGCTCCGCGTTCCATTCGACCCGGTCCAGGGTGCTCGATACGACGTACTTCTTTGCGGCGTCGATCGTCCGGGCGAAGGGCTCCATCCAATCAGGCCTCGCTCCCGTCCGCGCCGGCGGCCGCCACGCTGCCTCCATCATTTCGTAAGTCACCCGGCCAAAGAGAAGGGCATCGGCCTGCTCGAGGTTCTCGACCGCGTGACGATGCAAGTCTTCGTCCGCGAACCCCTCACGATGATCGCAGCACCCGTCCAATGTGACGTTGACGGAATACCGAAGGGGTCGCATTCCGTGAGCGTACCGCTTAGAAGCCACCCACGTAAACGCATGTCGATGACAATTTGGGCCCCGGCGTTGTTGCTCCCACTTCGGTGTGGCTACTCTTGCGGGGCGAGCACGAAAAGGCCGACCATGCAGCTCCGACGCGTCGAATACACAAGCCAACCATGGTCGGTGGATCCGCCGTGAGTAGTGATGAGTAGGTACTCACCTTTAACCCTCACTTCATCGATGAGGCATCTGCGGTCATCATTCTTGCACGCGGCCGCGAGTGACTGATAGACGTGCGGCGGCAGGGCGGCCCGGGGAACTTTGGGCAGCGCGAAGTATGCCCTCGAAGGATAGTTAAATTCTTTGAATTCGCGCAGACGGGTGCAGGAGTCGAACCAATCTGCATGACCACACGAACAGAATGACAGCAGGAGAAGCTTGGCAGCGGCGGATCGCAGTGTGCGCATATCTGGAGGCGGCTAACGGACCCAGTTCCAGCGGCGCGGACCCGCACGCCGAATTGTAATGGACTGCGAGCCCGGCGCTGACGGGGTTTGCCGAGGGCGAGGGCGTGGCCGTCCGGCTGATAAAAGGCTTATCCGCAGATGACGCAGATGAACGCAGATGGAAGACGGTTTTATCTGCGCCGCATCTGCGTCATCTGCGGATAAGCCTCTGCCAGAGGTGACAGAACTACAATTCCACTCATGCGCCGCCTCGCCTTCCTCACGCTGGTTCTCACCACCACCGCCTTCGCCCGCGTCGATCACGTCGACATCACCTCCCGCACGAGCTACCTCGGTGGTAAGTCCTTCGGCCTGGCCGGGGCGTACGAGCGGATTCAGGGACGGGCCTACTTCGTGCTCGATCCGGCCAATGTCCACGATCGGGTCATCGTCGATCTCGACAAGGCGCCGCGCAACGCCCGCGGTGAGGTCGAGTTCTCGGCCGACATCGACATCCTCCGACCGAAGGATCCGGCGCGCGGCAACGGGACGCTCTTCATCGACGTCCCGAACCGCGGCGGACGCTTCTTCATCCGGGAGCAGTTCGTCGACGAGTACTACCTGCGTCAGGGCTACACGCTGGCGGAAGTGGGATGGCAGTTCGATATCCGTCCGGACCCGAAACTGCTGCGCCTTTACGCGCCGGTCGTGCGCGGGATCACCGGCCGCGTCCGCGCGGATTTCGTCGTGGCCGGCAAAACGCCCGACCATCCGCTCGGTCACCTCATCACCGGCAGCATCGGCGGCACCGGCTATCCGGTCGCCGACATCACCGCGAAGGATGCCGTCCTCACCGAGCGCGACGCGCCGCTGGCCCAACGTAAGACGATCCCGGCCACGCGATGGCGCTTCTCCGACGATCACACCATCCATTTCGACGACAACTTTGTACCCGGCCGCATCTATGAGGTCATTTACACGGCCAAAGATCCGGCGGTCGTCGGCTGCGGCCTGGCCGCCGTTCGCGACATTGCCGCCTACGCCAAGCACGACCCGAAGGCCATCGCGCACGCTGAGCGCGCCTACGCCATGGGCATCTCGCAGACGGGCCGCTTCCTCCGCCACCTGGTCTGGCAGGGGTTCAACGCGGACGAAGAGGGGCGGCAGGTGTTCGACGCGCTGCTCGTCTACGTGGCCGGCGCCGGGCGCGGATCGTTCAATCACCGCTTCGCACAACCGTCGCGCGACGCGCAGCCGCTCTCGCCTCTCTTCTACCCGACCGACGTCTTCCCCTTCACCGACAACCCCGAAACCGATCCGCGCACAGGCGTCACCGCGGGCCTGCTCGACCGCGCTCGGGCGGAGCACGTCGTACCGAAGATCTTCTACGTCAACACCGAATATGAGTACTGGTCGCGCGGAGCTTCGCTCATACACACCACGCCCGACGGCAAGTTCGACGCGGAGGTCCCGCCCGAGGTGCGCATCTACTTCGTCGCCGGCGTCGCGCACATCGGAGGGCCGTTCCCGCCGGCGCACAGCACCGAGGTTTCCATCCTCGGGCAGCAGCTCGACAACCCCCTCCGTATCGAACAGTTGCGGCATGGTTTCGCCGCCGCGCTCGACGCCTGGGCTCACGACGGCGTCGCGCCGCCGGACAGCCGCTACCCGCGCATCTCCCTCGGCGCGCTCGTCCCGGTCAGCGGTCTGTCCCTCAAGACCGTTCACGGCGTCGAATTGCCCCACTACAACTACGAGGTCTACCGCACGGACCTCGGCCCCGACTGGAGCCACGGCATCGTCACCGAGCCGCCGCGCGTCGACGGCGTCTATCCCTCGCTCGTGCCGCAGATCAACAGCGACGGTCTCGATATCGCGGGCGTTCACCTGCCGGAGATCGACGCCCCGCTGGCGACCTACACCGGCTGGAACCTCCGCGATCCGAAGATCGGCTTCCCCGATTCGCGCGCCAGCTTCGTCGGTTCGTACATCCCCTGGCCGAAGTCCGATCTGATCGAGCGCTACCACAATCGCGACGAGTACCTCGGCCGCTTCACGCGTGCCGCGCTCGAACGCGTCCACGACCGCTTTCTCGTCGTCGACGATCTGCCATCCGTTATCCAACGCGGGGGCGAGGAGTGGGATCAGGCGAATCGGGAGTAGGGGGTCGGGGGTCGGGAGTCGGAGCAAAAGCCGCCTCATCTCCGACCCCCGACACCCGACTCCCGACCCCCATTTACAGGCGCGCGACATGCACGCCCTTTCAACATGGCAAGAGGGTTCGAAAGCAAATCGGTCGAGTCGAACCGGCAGGACGCCGAGGACGAGCGCGCATCCCGAGGGCGCGGGATACGCCTCGACATCCACGAGATCGAGCGCCGCCAGAAACGCGAAGGTCTGGAGCTTTCGCGGCGACGCATCATCAATGAGCTCGAGTCGGCCACGAACGAACGCCGCCGTGAATCGCTGCGCGCTGCGCTCGCACATCTCGATCGCGAGCTGGCGAAGCTCGGCTAGACAGCCGCATTTCTCACTGTGGATTCGCGGACACTGTGCAACGTCGAGAGCCTTCTCCCCCGCGCTTTTCAGCGGGGGAGAAGGTGCCGAAGGCGGATGAGGGGGCCGTTCTCGCGCTGAAGTTGAGTGCTTTCGCGAGTGTTCTCGGCCCGATCATGAAAATAGTTCACTTCTCCGCAAGAGCCAACACCCCCTCATCCGCCTCCGGCACCTTCTCCCCCCCGCTGAAAAACGCGGTGGGGAGAAGGACGCTCGACAAACACTGTGTTTGCGATTCACTCAGATGGTGACAAGTCCGGGGTAGCAAAGTCTCGCGGTTCCGGAGTCTCGAAGCCCGCGCGACCGCGAAACTGCGCGACCCCGCAACCGCGGTTGAAATGCCGCGCCTCGGCTGTTAGTTTCGCCCCCCACCATGGCCGAGAGCAGTGACTACAAAAAGACGCTGAACCTTCCGCAAACATCCTTCTCGATGAAGGGCAACCTGCCGCAGAACGAGCCGAAGCGGCTCGAACAGTGGCGGATCATCGATCTCTACCGGTTGATTCGCGAGAAGTCGGAAGGGCGTCCGAAGTCGGTCCTGCACGACGGCCCGCCCTACGCGAACGGCCACATCCACATGGGTCACGCGCTCAACAAGATCCTCAAAGACGTCGTCGTCAAGTCGAAAACGATGATGGGCTTCGACTCGCCGTACGTGCCGGGTTGGGATTGCCACGGCCTCCCCATCGAGCACGCCGTCGACAAGGAGCTCGGCAGTTCGAAGAGGAAGGAGATGTCGCCTGCCGACTTCCGGCGCGCATGCCGCGAGTTCGCCGGCAAGTTCGTCTCCATCCAGCGCCAGGACTTCATCCGCCTCGGTGTCTTCGGCGACTGGTTCCATCCGTACATGACGATGTCGTACCAGTACGAGTCGGACATCGCCTATGCACTCGGCCGCTTCTTTCGGACCGGCATGGTCTATAAAGGTCTCAAGCCGGTGCACTGGTGTACGTACGACCAGTCGGCCCTCGCCGAGGCGGAAGTCGAGTATTCGGATCACACATCGCCCTCGGTGTATGTGCGATTCCGACTTACCGAGGAATCGGTGCGGAGTCTCGACCTTCCGGTCGACAAGCCCTGCTACGCCGTCATCTGGACGACGACTCCGTGGACGCTGCCGGCCAACCTGGCCATCGCCCTCAAGCCTGACTTCGACTACGACGTCGTCGAGCACGACGGCGAGAACTTCATCATCGCCACAGAATTGTTGAGGACCGTCGCGCCGAAGTTTGGCTGGAGCGACTACCGCGTCGTCAAGGTGCTCAAGGGCTCGGCGTTCGAGAACCTCCGCTACCAGCACGCTTTCCTGCCGCGCGAAGGGATCTTCGTCCTCGGCGACTACGTCACGCTCGAAGCGGGTACAGGCCTGGTGCACACGGCTCCCGGCCACGGCGCCGACGACTTCTACACCGGCCAGAGGTACGGCCTCGAGACCTACACACCGGTCAATCACCGTGGAGAGTTCACCGCCGACGTACCGATGTGGGCGGGGCTGCACGTCTTCAAGGCCAACCCGCAGATCGTCGAGCTCCTTCGCGAGCGCGGCGCGCTGCTCCTCGTCGAGACGATCACGCACTCCTACCCGCATTGCTGGCGCTGCAAGCACCCCGTCATCTTCCGCGCCACCGAGCAGTGGTTCATCTCGATGGACGACCACGACCTGCGCGGCCGCGCCCTCGAAGAGGTCCATAAGGTGAAGTGGTTCCCGGCCTGGGGCGAAGACCGCATGGCGGGCATGGTCGAGAACCGCCCCGACTGGTGCATCTCGCGCCAGCGGACGTGGGGCGTTCCCATCACCGTTTTGTACTGCGAGCAGTGCGGCGAGCCGGTCACTTCGCCGGAGCTGTTCGAGCGGGTGAAGGAAGTCTTTCTGACTGAAGGTGCCGATTCCTGGTACGACCGTCCGGCCACCGACTTCCTGCCCACCGGGCAGGCCTGCGCGAAATGCAGCGGGTCCGCCTTCCGCAAGGAGCTGGACATCCTGGACGTATGGTTCGACTCCGGATGCTCGCACATCGCCGTGTTGAAGGAGCGGCCGGAGCTGACCTGGCCGAGCGACGTCTACATCGAAGGGCACGATCAGCATCGGGGCTGGTTCCAGTCGTCGCTCCTCGTCGGCACCGGTATCGAAGGCGGCTCGCCGTTTCGGGAGGTCATCACCTGCGGCTTCCTCATCAACGAGGAAGGCGACAAGATGTCGAAGTCGCGCGGCAACGCTCTGTCGCCGCAGGATGTGCTCAAACAGCATGGCGCAGACGTCATCCGCCTCTGGGTGGCCATGATCGACTACCAGAACGACATGACCATCGGCCCGCAGATCATGGGCCGCAGCGCCGAGGCCTACAAGAAGATCCGCAACACGGCGCGTTACCTCCTGTCGAACCTGAACGGCTTCGAGCCGGATCGCGATGCCGTGCCGCACGAGCAGCTTCTCGACGTCGACAAGTGGGTACTGTCGCGCGCCGCGGAGGTCTTCGATCGGTGTCTCAAGGCATATGCTGAGTACGAGTTTC
Source organism: Thermoanaerobaculia bacterium (assembly GCA_035482045.1). Lineage (GTDB taxonomy): Bacteria > Acidobacteriota > Thermoanaerobaculia > Gp7-AA8 > Gp7-AA8 > JADGNZ01. Next base: position 42,806 of record DATHRD010000022.1, read on the forward strand.
ACGTCGTCTACCATCGCGTGCTCGATCTCTGCACGGTCGTGCTGTCGTCCCTCTATCTCGATCTCTCGAAAGACACGCTGTACTGCGACGGGCCGGCCTCGGCGAGCCGCCGTTCCGCGCAGACCGCCATGTACGAGATTCTGCGAGGACTGGTCGGCTACCTGGCGCCGATCCTCAGCTTCACCGCCGAGGAGCTTTATGAAGCGATGCCGGGAGCCAAAGTGCAGTCGGTCCACCTGACCGATTTCCCGGCCATCACGGCACCTGCGACAGACACGGCTGCGTGGGAACGGATCTTCCGCGTCCGCGAGGCGGTCTCGAAAGTGCTCGAAGGAGCACGCGCCGCGGGGACGATCGGACAGTCGCTGGAAGCCGACGTGCAGCTTCACGGCATCACGCGCGAGGCGATCACCGGCGGTCTCGATGTCGATCTGGCGAAAGTCTTCATCGTGTCGCACGTCGATTTTGTCGCCGCTGCGGCGAGCGACACGGTCGACATCGAAGGCGTCGGACCGATCGGGATCACGATGTCGCCCGCGCGCGGGAAGAAGTGCGGACGCTGCTGGCAGTACCGCGAAGAGGTCGTCGAAGAGGGCGGGCTGTGCGCGCGGTGTGATGACGTGGTCGGCGGGCTCGGTGTTGCTGAACAACCAACGGTGTAAGCACTCGAACACCACCTGAGTGGAATCGCAGACATAGTGTTCATCGAGCGTCTTCTCCCCCACGCGCTTTTCAGCGTGGGGGAGAAGGTGCCGGAGGCGGATGAGGGGGTCTTGGCTCTTGCGGAGAAGTGAACTATTTTCATGAACGGGCCGAGAACACTCGCGAAAACACTCACTTCATCGCGAGAACGGCCCCCTCATCCGCCTGTCGGCACCTTCTCCCCCGCTGAGAAGCGCGGGGGAGAAGGCTCTCGACGTTACACAGTGTCCGCGAATCAACTGTGAGAAATGCGCGCTAGCGACCTGCTACGCTTCCCTCGTGCGTTACGCCGACCTCCATACTCACACGTACCACTCCGACGGCACGCGGTCGCCCGCCGAGGTGATCGACGTGGCGCTGTCGCACGGCATCGAGATCGTCGCCATCAGCGATCACGACAACCTCGCCGCCTACTTCGAGATCAAGGCGTATGCCGACGAGCGAGGCGTCACGCTCATCCCGGCGACCGAGCTGTCGTGCGCGTATGAAGGGGTCGACGTCCACATCCTGGCCTACGCCTTCGACCCACTCGACGAGCGGATCGAGACAAGGCTTCGGCGCTTTCGCGAGGCACGCCAGACCCGCGGACGGCGCATCGTCGAGCGGCTGCGTGCTCTCGGCTACAACATCAGCTCCGAGCGGGTCGAGCAGCTCGCTGCCGGAGGCGCGGTCGGGCGGCCGCACGTCGCGCGCGCGCTCGTGGAGGCCGGTTGTGTGACATCGGTCGCCGACGCCTTCGACAAGCTTCTGCGTCCCGGCAAGCCCGGATACGTGGAGAAGGACCGCTTCGCCATCGATGAGGCGGTGGCGCTGATGCACGCTACCGGCGGTGTGACGTCGATCGCGCATCCGACGCTCTACCCCGATCACGAGCGGATCGTCCCGCAACTGCTCGACGCCGGCATCGACGGCGTCGAGGTGCTCCATCCCGACGTCGACGAGGCCTCGCGCGAGGCCTACACGACCATCGCCCGCTTTCGGGGCAAGATGCTCACCGGCGGCTCGGACGATCACGGCAGCGTAAAGTCGAAGAAGACGCTGGGGACGATCAAGGTGCCGGAGGATTGGCTCGGCCCGATTCTCGATCGGTTGCCATGATCAAGAGATTGTCGGAGGTCTGGCCCACCGTCGAGCGAATCACGCGCGCGGAGGGGGTGGTGCGCGTCGGCGCGAGCGATATCACCGGCAATCACAACGCGCTGTTTGACGACTGGCTCGAGCACGGCCACCACGCCACCATGCGGTATCTCTCCCGGAGCGCCGGCGTTCGGCACGATCCGGCGGCGCGCTTTCCGTGGGCAAAGTCGGCGATCGTGATTCTCGTCCCGTACTCATCCACGCGGCCCGAGGCACCAACCGGCGCGCTTTCCAATCACATCGCCCGCTATGCCCTCGGCGACGACTACCATGATGTGCTCGATCAGATCCTGCGCAAGCTCGAAGCCGCGGTTGCGCCTCATGGCCGGACCTGGCGCTACGTCGACACGGGCCCGCTCTCCGATCGAGCGCTGGCCACGAAAGCCGGTCTCGGCTGGATCGCCAAGAACGCCATGCTGATCAACGAAGAGATCGGCTCCTACACCTTCATCGGCACGCTCCTCACGGCACTCGAGAATGACATCGCGCCGGACGCCGTCGCCGACCGCTGCGGCACCTGCACCCGCTGCCTGGACGCCTGCCCGACGATGGCGATCCTCCCAAACCGCACCGTCGCCTCGGAGCTCTGCATCAGTTACGCGACGATCGAGCATCGCGGCGAGCTGCCGGACATCCCCCTGGCCGGCAACGCCCTCGGCTGCGACATCTGCCAGGAGGTCTGCCCCTGGAACAACGCCACCGCCGCCACCCATCCGGCCTTCGCGCCCCGGCATGAGTACCGCGCAACGCCGATCAGCGATCTGCTGCGCTACGAGCAGGCCGATTTCTCGAGACTTTTCCGCAAGAGTGCGGTGAAACGCGCCAGGCTCGCTGGCATGCAGAGGAACGTAGCCGCGTTGACAGAGGAGGAAAGCCGAGGGAAAGTGTGCGGATGACAAAGGATGTAACGGTCGCTGAGCTGACGGAGCACTTAGCGGAGAGGCTCGGAGACGTGAGAAACGGCACGACACTCCAAATCGTTGACGCGGGTAAGACGATCGCGCGAATCGAACCTGTTGAGCCAACCACCGATGAGCCATTCCGCCGACCTCGGTTGAAATGGGATGGCGCTGAATTGATCGCCATTGATCGCGGCAACATTCGTGAACCTCTCACGTTTCCCGACCCGTCGCTCGGCCGCTTGGGTGACTGGACTCCGCCTTCACTTCACCTCGACTGGGATCCGGTGGAAGACCTCATCTCGGAGCGGAACCGACATCGGTGATCGTCTACCTCGACACCTCCGTAATTCTCCGCATCGTGCTGAAGGAGCCGAACCAGCTCGGTAGCTGGAAGGAGATCAACCATGGGGTTACCAGTGAGCTCAGCACCGTCGAATGTCATAGGAGCCTGTATCGCGCGAACGCTTCTGGCCGGCTGACCGATAGCGCGTTTCAACTTGCTCGGAACTATGCAGACCAGATTCTGCTGCGGCTCACAATCGTGAATATCACTTCTGAGCTCATCCAAGCGGCCGCAGGACCGCTGCCCGGCTCCCTCGGGTCACTCGACGCAATACATTTGGTATCCGCAATGGATTTCAGAAGACGGTTGGATGATTCTGAGCCGCCGCTTTCCTTTGGCACTCATGACCGGGCGCTCGCCGTCGCCGCCGCACTTTCGAACTTCCCCGTCCTCGGCCCCTAAGGCAACTGAAACGTCCGCCCAATGATCGACGGGTCGATCGAGCGGTCCAGGTACTCCCACACTGCCAGCGCATCGGGATGATCGGCAATGGCGGGAGCGGTGCCGCGGGTGGCGGGGTCGGCAATCATCAGGCGCGCGCGGCGATACCAGTGCATCGCCTCATCGGGATTCAGACGCAGCTCTTCGCGAACGCACTGGATGAGCAGGTATTGCTCGGTGGGAACGCCGGACGTCTCCGCCGTCGGATACGACGGTGCGAGCTGCCGCGCACGGGCACGGATCACCTTCAATTTCAAGCCGAGCGAAATGGTATCGATCGACGCGCGGCCGGTCTCGCAGAGATGACCGATGGCCAGACGAAGCATCTCCGGCTTCTCATCGATGAACAGTCCGCTGCGATACGTCGAGGGATCGACCGACTTCATCGCCGACCAGGCCACCGAGGCATTGACGGAGACGCTTAACGCCGCGTTGGGAATCGAGAACGTCAGGAGACCGCTGGCGGACGCCCCGAGGCCGCGAAACGTCTCGATCCGCGCGCCGCGTGCGGAGAGATTCTCGATCCCGGCAGGCTCACCGTTCCACTTCCCTTCGAGAGAGGGGACCACATCGAAGCGGTCCGTGGAGCGAAGCTCTTCGATGCGTGTGGTCCGTTTGGCGGCCTGAAGGAGTCCGAGAACCTCTTCGATCAGCTCCGCGGGTGCGTAGGTCCGCACACCCGAGACGAAGCGGCCGGAAGCAGCTGGATCGCTCTTCGTCCAAACGACGACGGCTTCGAGATGCGCCACTTGCTGCCGGCCTTCGACCGCCAGCAGCAGGACCGACTTCTGGCCCATCTCCAGCGGATGGGTGTGACGGAATCGCGCTCCCTTCACGGAGATGTCGCAAACGAGCGCTGTGCCACCGGCAAACTGGCCTGTAAGCGGCGGCTCGATCAGAAACCGCTCGGCGGTGCGCAGATTTCGGAGAGCCGCTTCGTACATGCGAACGGTGAACGTATAGCACGCCCGGCACCGCCCGTGTGAGCCCGATCACTCATAATGCGCGGACGATGGCTCGCTACGACATCATCACATTCGACTGTTACGGGACGCTTATCGACTGGGAGTCCGGGATCGCGGGAGCCTTTCTGCGCGCCGCCGCCGCGGAAGGGGTGACCCTCGATCGCGACGACGTTCTCCGCGCATACGCGGAGCTCGAACGGGGCGTCGAGGCCGAGGTCTATCGCAGCTACCGCGAGATCCTGCGCGAAACCGCTACGCGCGTCGCTCACATCCTCGGCTGGCCGCTCGCGCCCGAGAACGCCGGCTTCCTCGGCGAGAGCGTCCCGTCGTGGCAACCATTCGCCGATACCAACCCGGCACTCGAACGGCTCGTGGCTGCCGGCTGCCGATTGGGCATCCTTTCGAACATCGACGACGATTTTCTCGCCGCCACGCGCAAACACATCACCGTCGATCTCGACCTCATCGTCACCGCGCAACAGGTGCGCTCGTACAAGCCCGGCCACGCACATTTCCTGACCGCACGGGAACGCATCGGCAACGCGCGCTGGCTGCACGCGGCGGAGAGCAACTTCCACGACATCGTCCCGACGAACGCGCTCGGCATCGACAACGCCTGGATTAATCGTCTCCGCGAGCAGCCGCTGCCCGGCGGAACGCCGACCTACGCGTTCAATGACCTCACTGGGCTGGCAGACGCGATCGTAGGAGAGCAGGCATCCCTGATTCGGGATAGGGGGGAGCCTCACGGCTCCGCCCCTCCCACACCACCGTGCGTGCGGATCCGCACACGGCGGTTCGGCTGGTTGAACACGTCAGCTGTAGAGCTTCTGAAGGCCTAGAGAGTCGA
>DATHRD010000023.1:0-261568 GCA_035482045.1 Thermoanaerobaculia bacterium
GACGTCGGAGGACGTGAAGTTGACATCGGAAGACGTGAAGGTTGACGTCGGGGGACGTGAAGTTGACGTCTAGGGACGTGAAGTTGACGTCGGGGGACGTGAAGTTGACGTCGGAGGACGTGAACTTGACGTCGGAGGACGTGAACTTGACGTCGGAGGACGTGAAGTTGACGTCGGAGGACGTGAAGTTGACGTCGGAGGACATGAAGTTGATGTCGGACGACATAAAGTTGACGTCGGACGACATGAAGTTGATGTCGGACGACATAAAGTTGACGTCGGACGACGTGAACTTGACGTGCCGGCCCTACGTCTCCGTCTCTTCACCCGGCACCGAGCGGCGCTCGCGCCGGCGGCGGTCTTCGAAGGCGAAGCGGGGGCGGCCCTCCTGAGGCACGTCCATCTGATCCTCGCTGATAGCCCTCGGGACGACGGTGATGTATCCGAGGTCGATGTGGAGGTGATCGTCAGCGCTGGCGCCGGTCAAGTGTCCGTACGGGAGGACGTGAAAGTCGTCGCTCACATCCTCGGCGATGCCGTTGTACCTGTCGATCGTCTCCTTCCCTTTCATGATGGTCGTGCCGATCCGGTAGATATCGGCCGCCGTGGCCCACATGTGAGGGGTGGCCGTCAGGGAGAGCTTGTGCGATGGGGAGCGGTAGCCTCCGTTGACGGGAATGTGTACCGAGGCGCCGGCGTCGCGGCGGAACTGCTCGAGGTAGAAGGCCAGCACCCGGACCGCGCAGGGCACGTACCGCGGAAACTGCAGCAGGCGCGGCGCCTCCTTCAGATCGACGAGGACGAATTCGTTCAGGCCGAAGTGGTGCGAAAGGCGGATGCTGATCGCGGCCTCGTGGCTTGGGATCTCGTAGAAATAGCGCGGGAGGCGGTGGTTCCGCCCCTCCGCGTCGCAGACCATCTCGCCCGGCTTGAGCAGCGACCGCAGCTCGTCATCGAGATCGAGGGCGTCAACGACCTTGATCGACAGCGGTTCACTCATCCGTGAGCCCGGCCAGAGTGTTGTAGATGTCGCGCGAAACGTCGGCGACGGCCGTGCCGCGGGCCTTCTCGGCGCTGAATTGCGTGAGAATGACGAGCACGTACGGTTTGCGGCCTTCCAGAAAAACGATCCCCGCGTCGTGGTGCACCGTGGAGATGTTGCCGGTCTTGTGAGCCACGCGCGCCGCCTTCGGGAGTCCGGCCGGAATGCCGCTCCGGAACTGCTGGTCGAGCATGATGGCGAGCATCTCCTGGCTGGCCCCCTCCGAGTATGCCTTGCCTTCGGCGATGACGCGGAGCATCTTCAGCAACCCATTCGCGGTCACCTCGTTGTTGAGGCCCGCGTCGAAGGCGGCCTGATCCTCGACACCGCGGAGCACGCGTACACCGTCGATCTCGAGATCGTCGAGCGCGTGCTGGATCGTCTCGATGCCGACGACGTCGACGAGGAGGTTCGTGGCCAGGTTGCTCGACTTCGTGATCATCCAGTACGCCAGCTCCCGCACCGTGAGCGTCTTGCCGAGGTGACCGTAGACGTCCGGATCGGCATCGCTGCCGAGGTTGAGCATGAACGGTTCCTGATTCACGATGCTCGTGAAACGGTTTCGGACGTGAACGGGCGCGTCGAGCGCCAGCTCGCCGCGATCAATCTGCCGGAAAACGCCCAGAAGAACGGCGAGCTTCATCGTCGACGCGGCGTGGAAGTAATGGTCGGCGTTGTAGGACCACTGGATGGTCGTCTGCGCGTCCCAGAAGGAGATACCAAGCTCCTCCAGCTCGTGGTCCTGCTTGATCTGCAGGACGCTCCGATAGAGCGAGACTTCGGATGCCGCGACGGAGTCGGCCGGCTGTAATGCCGGCAGCGTCTCCACGGCTGATCTGGTCTTCGACGTCATCGCCCGGCAGATGGTACTGAATCCCAGGAGTCTGCGCGGCAGAACATTCTCCGCGCCTTTCTCCGCGGAGCCTCGGGCAACCAAGGCAGCCGGCCTTGCCAGCTCAGCCCAGTACGTGAGCACTGGGGGTCGCCGCGTTAGCGGCAAGAAGACGGTAGCCAGGGGTGCGAGCGCTTTTGCGAGCACCCCTGGAAAGAGATGTCGTGGTTGGTGCCGCGTCAGCGGCACTTGAGTAATCGTGGACTCCCTCCAGTGCCGCTGGCGCGGCACGCTTTCGAGAGACAACCTAGACCAGGGGTTGCTCGCAAAAAGCGCTCGCACCCCTGTCTACCTTCTTGAGCCGCTATCGCGGCATCGTAACGTCCAAACTCCAGAAGCCGGCCGTGCCGGCTCACCTTCGCGCCGCACGCAGCCAACGTCCGATGCGCTCGATCCCTGCGGTGATCGCCTCGATGGACGCCGCGTACGAGATGCGTACGAACCCTTCGCCGAGGGAGCCGAAGGCGACCCCCGGAATCACGAGCACCGCGGCGTCGGTCGCCAGCGTCTTCGCGAATGTGACGGTGTCACACGACGGCACCGGAACGAAGGCGTAGAACGCGCCCGCGGGCGGCGGGATGGTGACCTCGAGCTCGCGCGCGATCGAGAAAAGCGCCGCCCGGCGTTGCGCGCCGAATTGCGCACGGATGCCTTTGAGCCAGGAGCGATTCCGTGCGGCGTCCGACAGGATCGACTCGGCCAGAGACTGGGAGAACGCCGACGCGCACGTGGCGACATATTGATGCGCTGTGACGATCGGCTTCATCACGCTCTCCCGCGCGAGCACCCAGCCGAGGCGAAGGCCGGTCATGGCGTGGCTCTTCGACATCCCGCCGACGACGATCACGCTGTCCGACATGCCGAGCATTGACGGCGGCGGCTCCTCGTACCAGATCTCGCGGTAGACCTCGTCGCTGACGACGATCGGGCCGGCGTTCGCGATCCGTTGCAGCGTCTCGCGGTCGATGACGCTGCCGAGCGGATTCGACGGCGAGTTGACGATGATCAGCTTCGTCCTGGCTGTGATCCGCCCAAGTAGCGCGTCTGCATCGAGCCGCCAGTCCGAGGGATCGAATTCGTACGACACGGGCGTCGCGCCAGCGATGCGCGCCAGCGTCACGTACGAGAGGAAGCCTGGATTGGGAACGAGTACTTCGTCGCCGGGGTCGACAAAGGCCTGAAAGATCGAGAACAGAGCCTCTTCGGTGCCAGCGGTGACACAGACCTCCGTCTTCGGATCGAATTCGTGGGAGTCGGGAGTCGGGGGTCGGGGGTCGGGGGTCGGAGCGTTCTCATTGCCGATGGTCACCGAACTCCGACTCCCGACCCCCGACTCCCGAATCCCTTCCGCGATCAACGTTCGCAGCTTCAGCGTGCCGGCATTCGCCGTGTAGTGCCACGAGCCGGTGGCGGCCGCGCGCACGGCGAATTCACGCAACGTTTCGTCCGGCTCGACGTTCGGCTCGCCGATGCCGAGGTTCACCGAGAGCGGCGTAGCCAGCGCGTTGATCTGGCGGATGAGGGAGATCTCGATACCGGCGAGGCGGCGGGCGGGGTGGAGCTGCTGGGTTACTGAGTTGCTGGGTTGCATGGTTGCTGAGTTGCTGGGTTGCTAGGTTAGGTTGCTAGGTTTAGGTTACTGGATCACGACACATTACCGAGCAACTTAGCGACCCAGCAACCCAGTAACCCACACCCCACACCCCAACTCACCGCAACGCATCCTCCAGCGCCGTCGCCGAATCGGTTTTCTCGTCGCGGTACTTCACGATCACCGGGGTGGCCACGTGAAGCATGTGCTTGTCGGCGAAGTCGCCTTTGAGAGGGCGCGAGCCCGGGATGACGACGGCACCGTAGGGAATCTCCAAAGGCCGGCTGGCGGTCCGGCGGTAGATCTGGCCGCGGACGTTGTCGTAGACCGGAGTCGATCCGGTCAGCACGACGCCCGCGCCGATGACGGCGCGCGTGCGGACGATGGTCCCCTCGTAGATGCCGCAGTTGCCGCCGACGACGACGTCGTCCTCGATGATCACCGGCAGGCCGCCGACCGGTTCGAGCACGCCGCCGATCTGCGCGGCGGCGGAGAGATGCACACGTTTGCCGATCTGGGCGCACGAGCCGACGAGCGCGTGCGAGTCGATCATCGTGTCTTCGTCGACATATGCGCCGACGTTGACGTACGCCGGCGGCATCATCACGACCCCTTTGGCGATGTAAGTCCCCCGGCGGATCGACGAGCCTCCCGGCACGATACGAATGCCGTCCTGGGCCCGGAACCGCCGCGTGGGGAGTGTGTCTTTGTCGATGAACGACAGCGCGCCGGAGGCAAATTCGGCGGCTACGCCGGCGCGGAAGGCGAGGAGGATTCCCTCCTTCACCCACGTCTGCGCATGCCATTCGCCGTCCGCGTCCCGCACCGCGGAACGGATCGTCCCCTTCTCCAGCTCTGCGAGAAAGAGTCCGATCGTCTTTACGACCTCCATCCGATCGGTCGCCGGGCCGATCGCCGCCATCCGCTCTTCAATCGTCAGCGCCATCAGACCCTCACCGTTTCGAAAAGTCCGCACTCCTGCAGGATTGCCTCGAGCTTCTTCCGGTTTGCCTCGGTGATCGGCGCGAGCGGCGGGCGGACGGTATCGCTGTCGATGATGCCGAGGAGCTTGCAGGCTGTCTTGACCGGGATCGGATTCGACTCGATGAAGTTGCCCGTGAGGAGCGGAAGGACGCGATAGTGAACGGCGCGGGCGGCGGCGAAGTCGCCCCGCAGCGCAGCCGTGACGAGATCGCTCATCAGCCGCGGTATCTCGTTGGAGGAGACGGAGATCAGGCCGTCGGCGCCCGCGGCGATCAACGGCAGGGTCCAGGCGTCGTCACCGCTCAGCACGAGGAAGCCTCCGGTTCGTCCGCGGATGACCGACATGATCTGCTCGAGGTTTGCCGACGCTTCCTTGACTCCGATGATGTTCGGGATCTCGGCCGCCATGCGCAGCGTCGTCTCCGCGGTCATGTTCACGCCGGTGCGGCCGGGGACGTTGTACATGATCATCGGGAAGCCGCTTTTCTTCCTTTCGATGGCCTCGGCCTGCATGCCGAAGTGGCGGCACAGCCCGTCGGGGGTGGGCTTGTTGTAATACGGGGTGATCGTCAAGACACCGTCGGCGCCAATGTCGATCGCCTGCTCGGCCAGCTCGACGGCGCGCGGTGTGTTGTTGCTGCCCGCGCCGGCGAGTACCGCAACGCGGCCACGCGCGCGGCGGACAACCAGCTCGACCACGCGCCGATGCTCCGCCGCGGTCAGCGCCGGATTCTCGCCCGTGGTGCCGCAGGGGACGAGGAAATCGACACCACCGTCGATTTGAAAGTCGACGAACCGCTCCAGCGCCGATTCGTCGAGCGCGCCGCCCGGGCTGAACGGGGTGATGAGGGCTGTACCGAGGCCGCGGAAGATCGTCATGACAACTCCAGAGGCGAAGGATGAATTCGTCTCTTCATCCTTCATCCTTCCGCCTTCATCCTTCATTAAACGCCAGCTCTTCGAAGCGAAACAATCCCTTGCGTCCACGCAGCAACTGCGCTGCCATCACGGCGCCGCGAGCGAAGCCTTCACGGCCGCGTGCGCGATGAGAGATCTCGATCAGATCGTCAGGCGAGTCGAAGAAAAGGGTGTGAAGGCCGAACTCGCTGCCGACGCGAGAGGAGACGATGGGGGGATCGAGCCTGCCGTCGCTTCCAGTTTTCACCGCCGCGGCGATGCGGAGCGCCGTGCCGCTCGGCGCATCGACCTTCTGGGAGTGATGGCGCTCTTCCATTCCTGCCGCGTACTGAGGAAAGCGGGCCACGAGCGCTCCCGCGCGCTGTGCCAGGGCAAACACGACGTTGGCGCCCGGGGAGAAGTTCGACGCGTAGACGCAGCCGATACCGGCGTCTTCCACACGCCGCTTGACGTCCGCCAGCCGGTCACTCCAGCCGGTCGTGCCGATGACGAGACCGATTTTGTGCTCGCAGGCACGAGCCAGCGTGTCGTCGAGCGCGCCGGCGTGCGAGAAGTCGATCATGACCTCGGCGTCACTCAGAGGCTCTTCGCGATCGATATCGAGGATGCAGACGACTTCGTGGCCCGAGTCGACGGCAACCTTCGCGATGGTCCGCCCCATCTTGCCGTAGCCGTGGATGGCGATCTTCATACGGCTACCGCCTGCTCGAATAGAGCGTGGTGGATGCGCTGGATGGAGCGATCGGAATCCGCGTCGTTGATTACGATGCTGAGGTTCAGCCCCGACCGGCCGAGTGACAGCATCTGCATCGGCACTCCGCGCATGGCCTCAAAGACGCGCGCTCCGACGAGCGAATCGGCCAGAAGGTTGCGGCCGACGATGGCGATGATGCACTGACCGTTGATGACTTCGACATCCGCGGCGTCCCGCAAGCGCTTCTGCAACTCGCCGATATTGAGCTGTTCGTCGACGGTAACAGACACGGAAACCTCGGATGTCGCGATGAGGTCGACCGAAATCCTCAGCTCTTCGAAGACCTGAAAGAGGCGCGCCAGAAAGCCGTGCGCCCCGAGCATCTTGTTCGAGGTCATGTGGATGACAGTGACGTTGCGCTTGCGGGCGATGGAGCGCGGGCCCGTGGCGTGATCAGTCCCCTGGCGCGTGATCAGCGTGCCGGGCGAGGCGGGATTCTGCGTGTTGAGAATGCGCACCGGGATGCCAGCCTCGATAGCCGGTTCCAGCGTGCGCGGATGGAGCTTAGCGCCGAAGGATGCGAGCTCCGCTGCTTCTTCGTGCGAGAGGTGGTCGATGACGCGCGCGGACGGCACGAAGCGCGGGTCGCAGGTGAGGAGGCCGTCGACGTCCGTCCAGATCTGCACCTCATCGGCGCCCACGGCGGCAGCCACGATGGCAGCGCTGTAGTCGGAGCCGTTACGGCCGAGCGTGGTCGTAGCGCCCCCGACGGTCCTGCCGATAAAGCCGCCCAGGACCGGGATGTGATTTCGTTTCACGATCGGCAGCAGCGTTTTCCGTGCGGCCTCGGATGTGAGGTCCATGCGCGGCGTGGCGCCTCCGAAGTGGTCGTTCGTCCAAATGACATCCTCGGACTCGACGTGCTCCCCCGGCAGGGCACGCATCATCATCGAGTAGGCGAAGAGCACCGACGAAAGCTTCTCGCCGATGGAGACGACCTTGTCGTGTGCCCGCGCCGTCACCTCGCGCAGCAATGTGATGCCGCGGAGGATGGTGTGAATCTCGTCGATCTGCTTGTCGAGCCGCTTGACGAATGTTTCGAAGAAGTCGAATTTCTGCTGCACGAGACGCATGGCCACGTCCTCGTGGCGCTGCCGGATGCGATCGATGATGTCGTTGACCCGCTGGCCGTCGCCTTGGCAGGCCGCGTCCGTCGCGGCCACGAGGTCGTTCGTCACTCCAGAGAGCGCGGAGACGACGACGATGGGCTTGAGATGCTGCCGTTCGGCGACGATGTCGATGGCGGCGGCCACTCGACCCGCATCACCGACCGAGGTACCGCCGAATTTGATGACGATCATGGCCGGCCGCCTGACCGGTGGATTAGTAGATTAGTGAGTAGAAGATTATGGCGCGTGCCGTCGACCGCCTTTTCTAATCTACTAATCCACTGATCTACTACTCCCCTTCTCACAACATCCCCCTGGCTTCGAGCAACTCCGCGTTCAGCAGCGCGGCTCCGGCGGCGCCACGGATGGTGTTGTGGACGAGCGCGACCATGCGGATGTCGAGGAGGGGGCAGGGGCGCAGACGACCGACGGTGACGGCCATTCCGTGCTCGCGGTCGCGATCGAGCCGCGGCTGCGGGCGGTCGGGCTCGGCGGCGTAGTGAACAGGCCGTTTCGGCGCCGAGGGGAGGTTGAGGCGCTGTGGCTCGCCGGTGAACGAGCGGATGGCATCGCGGATAGCGTCGAGATCGGCATCGCCCTCGCGCAGCTTGAGGGAGATCGACATCAGATGGCCGTCGATCGTCGGAACGCGGTTGACCTGCGCGGAGATGCGGAAGGACGCGTCCGCGAAGCGATCATTCTCCCAACGGCCGAGGATCTTGCGCGGCTCCGATTCGATCTTCTCCTCCTCGCCGCCGCCGATGAACGGGATGACGTTGTCGAGGATGGCGTACGACGAGACGCCCGCGTAGCCGGCGCCGGAGATGGCCTGCATGGTGGTGACGTGGAGGTGGTCGATGCCGAAGCGGCGCTCGATCGGGGCGATGGCCAGTGCCAGTCCGATCGTCGAACAGTTCGGGTTCGTGACGATGTATCCGTTGCCGCCGCGTCTGTGTTTCTGGCGATCGATCGCGCCGAGGTGATCGGCGTTGATCTCCGGGATGAGCAACGGGACGTCGGCGTCCATGCGGTGATTGCGGGAGTTGGTGACGACCACGCAGCCGCGGTTCGCATAGTCATCCTCGGCTTCGCCGGCCACCGAGGAGTCGAGTCCGGAGAAGACGAGGCGCGATTCGAGATCGGCGCCGAGGGGCTTCACTTCGAGATCAGCGGCAGCGTCAGGAAGGAGCGTGTCGAGGCGCCAGTCAGCGGCGTCACCATACGGTCTCCCCGCGCTGCGTTCTGATGCGACGACTTCGGCGAGACGGAACCACGGGTGTGCCTCGAGGAGTTGAACGAAGCGCTGCCCCACGGAGCCGGTCGCACCGAGGACCGCCACCGGGATGCGCTCGCCGCGGCGCGCGTCAGCTTGCGAGGGCAATGTCAATGTTTCGGTCATTCCGCCTCATGTGTTGCAAGAGCGATTCTAAGCTGAAGAAGGTAGCCAGATGGAGGAGTCGAATGACGGTTGTCCACGCCGCCAGCGGCCCTACGCCGATCCCGTCGAGGTCCGCGGTGAACGGCGCGTGCAGCGGCCCCCAGCGGAAGAGCATCGAGCCGTGCAGGGACGACGCTGTCCCCGCGAAGTCGTGAAAGAGCGCCCCCTCCGTGATGACGACATCCCACGCCACCAGCCACCAGGCGATGGCGCGCCAGCGCGCCATCGCGGGAGCGAGCAACGCGGGGATAACTACCGACGCCAGGACATACCAGTACCATCCCTCCTTGCCGCCGATCGGGATCGGATTTCCACCGCGGTTCGCGAGGACACAGGCGACGACGTTGTAGGTCTGTGCGAGCGCGAATGCGAGTAACACCAGGAGCGCTGGCGCCTGCCCTGAGCGTAGCCGAAGGGTCCGGCCATCCGGCCCGGCGTCACCTGTCCTGCGCGGAGCCGAAGGATCGCGCCGCCGAATCACTGCGATCATGGCAAGAACAACCGGCCCGAGGTAAAGCGCGATCGCCGCCGGCCGCAGCGCATCGTTGAACTGCCCCGAGGTCCACGCCGCGCTGGCGATGGTGACGCGTACGATCTCGCTGATGCTGACCTTCGCCTCGTAGACCGCGCCCCCTGGCCGGTCGAAGGCGACGACGCCGAGCGGGTTGTTCGTGCGCGAGGAGAGCTCGGCGAACGTCAGGCAGATGGCGACCAGCGACACGGCCGCGACGATCAAGGGCCGCCATTTCGGCACACGCCCTCGCCGCCAGAGCACCGGCAGGATGATCAGCAGCGGCCATGTGTACATCTTCGCGTTGAGTGCCAGCCCCCACGCCAATGCCTCTGCCGCGATTGGGAGAGGTCGCCGCGACCCGGCCACGCTGATCGCCACCGCCACCGCCGCGAGCATGCAGGCGAAGGCGTCGTTGCCGGCGCGCACGACGAGCGTTTCCCATGTTGGCAGCGAGACGAGAATGACCCCACCGAGAATGCCGATCGGTCCAAGCCAGCGCCTGCCGACCTCGGCGGTCGCCACAACGGTGATCAGTGCGAACAGAAGCGACAACGCGCGCCAGGCGCGCATCTCGAAGAGCGCGCTGCGAACCGGCACGAGCGGCGCCGCGAGTGAGTAGTAGAGGCTCGTCTGTTGCGCTTCGTAGTTTCGAACGACGTACGGTTTCAGATCATCAGGCGCGATCGGGAGATCGACGACCACGTGCTCACCTCGCGCAGAGACGATCGCCGGCCATCGATCTCCTGCCTCGCCCATTGCAGGCATTGCAACCGGCACGGAACGCGGGCGCGGAGCGCTCGCGCTCGGTTGCGCATGTGCGCCGGCGATGCTCTCCATCAGGTAGGGTGGAACCGACGGCTCCGTTGTTGTCGGGTTGCGATGCTCTTCCCGAACGAACGCCAGCCTTGCTACGTGGTACACCTCATCGAGACCGGCATACGGCGGCATGGCCGCCATCTGAAGGAACAGCCGCGCGGCCGCGCACACGATGAGCAGCGCGTAGGCTGTCTGTGTTTTCGTCAACCTCACTTGACGATGGTACGCTCCGCGCCCGCTTGGCTTCGCACGATCCCTATGCCGCGCTACGCGTCAAGAACTTCCTCTGGCTGATCCTCGGCTATTCGACGTCGACGGTGGCGCGTGAGGCGCAGATTGTCGTCGTTGGCTGGCAGGTCTTCGAGGCGACGCGCGATCCGCTTGCGCTGGGGATGATCGGTTTGGCCGAGGCCTTGCCGTTCATCGCCGTGGCGTTGTATGCGGGACACGTGGCCGACCGCCTGCCGCGGCGGCCGATCGCCATCGCCGGCACGTTCGCCATGCTCCTGTCGGCGATCGCGCTGTTGTTGTTCACCACCAGCGGCATGATCGGGAGAGGACACGTCTGGCCGATCTATCTCGTCATCTTCCTCAGCGGCATCGCCCGCAGCTTCATCCGGCCGGCCTTCACGGCGCTATCAGCCGAGGTCGTGACGCGCGATCTGTTCGCGAACGCCGTCGCCTGGCGCAGCTCGACCTGGCAATTCGCGGCCGTGCTCGGCCCGGCCATGGGTGGCTTGATCTACGGTTTCGCCGGAGCGACGGCGGCGTACGGAGTCGTGAGCGTTCTGATGACGCTTTCGATGGGCGCGCTCTGGCTCATCGCGCATGATGCACGCCCCCAACAGCGAGACGAGATACCGATCGGCGAGAGCCTGCGAATCGGAATCAAGTTTCTCTTAGGCCAGCGCATCCTTCTCGCGGCGATGACCCTCGATCTCTTTTCCGTTCTGTTCGGCGGGGCAGTGGCTCTCCTGCCTATCTTCGCGCACCTTCTCGGTGCCGGCCCCCAGGGACTAGGCGTGTTGCGGGCGGCGCCGGCGGCGGGCTCGCTCATCACCGGCATCATCGTGGCGCATCGGCCACCGATGCGTCGCACGGGCACGGCGCTCTTCACCTCGGTGACGATCTTCGGTCTGACCATGATCTGCTTCGCGATCTCGCGCAATTTCTGGCTGTCTCTCTCACTGCTGGCGGTCAGCGGCATGGCCGACAACGTTAGCGTCATCATCCGCGGAACGCTCCTTCAGACGTTGACGCCGCAGCACCTCCTGGGACGCGTGTCGTCGGTGAATCAGATCTTCATCGGCTCTTCGAACGAGATCGGTGCGTTCGAGTCGGGCGTGGCGGCGCGCATCCTGGGCACGGTACCGTCGGTGATCTTTGGCGGCATCATGACGCTGGTGGTCGTGGCCCTGACGATGGCCTGGTCGCCGCAGTTGCGGAAGATGCGCGAGATCGACGCCCTCACACGAACATCGACGTGAACGCAAGTTTCCTACCCTCGGTAGAATTTCTTGACGTCCGCGGTAGGCTCGAAGCGATGTCGAATCCGGATCCAATCAAGGGTCGCGGCGCGAGCTGGAATCCGCAGAACCGCTTCGAGCGTCTCGAATACGTTCGCGACGACGACGCGCAAAATGACGACGAGCCTGCGCCGCTGCCGCGGACGCTCTTTCTGCGCGATCCGACCCGCACGATCATCGCCCACAACGACAGCCCGGACGTCGGTTTCGATACGAGCATCAACCCCTATCGCGGCTGCGAGCACGGCTGCATCTACTGTTTTGCCCGGCCGACGCATGAGTTCCTCGGCTTTTCGGCAGGGCTCGATTTCGAGACGAAGATCCTGGTCAAGGAAGATGCCCCGGAGCTTCTGCGCGAGGAGCTGATGTCGCGCAAGTACACCCCGAGCACGATTGCCATCAGCGGCGTCACCGACCCCTACCAGCCGATCGAGCGGAAGCTGGAGCTGACGCGACGCTGCCTGGCCGTGCTGGCGGAGTTCCGCAACCCGGTCGGCATCATCACGAAGAACCACCTGGTTACGCGCGACATCGACATCCTGCAGGAACTGGCGGCGCACAACGCGGTGGTCGTCCACATCTCCGTGACCACGCTCGATCCCCACCTGGCGAACCTGATGGAGCCGCGCGCCTCACGGCCGGAGCTTCGCCTCGCGGCAATCGAGACGCTGGCAAAGGCTGGAATCCCGGTGGGCGTGATCGTTGCGCCGGTCGTTCCGGCAATCACCGATCACGAGATGCCGGCGATCCTGACCGCGGCCGCGAAGGCCGGCGGCACGTCGGCCGGCTTCGTCGTCCTGCGGCTTCCGTGGGCCGTGGCACCTCTGTTCGAGCGTTGGCTCGACGAACACTACCCGGACCGAAAAGAGAAGGTCATGAACCGCGTCCGCGAGATGCGGGAAGGCAAGCTGTACGACCCGCAATGGGGCATCCGGCAGCGTGGCAAAGGGATCTTCGCCGATCAGATCCAATCGATGTTCGAGGTCACCTGCCGGCGGCTTGGTCTCAACGAGAAGAGGTATGACCTGTCGACGGATGCGTTCCGGCGGCCGGCGCAGCAAGGGAGTCTCTTCTGACGATGAACGACGACGCAAGTCACCTCTTCAAAGGAGGTAGCGATCTCCGATGGCGAATGATTATCGCAATCCACGTAAGCGCTCGAGGATCTTCTCGTGGATCCCTCCGAACGCGCCGGATGACATGACGAGGATTACGTCGTCCGGTTGAGCCTCGCGCGCCACGACGTCAGCGATGGCGTCGATATCGTCGATCTGCTCCGCGCGGATGCCGTCCGCGTTCAACCGCTCCGCGATCGTAGCCACCGACATCATCTTGTCGAGGCCGTAGCGGGTCTCGTAGCGGCCCTTGTGAAAGATCGGTCCGATGATCACGCGGTCAGCCTGATGAAAGGCCTTGATGTAGGCGCTTTCGAATTCCTTGCGGCTGGACGTGATCGAGCGTGGCTCGAAGAGAGCCCAGATCCGCCGGCCGGGATAGCGCCGCTTCGCCCCGGCAACGGTCGTGTCGATTGCGGTCGGGTGATGGGCAAAGTCGTCGATGACGGTGACGCCGCGCTCGACGCCACGTACTTCCATGCGCCGCTTGATCCCCTGGAAGGTTTCGAGGCCGCGCTGGATCTCCTCGGCGGACAGACCGCGCAGCCGGGCGATGGCAACATCGGCGAGGGCGTTGACGATGTTGTGCTCCCCCGACAGCGTGGTACGGAAGCGGAACCACTCTCTCCTCTCCCACCACGCCGTAAAGGCGGTTCCCTCGGGGGTGAACTCCGCGTCGGAGGCGAAGATGTCGCACCCCCGCGAGGTGCCGAAGGTGAGCCATCGGGCGCGTGCGTCCTGGCGCAGGGACAGGACGTTGGAGTCGTCGCCGTTCGCTACGATCAGGTCGTTCGGCGCGACCTGCTGCACGCCCTTGCGGAAGGCATCGATGATGGCGTCGAGATTCGCGTAGATGTCTCCGTGATCGAATTCGATGTTGTTGACGAGCAGAGTGTTCGCCCCGTAGTGCAGAAACTTCGGACCCTTGTCGAAGAACGAGGTGTTGTACTCGTCGCCCTCGATGACGAACTCAGGTCCATTCCCGAGTTTGAAGTTCTGATTGAAGTTCAAGGGGATGCCGCCGACAACCATGCTGGGGTCGCGGCCGGCAGACTCCAGCAGCCAGGCCATTAGGGAGGTCGTCGTTGTCTTGCCGTGCGTGCCGGCGACGACGATGGAGTGCTTGCCCTTGATGAAGAGCTGATGGATCGCCTCGGGCATGGATGTGTACGGCAGGTCGAGCTCGAGCGTACCGGCGGCCTCCGCGTTGGCCGGCGAAGCCACATTGCCGATCACAACCAGATCGGGGTGGAACGTTACGAGGTGGTCCTTCGTATATCCCTCGAGCACCTCGATGCCGAGACGCTCCAGATAGGTGGACATAGGAGGGTAGACGTGCTCATCAGAACCGGCGACTTCGTAACGGCGGGCCTGAAGCATGCCGGCGAGCGAGGCCATCGCCGTGCCGGCGATGCCGATCAGGTAGACCTTTTTTATTGGTGGAAGTTCTTTAACGTGAGCCATAGGCACTGAGCAGGAAGCGTGCGTCCATCGGGGATTGTAGAATGGCCGCCCCTACCGGAGGGAATCGTCATCCACGGAGGGGTGTTCGAACCCGGCGGTTCACAAGTAGTTTTTCACGTCGTCCAACACAGGAGGATTTTGTCCATGTCGTCGAAGCGAATTCTCATCGTCATGATCGCGGTCCTCGTCGCGTTGACCGCCGCCATTTCGTTTGCCTCCGGCCAGCCGGCTCAAGCGAAGAGCGCACAGGCCCCCGCGGAGAAGAAGGCCGAAACCGCGGCGAAGGAACCGGAGAAAGCCCCCCGCCTTACCATCGTCGAGCCGGTCAAGGATTACGGCACGATTCCCAAGGGCGAAAAGCTCGATTGGGCGTTTGTGGTGAAGAACACCGGCGATGCCGACCTGGAGATCATCGCGGCCAAGCCGGGCTGCGGCTGCACCGTGGCAGACTTTGACAAGCTCATCAAGCCGGGACAGACGGGCAAAGTGACGGCGCACGTCGACACGACGGCCTTCGCCGGTCCGATCGCGAAGACCGTCACGCTCGAGACGAACGACCCGACCACGCCCACCTCACAGCTCACCATCCACGCGATCGTGAAACCGTACGTGGAGGCGTTCCCGGCCGGCTTCGTCCGCTACAACCTGTTGCAGGGCGAGACCGACACTCAGACCGTCATTCTTTACTCGGAAGAGGAAGAGCCGTTCCAGGTCACGAAGGTGGAGACTCCTGGCGACTGGGTGAAGGCTTCGTTCGAGAAGATCACCAATGATTCCGATAAAGCGCCGAATGTCGGCCGCCCCGGGCAGGATCAGTACAGGTTGAAGATCACAGCCGGCGGATCTGACGCCAAGGTCGGTCCGCTCTACGACAAGATCCGCGTCGTCACGAACTCGAAGCACCAGCCGGAGTACATCATCAGCATGTCCGGCGTGATTCGTCCCACCTTCCGCATCGAACCTACGGCGCTCAACTTCGGTGAAGTGGCGCCGGCTGATGTGGCCGCGACGCGCATGGTGACGCTGCACTCGAACAACCTGAAGGCTCCTGAGACGTTCGTCGTCTCCAGAGCGGAGTCAAGCGTTCCCGCCGTGGTGACGAGCGTGAAGCCGACCGCCAACAAAGGCGAATACGAGGTGACGCTCCAGATCGCAAAGGACGCCAAGCCTGGTGATCTGGATGGTTCCGTAAAGATCTATACGAACGACAAGGTGAATCCTGTCGTGACGGTGCCGTTGAAGGCCACGATCAAGGCCGGCACTCCGGCGGCGTCCGCGGCGAAATCGAAGTAGCCTGCTGAAACAAGAATCCGATCAAAAGGCCGCCCCCTGGGGCGGCCTTTTCAGTTGACGATCGAGATTCCGACGCCGTCGCCGGCCGCGAGCACGATGGTCGTTAGACGCGAATCGGCGGCGATGCGCCTGTTGAACTCACGTAGCGCGTCGGTCGACGGATCATGGACGTTTTCAGCGACCTTCCCGCCCCACAGGAGGTTGTCGCAGACGATCATGGCTCCCCTGGTCAGTTTCGGCAGGAGCTGATCGAGGTACTGCCCGTACTCGGTCTTCACACAGTCGATGAAAGCGAAATCAAACGGGCCCTCGAGCGCTGGTAGCACTTCGAGCGCCGCCCCCTGGTGGAACTTCACCCCGCAAGCGAGGTGCGCTTCGCCGACGAAGCCTTTGGCCGTGGCGAGGATGTCACGATCGAGTTCGATCGTCTCGACCACCGCATCCCCTGGACACTCACGCCCGAGCACGATCACTGAGTAACCGATATTGGTGCCGACCTCGATCAGGTGCCTGGGTTGTTTCGCACGCACCAGGATGCGCATGAGCTGTCCAACCTCGGGATCAGCGATGGGGTGTCCATGCTCCGCTGCAAACGTTTCCATCCGCGCCAGAAGCGGATCGCGTGACGGGAGGAGCGTGTCGAGATATTCGGCCTGAACGCGCTTGATGACCTGATCGATGCGGGATTTCATGAGGGGAGCTTAGCGTAAGCGGGAGCGCCAGTAACCGGGACGGCGGCGGTGGTGAGCGATGGCAACGATGAACACCTCGTCTCCGTTGAGGGCATACACAATGTTGTAGGGAAAGCCTTCGACATGCCACACACGGACACCGAAATGCGTCGAACGCCCCGAGCGTGGATGATCGATGACAAACTCTCGCGCCGAACCGAAACGCGGTGAGAAACCGGTCGCCGTACCCCTCTCGCTGCCGCTCCAGGTAGGCAGCGGCTTCGGTGAGCTCAGCGTCAGCCTCGGCGTGCAGCTCGCCGGACATCGTTCACCGCTCGTCTCGCCGATGCGATTGCTTCGTCGCCCGAGATCAGTTTCGCCGTACCGGCTTCGATTTCGGCGACGCGACGCTGGATCTCGGAAGCGTATTCCTCGTCCCACTCGACGTCGTCGTCTGACCGAACACTGTCGAGCAGTTCTTCCGCGAGGTGTCCGCGCTCCTCCGGACTCAGCGCCATCGCCTCATCTCGCACTTCTTCGAATGTTCGCGACATAACCAGAGTTTACCGCGCCTCCACCGCCTCCCGGAGCCTCTCGGCCTGGAAATGGTTAATGAGCGGACCGAGAAGCGCGTCGAGGTTGCCGTTCATGATGTCCGGAAGGTTGTGGACGGTCAGGCCGATGCGGTGGTCGGTGACGCGGTCCTGCGGGAAGTTGTACGTCCTGATCTTCTCTGAACGGTCGCCACTGCCGATCAGGCCCTTGCGCGTCGCGGAAAGCTCGTCCTCGCGCTTCTGGCGCTCGATGTCGTAAAGGCGGGCCTTCAGCACCTTGAGGGCCTTCTGCCGGTTCTTGATCTGCGACTTTTCGTCCTGACACGATACGACCACGCCTGTCGGCAAATGCGTCATCCGCACGGCGGAGTAGGTCGTGTTGACCGACTGCCCGCCCGGCCCTGACGAGCAGAAGGTGTCGATGCGCAGGTCCTTCTCGTTCACCTGAATATCGATATCCTCCGCCTCGGGGAGCACAGCGACCGTGATCGCCGAGGTGTGGATGCGGCCCTGCGTCTCCGTCTGCGGAACGCGCTGGACGCGGTGAACGCCCGATTCGAACTTCAGCCTCGAGTAGACCTTGTTTCCTTCGATGAGCAGCGTGGCGTCCTTGATGCCGTTGACGGAGGAGTAATTCGCGTCCGTCATATCGACCTTCCACCGCTTCATTTCGGCGTAGCGGATGTACATGCGCATGATCTCGGCCGCGAACAGCGATGCTTCGTCGCCGCCCGTACCGGCGCGGATCTCGACAAAGACGTTCTTGTCGTCGTTCGGATCCTTCGGCTGCAGAAGGAGTTGAATCTCCTTCTCGAGCTGAGGCGCTTTCGGCTCCAGTTCGGCGATCTCCATCTCCGCCAGCTCGCGCATATCGTCATCCGACTTCAACATCTCTCGCGCGTCGCCGAGACGCTTGCGGATGTCCTTCAGCTGGCGGTACTTCGCCACGACGTCGTCGATTTCCGACACCGCCTTCATCGTGTCGCGGAACGCAGCGACATCGATGGCCACGGCCGGATCGGCCATCTTCTGTTGCAGCTCGTCGTAGCGCTTTTCGATTTCGTCCAGTTTTTCGTACATGGTGTGGTCCCGCCAAAAACAAAAATGGGAAGACGCGGCATGCGCCTTCCCACAGTCGATGTCAGAAGCGTAGCTAAGCGACGGCTGCCTGGGTCTCGTCGATCACGTCGTACATCAGCGCTTCCTTCAGCGCGGTGATGGCCACGGCAAGCTGCATGTCATCAGGCTCTTTCGTCGTAATCTTCTGCAGCCACATGCCAGGGCGCGTCAGCATCCGGCAGACCGGATTGCCAAGGTGGCGTGCCGAGAAACGGATGACCTCGTAAGCCAGGCCGGCGATCAACGGGATCAGCACGACGCGAGCGAGGAACTTGACCGCGAACGGCATCGTCGACGGGACGAGCGAGAAGACCAGGATGGAGATCGCCATGACGAACATCAGGAAGCTGGTGCCGCAGCGCGGATGGAGCGTCGATTTCGTTCGCGCGTTCTCGACGGTGAGATCCTCATTCGCTTCGAAGGTATACACCGTCTTGTGCTCGGCGCCGTGATACTGGAAGACGCGCTTGATCTCGTTCATGAACGAGATGGAAAGGATGTAGACGAAGAAGAAAAGCGCGCGGAGCACGCCGTCGATGGCGTTGTAGGCGAGGTTTCCCATTTTCGGGGCGAAGTAGTGACGGATCAGGTTCGTGATCCCGAGCGGCGCCAGGATGAAGACGCCGACGCCCAGCACCAGAGCGAGCAGCATCGAGCTCGCCACCGCCCAGCTCGACATCTCCTGTTCGCCTTCCTCGTTCTCGGTGGCCACGCTGGCCGAGTAATTCAGCGCGCGGATGCCAAGGATCAGCGACTGGATCAGCACGACCGAGCCGCGGAGCACGGGGAACTTGAGGAACGGATACTTCGCCGTGACGGAGACAAGCTTGTCCTTCTTGATCGCGACTTCGCCGTTCGGCTGGCGCACCGCCACCGAATAGCCGGTCAGCGAGCGCATCATCACGCCCTCGATCACGGCCTGACCGCCGATGAGCATATCGACGTTGCGATCAACGGCGGCCGCAGCCGGCATGGCCGAGGTCAGGCCGTTGGTCACAGCGCTGAATGTGCCGGTGATCAGCTTCGCAGCGCCGAGCCACGCCTTCCGGGCGGACATTATTTTGCCGCGGCCTCTTTCGGGCCGGCCTTCTTGGCGTAGCGCTGCTGGAAGCGGTCGATGCGGCCGGCCGTGTCGAGCAGCTTCTGCTTGCCGGTAAAGTACGGATGGCACTTCGAGCAGATCTCGACGCGCAACTCTTTCTTCGTCGATCCGGTCATCCACGTTTCGCCGCAGGCGCAGTGCGCCTGAACCTGCTGATATTTCGGGTGAATCTCTGGTTTCATTGGCTTTACCTCGTTGAGGACTCTTTCGGGGTCGCTCTGGAAACGGTCAGTATATCGAAAAAATTCTGAGGGGCCGGCGGGCCTCATTTCCGTCGGTTGCGGACCATGTCCAACTGCCGCTCGAACTCAATCCGGTCGATTCCAAGCGTCCGCATATTCGATCGAATGATGTCTTCGCCAAGGTCGCGATCCATCTTGATAACTACCGGCCGTGCAAGCCCCGGGCGGGTCATGATCAGGTGGTCGCCTTTGGCCCGTGCCTCGACACAACCGAGCAGCCGGCAAACATCTCGAAGTTCCTGCCAGGTGATCCGCTTCAACGCAGACTCTCAGGCCGTGGCTTGGTACGCGGGGATTGCGACACGAACGATGAAGGCATCACCAAGAAGCGCATCCGCGTCTTGATCGCTGTCCGTGTGATCGCTTTCGCCGATGTGCGAGGGCCGGAAGTTTGATTCCTGCAAAGCCCGTTCGAGGGTGCCACGTTCAATACAGCTCTCGAACCAAAGCTCGACTGCCTCATCAAGACAACGCTTGGCGTCATCACCGCTGGCGCCTTGCGACGCTACGCCGATCGAAGGGCAGACGGCGATCCAGCGTTCTTCCGTGTCACGCCGCACGAACGCGCGTAGCTCAACATCAAGGGTAATCGTTTGGTTCACTGTGGCAAGGATAAGCCTACTTCGCCCCGAATGCCGCGGCCACCCAGTACATCAAACCGCCCATGAAAGCGGCCATCGGGATCGTCAGCAGCCAGGCCCAGACAATTCGGCCGGCCACGCCCCAGCGCACGGCCGACAGCCTCCGCGTTGCGCCGACGCCGACGATCGCGCCGGTGATGGCGTGTGTTGTCGACACCGGGATGCCGAAAGCCGTGGCCGTGAAGATGGCGATCGCGGCGCCGGTCTCGGCCGCGAATCCACTGACCGGCTGCAACTTGGTAATCTTCGAGCCCATGGTGTGGATGATCCGCCAGCCGCCGGCGAGCGTGCCGAGGCTGATGGCCGCGTGCGCGGCCAGGATTACCCAGAGAGGAATCTCGAAGACTTTGATATAGCCGGCGGTGAAGAGAACACCGGCGATGATGCCCATCGTCTTCTGCGCGTCATTGGCGCCGTGGCTGAGGCTGAACGCGGCGGCCGAGACGAGCTGCAAACGGCGGAACCATCTGTCGACGCGTTGCGGGGTCACGCGCCGGAAGATCCAGAAGGTTGCCGTCATCAGGGCCAGGCCGGCGATGAGGCCGATGATCGGTGAGACCACGATGAAGATCAGCGTCTTCGACCAGCCGCTCGGCTCGATGACGCGGAACGACATCGCGCGCGCGCAGGCCGCGCCCGCGTAGCCACCGATGAGCGCATGCGAGGAGCTCGTCGGGAGGCCGAGGTACCAGGTGATGAGATCCCAGATGATCGCGCCCATGAGACCGGCGAAGATGACGCCGAAGGTCACGAATCGGATATCGATCATTCCTTTGCCGATGGTTCTGGCCACGGCGGTCCCGAACCCGAACGCCGCGACGAAGTTGAAGAACGCCGCCCAGACCACTGCCTGGCCGGGCGATAGCACGCGCGTGGACACGATCGTGGCGATCGAGTTCGCGGCATCGTGAAATCCGTTGATGTAGTCGAACACCAACGCCACGGCGATCAGACCGGCGACGACCAGAAGGAGATGGCTCGGCATCAGCTATTTTTCACGACCACGTTTTCGAGGAGGTTGGCCACGTCCTCACAGCGGTCCGTGGCGTCCTCGAGGAGATCGAGGATCTCCTTCCACTTCATCACGGTGATCGGATCGCGCTCCTCGTCGAAAAGCTGTCCGACGGCGCGCTGATGGATCCGGTCTGCCTCGTTCTCGAGCCGGTTGATCTCGACGGCACATTCGAGAACGCCGCTCTGCTTTTCGAGTGCCTGGACGGCGCGGCGGACGACATCCGCCGAAGAACAGATGACCCTGGCCAGCTCGCGCGCCCCGGGCCGGACCCGGTCGATGCGGTACAGCGGCACCAGAGCGGCGGCGTTGTCGATGGCGTCCATCACGTCGTCGAGCGTGCGGGCCAGCGAGTGGATGTCTTCGCGGTCGATCGGCGTCACGAACGTCTTGTTCAGCCGCTGGATGATCTCGTGCGTGAGGAAGTCGCACTTGTGCTCGACCTCCTTGATCTCGTGCGCCTTGTCGGCGATGGGTGGATCGGTCGCGAACATCTGTTCGAGCAGGAGGGCGCCGACCTTGAGCTGGTCGGCCATGGCGATGAAGTCGGCGTAAAACGTCTCTTCATGGGGCAACAGGCTGAAACGCACGATCGGAACCTCCGTCGAAAGCGCGCGGATTGTATCGGAAAGAAAACGGCGGCTACAGCAGCGGCAGCCGGATCGTAAATGTCGCCCCCTGGCCTTCCTCGCTGGTCACGCTGATCGAGCCGTTGTGCGCTTCCACGATCGCTTTGGCGATGTAGAGGCCGAGGCCAAGGCCGCCGTAATAGCGGCTGGAAACGTTGCGCGCGCGGTGAAAACGCTCGAAGAGTTTCGGGATCTCGTCGCGGGGGATTCCGATGCCGCGGTCGATGACGGCTGTCAGCATGTAACGGCCGTCGATTTGTGTGACGAGCTCGATATCGGTCCCCTCGGCGGAGTACTTGATCGCGTTCGAGATGAGATTGTCGACAACCTGGCGCATCCGGTCGGGGTCGACGAGCATCGTCGTCTCCGGCACGTCGGCGGAGAAACGAATCGTCCGGGCCGGGTTCTGGATGCGGAAGGCGTTGGCGCGGCGGTCCAGGAACTCCCGCCACACGATCGGCTGGCGGTCGATCTGCAGCCGGTTCGTCTCGATGCGCGAAACATCCAGCAGCTCGGAGATGAGGCCCATCATCCGCTCCACTTCGCCGAGGACGGCGTTCAGGTACGTCGACCGCTCCTCGGCAGGGAGGTCGCTGATCGTCTGCGCGAGCAACTGCGTGTAGCCCTTGATCGTCGTCAGCGGCGTGCGTAACTCGTGAGAAGCGACCGAGAGAAACTCGTCCTTCTTGCGATCGAGCTCCTGCAGCGCGGTGATGTCGCGGATCACGAGGACGGCTCCGACGATGCCATTGCTTTCGATCGGTGCCACGGCGATGGAAAGGTCGAGATCCTTGCCGGTGATGAAGTGCCTGGCCATGGCCAGATAGTCGGG
Source organism: Thermoanaerobaculia bacterium (assembly GCA_035482045.1). Lineage (GTDB taxonomy): Bacteria > Acidobacteriota > Thermoanaerobaculia > Gp7-AA8 > Gp7-AA8 > JADGNZ01. The sequence continues at coordinate 22,259 of DATHRD010000023.1, forward strand.
CACGGTCAGACCGCGCAGCGCACGCGCGTGCGGGAGATCGTCGGCCGGGATCGGCCGTCCATCGGGATATCGGAGATTGAGCGGCGCGAACGATCCGTGCTCGACCGCCTCGGTGCGCGATCCGAAGCCGAACATCGTGATGGCCGCTTCGTTGACGGATACGACCTGCCCGCCGGCGTCGTAGACCCAGAGACCGTCCGTCATCGAGCTCAGGATCGAGTCGAGGCGTGCCGAGCGCTCGGCCATCGCCTGCGCCAGATCCTCGATCTCGCGGCGGGCGTTGACCTGGTCCGTCACGTCCTGGATCAGAACCGTCAGGCTCTGCGTGATTCCGGAAAACCGTCCCCGGACGGCCGAGACGATGCGATTGATGTACGTCGGCGTCGGTTTCGTATCGGCCTTGAAGGCCTCGTCGAAGCGCATCTCGCCCGACTCGGCGACCTGCTTGAGCGGCTTCTCCAGCGAAGGGATGACCTCGTCGACGCGCAGGCCGACCAGGCGCGTGTCGAGCGCGATCTTGCCGAGGCGCTCCACGAAGTCGACGAAACGGGCGTTCGCCAGCTCGAAACGAAGCTCATCCGCGGAGAAGACGGCCACGCCAATCGGTGCGGTCTCGATGACCGCCTCGAATCGGACACGGGCGTCGACCTCACGCCGTGCCAGTTCCTCGGCGGCGCGGTGGCCTTCCTGCGAAATGCGCGTCAGACGATGGATGTGGCTGGCCGCGCCGATGCGCTCGGCCACGGCCTGGGCGAATTCGAGATCCTCGGCGTCGAAACTGCGCCGCGAGTCGGAGCGGGCGATGACCAGCGCGCCGATACGGTCGCCGTACGATTCGATCGGCGTGGCGATGAGGGTCTGCTCGTTCATCGCCGCGACGATCTCCCCCTCCGGCGCGTCACGCGTGAAGTCCGCCGCCGCCTTGGCCCCGAACTCGGAGTAAAGCAGAGGCCGCCCGATCTGGAAGACAGTGCCCGGGATGCCTTCGCCGGCATGGTAGGGATTCCGTTGGAGATAGTCCCGGAACTGCTGCACTTCATTCGCTGCCGGCGCCACCGAGGCCATCCCGACCATGTGCAGCTCGCTCGACGCGGCGTGGTAGAGGAAGATCATGGCCGTTCCGCCGACGGCATCGGCCACGCGGCGGGCCGGGTCGTCGAGCTCTTCGAACGACGGCTGCACGGTCACGGCATCGACGCCGAGGTTCGCCAGGCATTCGGCGCGGCGGCGGCGCCACGCTTCGCGCTCGGCCGTCTGCCGCTCGTCGGTGACGTCGCGTGAGAGCACGACCGAGCCGATGACGTGGCCGCGGTCGTCCCGAATCGGCGCCGCCTTCAGGTTGATGACGCGGTCGTCGCCGCTGCGGATGTCGTGGACCAGATAGTCGGACTTGACGGTCTCGCCGCGCACGGCACGCATCGACGGGAGGTCGTCGGTTTCCAGCGGGCTGCCGTCGATGTAGCGGTGCCGGCTCTTGCGCAGCCGTCCCTCGGGATCCGGCGCGAAAAGCGAAACAGGCTCGCGTTGGGCCGCGGCGTTCATCCGTTCGAGCTGTCCGGCCGCGTCATAGATCGCGGCCGACTCCGGGATCTGGTCGAGGATGGCGGTCACCTTGGCCATCTCGCGCACCGCCCGCTCGTGAAGAAGGGTGTTGTTCAGCGCCAGGGTAGCGTAACGGCCGATCTCACCGAAAAGCGAAATCTCCTCCTCCGTCCACTCCCTCCGCGATGAGCACTGATGGAGCCCGAATGCCCACGGCTCGTCGTCGCGAGGACGCAGAACCTGCACCATCTCGGAGCGGACCTGAAAGATGCCGGCTTGCTCGCGATCGAGATCAGGATCGTCCTCCATGATCACCATCGGTCCGTCCGCATCGAGGAGGCGGCGAATCAGCTTCGACGAGTGTTTCAACGGCAGCGACGACATGGATTGGTCCTGCTGGACCGAATATGCCGGCGCGCTGACGGCGAACCGAACCTTGGCGAACTCCGCCTCTTCGTTGACCGGGTGCAACAGCCAGGCGCGATCGGCGCCGAGCTCCTGCCTCGTGATCGTCACGATCCGCCGCAACACTTCCTTCAGATCGAGCGTCCCCGTAAACGACTCGAGGATGCTGGACAGGAAGCGGTAACGCTCTTCGGAGCTGAAGTGCTGAGGCCGGGTGCGGCGATCGAGGTATCGGATCATCAGCCGCCGCACCGCACCGTCGTCGCCGTTCGGTGCCGGCAGTTCGAGCATGCGGGCTTCGGGCTGTTTCCGCTCCGCTTCGTCCCGAAGGCGTTGCCACGGTTCACTACCGCTGACCGCGATCAGCGTGAACGTCTGCCGATCGAGAAGGTCGAGCGCCTCCTGCTCCGAACCGGCAATAACCGGCGTAAAGCTGAGCGAGACCGCTACGTCGGCGGGGGCTTTTGCCTCTGCCTCCGAGCCCACAATCAGGACCTGATTCGACATGGACGGAAAGTTCGCTGAAGAATCGGACGCTGATGCTACACCAAAGATTCCGCCGCTTAGAATGTCTTGCATGCCCAAACGTTCCTTTGACGAGCTCGTCCATCTCATGCAAACACTTCGCGGCCCGGGCGGCTGTCCGTGGGACAGGAAACAGACGCTGCCGAGCTTGAAGCCATTCGTCATCGAAGAGTCGTACGAGGTGGTCGACGCCATCGACCGGGACGACCGCGCCGCGTTGGCCGAAGAGCTGGGCGACTTCCTCCTCCAGGCCGTCTTCATCGCCGAGCTGACGCGCGAGGAAGGATCGTTCGACATCTACGATTCCATCACCGCCATCCACGACAAACTGGTACGCCGGCATCCGCACGTCTTTGGCGACGTGGTGGCGAACGACGCCGAAGCGGTTCTGGTCAACTGGGAGAAGCTGAAAAACGAGGAACGGAAAGCGGAGAGCAAGAGCGTGCTGTCCGGCGTGCCCCAATCGCTGCCGGCACTGTTGCGGGCCGGGCGGCTGACCGAGAAAGCGGCCCGCGTCGGCTTCGATTGGCGGCGTACCGAGGATGTGTTCGACAAGTTAAACGAAGAGATCGCCGAGCTCCACGAGGCCATCGCCTCGGGTGACGAATCGAACATTCACGACGAACTGGGCGATCTTCTCTTCACCATTGCCAACATCGCCCGTAAGCTGAACGTGAACGCCGAGGAAGCGCTGCAGTCGACCAACCGCAAGTTCACGCGGCGCTTTGAATCGATGGAGAGCCGCGTCCGCGAGAGCGGCCGCAACGTGGACGACCTGACGCTGGAAGAGATGGACGGACTATGGGACGAGGCAAAGGCCGCCGAACGCGGCTGATTTTCGCGGCGATCGTCATTGCCTGGATCGCGCACGACCTGCTCGTGCCGCCTCGCTACGCGATCGATGCGCGCATGGCCCTGGCTGCGATCGACGAATATCGGAGCCATGTCTCCCCCCACCTCCGCGGCATCATCGTCTGCCGCTTCACCCCGACCTGCTCATGGTACGGGCACGAATCGATCCGAAAGCACGGTCTCCTCGTCGGCGGCTCCAAGACCTTCTGGCGCATCGCCCGATGCGGGCCGTGGACGAAGCTGGGGACTAGCGATCCGCCCTGAATTCACTTCACGCGCGTACCGACGAAGAATCCGTTCACATTCAGGCCGGGGTTGCGGCCGGCGAACATGCCGCCGTTCGAGATGTGAAAGAAACGATATCCGACGAAGAGAGGGGTTCGTGCATTCGGGAAAACGACGAGGCCGAGACCGAGCTGCGAGTTGAAATTGGCCTTCGACGTCGCCGCCGGAATGCGGCGGTTCGACCACATCGGGCCCGTGCCGAGGTCGACGTACGGCCGCAGCGTGTTCGATGAATTCCGCCAGTACTGGCGGAGGAAGAAGTGAGCCCACTCGGCGCGCACGGAGTCGTCCGGATCGCCGTAGGTGTAACCGAACCAGCTCCGCGGCTGCCGCACGTCGGAGTAGTCGACGTCGACGCCTGCCCGCGCTTCGGGCAGGAAGCGATCGAGAAGCCGCGGAAGCTTCGGGTGGCCTATCAGCTCGAAACTGATCGACCGGAAGCGGGACTGGCCGTGAAGATTGCCCTCGCTCGCCGCATGTCCGACGTAGATATTGAAATCCCCGGCGAGCGCTGGCGAAGAGAGCAGCAGCAGAAGGGCAAAGCACCGGACGGAACGGACCATGCGCGTATTTTAGACTACGCGGTCTCGTGGTTGCGCGGTTGCGGAGTCTCGCGGTTGCTAGGTTGCTGGTTGCTAGGTTGCTGGGTTGCTGGGTTGCTGGGTTGCTGGGTTGTCGGTTATCAGTTGTCGAGTTGCCAATATCTGCTTCGGAGCAACCCAGCAACTCAGTAACCCAGCAACCAACAACCGCGAGACCCCGCAAACCGCGAGACCGCGAAACCCCGCTACCGCGCAACTCCGCAACCGCGCTACCGCGCTCCAATCAGCTCCGCGAATTTCTTGAGATCGATGTTGCCGCCGGAGATGACGGCGACGATCGGTCCCTCGCCGGCCCTTCCGCTGAGCGCGGCGGCGACAGACAGTGCGCCGGCGCCCTCGGCGATGACGCGCACCTTCTCGGCAACCAAGCGCATGGCCCGCTTCGTCTCGTCGAGCGTGACGACGACCGAGCCGTCGACGATCCCCTGCATCCGTTCCCACATCCGCGGGAAGACACTCTTGCCGCCCGCGCCGTCGATGAAGGACGGCTGGTAATCGTCGAAGGCCTGCGGCGATCCTTTCTCGAACGAACGCGCCCCGGGCGACGCCGTCTCCGGCTCCGCGCCGAGAATCCGGACCGACGGAGCGAGCTGACGGATGGCGCTGCCGATTCCGGAGACCAGACCACCCCCGCCGATCGCGGCGATCACGGTCCTCACCGCGGGAAGATCCTCGAGGATCTCGAGCCCGAGCGAGGCGTTGCCGGCGATGAAGTTGTGATCATCGAACGGATGGACGAACGAGCCCTCGACCCCTTCGAAGGCCCGGGCCTCCATGGCCCGCCATGCAGCGTCAAACGGCACCTTGACGATGCGTGCGCCGAGGTTGCGCATCCGCTCGATCTTCGTCTCCGGAGCCGTCTCGATCGTCACGACGGTACAGGGGATCCCGTATTCGCGCGCCGCGTACGCAACGCCCTGTCCCGCGTTTCCGGCGCTGATGGTCCAGACGCCCCTGGCCCTCTCCTCGGGGGTGAGCATAGCCACGGCATTGGCCGCGCCGCGGATCTTGAAGGCGTTGATCGGCTGCAGATTGTCGAGCTTGAGCCAGATCTCCGGCGCGGCGGCGTCGTGCCGCAGTTTGATCAACGGCGTCCTCGTGATGACGCCGCGAATCCGCTCCCGCGCGGCGTAGATCTCATCCAGCGTGACAGGGCGGACAGGCGGAGCGGCAGTCGGCATGGGGGACATTATTGCGCGCTTGGCACGCGTTGTCTGCGGCTTCGCCGCGTTGTCGGTTGTCTGCGCGCTGCGACTCGCGTTGGGCAATGCCCAAACGCGCTATACGGGCGATCTTTCATTCTGGCCACGCGCGTCACAGCGCTCAGACAACCGAAAACGGACAACCGACAACGCACGCGAAGCGCGCATATAATGCCCTCAGTTCTTTCCCAACTTCCTCTGAGTCAGTGAACGGGAAGCCGGTGTGATGCCGGCGCGGCCCCCGCCACTGTGACCGGCGACGACTCGCACCACGATCAGCCACTGCATCTCCCGATGCGGGAAGGCGGCGCGACGAGGATGACCCGGAAGCCAGGAGACCGGCTGGCTCGGAACCCACTTTTGATCGGCCTTCTTCGGAGGGAAGGAGTCGTCATGAAGCGTGTTCTCGCACTGTCTCTCTTTTTTGTCGTCCCCGCACTCGCTCAGTCCACACCACAACAACCCCCGCAAACCATCAACGACCAGATTGTGGTCACCGCCTCGGCGCTGCCCGAGACCGTGCAGGCCACACCCGCCTCGGTCACCGTCATCACACGGACCGACATCGACGAGCACGCCGCGCTCGACGTCGCCGACGTCCTGCGCGATGTGCCCGGCCTCGTGCTTGCCCGCAGCGGATCGCCCGGCAAGGCCACATCGCTCTTCACGCGCGGCGCGGCATCGACCCAGACGCTCGTGCTCTGGAACGGCATCGTCCTCAACAATCCCTACTTCTCGGGATACGACTGGGGTCGTTTCTCCACCGCCGGCGTCGAACAGATCGAGGTCGTGCGCGGCCCGTTCTCCGCGCTGTACGGTTCCGAGGCCATGGCCGGCGTGATCAACGTAACGACCACGCCGCGCACGAGCGGCATCCACGGCGACTTCGAAAGCGGCAGCCACGGGCTTCGCAACGCCATGCTCGACGGCGCGTACGCCAGCGAGACGCTGACGGCGGCCGGAAGCTACGAGCACCGCAGCGATGACGGCTTCAACCCCAACGACGACTTTCACCAGAACAGCGCCAGCGCGAACGCCCGTTGGACTCCGATCGACGCCCTCTCCATCGGCGCAGCCGCGCGCCACACTTCCTACAACCTCGGCATCCCCTTCAACACGAACGCGGACGGGAGCGCGCTCGTCCCCAGCCCCGATCGCCGCCAGAACGGGACCGAGACGCAGATCGCCATTCCCGTCACGCTCACCCTCGGCCGCTTCATCAGCGACCTGACGCTCTCCGACAACCACCGCCTCGACGACTTTCACGACCCCCAGGATCCGTTCACGACCTCGACGTCGACCGATGCCAAGACGCGCCGGGCCCGGCTGACGACGCGCGTTGCCACACCCATCGGCACCATCGTCGCCGGCGGCGAGTACTCACGCGACCTCGTCAACGACCTCACGAACTTCGGACCGAACTTCCTCGACAAGCGCCGCACCGACCAATCGTTCTTCGTCGAGGACCGCATCTCCCACGACCTCGGCAACGGATCGAAATTCGAGCTGAGCGCCGGCGTCCGCCGCGATCACTTCGACGTCTTCGGCTCCCAGACCTCGCCGCGCATCGCCGCCGCCATCGTCAGCGGCGTCATGAAGTGGCGCGCCGCCTACGGCCTCGGCTTCCGCGCCCCGTCGCTCGGTGAGCTGTACTACCCCTTCTTCGGCAACCCGAACCTCAAGGCGGAGAGCAATCGCAGCTACGAGCTCGGCTTCGACGAGGCCCTGGGCCGCGACGGCCTCTTCTCCCTGACCTACTTCAACAGCCGCTACCGCAACCTGATCACCTTCGATCCGGTCACCTTCATCTCCCAGAACATCGGCCGCGTCCGCAGCGACGGGATCGAAGCCGGCCTCACGGAGCACCTCAGCGCGAACGTCTACGCCGCGTTCAGCTACACCTACCTCCACCGCGACGACGACGAGGCCACCGGATTGCGCCTCCTCCGCCGCCCGAAGAATTCCGGATCCATCTCCACCGGCTACCGCAGCGGCGCCATCGACACCAACATCGCCCTCCTCCACATCGGCCAGCGCGACGACGACCTGGCCATCCTCCCCTTCTCCCGCACCACCAACCGCGCCTACACGACCATCGACCTCAACGTCCAGTACCACCTCTCGCACTTCACACCCTTCGCCAAGGTCGAGAACCTCGCCAACACGCAGTACGAGGAAGCCGTCGGCTTCGCCTCGCCGAGCAGAAGGGTGATCCTCGGCCTGAAGTTCTAACCCGCTTATCTCCGCAAGGGCCGCCGAAGGCGGCGGCCCACCCACAGCTCTTGGCTCTCGCCTCCCTGGGAGCGCGGGCGTCCCGCCCTGAGCGAAGCCGAAGGGTCCCGCCCGCCGATCTCGCGCGATCTGAAAATAGCGACGGCGGGGGAGGGCGTAGGTCGATTAGAGGGAAGTGAGTCGGTTACAAAATGTAACCGACTCTGGAAATTGGACGCGTTCAAGGCGCGTATTTGGAATGTTGCCAGATCCGCTGGCGTAGCTGGCGTAGCTGGCGCGAGCACGCTGGAGGCGTGCGGTAGATTAGCCGGTGGCAAGCGCCGCAAGGCGTGCCGCCACCGGTTACCGATCCTTACAAAATGTTATACCCCGGCAGGGGTACCGGAGGGTTGAAACATGCCCTCGACGACATCGAGCTCCGACGAGCGGGCCTTCTGGTGACGCGAGCGCGGTCCGCGACCCCTGCCGGGGTCGGTGATGGCCACGATCCCTAACCGGTGGCGGCGCGTCCTTCGGCGCTTGCCACCGGCTAATCTACGGAACGCCTCCGGCGTGCTTCGCGCTGGTTTGCCTTCGATCTGTAAACGTCAAATTCCGAATACACACCCTTGACGTCCAAACTCCAGAGTCGGTTACAAAATGTAACCGACTGAAACTGCCTGCCGCCGACGGCAAACGCTACCTCACCGACGTCGCGACCGCGGAGACCCTGCTTCGCCTCGTGCAGAGCGTTCCCAGTCCCAAGGCCGAGCCCATCAAACCCTGGCTCGCCAAGGTGGGCTACGAACGGATGCAGATGATGTCCGATCCTTCGAGAGCGCTGGATCGTGCCCGCGAGACCTGGCAGAAACATGGGCGCAGCGAAAAATGGATTCAGCAGCGCATGACCGGCCAGGAAACGCGGAACAAGCTCACCGACTACTGGGCCGATCACGACATCCGCAAGGGTGAGGAATTCGCCATTCTCACCAACCGATGGATGAAATCAACACTGCCCAACGTGCCGTCACTCCTGCCCCCGTTGATCGGTGGACTGCCAGCAGGCGCTCGCCGAACTCGTCGGCATCCCCCAGACTCACGTGAGCGCGATGGAGTTGGGAATCCAGTTCCCGAACCTTCTGACCGTCCTTCGGCCCGCTGTCGCGCTGGAGTGCACGGTGACGGACTTGGTTCGCGTCTTTGACAAGGCCAACTTGCCTGCCATCCTTCCGAAGTGAGCACAAGCATCGTTTCCAGCAGCGGGGTTAACGCGACCGCGTTCGCTGCCGCGGTCCGCGCGCCGTGGCGTCACGGCGGTTGCTCTTCGCTCCTGCCGAGCATATCGTTAGTCGCGGCACCCGCCGTGCCGCTCTGCCGTCTTCACGTCGAGGGCTGCGCGCCTGAACGGCGGATCCGTTAGGCAAGAAGAGTGACGTCGCCGACCTAAAAGCAAATGAGCAATTTTGCGATCGTCGTACTCGGCTTGGTTGGCTGCACCGCTGTTATTGTCGTGCCAATACTCCTGTTGGGGTGGTTGAAGCGGCGGCATCCGCATTTTGCCGAAATGTTCCGACCACCGAAAGTCTGGTACATCGTCGCGGCGCTTACCGTATTTATATCTGCCTACCTCACTCACGTTGTCACTTCGTCTCGTCTGCAAGCAGACGAAGCCGCCGTTCTTTTGGAAACGGTCGCAGCGTTCACCGTCCTGATTCTCATCACTTGCTGGATGGCTGTTCGCCATGAAAGATCGCTCGACCGGATCTCGATTTTGTTCGGGTGTGGGTTCCCGATCATCCTAGCCGTAGTAGCCATGGCAAGCGGCGTCTGGTGGGTCGGCTACACGTTCGTTTATGCGCCGATGCACCGAACCGATCACGTGCCGCGGTCGATCTATGCGTCGCGAAACGCGTCTGCACCATCGCCGGAAACAGTGTTACTCGCTGCATTAGCCCAAGCTTTTCCTAGCGTCACACCGAGGCTCGACGTTTTTGAAAACGGCAGCGTGGATATTTACGTGGGTCGGGACGATTTGCGCGATGTTCCATTTCCAGACCGCGAGACGTATGTCCGTTACATCGGCAAGGCATGGTGCGAAACCGTCGACCACACTTACCTCCCGAACGTTCGACTGCGAGACCTTCACGAAGGGACTGTGCTAGCGAAATATAGTTGCGCAACGGATCACGTAAGCGTTAATTTCCCATAGTCGTATACAATAACCGGTTCAGATGCTATGACCAACATTGTCGATCGCCTCACGCGCGCGGCGCGGCGAATCCTCAATCGGAAGATCTACGCGATCACGCGGAAGGAATGGGAATCGCTTGTGCGGTCAGACGGAAGCCCAACCAAACTCACTCAACCGCTGACACCATTTGTAGGCATCACTGTCGGAGCGATCGTCGAGACTTGCGCTATGAGCACGACGCCGTTTACCAGCCCGGGCGGCTTTCACATAGTTCGCAGAGATGAAGTAGATGCGCCAGATATCTTCAATACGGACTCATACAACGAGATCGATCTGGCTTCTCGACCGCACTGGGAGCAAATCATCGCGACCGCAGGCCTCACAGATTCTCAGATCAAATCGATCCTTCGGTCCCACGTATTCTTGATTCCAAAGCGGCGGAGAGATCATCATTCGCCTCAGACGATCTTTATGAAGAGGCTCAGGCGAATGCACGCGCCACCGGTCGCCGGCTCGGACGCGTCCTTTCCGGTGTGGCGCGCGCGGCGCTCAGCCAGCAGAAGACTCCTCCGGCGCGGGGGAAGCGGGCGCGCTTTGCCACCTTCGATGTGCCCAAAGGCAGCCGCATGATCCCCGCTTCGAGAATCCAGGACGCCCTTGCTGACTATGGCATCATCTAAGGTCACGTCAAGATTGAAACCGGTAGGTCAGCGCCTTTCACCCCACACTGTCTTCCTGAGGCTGCCGCAGCCGCGGCCCGAATCCTGGTGCTTGCTCAAATCCGGTCCCGCGGCGTAGGACGCCGAAGGACCCCCTTGCTACAGGCCGGAAAGGGTGGTGGCAAGGTGAACTACTCTGAACTCCCCCAACCTCCCGGCAGGTAGGGAGGGGGTCCTTCGGCGTCCTCCGCCGCGACGTCTGATTTGAGCAATCACCAACAGCATGGGCGCGGCTGCGGCAGCCTCAGGAAGACAGTGAAGCGGGGGCGCCGCGCGAGCATGTGCTGCATCCCTGATTTCGATCATGACGCGACACAAAGCACTCGATCAACGTCTGGTTGTCACCGCTCGCGACCGGGTAGAGGCCTTGGCACCATAGCCGGTCTGCACGGGACGCCCCGGCCGTCGTCATCGTTGGGAGTTTGTCCTCGTCGTCATCGCCGACCCCATCGATGAGGACCTTTTCCTCGACGGTGCGGTCGCGGACCTCGGTGATGAGCCGAAAGTGTCCAACGATGAGGTCACTGGTGTCCTTTGATGAGGACATTCTCCTCGTTGATGGGGACATTTTCCTCAACGTTACGGTCGCGGACCGTATGAATGGACAAAACTTGTCAATCGATACGGTCCCGGACCGTGTGAATGGGCAAAATTTGTCAATCGATACGGTCCCGGACCGTATGAATGGGCAAAATTTGTCAATTGATACGGTCCCGGACCGTATCGTTGCGGTCCCAGACCGTATCAACGACTAATTTTTGTCAACGTGAGGCCGGGAGGCGGCCGCTCGGGGACGACGTAAATGCCCCGGCCGGGCAACGCAATCGCACGAATCACACGAAAATTCTTCCAAGATTGCTGAAGAATGTGGAATTCTTAATTCGCGTCCTGCGTTTTACCCTAATTGCCGTGTGTATTGGCATATGGCTTGCTACGTATATCAAGAGGAGATGAGGAAAGGATGATTTTGAGCGACACAGACGGCCGGAACGGCCTGGGAACGGACGCGATCTTTTCGCGGGAGGCAGGGCTCTGCCTGCGCGCCATGGGGGTCAGTCTGCCGGGGTTCGAGCCGATGCGCCGCATGCGCCGGGACATCGATTGCTCGATCCTTCTGATCGATTCGGCCCGTGTGGCCATCGACTACGCCCGACGCTTCGGTGTGAGCGACCCGCTCTGGAGCGCGGAACAGTTGAATCGGGCTGCGCACAGTCTCATGGAAGCGGCCGATCTGATCGACCGCGCCACCTACTCCATGCAGGAGGCCGGCGCCGCCATTGTCTCGGCTTCCGGGTCCGATTGCCTCGCGCCCGTACAACTGGCCGCGGATGCCAAACGGATGCTGGATGTGGCCGGCGACCTGAACATGGTGACCCTTCAGCTTGAAACGGCTGTGGCCAGCGCTGTTCTGCTCGAGCGCTCCGGGCACGTTGCCGATTCCCGTCCCGCCATTAATGCCCCTCTGACGGTCGTCCGGCCGTACCTGGACGATGCACCACGCCTTCCCCTTCGGCGCCGCCGATCGGTCCTCGCCACCATCGAGGACGCGATCCGAAGAGTTTGCCGGGGGCGCGCCCCTCCAATGGTTTCACTCTGCCCGCTCTGATCACGGCAGTTGTGAAAACTGAATAGGAGGAAGATATGAGTACGCAAAATGTCGTACCGGCGACGCCGTCGCCGGTTTCCTACAGAGATGCGGCGCAGGCGCTGATGCAGCAGACCCGCGCCATGCGAGAGCAGATTCCGAACCTCGTGATTCCGCTCAACAAGAAAGAGGGGAGGCGTCTGGCTTCCGGCGCAGCGGTACCGGCAGAGTTTGTCCAACTGACGGCCGCGGCGGTGTCGAACAGCGCTCCGCTCGGGAGCGCAGGGGGGACAGATCCGGCGAAGGCTCGCGATCTGTTGAGCTATGCCGATGAGTTCGGCCCGCTGGCGGATGAGCTGGAGGCACTGGCTTTCTTCGTCCGCCACAGTGTCACCGCGGCAAGGAACGAGGTTGGTAGCGATGCGCTGACGACGTACGCGATGGCCAAGGCTCTGGCCAAGCGTCCGGCCACGGCGGACCTTGCTCCGCATGTCGATGACATGAGCCGCGCCCTCGGGCGCAGACGGAAGACGAAGTCGTCGAAGTCCCAGCCGGCCCCTGTGCCGGCAACCCCGGTTCCGGCGGAACCGCCGCCTGTGACGTCATCGTCACCGGCCACACCGTCGAAGTGATGACGAACCGGTTCGTGCAGTAAGTACCGCGCGGGCGCGTCCGAAGGCGCGCCCGCGCATTTTGAGTAGCACCACCTCTCGCGCTTTCACCCCCTTCGCGAATGTCGAGAACCTCGCCAACGCGCAGTACGAGGAGGTCGTCGTAGAGCAGGCATCCTGCCTGCTACCGACGGGCGTCCTCGCCCGGCGGGGTTGCTCGTGCAGGACTCGGTATGTTGACAGAAACCACCGACGGGCGAGGACGCCCGTCGGGAGCAGGCAGGATGCCTGCTCTACGCTTGTCGATCCGGTACGCTAGAGAAGGATGGAGGACAACGATGAATCACCGAGTGGTCTCGCATGACGAATGGCTGGCGGCGCGGACGGAGTTCCTGGCGAAGGAAAAGGAGTTCACGCGATTGCGCGATGCGGTGAACCAGCAACGGCGGGAGCTTCCGTGGGAGAGGGTCGAGAAGGAGTATCTCCTCGAAGGACCAAACGGAAAGGAGTCGCTGGCCGGCCTCTTCGAAGACCGCAGCCAGTTGATCGTCTATCACTTCATGTTCCGCCCTGATTGGGACGCCGGCTGCCCACACTGTTCTTTCTGGGCCGACAACTTCAACGACATCATCATCCATCTGAACCATCGCGACATCACGATGGTGGCCGTCTCACGCGCTCCGTACGCCAAGCTCGCCGCGTACCGGCAGCGCATGGGGTGGGGCTTCAAGTGGCTCTCCTCGGCGGACAGCGATTTCAACTTCGACTATCACGTCTCCTTCACCGACAAAGAGGTCGCGGAAAAGAAGACCTTCTACAACTACACGATGCAGGACGCCGGCGCCGAGCGCGAAGGGACGAGCGTCTTTTACCGGGATGACGATGGGAACGTGTTCCACACCTATTCGGCCTACGCGCGCGGCATCGACATGACGAACACCGCGTATCACTACATCGACCTCGTGCCGAAAGGCCGCGACGAAGGGGATCGGCCGCAGTATTGGGTCCGCCGGCACGACGAGTACAAGTGACCGGCGTGCTCTCGAACACCATCTGAGTGGGAATCGCGGACACTGTGTAACGTCGAGAAGGTGCCCCTTCGTCGCTATCGCTCCTCAGGGCAGGGGGCGGTACTCGCGCTGAATTGGAATGTTTTCATGCACTTCCCCCGGCCCGTCACTTCGCAGATCGGCAGCCGCGCGTCCCCTCACCCGGCCTTCGGCCCACCCTCTCCCCGCTCGATCGCGGGGAGAGGGTTCTCGATAGGTACCATTACGGTGAGCTCTTGTGAGAAATGCGCTGACCCGTCGGAGCGCTGGCGTTCCGGCCTTGTCGTACGATGTCTTCGATGTCTGACACCCGCGCCGAAAACTTCGCCGCGCGTTTCGATCCGGTCGCCTTCGAACACGACCGATCCGTGCGGACGCGGATCGAGCACAGCGACCGAATCCAGACGCTGAACGTCGATGCGGAGATCCTGGCCTCGGAGCTGCGCGAGGCCGTCCGCGGGGAGGTCCGGTTCGACGACGGATCGCGGGCGCTCTACGCCACCGACGCCTCCAACTATCGGCAAGTGCCGATCGGCGTGGTCATTCCGCGCGATGCGGACGACGTCGTCGCCACCGTGGCGCTGGCGTGCAAGCATGGGGCGCCGATCCTGGCACGGGGCGGCGGCACGTCGCTGGCCGGACAGTGCTGCAACGTGGCCGTCGTGCTCGACTTCTCGAAGTACATGCACCACATCCGCGAGCTGAATGCCGAGGGACGGTATGCGCGGATCGAACCGGGCATCATCCTCGACGACCTTCGCAATGCCGCGGAGAAACAGACGCTCACCTTCGGACCTGACCCGGCCACGCACTCGCACTGCACTCTCGGCGGAATGATCGGCAACAACTCCTGCGGCGTCCACGGGCTGATGGCCGGCAAGACCGTCGACAACATCGAAGAGCTGGAGATCCTCACGTATGACGGGGTGCGGATGAGGGTGGGAGCGACGAGCGACGCCGAGTTGGAAGGGATTATCGCCGAGGGGGGGAGGCGGGGTGAGATCTACGCGGGGATGAAACGCATCCGCGATACCTACGGCGATCTCATTCGCGCGAAGTATCCGAAGATCCCGCGGCGCGTCTCCGGCTACAACCTCGACTCGCTCCTGCCGGAGAACGGCTTCAACGTGGCCCAGGCGCTGGTGGGCAGCGAGTGTACGTGCGTGGTGGTGCTCGAGGCGAAGTGCCGCCTGGTCTACTCGCCGCCATCGCGAACGCTGGTGGTCCTCGGGTACGACGACATCTACCTGGCCGCGGACGATGTGCCGCGCCTGCTCGAATTCAATCCCATCGGTCTGGAAGGGATCGACGACCGCCTCATCGCCGACATGAAGGCGAAGGGTATGAACATCGGCAACATCGCTCTTCTCCCGGAAGGCAAAGGGTGGCTGCTCGTGGAGTTCGGCGGCGAGACGAAGGAGGCCTCGGACGGATACGCGCGGACGATGATCGCCTCGCTGGCGGCGTCGCCGTTCAGGCCGTCGTATCGCCTCTTCGACGACAAGAAGGAAGCGAAGATGATCTGGGCGATCCGCGAGTCGGGCCTCGGCGCCACGGCGTTCGTCCCTGGCAAAGGACACTCGTGGGAAGGTTGGGAGGACTCGGCTGTCGATCCGAACCACCTCGGCGAGTATCTCCGCGAGCTGCGGACGCTTCTCGACCGGTATGGCTATATCGGCGCCCTTTACGGTCACTTCGGCCAGGCCTGCGTCCACACGCGGAACGACTTTGACCTCGAGTCCGCGGCGGGCATCGCCAGGTTTGGTTCCTATATCAATGCCGCGGCCGATCTCTGCGTCAAGTACGGCGGCTCGCTCTCCGGCGAGCACGGCGACGGCCAGGCCCGCGCGGCGTTGCTGCCGAAGATGTTCGGTCCCGAGCTGGTGCAGGCGTTCAACGAGTTCAAGTCGCTCTGGGATCCGGAGTGGAAGATGAATCCGGGCAAAGTGGTGATGCCGTATCACCCGACGGAGAATCTCCGCCTCGGCGCGGACTTCCATCAGTGGTCGCCGAAGACGCATTTCCAATTCCCCGAGGACGAGGGCCGGATCGATCGTGCCCTGACGCGCTGCGTCGGCGTCGGCAAATGCCGGCGCATAGACGGCGGCACGATGTGCCCGAGCTTCATGGTCACGCGCGAGGAGGAGCATTCCACCCGCGGACGTGCCCGCCTGCTCTTCGAGATGTTCGAGGGTCAGGTCATCCCGGCTGACTGGAACAACGAAGCAGTCAAGGATTCGCTCGATCTCTGCCTGGCCTGCAAAGGGTGCAAAGGCGACTGCCCGGTGAACGTGGACATGGCCACGTACAAGGCGGAGTTTCTCTCGCATTACTACGAGGGCAAGTTGCGGCCGCCGGCAGCGTACTCGATGGGGTGGATCTACTGGTGGGCGCGCGCCGCGGAGATCGCGCCGGAGGTGGCGAACGCGGTTATGTCGCTGCCGATCACGCGGGCACTGGCCGGCGTGGCGCCGGAGCGGCGGATGCCGCGGTTTGCGAAGAGGACGTTCGTGAAGCAGTTCTCATCCTCCGTGCGGCGGCCACGCGGCGCGGCCCGGAAGAAAGTCCTCCTCTGGCCGGACACGTTCAACAATCACTTTCGTCCGAACACCGCCAATGCGGCGGCCGAGGTGCTGGAGGCGGCGGGCTATGAAGTGATCATCCCGCGCAAACGCCTCTGCTGCGGACGGCCGCTCTACGACTGGGGCTTCCTGGGTATGGCGAAGGGTCTGCTGCAGGAAACGATGGAGGCGTTGCGGCCCGAGCTGGAGGAAGGCATCCCCATCGTCGGGCTCGAACCGAGCTGCATCTCGGTGTTCCGCGACGAGCTGCCGAATCTTTTTCCGGACGATGATGAAGCCATCCGTCTGTCGAAGGCAGTGAAGACGTTGCCGGAGTTTCTGCTCCACGAGCACGTCGAGCTGCCGAAGCTGCACGGCAAAGCGCTGGTTCAGGGGCATTGTCATCACAAGGCGGTCCTGCACTTCAGCGATGAAGAACAGGTGTTGAAGAAGCTCGGCCTCGACGTCGATAGCCCCGACTCCGGTTGCTGCGGCATGGCCGGCGCGTTCGGGTTCGAGCACGACAAGTACGAGCTGTCGATGCGCATCGGGGAGCGCGTCCTCCTGCCGGCGGTGCGCGAGGCGGCTCGCGGCACGATCATCGTCGCCGATGGTTTCAGTTGCCGCGAGCAGATTGCACAAGGGACGGGACGCGAGGCGCTCCACCTTGCACAGGTGCTGCATATGGCCATGCAGGAGGAGCCGGCTGGTGAGTTGCCCGAACGGCGCTACGCTGAGAAGCCGGCGACGATGGATGTCCGGAAGGTGGCGTGGAAAGTGGCAGGGATCGCCGGGGGGATCGCGCTGATCGCGGGCGGTATCGCATTGCTTCGCAAGCGCCGCCGGCGCCGCAACAGGGACCGGTTCCAGTGACTCGATAGCGTTTGTTCTTCGATGGAATTTCGACCGAATGGCAGCGGATAGGAAGGTGATGACGAAGAAACCAGATCGATCGCCAATCATCCTCAGCCTCTCTCAATTCACTGTCATCCTGAGGCTGCCGCAGCCGCGGTACGAATCGTGGTGCTTGCGCAAATCTGATCCCGCGGCGGAGGACGCCGAAGGACCCCCTACCTACATGCCGGAAAGGGAGGGGGCAAAGGTCACCACCCAGAGCTCCCCCCAACCTCCCGGCATGTAGGTAGGGGGTCCTTCGGCGTCCTCCGCCGCGACGCTCGATTTACGCAAACATTCAACATTAAGGGCGCGGCTGCGGCAGCCTCAGGATGACAGTGAAAGTTAAGCTCAGCGCGAGTTTTGCTCCATCTCTGATTTCAACGCTGACGAACACTAAACGCTCGGCCCCCGCCGGACCACTTCAAATGCCTGCCTACCCCCCCATCGCCGACTACGCGGCCATCGGCTGCACCCGTTCGGTGGCGCTGATCTCGCGCGGCGGCTCAATCGACTGGCTGTGCTGGCCGCGCTTCGACTCCGCGTCGATCTTCGGGCGCATCCTCGATGCGGAGAAGGGAGGGCACTTCGCCATCCGTCCGGCTGTCGCGCACGAGGCAAAGCGCCGCTACCTCGAAGGCACGAACGTCATCGAGACGACGTTCACCACGGAATCGGGTGTGGCGCGGCTGCTCGATCTGATGCCGGTGATGACGGAGGAGGAGAAGCGAAAGCGCCTTTCACCGTTCCGCCAATTGCTCCGGTGCATCGAAGCCGTCGAGGGCGACGTTCCGTTCGAGATCGTCTTCGCGCCGCGACCTGACTACGGCAGCATCTCGCCGAAGCTGGAACTGCGCCGCGATTCTGTCTACTGCGCATGGGGAGCGCGCGTACTGAACCTGCGCAGCGACGCCGATTTCGGCATCAATCACGACATGGCAACCGCACGCGTCGTGCTCCGCGCCGGCGAGTCGCGCACGTTCGCGCTCGGCTTTGACGACCAGACCCCATCCGTCCTCCCCAGCCTGGGCGACGAAGCGACCGCGGAGATCGGGCGGACGATCGATTTCTGGCGCACATGGTCGTCGCAACTGACGTACGACGGACCGCACAAGGCGCTCGTCCTCCGCTCCGCGCTCGTTCTGAAGCTACTGACGTACGCACCGACCGGAGCGATCGTGGCCGCGCCGACGACCTCGCTCCCCGAGTCGATCGGCAGCGTGCGCAACTGGGACTACCGCTACTGCTGGCTGCGCGACGCCTCGTGGACCGTGTCGGCGCTCTACGACTGCGGCTTCGCCAATGAAGGGGCCGCCTTTCTCGACTGGCTGCTCTATTCCACGCGCCTCACGCAGCCGAATCTGCAGATGCTCTACGACGTCTTCGGGGAGGCGAACGTTCCCGAGAGCACGCTCGACCACCTCGAAGGCTACCGCGGCTCCCGTCCGGTACGCATCGGCAACGCCGCGCACGCGCAGTTCCAACTCGACGTTTACGGCGAAGTCCTCGGCGCGGTCGAAGAGGCCACGCGCCGCGGCGAGCGTCTCGACCACGATACGCAGCGCCTCATGCGCCGGCTCACCGACATCGTGTGCGCTCGCTGGCAGGAACCGGACGCCGGCATCTGGGAGAAGCGCGGCGAGCCGCGCCAGCACGTTCATGGGAAGGTGATGGCCTGGTCCGCGCTCGACAGCGCACAGCGCATCGCCAGACGCTGCCACATCGAGATCGACGTCGAGCACGTGGAGAAGGTGAAAGCGGAGATCAAGGAAGCGGTGATGTCGCGCGGCTTCAACGCGCGGCGAAACACGTTCGTCGGCATCTTCGACGAAGAGGAGGTCGACGCCAGCCTGCTCTTCATCGCCCGCGTCGGCCTCATCGATCCAACCGACTCGCGCATGCTCGGCACGATCGACGCCATCCGCGCGGACCTCGGCCACGACGGTCTCATCTACCGCTACGACAGCCGCAAGACCGACGACGGCCTTCCATCCGGCGAGGGGGTCTTTCTCGCTTGCAGCTTCTGGCTCGTGGAAGCGCTGGCGCTGGCCGGCCGTGTCGACGAAGCGCGCACGCTCTTCGACGACGTCGTCCGCCGCGGCAATGACGCTGGTCTGTTCGCCGAGGAGATCGACGGTCACAGCGGCGCGTTGCTCGGCAACTTCCCGCAAGCGCTCTCGCACATCGCGCTGCTCAACGCGGCGCTGAACATCGAGGAGGCTGAGAAGAAAGGGAAAGCGAAGCCGCGCGCTCAGTAAAGCCCGTAGAACGTGCCAAGCGTCGCTCCATACATCATGTGCGCGAACAGCAGCACGAAGGGCGTCTTCGACCCGTAGTTCCTGACGAAGAACCCCGGCGGCTCGAGGAGGCGCGTCGGCTCGGGCCCGCGGAAGTCCGAAACCATGCGCGGATGGACGCCTGGAAGAGCCGGCAGCAGTACCACGACGACAAACATCCCCTGGAATGCTCCCAACAGCGCTCCGTACCACCAAGTGGCAGCGTGCAGGTTCTCGAAGAAGAGGCCGTAGACGATGGCAAACAGCCAGCCGTTGACAAGGTGAATGCTGAGTCCGAGCACCTTGGCCCGGTCGCGATCGGGCGTGAACATCGTCCCGACGATGAAGGGGATGTCGATCCGCGTGAGCCCGAGGGACTGCGCTAGGATGGAGAGGCCGGTCAGAAGGACGGTGGCCGCGAAACCCCAGAGGAGGATGGAGGAGAGGTTCATGGGGGTGTGACGTGCGGGGAGCGTGCCGACGAGTCGGCAATCGCCCAGCTATGAAACACGCGAGCGCCAGTAATTCGGCTTCTTACTAGTCGGTGCTAGCGCCACAACCTCCAGATGGTCGGCAAGTTCGCGGTAAATCACGAAGAAGGGAAAGTGACGTAGCGGAAACCGTCGTATGACTCCGCTCACGCGAGCAAGACGGACAACTTCGCCTATTTGCGGATAGTCAGAGATCAGTTGCGTGACGGCTTGAATGTCC
Source organism: Thermoanaerobaculia bacterium (assembly GCA_035482045.1). Classification (GTDB taxonomy): domain Bacteria; phylum Acidobacteriota; class Thermoanaerobaculia; order Gp7-AA8; family Gp7-AA8; genus JADGNZ01. Next base: position 42,480 of record DATHRD010000023.1, read on the forward strand.
TGCCAGAGCCTGTCACCGAGACCAGAACGTTCGCCTTCATACCAAAGGAGCTCGTGAAGGATTTCCTCTTCAGCAAACCCGGACGGACGAACGGGCTTCGTCACCTGCCGAATATCTCGCGTTCAACTCGATCTCGAAACTCAATCCAGTCAGAGGTGACCGCTTCTCCGGCATCGATCGCAGCACAGCGTCGCTCGATTTCGTCCAACCAGGCTTGGTCTACCCCACTATCAGGTGCCTGATCGAGGCTTTCCAGCAGCCGAGCCGCCAGCTCTGCGCGGTCGTGTTGAGGCAAAAGCAGTGCTTGCGAAAACACGTCCTTTTCATCGCTCATCTCGACATCTTAGCGTAGCGGATGTGCCTCGGTATTGAAGACGACCTTATCGAGATCGAGGGCGGAGTCCGGCGCGAAGAGCAGGTAGAGGTACTTGAGCGTCTCGGCCAAAAAGTAACTAGGCATCAGGTCGCTCTTTTCCATCGTCACCACGCTCTTTAGGGTGGTGTAGCCGGCGTCGGTACGGCAGTGGGCGACGAGGGCGTCGAAGAAGGTCTGGCCCATCATGAGGTAACGGTCGTCGTGAGTGGCGTGGTGGAGGTAGTAGGCGGACTCGATGATCTCGGGGCGGAGTTGATAGCCTGGCTCTTTGATCGTCATCGTCCGGTAGTCGAGGACCTCGGGCTCGATGCCTCGTAGCGTCCACATGCGGAAGGACGACTCTTCGAGGCGGCGTCCGCGCTTGACGTCTCCGCCGAGGACCAGCACGGCGGGGAAGAACGCGTGCAGGGCGCCGAACTCGGGGTTGGTGCGCTTGCCGCTGTCCATGTCCACCTCGCCGTACCAGAGGCCGGAGGGGGCTTCATCGGCGAGGCGCTTGTTCAGCGCGGCGATGCTCGTCTTCCACATGGAGGCGCAGTCGGCGTCGCCGAAAAGGCGGGAGCACTTGAGCAGGTACTCGTAGTACGAATCGATCCCGCCGCCGACGTGACTGGCCTTGCCGGCCCAGGCGCCCGTCTCGACGTCGATCTCCTCACCGACGAGGTCGATCTTCGAGCGCCGCTTGTAGAGCTCGACCAGGGCGCGCTTGGCTTTTTCGAAGTAGACCGGCTTGTTCGTCAGCTTGCTCAGCGTTCCGAATTCGAGGATGAGCGTGCCGATTTCCGCGGGATTGGAGCGGACGCCCGAAGTCTTCCCGGTGCGCAGGTTGACGAACATGTAGGGCATGCCGGTCGGGGTGTTGAAGGCCGGCAGCAAGCGCGTGCCGAGGTCGTCGGCGAGCTGGAGCAGGCGCGGGTCGCCCGTCATTTGATAGCTGGAGAGCAACCCGCCGAGGAGACGGATCGTCACCTCGAAAACCTTGACGGAGATGTCCTTGTCGAAGGAGAGGCGGTCGTCGATCAGTAACCTGGCCTTGTCCGCTTCGTCCTTGAAGCCCATGAGAAGGAGTGTGTCGAGCGAGTCGACCGGGGTCATGAGCAGCGACTGCCCGTACCAGTCACGCGGCTGTTTGCTCAACGGGCGAAGCTCGTCGTGGCCCCACGCGTACTGTTCGTACGCCTTCCATGAATGGAGAAGCTCGGCGCGGATCTTGGCCTGCATCGCGGCACGATCGATCGGCGGGGCGGCGATCATCGCCGGCGCGGATAAGAGAAGCGCGAGCGCGGCGAAGATGCGTGGCTTCATGCGCCGGGAGTATAGCGATGGCTCAGCACCGCGTGGAACCGACAACCGCGCGAGATTTTGCCGCGTTAGCGGCTCAAGAAGGTAGCCAGGGGTGCGAGCGTTTCTTGCGAGCACCCCTGGTAAAGAGACGTCGTAGTTGGTGCCGCGTCTGCGGCACTGGAGTAATCGTGGACTCCATCCAGTGCCGCTGACGCGGCACGCCTTCGAGAGACAACGTAAACAGGGGTTGCTCGCAAAAAGCGCTCGCACCCCTGGCTACCTTCTCAGCCGCTATCGCGGCGTCGTAACGTCCAATCTCCAGCGGTCGGACTGGAGAGTCCGACGTACGTCGTCACAAGTGGCGTCCCGGGCGCAGGCGACTGATGCGCTCAAAGAGCACCGTTGGGAACAGCGTCGTCAGCCGGAACCAGGTTGCGAACGGATGTTCCTTCAGCGATCTCCACAGGAGTGGGAGTCCTTCGCGTTTTCCGCGTAGAAGTTTGGAAGCGGCCCGCCGTACACGGGCCCGGAATTCGGAGCGTTCGAAACCCTCGCGATCGAGATCTTTTAGCAGATGCCAGTAACGGCGGCTGACGGCGGTTGTCTCAGCCATCATCTTCTCAGTGCCTGCGATGGTTTTCGAATCCCGATGCAGCCGGAAGCCGGCGGCGACGTGATCGACATATTCGACGGTGCCCTGCTGGAGCGCCCGAACGAGATAGTCGAAGTCGTGCGCGTAGTGGAGCGATGGGTCCGGACCACCGACCGCGTCGACGACGGCGCGCGACCAGAAGAGCCCCGGGTCGTGCCACAGCGACCGCCGCGTCCAGTACTGGATGACGTTTTCGATCGACATCCCTCGCGGACGGATCAACCTCTCCTTCCCGCGCGCATAGAAGTTCGCCACGGGCGCCGCGTAGATTCCCCGAGGATTGCGTCGCCAGGCCTCGGCTACCGCGGCGAAGATACCGTCGGTGAAGAAGTCGTCGGCATTGAACCAGGCCACGATGTCTCCCGTCACCCTCTTCAACGCTTTGTTGATGGCCTCGGGTTGTCCACGGTCCGGCTCACTGACCCACCAGGTGATCCAGGGCTCGTACTTCCTGATGACGTCGACCGTCTCATCGCTCGATCCTCCGTCGACGATGATCAATTCGAGGTCCAGCCACGCTTGCAGCACGATCGAGCGAATCGTCTCCTCGATGAACCGTCCCAGGTTGAAGGACGGAATGATCACGGAAAAGCGAGGAACGGGAGCAACGGGCTGCGGCACCGCGTGCGGTAAATCCCACGGCCAGCCGGACTTGCCGGGAGGGGTAGGGGGGAAGTCAGGGGACGAGACCATCGGCGATTCGGCGTCTCATAGGAAGCGTGATTCTATGCGCGCGTCTCCACTCACCGCCCTCCCACCACCGTTCGCCGGTTTCGCGCAGACAAGCGGCATCACCCTCCGTATCTTGCCCGTGAGCTCGACGAAAGGATTCATCATGAACGCATCGATCACAGAAAAGCAGCCTTCCACGGGAACGATGGGGGGAGTAAGCGTGAAGCTCATCGTTGGAATCTTCTTCACGCTTCTCGGGGTGCTGCTGACACTCGACAACCTCGATCTCGCCGAAGCGGATCGATTCCTTCCCTTCTGGCCGGTCGTCCTCGTCGCCATCGGCATTCTGAAGTTCTGGGAGCGCCGGAACAGGACGCTGGCCATCCTCCTCATCGGAGCCGGAGCGGTGCTCATCGTCTTCAACACCGGCTGGTTGCCTTTCTCCATCTTCGACTTCTGGCCGATCGCTCTGATCTTCGCCGGCCTGGGAATCGTCGCCCGCGCCTTTCGCTCTCGCGACTCGGAAGACCTGTCCAGTGAATCGTCGACGACGACGTGGGCGATCTTCGGCGTGCGTAAGGAAAAGGTCACTGCACGGAACTACGCCGGCGGCCGGATCATCGCCTTCATGGGCGGCTGCCAGCTCGACCTCACGAAAGCGGACATGCAGCCCGGCCCGGCAGAGCTCGAAGTGATCGTCGTATGGGGCGGCATCGAGATCAAGGTCCCTGAAGGATGGGAAGTCATCGGCAATACCGTCCCGATCATGGGCGGAGCAGACATCAGAACGAAGGCGGCACCCGGCGGACGCAGGCTCATCGTCAATGGGCTGGCAATGATGGGCGGCATCGACATCAAGAGCGTCACCGCGGAGGCGATATGAACGGCAATCGACGGGTCATCAACAGCGACCAGATCTTCTGGGGCCTCTTTGTGTTCGCGGGCGGAGTGTTTCTTCTTCTCAGCCAGCTCGGCATTACCGACGTTTTCACGGACCCTTCGTCACTTCTGGCCTGTCTTCGTCGTCATCGTAGGCGTGTCAAAGCTCGTTCACCTCAGGTCGGTCTGGTCGGGGCTCTGGATGATCGCCATCGGTGCCTGGCTGCAGGCGGTGACCCTGCACTTCCATGGCCTGACGTTCGAGTCGTCCTGGCCGCTGCTGCTGATGGTACTCGGCGCCGGCATCATCCTCAGAACGATTGTCGGGTCCTTCCAGCGACGCGACAACGAGGAGAGGGAGTCACATCATGTTTGACGACGACGACAAGGGTATCCGGGTGATCGTCGACCTGGACGGCAAGGAGAAAAAGCGCCTCCGCCGCTCGCGTAAACGCGGCGACAATCCGTGGGCTCGGCTGGTGTGGGGGATCGCCATCCTCACCGCCGGTGTGATCGGATGGCTCGACCATACGGGACAACTGCACGCCCGCGACTATCTGGAATGGTGGCCGCTCATCCTCATCGCTCTCGGGCTGGCGCACCTGGCTCAGCCGGAGTGGATCACCGGGATCGTGCTGATCATTCTCGGAGTCTTGTTCCTTCCGACGCTCCCGTTCCTTCCTCATTTCCACCCGGCCATGATTCTCGGTGTCTGGCCGCTGCTGATCAGCGTCGGCGGCGTGACCTTGATTCGCCAGGCGTTGCAGCCGGCGGTGAGGGATGCGGCGCAAACGAACTCTTTTCACACCGTCGCCGTCATGGGCGGCGTCGGCCGCGGCGTGGCATCGAGCGATTTTCGGGGGGGTGATGCCGTGGCGGTCATGGGCGGCTGTCAGATCAACCTCGGTGCCGCGAAGATCGTGAACGAGGCGGTCATCGACGTCCTGGCCTTCTGGGGTGGGATCGAGATCCGCGTACCTCGCGGATGGCAGGTCGAAAACCAGGTGGTGGCGATCCTGGGCGGCATCGTCGACAAGACGGACCGGGATGTCCCGGCGGGCGCCCCAACGCTCATCATTCGCGGCAGCGTGATCATGGGCGGCTTCGAAGTGAAGCATCCGAAGGAATAGCCATGAACACAACGCGAAAAGCATTGAGCCGCGGAGCCCTGGCCCTGTACGCGATCGCCGCGGTGACTGCCGCTGCCACGGCCAGCTCTGTCTTCTTTCTGTGGGCCAGAGGCGCTTCTGCCGGTCTGGCCATCGCGGCGGCTCTTCCGCCGTCGCTGCTGCTCGGCTTCATCGCGCTGGCGTCGCGATTCCTCTGCAGTGCCTTGCCGCTGCGGAGCACGTCGCGCATGTCAATCGCAGCCGCGCACGCGGGATCGGCGGCCGCGGCGAGCGGCCTCTGGATACTGACCTGGAAGTCTTGGGTGCCGGCGCTGAATCGAGAGGCGGCCGCAAGCCTCGCTCCCGATTACTCGGTCCTCTTCGGGTTGGGCGTGCTGCTCTATCTGGCCGCCGTGGCGGTGCACTACCTCTTCCTGGAGATCGAGGCGCTCCGCGAAGCGGAAGACGAAGTGTTGCGGTACCGCGTTCTGGCGCGCGAGGCCGAGTTGCGCGCCTTCAAGGCGCAGGTCGATCCGCACTTCCTCTTCAACAGCCTCAATGCCGTCGCCTCGATGTGCGGTTCGCGCCCGCTCGAGGCGCGGGAGATGGCGCAACGCCTGGCTGATTTCTTTCGCCTGATCCTCCGTCTCGGCGCACTGGAGCGCATCACCCTCGCCGAGGAGATCGACCTGGTCAACCGTTACCTGGCCATCGAGAAGGTGCGCTTTGGCGACCGGCTCATCACTCACATCAATGTCGACGAGGACGCGTCGCGTTGCATGGTTCCGCCGCTCCTTCTCCAGCCGCTGGTGGAGAATGCCGTGCGCCATGGCGTGGCCTCGATGGTCGAGGGAGGGACGATCGATATCGCGGCCACGCTCGAGAACCACATGCTGCGTATCCTCATCGACAACCCGGCCGATCCCGATCGCGCCGATGCACGCGGTGAGGGCATCGGCATCGAGAATGCCCGGGGACGGCTCAGCGCCGTGTCGGAAGGGCGGGCCATGCTGCAGGCGCGCGAAGCGGAAGGTCAGTTCCGCGTCGTGATCGAGTTGCCGCGATGATCCGGGTCGTGATCGTCGACGATGAACTGCCGGCGCGCGAGCTCCTGCGCGAGTTCCTGGCCGCGGACGAGGACTGGGAGATCGCCGCGGAGTGCGCGAACGGATTCGAAGCGGTGAAAGCGGTGGCCCAGCTCGACCCCGACCTGCTCTTGCTCGACATACAGATGCCGAAGCTCGACGGGTTCGAGGTGCTCGAGCTGCTCGACCGTTCGCCGGTGGTGGTCTTTGTCACCGCCCACGACGAGCACGCCCTGCGGGCGTTCGAGGTCCACGCGCTCGACTACCTTCTCAAGCCCTTCTCGCAGGAGCGCTTCCGGCAGGTGATGGAACGCGTCAAGAGGAGCGTCGGGCATCCTGACCGCGAGCCCCTGGCGGGACTGGCTACCTCGCTCCGCGCCAGACCGTTGCAGCGTGTGGTCGTGCGCGGCGACGACGGCGCGATTCAGGTCGTTCCCGTGTCGCGCATCGACTATGTCGAAGCGTCCGACGACGCCATCCTCATCGCCACCGCCGGCGTCAAGCTGAAGAAACAGCAACCGATCGGCGAGCTGGCCGCGCAACTCGATCCCGACCGCTTCGTACGCATCCACCGGGCCTATGTCGTGAATATCGAGCGCATCGAGAAGATCGAGCTGTACGCAAAAAACAGCCGCGTGGCCAGTCTGCGCGACGGAACACGGTTGCCGGTGAGCAGGAGTGGGTATCAGCGGCTGCGGGAGCTGTTGTAGACACGATGCGCCTTACCGCCAGGTCAACGTGAGGAGCCCCTCGAATCGCTCGAAGTCGGCGTCATTGACCGTCACGACGATCAATTCATTCACCCGCGCGATGGCCGCGATCTGGCCATCGGCAAATGGCGTTTCAGCATCACAAGCCCGAGTCCCGGCCGGGGTCTTTGTCACGCACTCCTCCGAACACCTCGTCCGGGTCGATCTTCAGCTTCGCCGGCGAAAACTCGCGGCTGAAGTCTTCCCATGCCTCCGAGAATGAACGCTTTGGCGACGCCAGCCGTTCGTACTGCTTCCAACCAATCATCACAGCAACTCCCTCTCCTCTGCGGGTCAACTCGACCAAGTTACCCGCCTCGGCGTCCCGGATGAGCTGCGGGAGGTTCGCGCGCGCGTCTGCAATCGAGTGTTTCTTAGGCAGTGTGCACCTCCATGTACATCCCAATGTACGTCGTAACCTGTTCTGACAGGTGCGTCAATGAGTCCCCTCGACCGCGTCATTCCTCCCCTCCCATCCGCGTCAATTCGCACCGCCCATTCCTCCCCTTCTCTCACGAACGACCATGGCACGTCGGTTGTCTCTACTCGGCCTCATCAGTACATCGGAGGCGATATGAGACGACTCATGGTTGGAGCACTTTTTGTTTCTCTGGTTGCAACAGGTATCCAGGCGCAGACGCGGCGGAACGCCGCGGGAAGGCCCGCACCGCCGCCCACTCCGGCCGCCGGCGATTCGCTGGCAGGTTTGACGGCAGCGCAGCGATCGGACTTCATCGACGGTATGGCGGAGTTTCTCACGCAGGAGGAAGTGAGCGACGGGCTTGGGCCTGTCTTCAACGAGCGGTCCTGTGCCGCGTGTCATAGCGTCCCTGCCACCGGCGGCGGCAGCAGGCGCACTGTGACGCGATTCGCCCGGCGGACGAATGGCGTGTTCGACCCGCTGACGAACCTCGGCGGCACGCTCATGCAGGACCACGCCATCGGACCGGCCGATGGCTCGCCGCACGCGTTCAAGCCGGAGGTGGTGCCTCCACAGGCGACGATCGTCGTCCATCGCCGCACCCCGCCACTCTTCGGCTTGGGTCTCGTCGACGCGACCGCCGACGCGGACTTCGTCACCATGGCGCAGGTGCAATCGACGCGCGGAGACGGCATTGCCGGCCAGGTCAACATGGTCGACAACATTCGCGCCGGCATGAAGACCGTCGGCAAATTCGGATGGAAGGCCCAGGTGCCGACGCTCTTCCAGTTCTCGGGCGATGCCTACCTGAACGAGATGGGGATCACCAGCCCCGACTTCCCGAACGAGAACTGCCCGCAAGGCAACTGCGACGAGCTGGCGTTCAACCCCGCGCCTAGCCTCAACGACGATGGATCCGGGCCCGTGTCGCTCACCAACTTCATGTCGATGCTTGCCGCGCCCCCGCGCGGAGCGCAGAATCAGAACACCGCCGACGGGGAGGCAACGTTCGGTCAGATCGGCTGTGCCGCCTGTCACGTGGACACTCTCCACACCGGCGCGAATGCCGTCGCCGCTCTCGATCGAAAGACCTATCACCCCTACTCGGACTTCCTGCTTCACGACATGGGAGCGCTCGGCGATGGCCTGGAGATGGGCAGCGCCACCGGATCACAGATGCGTACCGCACCGTTGTGGGGACTGCGCTTCATCACCACCTACCTGCACGACGGCCGCGCCACGACGCTCGACCAGGCCATCCTCGCGCACGACGGCCAGGCCCGCGGCGCACGCGACCAGTTCGCCAACCTCCCCGCCGCGGCAAAGGCAAAACTGATGGCGTTTCTGCAATCATTGTGAAGTATGAGTGGCGTCAGCGCCGTCGAGCCGGCGGCGCTGCGCCACTCCGCCATTTGACATCAGTCCCGTCGAGAAACGACCGTGTTGTGAGTCACCCACGCCGCGCGGCCGCGGTGACGCTGGCCACGGTCGCGGTGAGCGTCGCCGCGTCCATCGGTTTCTTCAGATAGGCGTCAAATCCCGCCGCCAGCACCCGGGCGCGATCTTCCTGGCCGCGATATGCCGTTGCCGCGATGGCCGGGGTATGACGCCCGGCCAGCGCATCGCGTCTGCGGATCTCCGCGATCAGCGCGTATCCGTCCATCTCAGGCATTCCAATGTCGGCAACGACGATGTCGATCGGTACCTGCGCCATTGTCGTGAGGGCTTCCATCGCGGATGAGGCGATCGTCGCCTCGGCTCCTGCGTTTTCGAAGATCACCCGGGCCAGCTCGCGGGCCTCGGCCTGATCGTCGACGAAAAGCACGCGCACGCCTGCCAGCTCGGCGCGCCTCTTCCGGCCGGTGTCATCCCCATCCGGCCGCCTGTCCAGCGCGGCATCTCGCTCGATTGAAGCCAACGGCAATTCGACGACGAAACGCGCGCCCCGGTCGGGGCCATCGCTGAACGCCGCGACGGTCCCCCCATGTCCCTCCACGAGATAGTGAACGATGGCCAGACCGAGTCCCAGGCCTCCGTGCGCCCGCGTCGTGGAAGCATCCGCCTGCCGGAAAGGCTCGAAGACGTGCGCGAGGAAATCACGCCCGATCCCCTGGCCGGTATCGGTCACGATCAGGCGGACCGTCCCCGGCGTGTTTTCGAGCTCCACCGTCACCTTCCCGCCCGGCTTGGTGAACTTGATCGCATTCGTCAGGAGATTCCAGATCACCTGCCGCAGACGGTTCCCATCGCCGAGGACCGTGCCGGCGACCGTCGACTCGGGGGCGACGAGATCGATCCGTTTGGCCGCAGCCGCGACGCGAACGGCCGTCAACGAATCCGCCACGAGCTGTCCGATCGACAGAGGCTGGACATCGAGACGGAGCTTGCCCGTCGTCACACGGGAAAGATCGAGAACGTCGTCGATGAGCTGCGCCTGCGCCAGGGCGCTGCCACGGATGGTCTCGATCCCCCGGACCAGCTCCTCATGCGTGACGTCAGCCCGGCTAAGCATCCCCGCCCAGCCGAGGATGATGGTCAACGGCGTGCTCAGCTCATGGGAAAGGACAGCCAGGAACTCGTCCTTGGCCAGGTTGGCATTCTGCGCGTCCGCGTAAAGGCGAGCATGCTCGATGGCCATCGCCGCCCGACGCGCCACATCCTCCACGACCCGCCGGTCATGCTCCGTCAGCACTCGTCGCGAGTGACTCATGGCCAGCGTGAGCGCCCCCAACGGCCGTTCGCCGGAAACGGCCACGAGCGGCACGATCAAGGCCGAGCGAATGCCCAGCGAGCGGAAGAAATCGAGCTCTTCGCTCGATGTCTCGCCAACCTCAGCGATGTGCTCGAACAGTCTCGGTGTCCCTGTGACGATCACTTCCCGGACCACATCAGACCCCGCGGCTGCCGGAGCGCGATCGCCGAACAAGCCGCGTGCGAGCTCCAGGCGGCCGGCATCCTCGTGGACGAGCGCGAGCCGCTGGTAGGTGTGATCGCCCGTGCGCAGATCGACGAAACACCAGTCGGCCAGAAGTGGAACCGTCAACGCGGCCACGCGCGCGAGCGTAACGTGGTAGTCGAGGGAAGAAGCCAGGACTGCGCTGGCTTCGGCCATGAACGTGGCGATGCGCTCGGCGCGTTTGCGCTCCGTCACATCGAGCATCGCCCCGATCATCCGGATCGGTGTTCCGTCTTCCGACCGGGCGATGTACCCACGGTCGAGAACCTCGGCGAAGCTGCCGTCGGCCCGCTCGAAGCGGTACTCGTCGTTCCATGACGAGCCCCCCTTCTCGATGATGCCGTTGATCCCGGAGACGACGCGCTCCCGATCGTCAGGATGAAGGTGACTGTCCCACCACTGCAGTCGGTTGTCGATCTGGTTTGGCTCATAACCGAACATCGTCTGAAGCGCGTCGTTCCAGACGATCGTCCCATGCTCGGCGTCCCAGTCCCAGATCACGTCATTTGTGGCTCGGGCGGCCAGAGCGTATCGCTCGTCCGCGCGACGCGCTTCCGCCGCCGCTTCCTCGATGCCCCGCTTCCGGGTGACGTCCTCCACCACGGCAATCGCGAAATCGCCCGCCGGCTCGCGGAACATCGTCACCGTAACGCGCCCCCACACCGTGCCGCCATTCCGGTGGATATAGCGCTTGTCGATCGTGTACCGCGTCCGGCTTCCGGAGAGCAACTCCTGGAAGAGCACGGCCTCGGAGGAGGTATCTTCGGCGTGTCTGACATCGATCTCGTTGCGCCCCAGCAACTCGTCTTTCGCATACCCGAGCAGGTCGCAAAACGCCAGGTTGGCGACCACGATGCGTCCCCGCGAATCGAGGACGACGATCCCCACGCCGGCTCGTTCCAGGACGGCCGCGAGCAGATCCTCCGGAATCGGATGCGCTCCTTTTCTATCGGGAAGGGTGGTCACAGCCCGATTATGCATCGCCAGCCTCGGGCTTCGCGTAACGAAGAGCTTCGTCACATCGCATTCTTCAGTCCGCCGTGTAATTCCAGTGTTAACCACCGCGTCGTGTCGACGTTTCCAGAAGCAGGAGAGAGAACGGTCTTGAACAAAGTGGCAGGAGCTCCAGGTCCGGCAAGTCAGAGCCGAGCTACCGATGTCCTGGCTGCCGCATGCGCGGCGGCGTTCGTCGTGATTCTTGGGGTCGCTGCCTACTGGGATCCCACCATTCGCGTTCTTCACACATTCGAGGCGGTTCCGTACCTCGTGACCGCTCTGCTGTGTCTTCGCCGGCACAAGTTTGGATACATGCTCGGCGTGGCCGGTGGCACGTTCTGGCTGTGGACGGCGGGCACATTGACCACCTTCGTGCGTAACGGGTTTGAGCGCGTCGCGATGTTGCTTCGGACCGGACACGTTGACCGTCCCGACGTCCTCATTGCCGCGCCGGCAGCCTGTGCCACGGGCGGTCTGGTGCTCTTCTCGTTGTGGAGCTATTCACGCAACCGATACAAGTCATGGAGCGATCTGGGCCTGTTTGTCGTTGCCATGGTCCTGGTGGCCGGTTTCTTCGTTGCGATCTTCGCGGCCTTCACTCCTCGTTACCTCGGCATGTTCAAGCATCTCGCCGGCCACTAGCTACGCACAGTATTCCTGTCCACCACGCTCTTCGACTCATTGGCTTCCCTGAGTCGACGATTGGAGAAAGCCAGGCTAACGCGAAGCGCGCATCCTGGCGCGTAACTCTTCGAGGCGGGCAACCTCGTGATCGGGGATCAACTCGTTCGAGCCGAGGGTTCGGCGGATGAAGTCGATGTGCGCGACGTGCTCGAGCGTCTCCATCAGGAATCCGGCTTGTTCGATGTCCCGCGCAAAGCAGATCGCACCATGAAAGCGCAGGAGCACGGCATCGTGCTCCGCCACGAGCGGCTCCACGCTGCGCGCAAGCTCCTCGGCCGTCGGCATCGCGTACGACGCCACCGGCACTCTGCCCAGCGTCAGAATGGCCTCCGAGAGGATCGGCTGATCCAGCGGCATCCCCGCCACGGCGTAGGCCGTGGCATACGGCGGATGCGCGTGAACGATGGCCCGGACGTCGGGACGCCGCGCGTAGATCATCCGGTGTACGGCGATCTCCGAGGATGGCTGGCCCGAGCGAGCTGAGCCATCGCGAAACAGGCGCACGATCTTCTCCGGCTCGAGCTGCCCCTTGCACGAGCCGCTCGGCGTGATCAGCGTTCCGCCGTCGTCCAGGAGCGCGGAGAGATTGCCGTCCGTGGACGTGAGAATCCCCTTCTCGTCGAGCCGGCGCGCGACGCGGATGATGGCTTGCTTCACCTGGTATTCGGTCATCAAGGCGGCTCGGATCTTACCCTCTGCCGTGGCAGGGACTCCAATCGGCTGGTTACCGGTCCTCAAGCGTGGCCTGCTCCATGGCCGGTGACGCCGTCATCGACTCGCCGCGGCCGAGGGTAGGGAAACGAGCGGCCGCCGACACTCCTAAAATAGGCAACCCGGGAACTTTGACGTTCCCGGCAAAAAGAAAAGGAGGGAGACCTATGTCCGGACAGAATTGGACGATCACGATCGTTTCCGGGACTTCAGGCACCAGCTTCGTTCCTGATGTTTTCGGAAGTACCGGCTCCGAACTGCAGGCGCAGAACGGGGACGTGATCTCGTGGAACAACCAGACCAACCAACAGCACCAACCCTATCAGGCCAACTCCAGTTATCAGCCCACCGGTCCGCAGCTCTGCGACGTCGTTCAGTCATTCGCCTCGTCGACGCCCGGCTACGTCCCGAACACGACCGTGGGAGCGACCATCTACTACGTCTGCAAGATCCACAACAACGAACGCGGCACCATCAAAATCGTCGCTTGACGTGATCGGAGAAGAATCATGAACGCGAAGAAATCCCCGTCCATGCTCCATCTGCTTTTCCTGGCGGTGGTGCTCGCGATACTGCCGCCCGCGGCGGTCGTCGCGCAGAGTAACGCGATTCCCTGCCCGGCGACGGCCGAACTGCCGCCGCTCGATATCCTCGACTCGGTGAACGGAGCTCTGAAGGGCACGCTCTACACCGTCTCCCAGCAGGTGAACATGCCCATCGTGAAGGGCGGCGGCACCCCGACCTGCTATCCGCAATGGGTGCGCTCATACACCAAGAACCAGCCGTCGTCATGGAACCCGTCGTCACAGACGATCGCGAATCCCACGCCCGGCCCCGTGCTGCGCGCGCGTACCGGCGACATGATCGAGCTGTCGTTCTTCAACGTCATCGACGCCAACAAGTTCCCGAACGTCGACACCGGGAAGTGCGATCAGACCACGACCTATCCCGGCTCCGGCTCGGGAGCCGACCAGTACCCGGACTGCTTCGCCGGATCGGTGTACACGAACGTTCACTATCACGGCACGCACACCAATCCGAACACGACGGGCGATAACGTCTTCCTGGAGATCGCCCCGTCGCCGCGCGCCAAGGACGGCACGAACACGCCCGTCATCCTGCCGGCCAGCGCCCAGTCGGCGTTCAACGACTACTTCGCGCAGTGCGAGGCGCAGTTGAAACCGAACCCCGGCCCGAAGATCTGGCCGTTGTACTGGCAGGAGATTCCGTCGTCGACCCAGACGTTCCTGCTGAACAACGTCAACACCAACGGGCCGGCCGGCTGGTACCAGCAAGACCTCCAGGCCATCGCCAAGGGAAAATGGCCGCAGTACTACGCCAGCACCTACCCCTATTGCTACAAGCTCCCGAATTACACGCAGGGCGCCTGGCCGCCCGCGCCGCAGGCCGATACGCAGACGCCGCACACCCATGGCGAGGGCTCGATCGAAGTCGAGGAGGCCGAGAATCCGACACGGCCGCTGATCATGGGCCAGGCGCCGGGCACACACTGGTATCACGCCCACAAGCACGGTTCGACCACGATCAACGTGATGAACGGCATGACTGGTGTCTTCATCATCGAAGGAAAGTACGACGACGACATCAACGCCTATTACGGCGCTAACTGGACGCGCACCGCCAAGGTGATGGTGATCAACCAGCTCACTTCCTATCCCGCGCTCGTCGGACTGGGAGGAGGCGGCCCCGGCAACGATTTCGCGGTCAACGGCGCCATCCGGCCGACCATCACCATGGCGGGCAACTCCGTGCAGATGTGGCGCATGGCCAACACCTCGTCACGGTCCGGCGCCTTTTTCCTCGCGCCGGCCGGCATCCAGTGGATGCAGCTCGCGCAGGACGGCGTGCAGTTCAACAACACGAACTATCGGGCCAGCTCGAACACGACGTTTCTCATGGCCGCGGGCAACCGCGTCGACCTCCTGGTCAAAGCCCCGCCATACGTCTCCGGGGGAAAGAACACATACAACGTTCTCGTCTACAACACGGTCGATCCGAGCGACCGCCCGCCGCAGAGCAGCGGTGCGACGCCGTTGACGCTGGTCACTGTCGTCGTCACGCCCAACGGCCCGACGATGAATTTCATGCCTCAGGCTCCCACCTTCCCCCCGTACCTCGCGGACATCACTCCCAGCGAAGTGCAGGGCACGCAGACGATCACTTTTGCTTCAAGCGCGAATCATACGCAAGCCAATCCTTCCGCCCACACCATCAACGGACAGAAGTTCAACGGGCAAGTTGGAGCATCGGTCCTTCTGAATAAAGTCGAAGAGTGGAAGATCGTCAACGAGACTTATCCGCCGGCGACCGGCAATCAGATCTCGCACCCGTTCCACATCCACATCAATCCCTTCCAGATCTTCGAGTTCTTCGACCCGAATTCCACGATCTCCGCGACGAACGGCCCCGGTACGGTAACCACGAATGGAACCGCTACCGTGACCGGTACCGGTACCTCGTTCACGAGGAGCTTCGTCGTCGGCGATTTCATCTGGATCAACGGTCTGGCCCCGGGGCAGGTCATCGCCATTGCCAGCCCCACGTCGCTGACGATGAACTACGCCCCCGGCGCCAACACGGGAAAGACGTACCAGGCCGCCATTCCGCTCTACACCATCAACAAGAACACGCAGCGTCCGGGACAGTGCTACCTCGACCCGAACCTCAATACCACCTGGCACCCCTGCACGAACAACGTCCCGCAGACGAACGCGGTCTGGTGGGATGTCTTCTCGATCCCGTCAGGCAACATCTTCTACGCGAATGCCACCACGTCGTACCCGATCCCCGGCTACTTCAAGATGCGCAGCCGGTTCGTCGACTTCTTCGGGAGCTACGTGATGCACTGTCACATCCTCGCTCACGAAGACCGCGGGATGATGACGGTCGTCCGCGTCGATCCTCTGCAGTCGGATTACTCGCACCACTGATCAAGTCAGCGTAGGACCGTGGGCGGTTGGCAGCAGATCCTGCCAGCCGCCCATCTCATCCGAGCCCAGGAGGATGATCCGGCTCGATCTGCCAACAGCCGCTCGACGTGTCCAGCGTTCCCATGTCGTTCGAGAGCGCGGAGAGTATCCTTCTCCGGCAAATTCACCACTCGAAAAGGAAATGCCCGCGCTCCGCGGCGGTGATCGAAAACATGAAGCTCCGCAGCGCCGTCAGTCTGCTGATTCTGTGTTGCACAGTCGCCGCCTTCGGGCAGCAGGGAGCGTCGCACGGTTCATGGATCGGGCACCTGCTGGGGTACGGCTTCCTCTTCCAGTTGGCGGCGCTCATTCACTGGGCGCGCAAGCGCCCGGAGGTCTTCTGGATTTTCATCATCATCATCGGGGGCATCATCGGGGCGCTGGCCTACTTTCTCATCGAGGGATTGCCTGATCTGGGCAATTTTCAGCGAACCATGCGCGGCCCCGGCCGCCGGAAGCGGATCAACGTTCTGCGAGCCCTCGTGATCCAGAATCCGTCGGCCGGGAACTACGAGGAGCTCGGGGAACTGCTGCTCGACGACAAGCGATACCGCGAAGCGCGCGATGCGTTCGATCGGGCGCTGGCGGTGCGCACCGACTCGATCGATCCCTTCTACCGCCGCGGCATCGCCGAATTCGAGTTGCGCGAGGACGAAGCCGCAGTCGCCGATTTCCGCCGCGTGACGGCAGCCGACTGGAAATACGACTTCTCCCGCGCGGCCAGTCTGCTCGGGCAGTCACTGGCCAGACTGGGCCGCACCGAAGAAGCGATGCCCGTGTTCGAGCGGATCGCGCAGAGTGCAACCGGCGCGGAGCCACTGGTCAGCGCGGCCCAATTCTTTGCCGACAACGGCCGGCCGGCCGAAGCGCTGGAGATCGCTCGCGAAATCGCCATGCGCGACGCGACGATGCCGCACTACCAGAAGCGGCGCGACCGCCCGTGGTTACGCCAGGCAAAAGCACTCGAGCGCAGCCTGCGAACGAAAGTCTGAAGGATCGGAGGTTCGCGGCGCGATGACGCTGCGGTCGATCACGTACTCTGGGGGTCGAAGCGCAAGGCCAAAATTTTTCCAACGGCTTTGTAGAATTCCGATCCGGCCGTTCGTCGTGGTTGTGAAGGCCGGGCAGAGAGCCCCGCCTGAACGACATTAAAGGAGAAGATATGCCTCAATATCTGGTTGCTGGTTACCTCCCCGACGACTTCGACCCCTCCCAGGTGGACGAAGCGATCGGCCGCGAGATCCACGCGCTCAACAAAGAGATGATTGCTGCCGGCGTCAGGAAATTCGCGTGCGGCCTCGGGGCCGCGAAATCGCTGCGAGGGCAGACCGATGGCGGAGTCCTCATCACCGACGGGCCGTACCTTGAGACGAAGGAACACATCGGCGGTTTCTGGATATTGGAATGCGCTGACATGGACGAGGCGCTGGCGTGGGCGCGCAAAGGCGTCGCCGCCACTCGGGGGCAGGTCGAGGTGCGAGAGATATTCTTCCAACCGGCTCCCGACTAGCAACGGAGCGGCAGACTTGAACGGATTCCGCCACGCGCATTCGAGCTCGCCAGCACGAAAGCTTGTCCTCAGACATCGTTATCAATGCCCGCAAGGCCGCTGGCACTTTGAAGAACCAACCACATGGAGCAGCGCGATGCGATTCATGATGATGGTGATACCGAAAGGCTACGAGCCGGCCGCGCCGGATGCCGTTCCCACGGCAGAAGCAGTGGCAAAGATGACGGAATACAACAAGGCGCTGCAGAAGGCTGGAGTGCTGCTCGCGCTGGATGGCTTGTTGCCTCCTTCCACGGGAGCACGTGTTTCGTATGAGGACGGCAAGGCCACGGTGACCGACGGACCGTTTGCCGAGGCGAAAGAAGTCGTCGGCGGCTATTGGATCGTCCAGGTCCGCTCGCGCGAAGAGGCCATTGAATGGACCAGGCGTGCTCCGATGTCCAACAACGAGGTGATCGAGATTCGACAGATTCACGAGATGTCCGATTTCCCTGAGGACGTTCAAAAGGTGCCGAAGGCTCCGAGCACCGGAACGTCGTAGCCTAGGTCAGGTTGCATGAGCGATGTGGTGAAGACAATTGAGGCCGTGTGGAAGATCGAGTCCACACGCCTCATCGCCGCGATTGCTCGTGTCACCCACGACATCGGCATTGCCGAGGAGCTGGCGCAGGATGCGCTCGTGACTGCCCTCGAAGTTTGGCCCGAGGAAGGCATCCCGGACAATCCCGGAGCATGGCTGATGAAGGCGGCGAAGCGGCGCGCGATCGATTCGTTGCGGCGCGGCCGCATGCTCGTACAAAAGCATGAAGAGATTGCCCGCGAGCTGGAGTGGCAACAACAACGGCTTGGCGACGCTTTGGGGCACTCGCTGGAGCAGGTGATTGATGATGACGTGCTGCGGCTCATATTCACCGCGTGCCATCCCGTGCTTGCCGTGGAAGGACGCATCGCGCTCACGTTGCGCCTGATCGGCGGTCTCACCACGGCGGAGATCGCACGTGCGTTTCTTGTGCCGGAAAAGACGTTGGGCCAGCGGATCTCTCGCGCCAAGAAGACCCTCTCGGAAGCACACGTTCCCTTCGAGACGCCGAGTGGCGACGAACTGCGTCGCAGGGTTGAGTCCGTGCTCGTGGTGGTCTACCTGATTTTCAATGAGGGCTACACCGCGACATCGGGCGATGAATGGATGCGGGCGGGTCTATCTGAAGAGGCGCTACGCCTGGGGCGCATGCTGGCGCAACTGCTCCCTGGCGAATCGGAAGTTCATGCACTCGTGGCATTGATGCAGTTGCTGGCGTCGCGCAACGCAGCGCGCCGGGGCAACAACGGCGAAGCCGTCTTATTGCCGGACCAGGACCGCTCCTTGTGGGACCACGCGCAGATCCAGCGAGGCATGATCGCGCTCGAACAAGCGCAAAGACTAGGCGGTGGTGCGAAACCCTACGCGCTCCAGGCAGCCATTGCGGCATGTCACATGCGCGCCCGCACCGCCGAAGAGACAGACTGGGACCGCATCGTTCTTCTCTACGATGCCTTGCTGCAAGTCAATCCATCTCCAATCGTGGCACTCAATCGGGCGGTCGCTGTCGGCATGGTCCAGGGCCCAGCCGCAGGACTCGACGCTCTCGACGCAGCCGCCACCCTCGCCGGTGACCCTGCGCTACCCGGCTACCATCTCTTTCCCAGCGTTCGCGGAGACCTGCTGATGAAGATGGGCAGGCTCGTTGAGGCACGCGAAGAAATCCAGCGCGCCATGGCAATGACGAAGAACCTGCGCGAACAGGAATTGCTGGCGAACAGGTTGAAGCAGTTGGAGAAGGCGGTTGTCTGAAACGCGCCGGCTCCGCTCGATCACGCAGCATCACACGCTCCCCGACTGCACCATCCTCACGCCGACGCAATACGTCGCGTTCATCGGTTGCGCGATCGAACGCTCTTAACGGGTGTATCCGATCGGAGAAGCCAGCCGGCGGAGCTCGCGCGTTACATCCTCAACAATGACCGCATCCAGTTCGTCTGGCGCATCGACGGGCGTAAGGATGCCTGCGGCCTCGCGCCTGCCGCTCAGATACGTGCCGTGAACGGAGTCGGAAAAGTAGCCTATCGTGCCTTCGCCTGCGAAATGAAACCCGGCCCGCAGGCTCGCCGAGCACGGCGCGATCGAGCGCAGTCCCTCCTCGTCCAGGGATTCTGTACCCACTTCGAGCGCCGAATATTGAGATCGAATTCCTCGACCTCGATTCCGAAGTGGTGCGCGAGCCCCTTCACCGGATTCCACTCCGAGAAGTGAATCCATCCGGCGCCGAGATCGACGGTCGCGCCGTCGTGATGATCCGACCAGATGCGACCGCGCAACAGTTGAAACTGGCTGGGAGTACTGTATCGAATGACCGTGATCGGGGTGATCGTCCGCCGCGCCCGGAGAACTCACACGTCCGCGATGAACCAAACGATGTTGTTCGGTGCCGGTTGTCCCAAGAAATCGTTGATTGTGTATGAGTCCCAAGTGATCAAATTCGTCGTTTGTTGAACGACCCACGCCAGGTTCTCGTCTCCCCTGCCCGGAACGAGGGCGAGTACGAGCAGGACTCCTGACGGGATCGGGCTGTCTGGACACGGAACCATTAAGTAAACATCGCCAACTGCTGTTCCAACGAATGCGTTAGTTTGCCCCATGCACGTGATCTGCAGGGGAGGATTCGAGCCGACGTTCTGCAACCGTCCACCGACGGCCTGCCACTGCTGCGAAGGCGATTTCGTGTTGCTCTGCAAAACGAGTCGATTCGTTGCGTCGAGTCCTGCGACGTAGCGATTCCCGTTCGAGTCCGTTAGGGCCGACTGAATGTAAAATGCCATTTCTGCGCCTCGTCGTAAGAGTACTACACGGTCGAAGCCGGCAGCCTGTCCGCGTGCCGGGGTCCCCTGCTCCTGGCTGATCGCGCTCGACGACTGCCCGTTGCCAGAATGATCCGGGGAACAATGCATGCCTCGACTTCTCGGGATGTGGTGGTGGTCTCCGGCTTTGGCTGGCTGGGACTTCGGCGCTCGCGAACGTAGAGTGATCAGAAGAAATGGTGGCCGAGGCTTGGCCAACCTACGCTCCGGGCCGTGCCCGGTGGCTGGGAGACAGGGAGTCGAACCCCGATTGAGCGGTTCAGAGCCGCTTGTCCTACCATTGAACGATCTCCCAGAACCGGCAGGGCTGTGGATGCTACACGGCGGGAAACGCCATGGTCAACATTCCCATTCCGAGCCGCCCGCGGCACGGCCTCCGTCCCGTTTCGTGCGACAATCGCCGGGCGAGGATGCGATCGTGCTGCCCGAAGTTTTCGAGTGTCCGCAGTGCCAGCGACAGTTTGTCTTCGAGCTCGTCGAGAACACCGACGACCGGTCGATCTACTGCCCGCAGTGCAAGCGCTACCTCGGCGAGAAGGACCTCAACTTCATCCTCATCAGCGAGATCGAGGAGCTGATCGAGCGCCTTCGCTTCGAGCGCGAGCGCCTGGAGAAGGACGAAGCCGTCTACTCCATGTCCGACTGCGACGCCGAGCTGAAGCTCTACGGCACCGAGGTCCACAAGGTCGTCCACGTCCTCCGCAAGGCCGTGGCCGAGCTCGACGCCCTCAAGGAACACTACCGGTAGCCGGGCCGGCAGCGGCCCGCTGGCATCGCCGAAGGAGCCGGACAAACAAAACTGCCCCCGGGATGCGAACAACGGCTTCCGGGAGGCGATACAACTGCCCCCGGGATGCAAACAACGGCTTCCGGGAGGCAATACAACTGCCCCCGGGATGCAAACAACGGCTTCCGCGAGGCAATACAACTGCCCCCGGGATGCGAACAACGGCTTCCGCGAGGCAATACAACTGCCCCCGGGATGCGAACAACGGCTTCCGGGAGGCAATACATCTGCCCCCGGGATGCAAACAGCGGCTTCCGGGAGGCAATACATCTGCTTCCGGGATGCAAACAACGGCCTCCGGGATGCAAACAACGGCCTCCGGGTGGCAATACAAACTGCCTCTGGAAGGAAACAACGGCCTCTGGGTGGCAATACAGCGGCCTCCGGGAGGCAAACAGCGGCCTCCGGGAGGCAAACAACGGCCTCTGGGTGGCAATACAAACTGCCTCTGGGAGAAAACAACGGCCTCTGGGAGGCAAACAACTGTCTCCGGGAGGCAATTAACCGCCTCCGGGAGTCGGTGAACGCGTCGCTGACCGCCTTCTTCAGCTCCGATCACCGGGTCTTCTGTTCCGTGCCGCCCGTAACCGTCAGAGATCATGAGGCTTTGAGCCTCTTCCGTGAAAGTTACGCCGCCCGTGACGCCTCAGCCGAGCGTGACGATGTCCCTGGCCAGGTAGTACCAGAGGCCGGCCGTCGTGAGCAGGGCGAACCAGCACGCCGAGGGGGTGGGTGGGACAATCAGCGCGGCCCTGACCAGGAACGGGTCAGCGAAGATGCGCAGGAACCCGAAATCCTCCAGCCAGATCGTGTGCGGCAGGGGCGCGCCGGACATGGCCGTGCCGTTCCTCAATTCGCGCGAGCGGAGCTGGGTGAAGCCCAGCGGAAGGCTGGAAAACACCCGCCACGGCGAATATCCACCGTAACTTTTCGCCCGCCTGGCGGTTAAATGAGCGATTCATGAATCCCGCGACCGAAGACCACGAACGGCTGCTGATCGAAGCGGCCCAGAAAGACCCGAGCCGGTTCGCGGAGCTGTACGAGGAGAACTTCGCGCGGGTCTGGGCGTTCGTGATCCGCCGCGTGCGCGATCGTTCCGCGGCCCAGGACGTGACCTCGGAGGTCTTTCACCAGGCGCTGGCGAACGTGAAGAAGTTCGAGTGGCGCGGCGTGCCGTTCGCGGCCTGGCTCTATCGCATCGCCGCGAACGCCGTGGCCGATCACTTCACCCGGGCGGCGCGCGAAGCGGGCGGAGGCGCGGGCGAGGCGGCGAGCGAGGACGTGACCGAGCGCGAGATCGAGAACGTGGAGCGCCGGGCCTCGCTGTTCCGTTTCGTCGACCGGCTTCCGGCCGACCAGCGCCGCGTGCTGGTGATGCGGTTCGGCGAGGAGCGCAGCATCCGCGAGATCGCCTCGGCGCTGAGCCGGAGCGAAGGAGCGGTCAAACAACTTCAATGGAGAGGCCTGCAGACGCTGCGGGCGAATATGGGCGGGAACCATGGCTGAGCGCGATCTGATCGAACGGCTCGACGACGCGGTCGAGGCCATCCTGGCCGGCCGTCGCGACGGCTTGGCGTTGTCACAGCCGGAGCTGGCCACGCTGCTGGTCGTCGCGGACGATCTGCGCGAACTGCCTGACCCTGCATTCCGATCGAAACTGAAAGCGGAGCTGATTCCAACAACGGAGGATGAGATGACCACGATGACTGCCGAAGAACCGAAGACCGGATTCCACACCATTACCCCCTATCTGCTCGTCGACCGGGCCGACGACCTGATCGCCTTCATGCAGGATGCGTTCGGGGCCGAGCTCCTTGCGCGTCACCCGGCACCGGACGGCAGGGTGATGCATGCCGAGCTGCGCGTGGGCGATTCGATGATCGAGATGGGCGAGCCCTCCGGCGAATTCAAGCCGATGGCCATGGCGCTCCACCTCTACATTGACGACGTCGACGCCGCCTACGCCCGCGCGCTCGCCTCCGGAGCGACGACCATGCACGCGCTCACGGACCAGCCCTACGGCGACCGGGAAGGTGGCGTGAAAGACCGCTGGGGCAACATCTGGTACCTGGCCACTCATCAGGAGAACGTGACCGAAGACGAGCTGCAGCGGCGGTTCGCCGGAGGCGGCAGCAAGCCGCGCAAGGAGACCGGCGTCGGCCCGCGCCCGACGGGGTATCACACGGTCACGCCGTTCCTCCATGCGCGCGGCGCGCGGGCCCTCCTCACGTTTCTGGAGAACGCCTTCGGCGCCAGGGTGGAGCACCTGACAGAAATGGCCGGCCGCGAGGTTGCGCACGCCGGGGTCCGCATCGGCGACTCGATGATCGAGCTCGGCGAAGCGCACGGTGAGTCGGAGCCGATTCCGGCTGTCATCCACCTCCACGTGCCGGACGTCGACGCGGTCTATGAACGCGCCGTGCGCGCCGGAGCGACCTCGGTCAATCCACCGGAAGACAAACCGTACGGGGAGCGCGGCGCGTTCGTCATCGACGCGTTCGGCAATCAGTGGTTCATCGCCACGGCCAGGTAGCGGGCGAAGTAGCGCCAGCGGCCCGCTGGCTGGACCGCCAGCGGCTCGCTGGCGATTCCCGACACCCGCCGCCGAGCCGGCAGCGGTCCAGCCGGCGGGCCGCCGGCGCTACGACGACGCAGCGCTCCTGCGCTACCCCGGGAACCGCCCACGCCCACCCATGCCGCCGCGCCCACCGCGTCCGTAATTGCCCCGATTGTTCTGGTCGGAGCGGTTGCGCGCCGCGATGGCCTGCTGCAGCGCCTGCCACTGGGTCTGCGTCAGAAGCGTCCGCTCGGCGGCGAACATCTGCACCCGACGGTCGAAGAGGGCGTCGCGGATGCCGCGGAGACGCTGGCCGGCGCCGGCGATGTCCTCCACGGTTGGCTGGGTCGCGTCCGCTGCCTGGCGGAGGTCGCGCACGGCGATCATCGTGTCCCGCTCGAGATGGGCGATCTCCTCGCTCTGCTCTTTGTCGATGCGGTCGAGTGAGGCAATCTGGTCCGCCGTCAGCGTGACGGCTACGCTGATCTTCGGATCCTTCCACCATTCGGAAGGCGGGATCATGTCCAGCCCGTCGCCCGCGCCCGGCCTTGCGTATGCGCCGGCCCGGTCGCTGTCCCCCCCGGGATAGCTGCGCGGCCGGCGATCGTCCGTATCGGAAGAGCAGGTCACGAGAACGAGGGCGAGCGAGGAAAGGGCGAGAACGTTTGCGATTCGCATGCGATTCATGCTTCCAGCCTACGAACGCGGATGCAATCTGTTGAAACCGTTTTCGCCCCTTTGTCTTAGAATCGTTGCAGTCCACAAATCCGGCAGAAACGAGGTGCGTATGCGGACGACGATCGTCGCGGTTCTCTCCCTGTTCATCGCCACAGCGGTCCTGGCTCAGTGGGAGCC
The DNA here is from genome assembly GCA_035482045.1 of Thermoanaerobaculia bacterium. GTDB lineage: Bacteria > Acidobacteriota > Thermoanaerobaculia > Gp7-AA8 > Gp7-AA8 > JADGNZ01. Next base: position 66,648 of record DATHRD010000023.1, read on the forward strand.
GCCGGACGCGCCACATGTCAAGGACGACGGCGGTCCGCCGCGCGTCTACTTTGCTCACTCTTACTTCCGGGAGAATCCGAGCCAGGCCGGTCTGGACGATCGGATCTCCATCCATGTCCAGAATTTCGCGACGCTTCTGAAGAACGCGAACGGCAATTGCCAGGCCATCGTCCTTTTCATCGAAGGTATGCCGATCAAAGGTGACAAGCCGGAGTCGTGCGACCCGACCTCCGGTCATGTGCGCTACCGTCTCTTACGAACGAAGGATGACGATGCCGCCTGGCACACGCTCCTCGGCAGCCCCCCGAACTACGTGGTGAAGGGAATCAGCATCAGTGTCGGCACCGATTCGCAGTCTTCGATCCCGAGCTCGGCGACGTTCGATCTGGAGATCATTCCACGCAGGCACTTTCTGGTTTTTCTCGCTCTGATCACACTGTCGCTGGCGGTCTTCCTCTATCTCTGCCGCACGACGAGCCTGATTCGCAGCGGAACTCATCCAGTGCCGCGCGAGCGCCCCTTCTCGCTTTCACTTTTCCAGATGGCGTTCTGGTTCTTCCTGGTCATCGCCGCGTATGTCTTCGTGTGGCTGGTCACCGACGAGCTGGACACCATCACCGAATCGATCCTGGCCCTCATCGGCATCGGTGCCGCCACGGCCCTCGGCGCCACGCTCATCGATCAGAAAAAGGCAGTGCCGGCACCGGACGAGCCAGGCGGAAAATCGGAAGGCTTTCTCAACGACGTGCTGAGCGACCCCACCGGAATCAGTCTGCACCGCTTCCAGATGTTCGTATGGACGCTGGTGCTCGGGGTGATCTTCATCGCCTCGGTGTACAACAACCTGGCCATGCCGCAGTTCAGCGCCACGCTGCTCGGCCTGATGGGTATCAGCTCCGGCACCTACCTCGGCTTCAAGGTCCCGGAGAAAACAGGGAGCGATACAACACCAGGGGCGACGCCGGATCCGGAGCCGGAGAAACCGCCGGCGACGTAACTGCGGTTCTCGGGGGTCGGTTGTCGGGGGTCGGGGGTCGGACCTTTGGAAGCCGCCGGAGGCGGCTTGTACATAGGTCGGACTCTCAGTCCGACCTACGTCGAGCCGCCTTCGCCGGTGGCTCGAGTTTGGACGTTGTGAGAGTTGCCGGCGAAAGCCGGCATAAGAGCCCGTGGCCCCCGGCTTCGAGCCGGGGGTTTTCAGCGGCCCAATGTTTCGAGCCCGCGTAGCGGGCGACAGAGAAGACGGGCGCGACCTGACTGCGAACCTCGTCGCGCGGGCGAGCCTGTCGCCCGCCTAAGCGGGCTCGGATACCGGGGAGGGCTCGAAGTCCCCCTACGGTTCTCACGCCGGCTTCGCCGGCTTTTGGGGCTCCGAAGCCGCGCGCCAACCCACGCGGCGACAGCAAGCATCACGAATCGAGGAGACGCAGGATCGCCGTCAGCTCGCGCTTCACGTCGCCGAGCGCTTTGACCACGTCCTTCGACGGCGGGGCCGGCACGACGTCACTCGAGGGTGACGCGATCTCCAGATCGAGCTTCTTCTTCGCCCCGGCGATGGTGAAGCCCTCGGAGTAGAGGAGCTGTTTGATGCGCAGGATGACGTTGATCTCGTGCCGCGTGTAAAGGCGCTGTCCACCGCCGCTCTTGTTCGGCGCCAGCGGTGGGAACTCTGTCTCCCAGTAGCGCAGCACGTACGGCTGCACCTCGGCGATCTTGCAGACTTCACCGATCTTGTACAGCCGCCCCTCGTCCTCGGCAGTCATCGACCGCGATTATAGGTCGCCCTACTCACCGCCGTTCAGCCGGCGCAGGGCTCCGGGTTTGTGACCCCTGAGCGTATCCGGCGGTCAGCCGCGTCTGCTTCTCCAGTAGAAGCCGCCACCACCGAATAAGAGAACCAACACTAGAATCACGAGGATGAGTTCCATAATTTTTTTCTTCCTTACTCAATGTCAAAGAGCACGGGACGTGCCAGTCTCGACGAATCGCAAGGAATAGGCGAACGGCGCCTGACGCCTATTCGCTGCCAAACGCCACCGCGCCTGCTCCGTCGGTCTCGATCTTTCCGTCGATCTCGTTGAAGAGACCGACGGCGGCGGCGAAGACGTCGTCGACGGTAATCTCGTTCATGCAGCCGTGGTGCATGAGAGGGCACTCGCGCTTGTAGCAGGGCTGGCAGGCGAACGGTTTGCGGACGACGCGCGAGGCGCCCGGGATGACGGTGCGGTCGGGATCGGTCGGACCGAAGATCGATACCGAGGGGACGGCCAGGGCCGTGGCCAGGTGCAGAGGTCCGCTGTCATTCGTTACCACCACCGAGCAATGGGAGATGGCGGCGGCGAGATGCAGCACATCGCCGTCGCTGCCGATGATGGGCAGGCCGCCGGTGGCCACGGAAATAGTCTCCGCCTGTTGTCTCTCGCCAGGGCTGGTCAGCAGTACGACCGAGAAGCCGGCCCCGCGCAGACGCTCCGCGAGCTCGCCATAGCGATCGTCGCCCCAATGCTTGGCGCGCCCGTAAAGGCCGCCGGCGTGCAGGCCGAACAGCGGCTCGTCGAGCCGGACGCCGGCATCGCGAAGCAGGCGTCCGGCCCGCTCGCGCACGTGCAGCGGGATCGTCATCGTCGGGATCTCGTCGACCACGCGCGGCGCGTTCAACGCCGCGAGCAACATCGTGTAGTCGTCGAGCTGATGGCCACGGGCTGGATCGCGGCGCACGCCGTGCGTCAGCAGCATGCCGCGCGCATCGGTGGCGTAGCCCCACCGCTCGCCGATCCCTGCCGCGAACGCCACCATGGCGGCGCGGAAGGAGTTCGGCAGGATCACTGCGCGGTGGAAGCGGCCGGCCTTGAGCAGACGGATGCGCTCGCGCGTATTGCCGTTCCACGGAATGACGTTGCGGAAAATACCGGCCGCGGCGAGCAGCGACGCGATGTGGCGCGGCGCGGCCACGGTGATGCCGCCTTCGCCGCGGAAGCGGTGATGGAGCGCGCGGTAGGTCGGAAGCGCGAGGATATTGTCCCCGACCCAATTGAGGCCGACTACGACTGTCTCACTGGCCATCTGTTGTTGTTTCGCCCTCGATCTCACCCGACGCGTTTCCCTTCCAGCGATCGTGCATCCACAACCATAACTCCGGACGCTCCGTGATGCGGCGGGAAATCACGTCATTGATGCGCGTCGTCAGCGCTTCGGCGCTCTTCTCGTCGTCGTTCATCTGGTCGATTCGGATCGGTTCCTCAAACTCGAGACGGTGCCCGGTTTCGTCCGGAATGCAAAAAGCGAACACAATCTCTGACTCCAGGCGCAAGGCCATTTTCGCCGGTGCGTCGGTGGTCCAGGCCGGTCGGCCCAGGAACGGCACGAGGATCCCCTCGCGGGCCTGCACCGCCTGGTCCGGAAGGAGAATGACGACTCCCTTCCGCGAGAGCGCCTTGAGCAGGGCCCGGGCGGCGCGCTTGCGATCGACGACCTCGGCGCCGGTACGCGCCCGCAGGTTGGCGATGTCGCGCTCCAGGAGCTCGTTGTCGAGCGGCCTGGCCACGGTGTGAACGTTGCTCACGAGCGCCATGATGGCCAGCCCGGCGATCTCCCAGGCGCCGAAATGCGCGCTGATGAGCACAACCCCGCGCCCGCGGGCGATGGCCTCTTCGAGGATCTGCCCGTTGACGAACGGGCAATGCGATGGGATCTCCTCGAGGGGCACGTGCTGCATGCGGATCGTGGCCAGCGCCTCGCGGCCGAAGTGACGCCAGCATTCGTCGAGGATGCGGCGCCGCTCCCTCTCGCTCTTTTCGGGGAAGGTCTCGGCCAGATTGCGCATGGCCAGCCGGTCGCGCCCGCGCAGAACCCTGCGCGCCAGATTGCCGAGGCGCGCACCCCATCGGCGGAGCGCCTCATTCGACGCCGGGCGGACGGCGCGAGCGACGGCGCGATAAAAAAGGTACTCGACGCGCTGCAGGAGCGCGTTCTTGCGGCGGCGGCTCATAGAGGATTCGTGGACGGTAGGTTCGTGGATTCGTAGATTAGTGGATTCGGGAGTTGTCGAGTTGTCGGTTGTCTGGTTATCGGTTATCGGTTGTCGGTTGTCGGTTGTCGGTTGTCCGGGAGTGATGAAGCGGGTCATCGCTCAAACCTTTCGGACAACTAACAACCGACAACCGACAACTCACGAATCTACTGATCCACGAACCTACCAATCCACTAATCTACTAATCCACTGATTCTCTCCGCGATGGCCTCGAGTATTGCGGGCTCAACGATCATCTCCGCGGCGATGGGGATGATGTCACGGTCATCGAGCTTCACGGCGTCTTTTTCGGTCGTGACGATGGCCTCGGCGCCGGCAACGCGGGCCATTTCCTTCAAGGCCGCCACGTCGGCCGCCGCGTAACGATGGTGGTCGCGGAAACCCTTCGTACCGACGACGTTCAGGCCCTGGGCACGCAGCGAGTCGAAGAACTGCTCGTTATTGGCGAGGCCGGCGAAGGCGAAGAGGGGGCGCGAGCTCAATCCCTCCGGTACGACGAGGTGGAGGTTGCGTTGAATGACAAAATCGGCGCCGGCCAGGGCCGAGCGTCCCTCGCGCCGCACGCCGCCCCCGGCGTCGATCACCACGTCCACGTTGCGGGCAAGCTTCAGATGCTGGAATCCATCGTCGAGTACGAATACATCGCAGTCATTCTGACTCAGAAACTGCATGGCATTATCGTAGCGATTTGATCCTACGATTACATCAACGGTTTTCAGCTTGCTTTTAATCAATACGGGCTCGTCGCCGAAGCGGGCGGCATCGAGCGTCGTGACGATCCCCGAGGCATCACCGCGGCGTCCGTAGCCGCGCGTCAGCACAGCCACACGGAAGCCGCGCTTTTCCAGATAACGCGCGATGGTGATGACCGCCGGCGTCTTTCCGGCCCCGCCGGCGACGAGGTTGCCGACCGAGACGACCGGCCGCGGAAGACGCCTGCTCGTGAGAGTGCCGCGTCGATAAAGCGCCCGCCGCAGCCGGTTCACGCCCCGCCAGAGAAGCTCGATTGGTTTCAGCAGGATCGTCACGCCAGCAACTCGACGATGCGCGCGGCCGTGCGTTCCGCGGCACCGCGGTTCTGTTCGACCGTCCGCCGTGCCCGCTCGCTCATGTCACGCTGGGCAGCCGCGTCGTCGAACATCCGTTCCGCGAACGTGAGAACGGCGGCGGCGGAGCGCACCTCGGCCGCGCCGCCGTCGCGCAGGAAGACCCGCGCGATCTCGCGGAAGTTGGACATGTGTGGACCAAAACAGACAGGCACGCCGGCCGCCGCCGGCTCGATCGGATTGTGTCCTCCCGTCCGCGCCAGACTCCCACCGACGAACGCCGCGGTGGCGAAGCGGTAGACCTTGGCCAGCTCCCCGAAGGTGTCGAGCAGCAGAACGTCGGCCGCGGCGTCACTCCAATCGGTACGGCGGACGAAAGGGAGACCGCTCGACGCCAGCAGCGCGGCGACGATCTCGAAGCGCTCGGGTTTGCGCGGCGCGACGATGACGAAAGCCTTGCGCGAGGCGATGAAGCGCTCCAGCTCCGGAATCAGCGCCTCGTCCTCTCCTTCCATGGTCGAGCCCAGGACGATGACCTTGCGGCCGGCGATGAGCGCCGTGAGCCGCGGCGCGATCTCGAGCGGCCGGTCGTCGGCCATGTAGTCGAACTTCACGTTGCCGCTGGTCTCGACGACCGCGACCGGCGCGCCGATGGCGATGAAGCGCTCGCGGTCGGTCTCCTCCCGCGCCAGGATGCGGTCGTACTGCCGCAGCACCGAAGCCACGAACGGCCGCAGGAGCCGATAGCGCGGGAACGAGCGATCGGAGATCCGGCCGTTCGCCAGCAGCAGGCGCAGGCCGCCTGCGCGGGAGAGCCGCGTCGCGTTCGGCCAGATCTCGGTCTCCATCGTGGCGAAGACGCGCGGACGATGCTGCCCCAAGAACCGCTTCACGCTCGTGGCGAAATCGAACGGGAAATACGTCACCGTAGCGTCAGGAAACAGCAGCCGCGCCTGCGCCTGCCCCGTGATCGTCGTCGTGGTGAAGACGATCGTCGTCGCAGGACGTTGCCGCATGATCGCGTCGACCACAGGCCGCGCCGCCAGCGTCTCCCCGACCGAGACGGCATGAATCCAGAGGTCGTGCGCCGCCGCCGGCGTTCGGTAGAACCCCATCCGCTCGGGAGAGTTCGACAGGTACTTCCCACGCAGCAGGCCCGTGAAGAGGAAGTAGGGCAGCAACAGAACGAGCACGAGGTAGAGCAGCACCTCGTAGAGGACGAACATGGCCGGCATCATAGGCGGAAAGCAGAAGGATGAAGGATGAAGGCAGAAGGATGAAACCAGAAACCAGTAAAGAGTCTAATTCTGCCTTCATCCTTCATCCTTCATCCTTCATCCTTCATCCTTCTGGTTCACGTTTCCGTCTTCGTCGGCGGCGGAGCTGGGTCCGTCGTCGTCGGCGCTGTGTCTGTCGATGTCGGCACGGTGTCGGTAGCCGTCGGCGCAGGCGTCGCCGTGTCTGTCGGAGGCGTCTGCTGCAATGCGGTGTCTACCGTGGCTGTCGTTTCGGTCGTCGTTTCCGTTGCGGGGGCTGCCGGCGCGGGCTTCTTCTCCGTCAGCACTTCCTTCTCGAAGAGGTAGCCCCAGCGCTTCATGCGTGAGAGGACCATGTGCTGCCGCCAGCGCAGGCGCTTGTTCGGGGCGGCGGGGTTCATGAGACGCGGGTTCGGAAGGCAGGAGGCAAGGAGCGCTGCCTGCGGCGGCGAAAGCGCCGATGCAGGAACCTGAAAGTACGTCTGCGACGCGGCCTCGGCACCATAGACGCGCTCCCCCATTTCGACGACATTGAGGTAAAGCTCGAGGATCCGCTTCTTCGTCAGGTGATTCTCCAGCGAGCGGGCAATGAAGTACTCCTCCACCTTCCGCAGCGGGTTGCGCGACGGCGAGAGGTAGAGGTTCTTCGCCAGTTGCTGGGTGATGGTCGAGCCGCCGTGCGTGAGCTTCCCGCGCGCCCAATCCTTGCGGATGGCTTCTTCCACCGCATTCATATCCACGCCGCCGTGCTCGAAGAAAGTGTCGTCCTCGGCCACGAGCACGGCCCGCCTCAGATAGGGAGAGATCCGGTCGTACGGCACCCAGCGATAGTCGATGGCGTCGCTCTTGCCGGCCGCGCGCAGCTCGGCTTTACGCCTCTCCATGAACGCCGTCGTCGACGGTGTCTTCGTCGCCAGCGATGCCACGTCGGGAAAGGTGACCCATTCGTACCCCGCGAAAAGAAGGATGGCGATGACGAGGATGAGGAAAAGACGGCGCAACACGGCCGGCGGATTCTAGCCCCAGGAGCTACCATGCCGGCCATGAATGCCGTCATCGTGCTGACAACCGTCGGCGCCGATTTCGATGCGCGGTCGATGGCGCGCGAGTTGATCGATCAGCGCCTGGCCGCGTGCGTGAACATCGTTCCGGGCGTGACGTCGGTCTATCGATGGCAGGGCCGGATCGAGGAAGAGGGAGAGCAACTCCTGGTCATCAAGACGGTCGACGACAACATCCACGATCTGCGCGAGGCCCTCTTCGCCCGCCATCCGTACGAGGTGCCGGAGTTCCTGGTGCTGCCGGTCACGACCACGTCAGAGGCGTACGGCGCCTGGCTTCTGGAATCGACCGCACGCTGAGAGGTCTCGATCCACCAACGGTCGCACTGTCATCCATTGGGCGCAAAGTTTTTCAGAACGAAAGTCGCGAGCACGAAAGCTGCGGCGCGTCAAATTTCCTACCTATTGTGGGAAGGGAAGAGCGGTGGGGGGAGTGGAGTTAGAGTGGCGGTCACGAGGTTCACGGGGCGGCGCGGTTTCCCGGCGTTGAGCGAGGCGGCAAACGCCAGATGCAACGGCCGCGAGACCGCGTAACCGCGAGACCACGTAACCGCAACCATGGAATCCATCGTCATCCGCGGTGCCCGCGAGCACAACCTCAAGAACATCGACGTCGTCGTTCCGCGCAACAAGTTCGTCGTCATCACCGGCGTCTCCGGATCGGGGAAGTCGTCGCTGGCCTTCGACACGATCTTCGCCGAGGGGCAGCGCCGGTATGTCGAATCCCTCAGCGCCTATGCCCGGCAGTTTCTCGAACAGATGGAGAAGCCGGACGTCGACTCGATCGAAGGTCTCTCGCCCGCCATTTCCATCGAACAGCGGACGACCTCGCGCAACCCCCGCTCCACCGTCGGCACCGTCACGGAGATCTACGACTACCTGCGCCTTCTCTACGCGTCGGTCGGCGTGCCTCACTGTACGAACTGCGGTCAGGAGATCCGTCCGCAGACCATTCAGCAGATGGTCGATCGCCTGCTGATCCTGCCGGCCGGCACGAAGTTCACGATCCTGGCGCCGTACATCCGCGGCAAGAAGGGCGAGTACCGCAAGCAGATGCTGCAGATGGTGAAGGAAGGCTTCACCCGCGCCATCGTCGACGGAACGATGATCGAGTTGGCCGATCCGCCCACGCTCGACAAGCAGAAGAAGCACACCATCGACGTCGTCATCGACCGCCTCGTGGTCAAAGAGGGGATCCAGCAGCGCCTGGCCGACTCGCTGGAGACGGCCACGCGCGTGTCGAAGGGGCTCGTGAAGATCCTCTATCAGGATGACAAACGGGAAGAGTTGCTGTCGCAGGCCTACGCTTGCCCCGACTGCGGCATCTCCATCGGCGAGATCACGCCGCGACTCTTTTCCTTCAACTCCCCGTACGGAGCCTGCCCGCGTTGCTCCGGATTGGGCGTTCTACTGGAGGTAGACGAGAAGAAGATCATCCCCGACTGGACGAAGTCGGTCCAGGACGGTGCCATCGCCATCTGGAAGGAAGGTGCCGAGAACTGGCGGCTCCGCCAGATCCACACGTTGGCCAAACACTACAAGTTCAGGATCGACACGCCGTGGCACGACCTGCCGGAGAAGGCGCGCCACACCATCCTTTACGGGTCGGACGAGAAGATCAAGTTCCAGTTCAGCGGCTCCGAGAGCACGTACTCCTACAACGGGACGTATGAGGGCGTGGTGCCGATGCTGACGCGCCGCTACAAGGAATCGGACAACGACGACATCCGCGAAGAGATCGAGCGGTTCATGACGCCGATGAACTGCCCGGACTGCAAAGGCCGCCGGCTCAAACCCGAGGCGCTGGCCGTCACCGTGGCCGACCGCCCGATCGACAAAGTCGTGGCTCTGCAGCTCAAAGACGCGGAGAACTTCTTCAAGACCATCGACCTCACACCGCGCGAAGAGCAGATCGCCGGCAAGATTCTCAAAGAGGTCCGCGACCGGCTCGGCTTCCTCTGCTCGGTGGGCGTCGGCTACCTGATGCTTGACCGCAGCGCGGCCACGCTCTCCGGCGGCGAAGGGCAACGCATCCGCCTGGCCACGCAGATCGGCTCGAAGCTGATGGGCGTCCTCTACGTTCTCGACGAGCCGTCGATCGGACTGCACCAGCGCGACAACCGCAAGCTGATCGATTCCCTAGTAGAGCTGCGCGACCTCGGCAACACCGTCATCGTCGTCGAGCACGACGAGGAGACGATCCAGACTGCCGACCACATCATCGACCTCGGCCCGCGGGCCGGTGTGCACGGCGGCGAGGTCGTGGCCGAGGGATCGCTCGAACAGATCAAGTCGTTCCCCTCGTCGCTCACCGCGAAGTACCTCCGCGGCGAGGTGTCGATCGAAGTGCCGGCGAAGCGGCGCCCGATCAGCGAGAACAAACTCGTCATCCGCGGCGCCCGGCAGAACAACCTGAAGAACCTCGACGTCACCATTCCGCTCGGCGTCTTTATCGCCGTCACGGGAGTGAGCGGCTCGGGAAAATCGACGCTGGTCAACGACATCCTCTACAAGGCGCTGTCGCGTCATTTTTTCGATGCCGCCGACACCCCCGGCGCGCACGAGCGGATCGACGGCCTGGAGCTGATCGACAAAGTCATCGACATCGATCAGTCGCCGATCGGACGGACGCCGCGCTCGAATCCCGCCACCTACACGCAGCTCTTCACCGAGATCCGCAATCTCATGGCCCAGACCCCCGAGGCGCGCATGCGCGGCTACGGGCCGGGGCGCTTCTCCTTCAACGTGAAGGGCGGCCGTTGCGAGGCGTGCAAGGGTGACGGCCAGATCAAGATCGAGATGCACTTTCTGCCCGACATCTACGTCACCTGCGACGTCTGCGGCGGAAAGCGCTACAACCGCGAGACCTTGCAGGTCACGTACAAGGGCTCGTCGATCGCCGAGATCCTTGACATGACCGTCGAGCAGGGGTTGGAGGCATTCCGCAACATTCCCCGCATCGCCAACATCCTGCGCACGCTCGACGAGGTCGGCCTCGGCTACATCAAGCTCGGCCAATCATCGACGACGCTATCCGGCGGCGAAGCCCAGCGCGTGAAGCTGGCCAAGGAGCTGGCTAAGCGCGCCACCGGCAGAACGCTCTACATCCTCGACGAGCCGACGACGGGATTGCACTTCGACGACGTCTCCAAGCTGCTGCACCTGATGCACGGCCTCGTCGACCGCGGCAACACCGTGGTCGTGATCGAGCACAACCTCGACGTCATCAAGACCGCCGACCACGTCATCGACCTCGGCCCCGAGGGCGGCGACGGAGGCGGATGGATCATCGCCACGGGAACACCGGAACAGATCGCCAAGACGCCGAATACGCCGACCGGGGAGTATCTGAAGAAGATGCTGGCGAAGCGGAAGGCGGCGGTTTAGCCCTGAGATCATTGCGCTGTGGTCATACTCGCGTCATATTTAATGTATGAAGGCTGCTGTCTCGATTCCGGATCCCGTGTTCAAAGCCGCGGATAAGCTCGCGCGGCGAATGGGTATGTCGCGTAGCCGGCTATACAGCGTCGCTCTCCAGCGTTTCTTGCAGGATCACGACGACGAGGCCATTACTGCGAAACTCAACGAGGTCTACGCCACCGAGTCGTCCGCTCTCGATCCGATCCTTCAGAGCATTCAGAGCCGGTCTGTGACGTAGGGCCGATGGAGATCGTCGACCGAATCGTCGAAGGCCTGAACGAAATCGTCGGCGGGTAGCGCGATCCTGCCCGTGCCCACCGGATTCCCCGTAAGATCGTCTCGCATTGCGCGAGCAACTCGAAGCCATCTACCTCCGCGCCCTCGACGCCTGCGCGCCTGAGCGGCTCGTCCGCGACGTTCTCACGCTCGACATGCCGCGCACCATCGTCGCGATCGGCAAGTGCGCCGGCGCCTTGCGCGACGGGCTGGACGACGATGTCGACGCGTTTGTGGCCATTCCCGCCGGGTATCGAAGACCAGCGAAGCGGGCCATCGTCGTCGAAGGCGGTCATCCGGACATGACGGCGGCGAGCTTCGAGGCCGGCAGACAACTGCTCGACTTCGTCGACGCACACGACGAGATCCTCTTCCTCATCTCCGGCGGCGGCTCCGCGTGTGTCGAACAGCCGCTCGCGCCGTGGTTCGACGAGAGCGATCTCATCGACGTCAACACCCGACTTGTGGCGTCCGGGTTGCCGATCGGCGATATGAACTGCGTCCGCAAACACCTCTCCGCGATCAAGGGAGGGCGGCTGGCGGCGCGCGTGAAGCGCAGCGTGACGCTCGTCTACTCGGACGTTTCGACGGGAGCGTTTGCCGACGTCGCATCCGGGCCCACCCTTCCCGACACGACGACGAAGAGCGACGCCATCGCTCTCCTGGCGACGATCGGCGGATGTGACCGAATCGTTGCCCGCCTGCGCGAGGATGGCTGCCCCGACACCGTTTCGCATCTCGATGACTGGCGCGCCGGGCTCATCGCCGACAACTCCACTCTCGTCGCCGCGGCCGCGTCGGCCGCCCGGTCGATCGGACTCACGCCGGTGCTGGTGGAACGCCAAATCGAGTGCGACGTCGACGAGGCCGCGCAAGAGTTGCTCTATCTCGCACAAAGGCTGAATGAGGGCGAAGTGCTGATCGCAGGAGGCGAACCGACCGTCGTGCGCCGCGGCAACGGTAGGGGAGGGCGCTGCATCGAGCTGGCCGTACGGATGGCGCTCGCGCAGGGGACGATGCATATCGACGCGCTACTCGGCACGTCCGACGGCGCCGACGGCAATAGCGGCGTCGCAGCCGTTGCCATCTCACTTCCGGCGTCAATCGACCAGGCCTTCGCCGCGCGCGAGCTGAAACGATCGAACAGCCTCGCCGTCGCCGAAGTCATCGGCCAGACGATTATCATTCCTCCGGCCGGCAATAACCTCCGTGACCTCTATCTTTTGGCTCGGGGTTAGCAGGACTCTGTCGGCCTCGACAACATGACCATTCAACCGGCAGCCGAGGAGCACCCTCACCGCTCCCCACGAGAGAGGCAGAGGGCCGGCCCGATGTGGGGCTGCCTCAAGTGGATGGGATGCTCCACCATCGCCTTCTTCGCGATGCTGGCGCTGATCATCGGCGGCGGCTGGTGGTACCTCGGGTCGTCGAGCTTCGCGGGGCTGGTGCGGCTGCGGATCGAGAAGACGCTCGAAGCGCGCCTCGGCCGTAACGTCGACATCGGATCGGTTCAGATCGAGGGCGGACGGCAGAGCCGCATCATCATCAACGGCCTGCGCATCGCCAACCCGCCCGGCGCGGTCCATCCCTACTTCGCCACGGCCGCGCAAGTCATCGTCTCCGGTGGTGTCGACTCCTTCTGGGGCCGCAAGATTCGCGTCGGCCGCATCGACATCGTCGAGCCTCACCTCTACGTCGAAATCTATCCCGAGGGGGCGAAGCTCGCCCACAATTTCCCCCACTGGAGCTCCGGGCCGCCGTCGCGGTACGAGATCTACCATCTCGACCTCGGCAACCTGTACATCACTCGAGGGGCCTTCGACTTCCTCGACCGCCGCCACACCATCTCCGCGGCGATGAACGACATCACCTCCACGATCTACGTCACACCGAAGGAAGACCTCTACGCCGGAGTTCTCACCAGCCCGCAATTCAGCGTGAACATCGAGGACTACGCTCCCATCCGCACGGCGCTGCGCAGCAACTTCCGTTTCACTCCGGACAACCTCGATCTGCAATCGGTTGCGCTGGACGGCGGACCGGACATGCGCATCTTCCTGAACGGGAAGGTCGCGCCGCTCAGCGAGGCCGCCTACAACTTTCACGTCACCTCGCGGGTCGGACTCAACCGGGTCCGCCAGATCTTCAAAGTCAGCACGGTGCTCGACGGGATGATCGATTTCGACGGCAACATGCGCAGCACCGGCGGCGGCCTGTCCATCACCGGCGGCTGGCTCGCTCCGAAGGTCCGCGCCGACGCCTACGATCTCGCTGACGTCCGCGGAACGATGAATATCACCGGCAACCGCACGCAGGTCGACATCCTGCGCGCCTCATACGGTGGCGGCACGATCGCCGCGCACTACAACCTGCCGAAGTACGCCAACCCCTACCCGATGAGCGTCGACCTTCGCTACAGCGGCGTCTCGCTCGAAAAGCTGTTCGGCGACCGGGGCATCAAAGACAACGGCCTGCGCGGCGGCGCCACCGGCCGCCTCGCCTATCACTGGAACAAAGACCGGATTCTCGCGGGCACCGGCGAAGGAAACGCCATGCTTGCGAAGGACGCGCAGGCGTTTTCGCAAGCGACGTACCCCATCCCGCTCGGTGGCTCGACCGACTTCGCGCTCGACAACGGCGTCATCACGTTCCGGCGTGCGCAACTCGTCACCGACGCATCGGCGATCGACTTCACCGGCAAATTCCGCATCGCCGACGCCTGGGCCGACCTGCTGATGAAAATCCACAGCAGCGACTTCGCCGAGCTCGATCGCATCGGCTACAACTTCGCGCACTCCGCGGGAAAGACGAAATACACGCTGCTCGGCCTCGGCGGGAGCGGCGACATCAGCGGCAACGTCCTCGGAAAGATCAAAGCACCCGCGGTCGTGGCGCGCATCGGCGGCAGCGGCACCAAGTACAACAACGTCCTACTCGGCGACACCGAGATCGATCTTCGCTACGACGGAGGCAAAGACCTGCTCACGTTTGAGCGCGCCACCTTCCGCGACGGCACCGGCCGGATGTCGATGACCGGGACGCTAACGTTCCCGGACAAAGGGCCGTCCCCCCAATTCGACATCGCCCTCGACGCCGCCAACTACAACGTCGAGCGCGCCATCGATGCCGTCGATCTCAAGCTGGCCATCAAAGGCTTCGGCACCGGCAAGCTCGTCGTAACCGGCAATGCGGATGACGGGAAAGTCACCTTCGCCAATCTCCTCGTCCACCAGGCGAAGGGTGATCTCCGCCTCAACGGCATGATGGCCTGGCAACCGGGCAAGGGGAACTCGTCTTACGATCTCGACATCGCCACCACGTCGTTCCCGATCGCCGACATCATCACCTTCCTCGATCTCGGCAAGGTGCCGGCCACGGGAGACATCAGCGGACGGCTCCACCTCAGCGGCCCGAAGGCAACGCTCGAAGGCTCCGGGCAGGTCACGATCTCCAACGGCTCAATCTACGGCGAGCCGGTGACGACCGCGAAGGCCGGCATCCAGTTCACGAAGGGCGCGCTGAAGGCGACGGAGGTCAGCATCGTCGCGCCGGCCGGCACGATCACGGGAGAAGGGCAGATCGACTTCGGCACGAACCAGTTCTCGTACTCGATCGAGTCCTCGTCGATCGATCTCTCGAAACTCAAGGTCCTCCCATCGCTGGCCGGCGTGCTCGGAGGCACCATCACGCTCAGCTCCACGGGCGCCGGAACCTTGACGCGGCCCGAGCTTGTCCTGGAAGCGAAGCTCAATCAGGCCACGCTGCGCGGCCTGAATCTTCCGCCGGACGCGCCGCCGCCCAATCTCTACATCGCCATCCGCAACGGCCAGCTCATCGTGAAAGGATCGGCGGCGGGACTGCTGACCATCGACGGAAACGGCAGCGTGGCCGACGACGGCACGCTCTCCGGCCTCGTGCAGATCCACGTGACCGACATCGCCAAGGCACTGGCCATGTCGCCGAAGACGGCATCGCTTCCCGCCACCGGCAGCCTGACCGCCAGCCTGCAACTGGGCGGCAAGCTCACCTCGACCGAGACGCTGCGCGTGGACGCCACCTTCCCCGAGCTCAATGTCCGCGTCTCCGATCACCCCTTCACGGCCGCGCGGCCGCTGCACATCAGCCTGCGCGACGGCCGCATCGCCTTCGACGACTTCCAGCTTTCGCTCAGCCACGGCGCCGCCACCCCCGCCACGTTCACCGTCGGCGGCTTCGTCGAGCTCACAGGCGCGAAGCGCGTCAACGTCGATCTGCGCGGCACACTCGAAGCGGCCCTGCTGCAACTCTTCGTCACCGACCTCCGCGCGGACGGCCCAATCGTCGTCGCCGGCGGCCTGACCGGCACGCTGGCCGCT
Source organism: Thermoanaerobaculia bacterium (assembly GCA_035482045.1). Lineage (GTDB taxonomy): Bacteria > Acidobacteriota > Thermoanaerobaculia > Gp7-AA8 > Gp7-AA8 > JADGNZ01. Next base: position 82,092 of record DATHRD010000023.1, read on the forward strand.
CCCCGATTCGCCGGCACCGCCGAGTTTCAGAACGCCTCCGTGCGCATTCCCGGCTTCCCGCAACTGATCGACGCCATCACCGGCACGCTCAACTTCCACGAGGACCGGATCGAGATCAACTCAGTCCGCGCCCGCCTGGGTGGCGGCCAGATCGCCCTCGGCGGCACGGTCGCGCTCGATGGGATGACACCCAGGAACTTCCGCGTCACGCTGCAGGGGACCGATGTTGCCATCCGCTACTTCGAAGGACTAACGATCGAGGGGAACTTCGCGCTCCTTCTCAGCGGCGACATCGACCGCTCCGTCCTCACCGGCGACGTCACCGTCAACCACGCCCTCTACTTCCGCGACACCGACATCGGCTCCGCGCTCCTCAACGCCGTTCTGGCCCGCCGCGGCGTCGTACCGGTCGTCAGCGCGTCGTGGCAGGACCACATCGGCCTTCGCCTTCACGTCACCAGCGACAACACCCTGGCCGTGCGCAACAACATCGCCGACTTCGCCGGCAGCGCGGACGTCGAGGTCAGCGGCACGCTCGGCAATCCGGTCATCCTGGGCCTCGTCACGCTCAACGAGGGCGGCAAGATCCGCTTCCAGGACATCGACTATCGCATCGTGCGCGGCTCGATCAATTTCCAGAACCCGTTCCGCATCGATCCCTTCCTCGACGTCGCCCTCGAAGCACGCGTGAGCGGCGGCATCTCGGAGGTGGAGTCCGGCCCGATCAACGTCACCGTCACGCTCACCGGCACCATCGACCGGCTGACGCCATCGATCACGAGCGATCCGCCCGCCAGCGACATCACGCTCTTCTCACTCCTCGGCTTCGGCGCGTTGACGAGCGCGAACACGCAGTTGACGGCGTCCACTGCCGGCCGTTCGCTGCTCTTTCAGTCCGTCAGCCGCCTGCTGAACACGAGCGCGCTCTCATTCATCGACTCATTCGCGATCTCCTCCGACCCCGCCGATCTCGACCAGACCGGCGATCCCGGGACGAAGGTGTCGTTCGAGAAACGGATCTCGAACAGCGTGCGCCTGCTGGTCATCTACAACACGCGCGATTCGAAGAACCGCGTCTCGCTGGAGTGGGAGGTCACGCCGGACTGGGTACTGCAGTTCACGCGCGACCAGCTCTCCAACGAGTACGACATCGAGGCGCGTTTCCGCCGGGCGTACGAGGGGCATTGGACGTGGGGCATGAACGGGCGCAACCCGCTGGCGACGCTGACGACGTTGAACACGACGACGGTCATTGTGCCTCCACCGCCCCCGATCACGACGGCCACGACGGCCGTCGCTCCGCCGGCCGGCGCCATCGTCACGAGCGTCGCCTTCCGCGCCGACTCCAGCATCGACACGGCGACCTTGAGTCACTACCTGGCCGTCAAGGCTGCCAAGCCGCTGTCGATCCGCGACGTACAGACATCGGTCAAGAGCCTTTTCGCCACCGGCAACTTCCGCGACATCCACGTCGACTCCACGCCTTCGGGAAACGGCGTGGCGGTCGTCTTCCTGCTCTACACGAATCTCCGGATCGCTTCCTTCGACTTCGAAGGTCTCAATGGCTCGGATCGCGATCGCGCCCTGCGCATCATGAACGTTCACCTGGGCGACGTCCTTTCGCTGAACGCCGTCGAACATGGCGCCGTCGCCGTGCAGGAGATGCTCAAACGATACGGATACCTCGACGCGGTCGTCGATCCCGAGACGTCGTTTGTGCGGCCGCAGAGCCGTGCCGCCGTCACCTTCCACGTCACTCGGGGAACGCGCGCGGCCGTCGGCACGGTCACGCTGGACGGCGACACCGCGCCGTTCACGGCGCAGCAGCTCATCGAGAAAATGAAGCACGGCCCCGGCAAGGCCTTCGATCTCGACCAGGCCCGCCTCGACGCGGAACGGATGAGCCAGTGGCTCGTCCGTCAGGAGTATCGGAAGGCGAGCATCAAGTACGAGAGCGACGCCTACGACAAGGCAACGCACAGAGTGGCCCTGCACTATTCGGCAACGACCGGTCCGCTCGTGAAGGTCGAAGTCACCGGCATGTCGCGGCACTCACTGCACGGACTCCTCCCCTTCAGTCGCAACCAGCCGTATAACGAAGACACCATCGAACGCGCGGCGGCGGACATCGTCACTGCCTTGCAGCAGCGCGGCTTCTACAACGCCGTCGTCGACACCGAGGAGTCGCGCAGCGGCAACATCTGGACCTCGACCTTCCACGTCAATCCCGGTCAGCAGTTTCATCTCACCGCGGTGACGTTCACCGGCAACGACAAACTCTCCGACAAGACGCTGGAAGGTGTCGTCACCACGTCGACGTCGGGCGGCATCCGGGGATTCTTCGCCTCGCTGCTGCGTCGTCCGCGGGGCGTCACGCGCGAGCAGGTGGCCAGCGACCGGACGACGCTGCAGTCGTACTACCGCCTTCACGGCTTCCTCGGCACGACGGTCGGTACGCCCGTCGTCAACCCCAACGTGTCTACGGGGGCGATGACGGTCGACTTCCCGATCACCGAGGGGCCGCGAACGATGGTCGCCGCCGTCGCTATCGAAGGGAACGAGCAGGTCGCCACCAAGGATCTGCCGAAGCGGGCGTTGAAGCAGGGCGACGCGCTGAATCCGACGCTCGAGCGCAACGACGTCATCGCACTGCAGACGTTCTATTCCGACCGCGGCAACGCCGAGGTTCAGGTCCGCGTCCGCGAGGAAATGAGCAACGACAAGACCTCGGTGCGCGTCGTCTACAGCATCACCGAGGGGCAGAAGATCGCCCTCGACAACGTCGTCGTTCGCGGCAACACGTATACCAATAGCAATGCCGTGCTCCGGATCGCGGAGCTGGAAAAGGGACAACCCTTCAGTTACACGAAGATCCTGGAAGCGCAGCAGCGCCTCTACCGCCTGGGCATCTTCCAGCGGGTGGACATCCAGCCCTCGCAGGCCTCCACGGACCTCGCCCAGCGCAACATCACGATCTCGGTCGCCGACGGCAAGGACGTCACGATCGGGGGCGCGCTGGGCGGCACATCGCCAATTACCGCCGACACCGGCGCGAACCGCGTGGCACCACTCGTTTCGGCGTCGATCGCCCATCGCAATCTGTTCGGCACCGGCCGGTACCTCGGGCTGGAGCTGATCTACGCCCGGCCGAACCGGCAGGACGCCTTCCTCACCTATCGCGAGCCCTTCATCGGCAGATTCGATATTCCCATTCAGGTCACCGCGTTCCAGAACGACGACTTCCGCCCCAACACGCACATTCGCCAGCGCGGAGGCTTCATCGAGGCCACGCGCGTCGCGGAAAACCAGACGCGCTGGTCGCTACGCTACGAGTACCGCATCGCCGAGTGCATCATCGAGCACCAGCAGGGCGACCTCTGCGCGCTGGCGCAGAGCGTGATTTTGCCCGGCCTGGACCGCGAGGCCACGAACGTCTCCATCTCCAGCATCACGCCGACCTTCTTCTGGGACAAACGCGACGACTCCCTCAATCCGCACCGCGGCTTCTTCACCACCGCATCGGTCGAGTATGCCTTCCGCTTCATCTCCGCGGACGCGCGCTTCCTCAAGGAGTTCACGCAGACCTCCTGGTACCTGCCGGTCACCGACCGGAGCACGTTTGCAATGTCCGGCCGCGTGGGGATGATTCAGGACCTCGGCTCCGGCACGACCATCGATCCGGCCACGGGCCAGGTGATTCCGACGAGCGGCGTACCGCTGTCGGAGCGTTTCACCGCCGGCGGCGACACGTCCAACCGCGCCTACGCGCTCGATCTCCTCGGTACCGCCTGTCCGACGCAAGCCTCGATCGACGCCGGGTGCCATCCCACGCTGATCGACATCGTCGATCCGCTGCGCGGCCACATGACCGCCCCCATCGGCGGACGAGCCCTGCTCATCCTCAACGCCGAGTATCGCTTCCCTCTGGCCGGTCCCTTGGGCGCACAGCTCTTCGTCGACGCCGGAAACACCTTCGCGCAGACCACCGTCCGCTTCGGCGACATGAAATATGGAGTAGGCACCGGCCTGCGCTACCTCTCGCCCGTCGGCCCGATCCGCTTCGACTTCGGTTACAAACTCAATCGCCAGATCCTGCGCTATGACGATACCGGGAAGGCGGTCTACGAGCGGCCGTACGCGTACTTCATCACGCTTGGATACGCGTTCTGATGCGGTTACGCGGTCTCGCGGTTGCGGGGTCTCGTGGTGGTGGTTGCTGGGTTACTGGGTTGCTGGGTTGCTAAGTACAGATCACCGCAAGTAAGTGTCCAAGCCTCACACTTCAGGCGGGGATTGAACCTTCGTCATCAACGGGAGGTTCGACGAATGCACATAGCCGGCGAAGGCGGCTTGAGATCCCTAGCCCCCGGCTTCCAGCCGGGGGAAAACGAGCATCCCCAAGTTGTTAGCCCGCTTTGAGCGGGCGACAGAAAAGCAATTCTCGACGGCATCTCTGCCGCCCGCTGAAAGCGGCTCGGAAATAATTGATGCCCCTATTTCCCCCGGCTGGAAGCCGGGGGCTACGGACCTCAAGCCAGCTTCGCTGGCAGCTTTGGGCAACTCAGCAACCTTGCAACTCAGTAACCTGCAACCACCACCGCGAGACCGCGTAACCGCGACACCCCGCGACCGCGTGTCACACAGCGTCCGCCGCGTCCTCCACCCGTTCCTTCTCCAACTCCGCGACGCGGGCGCGCAGGTCGGTCACCTCGGCGTGCAGTTTCGTCAGCTCTTCCTTCACCGCCTCACGCACGAACTCCTGCAGGCGCGTCTGGATCCGCTGGGACTGTTCGGATGAGAATTGCGAGAGCCGGTTCAGCGGCTCGTCGATGAGGTCTTTCAGCAGTTGTTCGAAATCGTTTGGCATGGTCCTGACCCGAGCAATTGAAGTGCCACGAAGACTCGTGTCAGAATCGTACCGCTTTCCAATGCAGATCCGCAGCTTCGCCGACTTCTGGCCGGACTACGTGCGCGCTCACGCACGGGAGAGGACACGCGTGCTGCACGCCATCGGCTCCGTCCTGGCAGTGGTCCTGCTCGGACTGGCCTTCGCCGTCAGCCTCTGGTTCCTCATCGGCGTCCCGATCGTCGGCTACGCCTTCGCCTGGTATGCACACTTCTTCGTCGAGCACAACAAACCCGCCACCTTCGAGCACCCGTTCTACTCCCTGGCCGCCGATTACCGGATGCTCTTCCTGATGATGGCCGGCCGCATGGACGCCGAGGTCGAACGATGCTGCGGAGGCACGGTGGTTACACCCTCGGTGTGAGCCGGGAGTGATCGCAGCGCTGTCGTCCCGCGGGCTAAAAGAACTCGGCATGCTCCTGCGCCAGGATGCCCTCGCCGCGGGTGATGTCGGCGAGCATTCCGTGCGCGGGAGCGATGATTCGTGCGGTTTCGTAGCAGCGCCAGGTGTCCACGGCGTCGTAACCCGTGTCGAGAGTGTCGCCGAGGTCCCTCCAGGCGCCGGTGATGAAAGGGTTTTTCGTAAGTGCTGCCACGAACAGACTGATTGCCGCATCCCGGTTGCCGAGACGCTGCTCCATGTTCGCGCGGAAAAGGCCGATCACGTAGGACTTCTCGCCGGCCAGCGGCGCGAGGCGCATGAGCGTGGCGACGGCGCTCCGGGCCTGCTCCTCGCTCTGCACCTGGAACGAACCGGACAGTGCCCGGACATTCTCATCCTTAAGGATGACCTCCGCGCGCTTCTGGTAATCAGGCGGCATATCGCCGTCGATCATCAACTTGCGCTCGATGTATCCGAGCATCGCCTCGAGCGGCTTGCCGGCGTCGGCCGCCTTGTTCGCGCCCGCGAGAATACGCTCGGCCATGGCCGCGCGCAGGGCGGGCGTTGAGGCCGCGACGGTTGCGGCCGCGGCCGCGGCCTCCGGATTCTTCAGAGTCGCTTTCTCCAGTGATGGCAGTGCGTAGGGCGCGTCCGGGGTCTTCTTTGTCGCCACCACATCGAGCCGCCGCGCGTCACCGAGCACGGGATCGCTGTAGCGCAGCCACCTCGGGATGCCGTTCAGCTTCTGCAGGTCGCCCAGGATCTCGGGATGGCCGCCGACCTCGTACCGGACGTAGCGGATAAAGAGGTCACGATCCGCGGCAGAGAGCGGCACCAGCTCCGTGGAGTATGCAAAAAGCTCCTTCTCCTGCCAGAGGTAGCGCTGTTCACCGGTACCGCTGATCTTCCGGATGCCCGACGTCCCCGCGGTATCAGGCCGCAGAGAGAATTGATGCTCTGCCATCGTCGCTGCCATCGGATTGGCCCCAACCTTCGCGGCCTCCAGGACGCCCCCGAGCCTCAGCCCGTTCTCGAGCTCCGCCTGCCGGCCGCTCAGCAGCGCGAACAACGACACTTCATCGAGGCGATGCGCCTCCCGGTCGACGCGGATGGAAACGCGCCGGCCGAAGTCGTAGACGCCGCGGTCGCTGCCGTCGTCCCACTGCACCCAGCGCTTGCCGAGGGTGAGATGGATGGTCTGTTTCGCCGGCGGCCCCTTGTCGTCGTTCGACCTCTGCACGCCTTCAGCCGGTAACTTCGTTCGCTCGGACTTGACGGTGATCTCGACATTCGCCCGCGCGACGAGCGGAGCGAGGAGGAGGGCGGCGGCGATGATCATGGTGCGTACGGACATGGGAGGAAGCATAGCGCCGGCAACCGGTCAACGCGATAACGAGCTCCGGATGACAGGTAGGATGTCGCATGATGACGCCCACGCCAAAACGCCTCTCCTTCCTGGACCGGTATCTCACGCTCTGGATCTTCCTGGCCATGGCCGCCGGTGTGCTGCTGGGTTATGGCGTCCCTCGCTTCAACCAGGCCGTCAACGCATGGAACGTGGGCACGACCAGCGTGCCCCTCGCTATCGGGCTGATCCTCATGATGTACCCCCCGCTGGCCAAGGTTCGCTATGAAGAGCTGCACCTGGTCTTCGAAAACAAGAAGGTTTTGGCCCTCTCGCTCATCCAGAACTGGATCATCGGCCCGCTGCTCATGTTCGGCCTGGCCGTGCTCTTTCTGCGGGACCGCCCCGAATACATGATCGGCCTGATCCTGATCGGCCTGGCCCGGTGCATCGCCATGGTCATCGTCTGGAACGACCTGGCCAGCGGGAGCGCCGAGTACTGCGCCGGTCTAGTCGCCTTCAACTCGATTTTCCAGGTGCTCTTCTTCAGCGTGTACGCCTGGTTCTTCATCACCGTGCTTCCGGCGAAGCTCGGGCTGCAGGGAGCCGTCGTCAACGTCACCATCGGCCGGATCGCCGTGAGCGTCTTCATCTACCTCGGCATTCCGTTCATCGCGGGATTTCTGACGCGCTATCTGCTCGGGAAGGCCAGGGGGCTCGACTGGTATCACCGCGTCTTCGTTCCGCGGATCAGCCCCCTGACGCTCATCGCACTTCTCTTCACGATCGTGGTGATGTTCAGCCTCAAAGGCGAGACCATCGTCAAGCTGCCCTTCGACGTGTTGCGCATCGCCGCGCCGCTGCTCATCTACTTCGTCGTGATGTTCCTCCTCAGCTTCTGGATGAGCAGGAAGGTGGGGGCCACGTACCCGCAGACCGCCACGTTGTCGTTCACGGCGGCCTCCAACAATTTCGAGCTGGCCATCGCCGTCGCCGTGGCCACCTTCGGCATCGGTCACGGCGCCGCCTTCGCCGCCGTGATCGGACCTCTGGTGGAGGTGCCAGTCCTCATCGGACTCGTCTCGGTCGCGCTCTGGCTGAAACGACGGTGGTACTCGGACGGCAGCGCGGCCGCGGTGGCCGCGTAAGATCGCGCTCCCGATCAGAATGTGGCACAGACACTCTTGTCTGTGCTCCCCCAGGCGCTCACGCCGCCCAGAAGTAGTCGTTGAAAAGCGTGTCCGTAGCGGATGCCAGCGACGAGCGAAGCTGGACGCAACCCCCCCGCCCGGCCCGGCCTGTAGGTAGGGGGTCCCCTTCGGCTGCCTCAGGACGACAGTAAAGTGGGCTTCGGCGCGAGCGTCCTCCACCTATACAGACCACAGTTCAACGCTCACACGCGCACGCGAGCCACCCCCCTTTTTCCTCCGCGTATCCAATCCGTCACCCTTCGCTCACGGAGGAGCCTGCCTTCGGTCGTACCCCTTTCAAAGAACAAAAAGGAGTCGTGACATGAGGGGTAACCAGGGCATCCATCCACCAACATTCACCGGACTGCTGCGCCTGCTCCCACTATTAATGTTGACGCTGGCGGCCGGCTGCGTGTCGTCTGCCCCGTCGATGACGGCCGGGCGTGCCCTCGATGCCATCAGAAAGGGCAACCTGAAAGACTTTCAGGGGCAACTGACGACCAAGGCGCGGCCGGCCCTGGGTACGGAGCAGGAAATGGCTGCCGTCCGGCAGACGCTCGGTCACTACACGAACGTGTCGGTCGGGTCGCCACTCCTCGTCTCGTCGAGGCAGGGCAATCAGGGCGACGGCCACGTCGGAGACGTCCGCAGAACCTATACCGCCACCGTCTCCGGATCCCCGCGGAAGGGTGCTCCGCCGCAGGCGATCTACACGCTCTCCCTGAAATGCCTGCTCTCCTACGAGAGCTACCACCACGACGAGGTCCCTGAGAGCTGTACGACCACGATCGACGAAAACGGCATCCCCTGGACCAGTTGTACCGGCGGATCGCCTGCCTACGATTCGCTCGACCTCGGCGAGTCGTGTCTGATCTCGAAGATCGAGGAGGCGCCGGCAACCAGCGCCGAGTAATTCGCGGGTTGCGGGGACGAGCCGGTTGCCCGTCGTGCGAGGTCGGCCCGTCGCGGAGGCCTATGAGAGCTCGGAGTAGTTTCCGAAACTAGTGGGGATTGGCTGGTGAACCCCGTTCATCCACGGACTTGCGGAGTCTGTTCACGGACTCTGAGAGTCTGTTAACAGACCCGTGGAGTCTATTCACGGACTCCGGGAGTCTGTTAACAGACCCGCGGAGTCTGTTCACGGACTCTGGGAGTCTGTTAACAGACCTCTGGAGTCTATTCACAGACTCTGGGAGTCTGTTAACAGACCCGTGGAGTCTGTTCACAGACTCTGGAACCGTGCGAACTCACCAGTTCTGTAACGTTAACCTGCCTTCCGAGCGCAGAACCACCAAAAACGGTCGGACTCGAGAATCCTAAACGCCGCCCCCGTGGTGATATCCACCAAGGTGTATAAGTCCTCTGGCCGCTGTCACGACTCCGCGCTGCGAAGCGTGCGGTTACGCGCGCGCAGGCGCACCTCACAGCCAACCCGCGTTCCGTGCCGCCTACGGATCCCGGTCGCGGGTGTCATCATCAGGCGGAGCCGGGACGAACGCGCGGAAGTGCGCGGTGCCGGATTCTCCCGGGAAGACTTCGACCTGGAAGCGTCCCGTGACCTTGTCGAAGGCGAGCGTCCCGAGCCGGCCTTCGACAGTATCGGCGACCGGCGTCGCCGGCGCCCAGCCCTGCACGATGACGGAATGCTCGCCGGGAGCGAATGCGAGCGCGGCATCCAGCACGCCGTCGTCCGACAGGTCCGCGACGCGCTTTTTGCCGAGGGGCACGAACTTGCCGAGATCCCCGAGAAACGCGATTCCGGACGGTCCGACGGGCACGACGACGACATACGCCGGATCACCGTGGATCAGTTGCGTCCACGGAACGTCTCCGGATGTCTGGTGCCCTCGGCCGGTGAACCAGTTGTAGAGATAGACGTTTCCGTCCAGGCCTAGAGATTTCGGCGTGAACGTGGCGGTGCGGTCTTCCGTGCGGGGGTGCGCGAATATGTAGAGCGCGCGCAGCGGGCCGTGATCGCTATAGGTGAAGGAGACGAGCGGCTCCCCGGCATCGTTGGCGTCGTTCAGGATGCTCTCGTCCGTGGGAACGGCCGGGACGTCGGGCTTGACGATGACACCGTCGGGCCGTACGGCGTAGAGGAGGTTCTCTCCGTTGACCTCACCGATTGCGTCGCCTACGCCGACGATGCCGGCGGAGAGCGTGGCGATGAGCAGGTTGGTCTTCTCGTTGCTGCGGAAGGCGTCGGTAAAGGGATAGACGCCGAGCGCGGAGGCGAGCCGCGAGCTGTAGAAGAACTGATCCCATTTATCGGGGGTGAATACGTCCTCGCTCACGCGGATCGTGGAGAGGTTGTCGTACTTCGAGCTCTGGAGGAAGTGCCGCGGCGTGGCCATGCAGTACTGCATGGAGAGGCCGAACATGTTGCCGAGAAGGGCCATGTCGTCCATGAACGCGTTCTGGTCGTCGATCGTGTAGGCGGCGGTGGCCTGCGCGTCCAGCCAGTCCTGCTCGTAGCCGAAGACGCCCGCGTCCCGGAGGTTCGTGCCCACGGTCATCCAGTAGGCGGGATCGATGATGACGTTGTTCGACATCCGGAACTGCTGGCGGTAGGGGCTTTTCGCATCGATCCAGCGGGCGTGCGTGATGAGCGGTAAGCCGAGGTCTTTCTGGAAGGCGCCAAGGCCGTTCGGGAAGATGGCCGGATGGGCTTCATAACGGGCGATTCCCTGGAGCTCCTGCGACGGAGAGCGGTTCCAGTCACCACTCTCGCCCTTCGGGTACCACCAGCTATCGAGCTGCATGTACCCGAGCGATACGCCTGCCTTCGCAAAGTCAGCTTTCACCGCCAGGAGTGTGCCTGTGTAGCTGAGCGACGGCTCCCATCCGTAGTAGTAGGCGGTTCCGTTGTCCGTCCAGTAGCCGAGGGACGTGAGTGCGGGATCGGCATCATTCGCCGGCCGCGTCTTTCCGTTCAGGTCCGTCAGAGCATTGCCCCAGGTATCGAACGCGCGGTTGATCCCGTTTGCCACGACGAGCAGGGTCCGATGGGCGAGTCCATGCGGGATGGTCGATATCCGCGGGCTGATGCCGCTCCCCATCCCGCCCTCGGCGGTGCGGCTGAGATTCGCGACCATGAAGTCTGAGGCGGGGGAAAGGATGAAGGAGTGCCCCGCATCGTCGAACGAGACCCAGGGTCCGTCCGGGCCGGAGAGGTCGAAGTGAAACGCTGCCCACTTCCCGAGGAACGACAGTTGGTGTGGCGCGGCCGGGGAGACCGAGAGCGTGGGGAAGGCGGTGTCGTTCGCGGCCGTCTCCGTATAGCGGTCCGTGAAGAGGATGGCGGACCGGCCCGGATAGGTGCGTATCGAGCCCTCGCGCGCCGTACCGAACGTGAACGCGATCTCGTGATAATCGCCGATGCCATCATGGCCGTCCGCGACTCGCAGCGCGGAGGCTGGCGTCGGGAGCGTACCGGTGAAGCTCCAGATCGGATCGGTCGTCAGGATCGAGTAGTGGCCGTTCTCGTCGACGGTGATCGTGATTCCTGTGGACGGCTCGTGAACGGTTTCCGCGTACAGGGATGGACCCAGCGAGACTGCCAGGAGAAGCAGTAGCAGAGCGAGTGCTCGAAGCACACGCAGAACAGACGGCTTCTCAGGAGCCACCAGCCGGACCGTTCCAGTCATCAGGGATCTTGGACAGGAGCGAGTATAACCAAAGCGATCGCTTGTGGAAAGCTCGAGCCGTCCGGAGAGCACGCATCCCTGCCTGTGGTTTCTGTGAAGCGCGCGGTTTGCGTCAAGAAAGATGCAGTTCTATCTTCCTTCGCCCCAAATCGTGAGCTCTGACGCAAACCCCCGCCGGGCGAGGACGCCCAGCGGTAGCAGGCGGGACGCCTGCTCTACTGGCCAGGATTCGTGATCGTGTCCATCAGTCGGTGGGGAGGCCGAAGGCGTAGATCGTTCCGAACAGGTCGCCGACGTAGAATTGGCCCTGAGCGATGGCCAATCCGCCGAAGCCCCATGCCTTCATCTTGAACGACCAGAGGACGGAGCCCGTCGCGGCGTCGAGGGCGACGACCAGATTGCCTCCGGCGGCGAAGACGACTCCGTTCGCGAACGCGACGGGGCCGATGACGGGCCCGGCCATGGTGTAACGCCACAGGATCTTGCCGTTGTTCGGATCGACGGCGCATACCGAGCCGAGCACCGCCGGATCCGTGCTGTCGGGCGGGACTCCGCCCCCGATATAGAGAGTGGTTCCGTCGAATGCGGCCGTCGACAACGTCCCATCGCCGTTCTGCGGCACTTCGCCGCCGATCGCGATTGGTGTCACCCAAAGGGGGCCGGAAGCCAGGTCATTCCGGTCGAAGGCGTAGTAACCGCCGTCCTTCTGACCGGCGCCTACCATCTCCCGTCCCGTTGCGTCGGCAAAGAGAGTGGGCGAAGATCCCCAATCGGCGTCCACGAAGACGTTCGGGTTGGGCGGAAGCTGCCATCGGTCTTCGATGAGAAGGGTGTTGAGGTCGAGCCGCACCATGGAGTACGCGTCGCCAATGCCGAAGGAATGTGCGGAGCCGGTCGTGACGAAGACTTTCGAATGATCGACGTCGACGGCCGGAGACGTCCACACGCCGCCGCCGGCGAGGTTGTCAGGCACGAAGTACGTCGTGGCGATGCTGGCGCCGGTCGATGGATCGAGAGCCGCGAGCGCGCCGCGAGGGAACGGGTTATCGCAGTTGCTGGCGATGCCCTGAAGCACTCGGCCGTCGACCACCGCGGGGGAGCACCAGCCGTAGTAGCCGCCTGCCGCCGAGTTGTCGCCCAGAGACCGCCGCCAGATGACGCTCAGGGTGTCGGCGTTGAGCGCGTAAAAGCCGTCGTCTCCGCCGGCGACAAAGAGAGTGTTGCCGTCGATGGCGGGTGAGGAGGAGATGCCGAGCACGGACGGATTGCAGTTATCGGCCTTCGTCTGGCCGAGATTCGCCGATGCGATCACCGCTCCCGTTGTTGGGTCGAGAGCCCACTCGCTTCCTCCCCAGTCGCCGATGTAGACCTTGCCGCGAGCGATGGATGGCGCCGAGGCGATCGGACCGCTCAGCGTGCGCGACCAGAGAAGCTGGAAGTTCGGCGCGGTTTCGGCGGAGAGAGTCCGCTCGCCGGCGGCAACACCGTTCATGGACAGCGAGCCGCAGTACTTTGCCCAGTCGCCGACCGGCGCGATCTCGGCCCGGCGCCGGACGATGATGCCCGATCGATCGGGTTTTTCCGCCGTCATCGCCGGCACGCAGTGCAAACAGATCAGCAGCCCGCCGATCGCACTTGCTACCGAAATGTTTCGACGATGAGGTTCTACGGATGTCATTACGGTTTCCTCAAGGCAAAGCTCCGCCACATACACTCTGCAAAGCAGTTCATGACTGGACAGGCCGAACCGGCGCCGCCGGCTCGAAGGCCGTCCACCACGATGACGGAATGATTTAGTGAAAGAGCAGTTCTCGTGCCTGCGCTGATCGGTTATTAGCAGGCGCTGGCATTACGACGGGCGAGTCTCTCCCGCGTTTACGCAAAGCAGCAATCCGCAACAGGTTGGTTTCTGCTTGCTGCTTCCGCGCTACTTCACGAGCCATTCACGCTCGAACAGGGGGAGTAGATCGCTTTGGGCGAGAGCTTGTTCGAGAAGGCGGAGAACCATTCGGATTCTCTCGATGTCGAGTGAGGCTCTCCGCTCGTTGATCACGCCGCGAATATCTTCGATGTCTTTCGGACGTCCGGCGAGGATCTTCGTAACGATCAAATCTTCCGGACTAATCACCGGGACGAGGGCTCCACCGATGTCGACGGGAATGGCCCGCTGGAGAAAGTCCTCCTCAAAGCCGGGCCCGGACAGAACGACGTCGAGCGGCATCCCGCTGGCGCGATGAACGAATGGAATGACGCGGGTCTGTGCCACAAAGTCGGGATCGCCAAAGACGACATCGAAGCCGTGATCGCGCATCGTAGTGATGTAATCGTTCAGCTCGGCGGGGTCGATCTCGGCAGTAACGTCGACATCGGCGCTCAAGCGGGGGCTTCCCCAAACGATGGCTGCCTGTGCGCCGAATAGGAACCACCGCACACCTTGTTCGCCCATGGCGGCGCCAAGTGCATCCAGGAGATCAGCGACGTCGCGGTGGCTCAGCACGACGTAGGCTCTCCGACACTCGGATATGAACGGCGAGATCATTCCGGCGATCCTCTTCGGTTGGCCAGTGATCGTTGAGGGCAATGACGTGGCGCCGCAGCGCATCACCCACTTGCAGAGCCTCAGCGGGCGTCATGCGCGCTTTCTGCTCCGCCCAGCGCTGACGCTTCGACGCAGCGATCGCTTTCCAGTCACGCCGAGCGAACGCGATGATGTCCTCTCTTCGCATAGGGTCAGAATAGCAAACCCATTGGTCTGCAGAAGCAGAGAGATGGGCGAGTTTTCTTGACACAATAGAACACAATAGGAACTTATCGGAGTCACTCTACGCCGCGGAGCGGCATTAAAGAAATGGGTTCAGCTGCCGCGGTGCCTGACGACTCGATGTGGCGAGGGTGTCAAGGATAGTTGGGAAGAACACTGGCCTCGGCCAGCCGCGGCGCTGCTGCGTCCTTCGCCGACAGCACCGGCTCCGCGATCGGCCATTCGATTGCGATGTCCGGATCGTTCCAGAGGATGGCGCGGTCGCTGGGCTGGTCGTAGAGGGTCGTGCACTTGTAGACGAGATCGGAGCCGTCCTCCATGGCGCAGAAACCGTGGGCGAAGCCGGGGGGGATCCAGAGCATCCACTTGTTCGCTTCGTTCAACTCGATGCCGAACCAGCGGCCGAAGGCGGGCGAGCCGCGGCGGATGTCGACGGCGACGTCGAAGATCGCGCCACGCGTGCAGCGCACCAGTTTTCCCTGCCCGTTCGGTTCCTGATAGTGCAGCCCCCGCAGCACGCCTCGGGCGGAACGGGAGTGGTTATCCTGGACGAAGGCATCGACGATCCCGGCGGCGCGGAAGGTGTCGAGCCGGTATGTCTCCATGAAGAATCCGCGCTCGTCGCCAATCACTCTGGGTTCGATCAAAAGGACGCCGGGGAGGGATGTCTCTCGTATGTTCAAAGCGCGCGGATGATAGCGTGTTGCGGTGGCGCGGTCGCGCGGGCTGCACGGCTCAGCGTAGCGCCGGCGGCTCGCCGGCTGGACCGCTGCCGGCCCGGCGGCGGTGTTCGAAGAATCGCCAGCGAGCCGCTGGCGGTCCAGCCGTCGAGCCGACGGCGCTACGCTTAGACCGCGATACCCCCAGGGAAGAAACCGACACGTCCGGGCCTTCTTCCGTCCGGCCGCTGACCGCTGGCCACTCACTTGCTGTATTGTTTCTCTATGCGCGCGCATTTCGCCTACACCTCGAACGCTGTTGCGAGCCCCGCGGCCGACGCTCTGCGTGTGGTCGTCGTGAGTAGCGCGCCGCTGGTGCGCTCGGGTCTTCGCACGATCCTCGGTGCGTTTGACGACCTCGATGTGACGGAAGCCGATCCGACGCGCCTCCGCGTTCTGAACGCGGATGTGATGATCTGCGATGGCGATGTCCCTGATCTCGACGTTCCCGCTCTCGTGCTGGTGTGCGACGCCAATGGCGCGGCCGAGGCTCTCGCCTCCGGCGCACGCGGGGTGCTCGCTCGTACCGCCGCGCCGCGCCGTATGCACGCGGCCCTGCACGCCGTGGCCGAGGCCGAGATTGTCATTGACGAGCTCTTCGCTGACGGACTGTTGCGGCATCCGCGCACCGAGGTCGAGATGATCGAGCCGCTTACCGCGCGCGAGCGCGAGGTTCTCCGCCTCCTCGCTTCGGGCCTGACGAACAAGGAGATCGCCCAACGCCTCGGCGTGACCGATCACACGATCAAGTTTCACGTGAACGGCATCCTCGGCAAGCTCGGCGCGGCCACGCGCACCGAGGCCGTCGTCGAGGCGGCCCGGCGCGGCATCATCGCGGTGTAGGCGCCATGACGGAACCGACGCCGGACTCTGACGCCGGCAAAGTACGGCAGGAGTGGCGGCTGGCCGGCATCATCTTCTTCGCGCTCATCGCCCTGGTCGTTCTCTACGAGACGTTCGTCATCCTCGAGCCGTTCCTTGCGCCCATCATGCTCGGCGCCGTCCTGGTCACGGTCACGTTTCCCGTTTTCCGGCGCGTGCGCGAGCGGATGCACGGCAGCTCTGACCGCGCCGCGGGGGTGATGCTCTTCCTGGTTACCTTCACCATCCTGCTGCCGGCGTTTCTGATCATCGTTCTCCTGGTGCAGGAGGCGAACGGGGTGGTGAAGCACATGCAGGCCGGCGAGATGGAGCGGACGCTTCATCGGCTCGACATCGACAACCGGATGCCGTGGCTGAAGCGCATCGCCCCGAACTTCGATCCCGCCACGATCAACCCGGCCCACGTCATCATTCCGGTCGTGCAGAAGGCCCCGGCCTGGATCGCCGAACATGGGGCGTCGGTGGTCAGTGGGATCGCGGGTCTCGTCATCGCCCTGTTTCTCGTCCTGCTCTCCGCGTACTTCTTTTATGTGGAGGGGGAGACGATCGTGGCAGAGGCGGAGAATCTGTCGCCGCTTCCGGCGCGTTACAACCTGCAATTCGCGGAGAATTTCAAGGGTGTGATCGACGCCACCTTCCGCGGGCAGGTCATCACGTCGCTCACGCAGGGCCTGTTCATCGGCATCGGCCTGGCCATCGCCGGGATTCCGGGCGCGATTCTGTGGGGGGCGGTGGCAACCGTGCTCTCGCTCCTGCCGGTGGTCGGCTCGGCCGTGGTGTGGATCCCGGCGGCGCTCTATCTCTACGTGGCGGCATCGATCGGCGACCGGAGCTACTTCGGCGCCATCTTCCTGACGATCTGGGGCATCGTCATCGTGCCCGTCATCGAGCACGTCGTCCGGCCGTGGGCGATGAAGGGAAAGATGCACCTCCCGGCCGTTCCGCTGCTCGTCTCGGTGCTGGGCGGGATGGAGGCCTTCGGCTTCGTCGGCCTCATAGTCGGGCCGCTGGTCTTCTCGCTGCTGATGTCGATCATCGACATCTACAAGCACTCGTTCGGGATTCCCCGGAGCGAGGGAGACGTGGCGTAGGGACGCGGAATAGGGTTGAGGCTATAAGCCTCCATTTCCGACAATCCGATCGGAACCTCCGTGCGTGCCGCCGCAAGCCAGGGACGATGTGGCACAGACACTCTTGTCTGTGCTCCAGCCAAGCCGCCTGGCCGTGAGAGCTCGCAATCTCCAGTCGGGCGAGATCCAGCACAGACAAGAGTGTCTGTGCCACATCGTCCCTGCTCATTGGCACATCTCTGTACTATCGGCAGAGAGGCTACGGGCATTCCACTCGTCGTGTGGCGGATCAGCCGCCGTTCATGATGATCGGCGGCTGCGACTTCTTGAGGTCGCGCACCAGCCGGTCGAAGGCCTTGGTGTAGTCGTCGTGCGACCGGATTTGCCATCCCGAGAGTCTACTTCCGTACGAAATTCGGCGTTCGGGAACTAACCTGCCGTAACCTTCGTTCGTCCAATCGCGTCTGATATATGAACATGAAGGCTCTGATTCCCTGCGCGGTCGCTCTCCTGGCGGCTGGATGCTTCTCCGGTTATCGCACCGAGGCGGATGCGAAGGCGCTGCGCGTACGGCGTGGGACCTTCGCCCGCGACGTCGTCATCACCGGCGAGCTGCGCGCGGCGCGTGGCGACGAGTTGGCTGTGCCGCGGCTGCCGCAGTGGCAGACGACGATCAAGTGGATGGCGCCGGACGGCGTGGACGTGAAGCAGGGCGACCGTGTGGTGGAGCTGGACAATTCCACGTTCACCACCAACCTCGATGCCAAACGGCAGGTCGTGGCGCAGGCGCAGCAGGAGTTGCAGCAGAAGGACGCCGAATGGAACGCGGACACGCTGGATAAGCAGCTCGACGTGGAGCGCAAACGCGCTGACTATGACAAGGCGAAGCTCGACGCCAGGGTGCCGAAGGAGATCATCTCGGCCCGCGATTTCAACGACCGGCAGATCAAATTCAAGCGTGCCGAGGTCGAGCTGGCCAAGGCCATCGACGTTCTCAAATCGCAGCGAACCTCGGTGAAAGCGGACCGCGACAACCTTCTTCTCAACCTGCAGAAGGCGCAGCGCGACGTGACCATCGCCGAACGGGCCATCTCCGAGCTGATCCTGCGCGCTCCCCGCGATGGCATCGTGGTCATCCGCGATCATCCGTGGGAGGGCCGGCGGTTGCAGGAAGGCGACGCTGTCTTCATCGGCTTCCCCCTGGCCCAGCTTCCGGAAATGGCCTCGCTTCAGGTCGAGGCGGATCTGGCCGACGTCGATGACGGACGGATCGGCGGCGGAATGCCCGCCACGATCGTTCTCGATGCCTATCCGAACATCTCCTACCCGGGACGCGTGGCCTCGATTTCGGCGGTGGCGCAGGAGAGCAACCGCACGTCGCTGCGCCGCGTCTTCCGCGTCATCGTCATGCTCGACCGTCTCGACGCCGCGCGCATGCGGCCGGGGCTCTCGTCGCGGGTGGTTGTACACGCGATGACGCAGACGAACGTGCTGCTGGCGCCGCGCGCCGCCATCGACTTTTCCGGAGCGACGCCGCGCGTGCGCGCCGTCAGCGGCAAGGCCGTCGACGTGGTCCTCGGGGCGTGCAATGCACAGGAGTGCGTGGTGAAGAGCGGGTTGAGCGAGGGGGAGACGCTGGGTCGGGTTGTTGCGAGCGTGGAAACAACGCGTGGCGCGTTGGTAGCCTGTCATTCCGAGCCCGGCGGCGCCCTGGAAGGGCAAAGCACGGCGAGAAATCCCCGGCCGTCAGCCGCCGCCCCTTCCTCGGTTTCAGCCGGGGATTCCTCGCCGCGCTCTACCCCTCCGGGGTGCCGCCGGCTCGGAATGACAGACTATGCGTAAGTCCTTCATCGCCATCGGTATCGCCGTCGCCGCCGTTCTGGCCGGGGCGGGGTGGACGCGCAACAAGCTCGCTGCCGACCGGGAGGGGGATTGGGTGCGCGTCTCTCGCGGCGACCTCGTGACCGGGATCGACGTCACCGGCACGCTCGCGGCCGTGGACTCGGGCGGCTTCGGCCCGCCGCAGGTCGGCGACGTCTGGGAATTCAAGGTCTCGATGATCGCCGCCGAGGGGAGTGACGTGAAGAAGGGTCAGCCCGTCCTGGGCTTCGACACGATGGATCTCCAGAAACGCCTCGATGTGAAAAACGCGGAGAGCGAGCAGGCGCGCAAAGAGATCGAGAAGGCCCGCGCCGACCTCGCGTTGCGCCGCGAGGATGAGAAGCTCAAACTCGCAGATGCCGAGGGGCGGCTGCGAAAGGCGCAGCTCAAGCTCGAAGGGCCTGCCGAGATCGTCAGCAGCAATGACCGTAAACAGGTGGAGCTCGACTACGGACTGGCCAAAGAGGAGACGGAGTCGGCCCGGCAGCGGATCGCCTCATTCGAGCGGGCCGCCGCGGCGCAGATCGCGCTGCTGACGAGCAAGCAGCAGACCGCCGCCGCCATCGTCACGGACACGCAGAACGCCATCAAAGCGATGACGCTGCTCGCGCCGCGGAACGGAACGATCGTCTATGTGACGAACTGGCGCGGCGACAAGAAGAAAGTCGGCGATAGCTGCTGGCGTATGGAGCGCGTCATCGAGATCCCGGATCTGGCCCGTATGGTGGCCAAAGGGGAGGTCGATGAGGCCGACGCCGGCAAAGTTGCCGCCGGCCAGCGCGTGGTCTTCAATCTCGACGCCCATCCTGATGAGGAGTTTGGCGGCACGATCACCCAGGCATCGCGCACCGTGGGGCAGCAGCAGGGGACGAAGGATCCCATCAAAGTTCTGAAGGTCGACATCGTTCTCGACCATACCGATCCCGCGAAGATGCGCCCGGGCATGCGTTTCCACGGCACGGTGGAGTTGGGGCGGGCCAGGAACGCGCTGCTGATTCCGCGCAGCGCCGTCTTCGTTATCGGCGCCGGTCCGGTGGCCTACCGGCGCGGCACATTCTCCGTGACGGCGGTACCGCTGACGCTGGGCCATGAGAACGAGAAGTCGGTCGAGGTGTTGAGCGGCCTCTCGCCGAACGACCGCGTGCTCGTGCCGAAGAGCGCCGACAAGGAGCAGCCGAAATCGTGAGCCGGCACGGCCGGCAGCACGGCTTGTTCAGGGCTCTCGCGGCGTTGATTCTGCTGACCGCGGGATGCCGTCAGTCGAGCGACATACCGACGTTCCGTGTCGAAGCGGTCCGTTTCGCGCGGCGTGTCACGGCCGAGGGAAACCTCAAGTCTACGAAGGCCACGCCGTTGTCGGCGCCGACCAACGCGCCGGGGCAGCTCAAGATCGCCTGGATCGCTCCCGACGGCGCCCTGCTGAAGAAGGACGAGGTCGTGGTGCAGTTCGACCCGACCGACTTCCAGACGGACCTGCAGGCGGGCCGCGAGGACCACGACACGGCCGGCAACAAACTGAACAAGACCAATGGCGAAGCGTCGATGAATCGGACCAATCTCCGGCGCGATGCCCGCCAGGCCGGCGACGAGCTTTTGGCGGCGCGCCAGTTCAAGTTCGATGACGCCGAGGTCTTCTCGCGCTACCAGCGCGTCGAGTCGCAGATCGATGAAACGCTGGCCAGCCATAAGAAGGAGCACGCGGAAGGGGTCCTGGGCGTGCGCGACAAGCTCTCCGCCGCCGACCGCGATCTGGTCAACATCGAGCAGCGCAAGGCCGATCTCAAGATCCGCAACGCCGAGCAGGGCCTGCACGCGCTGGAACTGCGCTCGCCGTACGATGGGATCCTCGTGCTGCAGCACGACTGGCGGGGTGACATCGTCCGCGTCGGCGACACGGTCTGGCCGGGGAGCCCGATCGGCGAGATCCCCGATCTGCAGTCGATGAAAGCCGAGGTCTTCGTCCTCGAGGCTGACGCCGCCGGCCTCGCCGTCGGCGAGAAGGCGACGCTGTCGGTGGAAGGGAAGCCCGGCTCGGTGATCACCGGCAAAGTGTCGCAGGTAGACAAGCTGGCCCGACCCCGTTTCCCGCGCGTGCCGGTGCAGTACTTCGGCGCGACGATTACGCTCGATCACACCGATCCCGCGCTGATGAAGCCCGGCGCACGCGTCCGCGCGGTGCTCGACGTCGAGAATCGCGAAGGTGCAATCTCGATCCCGCGCCAGGCTATCTTCGAGAAGCAGGGAAAGAAGCTCGTCTACCGTAAGCATGCCGGCAGGTTCGAGCCGGTGGCGATCGAGATCGGCTCGTCGTCCGCCGGCCGTGTCATCGTGACGAAAGGACTGGCGAAGGGCGATGAGATCGCGCTGCGGGATCCGACGGAGGAGAAGGAGATGTAGCAAAACGTAGCGCCGTCGGCTCGACGGCTGGACCGCTGCCGGCCCGGCGGCGGTGTGTTCGCGGAAACCGCCAGCGAGCCGCTGGCGGTCCGGCCGTCGAGCCGACGGCGCTACGGGCGCTACGCTGAGCAACCCACAGACATGACCACTCCCGAAACCTTCACCACCGCACTCCAGAATCTCGCTACGCACAAGCTGCGGACGGCGCTGACGATGCTTGGCATGATCTTCGGCGTCGGGGCGGTGATCGCCATGCTGTCGATCGGCGCGGGGGGCGAGAAGAAAGCGCTGGAAGCGATCGGGCGGCTCGGGCTGCGCAACGTCATCGTTCGCGCCAAGACCGTCAAGCCGGACGAGCGCGCCGAACTGCGCAAGAAATCGCTTGGTGTGTCGTTGCGCGACGGCGAGGCCATCAGCGAAGCCGTGCCGCGCGTGGAGATGGTGCTGCCGCGCGTCGAGGTGAAGCCCTACAAGATCATCGCTCCCGGTGCGAAGACCAAGGCCAAGGTGCTCGGCGTCTCGTGGCAGTACCCGCGCGTGGCCACCGTCGCGCTGGCCGAGGGGCGGATGTTCGACAAGCGCGACGAGCAGGAGTACGCCCAGGTCTGCGTCATCGGCCAGGAAGTGCGGCGCAGCCTGTTCGGATACGGCCCGGCCATCGGCAAGCACCTCAAGGTCAACGACGTCTGGCTCGAGGTGATCGGCCTCTTCGCCGGCGAGGAGCCCGGGACGGCATCGTCGAAGGATGTCCCGGTGGCTTCGAACGCCCAGGAGATCTGGATCCCGGTGTCGACGGGGATGCGGAAGTTCGATCGCGATCCGCTCGACGCGCCCGTGGACGAGCTGCTGGTGGAACTGCAGGAAGGCGTTTCGACACGCGATGCCGCCACGCTGATCCGGCCGCTTCTGGACCGGCTCCACGGCGGTGCCGACGACTACGAGATCGTCGTTCCCGAGGCGCTGCTCGAGCAGAGCCGGCAGACGCAGAGGATCTTCTCGATCGTCATGGGGTCTATCGCCGGCATCTCGCTTCTCGTTGGCGGCATCGGCATCATGAACATCATGCTGGCCTCGGTGCTGGAACGGACGCGCGAGATCGGCATCCGCCGCGCCATCGGCGCGCGCAAGCGGGACATCAAGGCACAATTCGTCATCGAGTCGTTCACCATCAGCCTGATCGGCGGCATGTCCGGCATCATCATCGGCATCATCCTGGCCCGGCTCGTGGCCGCGTATGCCGGCTGGCCCACCGTGATCACGGTCGGTTCGCTGCTGCTCTCGTGCGGCGTCTCGATCACGGTGGGGCTGGTGTCCGGGATCTATCCGGCGGCGAGGGCGTCGGAGCTGAATCCGATCGAGGCGCTGCGGTACGAATAGCGGTTGCGCGGTAGCGCGGTTGCGGGGTTTCGCGGTAGTGAGTCGTGCGGTGAAGTATTGCAGTCCTGGTTTAGCGGAATTATCTCTTGCCGCGAGACCGCGAGACCGCGAGACCGCGAGACCGCGCGACTAACTTCTCGAGCGCCCCGTCGTCCAAGATGCCGAGGAGAAGTTATGAAACCCCTGCGTATCGTTGCCGTCCTCGTAGTCGCGGTTGTGTCACTGGCCATGCTTCCCAAACTGCAGGCGCTTCCTTACCTCGGCCTGCAGATGCCGGCCGCGCCGCCTGTTCCACCCGCGCCGCCTGCGCCTCCCCGTCCGGCCATGGCGTCGATCGACGTCGTTCCCGAGCCGCCGGAGCCGCCCGAGCCACCTTCGCCGCCGGAGCCTCCCGTCCTGTCAGAGAGGTGGAGCAACGGTCATGACGGCAGCACCTACGTTCTCGTTACCGGCGACATGAACGTGATGAATGGCGACGGCGATACCGACGTCACTGATCTCCGCCGTGCCTACGGCCGCCGGTTCTTCTGGTTTCGTCACGATGGCCGCGCGTATGTCGTGCGCGACGCGATGATGATTCAGGAATTGGTCGATCTCTACCGCCCTCAGGCCGATCTCGGTCGGGAACAAGGAGCGCTGGGGAGCAAGCAGGGGGAACTTGGCCGAAAACAGGGAGAGCTGGGCCGCCGTCAGGGTGAGCTTGGTCGCGAGCAGGCGCGCCTCGGAATGGAGCAGGCACGCCTGGACACGCGCTTCGACGACGATGAGGATTCCGCTCTCCAGTCGCGCCGACGCGACCTTGAGCGACGCCAGCACGAGCTGTCCCGCAAGCAGGACGACCTCGGGCGCGAGCAGGACGTGTTGGGCCGCGAGCAGTCGCGCCTCGGCGAACAGCAGTCCAGACTCGGAGACCGGCAGTCAGCGTTGAGCCGCGACATCGAACAGAAGCTGAAGCCGATGATCGAGGAGATGATCCGCAAAGGGATCGCCGAGCCAGCGCGTTGATATAGTCGGTTGGGGAGTGGGGGGTGGGGTGTGGGGGGTGGGAGTTTGACCTCGGATGCGAAGTCGCGCCGCGGTGCATCTCCGACTCGCCACGCCTCAACCCGCTACTGGGAGTGGGGTGTGGGAGTTGAGGTCGGACGCTGGAACGCTTAGGTCCTCCGACTCTATCTCCCACCCCCCACTCCCCACACCCCACCCCCCACGGAGGTTGCATGCTCGTACGTCGCCTTACCATCGCCCTCCTCGCGATCGCCGCATCCGCGGCCGCGGTCACGTTTCAGCCGATCAACTATCACCACCGCACGCTGGCCAACGGTCTGGAGGTGTATTCGATCGAAGACCACGCCACGCCGACCGTGGCCATCAATGTCTGGTATCGCGTCGGCTCGAAGAACGATCCCGAGGGACGCAGCGGATTCGCGCACCTCTTCGAGCACATCATGTTCAAGGCCACGGCCCACATGAAGTCGGAGATGCTCGACCGGCTCACCGAGGACGTCGGCGGCGCGAACAACGCATACACCCATCCCGACCGGACGGTGTATTACGAGGAGATCCCGTCGAACTATCTCCAGACCTTGCTCTGGGCCGAGGGGGAGCGAATGGGATCGCTGACGGTCGACGAAGCGAACTTCAAGTCGGAGCGCGACGTCGTCAAGGAGGAGTTCCGCTTCCGGATTCTCGCCCCCTCTTACGGCCGCCTCGGCTACGCCATCACGAAAGACTCGTACGCGGTTCATCCCTACCGCCGGCCGGGCATCGGATCGATCGAAGAGCTCGATGCCTCCACGCTCGCCGACGTGCAGGCATTTCACGCCACGTTCTACCGTCCCGACAATGCCGTCCTCATCGTGGCCGGCGACTTCGATCCGAAGCAATTCGATGCCTGGGTGGACCGCTATCTCGGCACCATTCCGAAGCCGTCGACTCCGATTCCGCGCGTCACGGTCGATGAGCCGGCGCGAACCGAAGAGAAGCACTTCGAGGAGCATGGCGCGAATGTTCCGCTGCCTGCCGTGGCGCTGACATGGTTGATTCCAAGTGCGCGAAACGATGACTCCGAGTCGCTCGACATAGCCGCCACGATTCTTTCCGAGGGCGATTCCTCGCGGTTGTATCAATCGCTCGTCTACAAGAAGCAACTGGCGCAGAGTGCGAGCGCGGACGCCGATACGCGTGAAGACAACGGCCTTTTCACCGCCCGCGCGGTCATGGCAAGCGGTAAGAAGACAGAAGACGGCATCGCCGCGCTGCGTGTGGAGATCGACGCGCTGGCCGCGAAGCCGGTCACTGCCGCGGAGCTCGACAAGGCCAAGAACCTCATCATCACCGCGGCCCTTCGCGAGCGGGAGACGAATGACGGCAAGGCCGGCGCGCTCGGCGAGGCCATCACGCAGAACCACGATGCCACCTACGTGAATCGCGGGCTGGCGCGGTTGCAGGCCGTGACGGCCGCGGATGTGCAGCGGGTGGTGAAGAAGTATCTGATCGATGGAAAAGCGGTGGTGATCACATACACCTCGGAGGCGAAATGAAGGGGGTCGGCGAAATGAAAGGGGTCGGCGAAATGAAGAAGCTCGGTATCGTGATCGCCGCTCTGATCCTTGTCGTTCATACCGCGTTCGCGCAGGTCGAGACGGCTCCGCCGCCGCCCGCCGCACCACGGCAGCTTCAGATCCCAAAGGCGGTGGAGAAGACGCTGGCCAACGGGCTGCGCGTGATCGTCATCGAGAAGAAAGGCGTTCCGCTCGTCGCCGCGCGGTTGTTGATCAAGAATGGCGGTGAAGCCGATCCAGCCACTCTGCCTGGCCTCGCCGACACCACGGCGTCACTGCTGACGAAGGGGACAGCGACACGCAGCGCCGAGCAGATCGCGCGCGGCGTCGAAGCCCTCGGCGCGACGCTCGATACCAAGGCGTCGTGGGACGACTCATCGGCCGATCTCAGCGTCATGTCGTCGAAGCTGCCCCGGGCCATGGCCTTTCTGGCGGACGTCGTGCGCCATCCGACCTTCAAGCAGGACGAGATCGATCGTCTGCGGCAGCAGAATATCGACGCGCTGACCGTGGCCATGCGCCAGCCCGGCCGCTTGGCGAGCTTCGTGGCCGCACACGTGATCTTCGGCGCCGGCCCCTACGGCCACAACCTCGGCGGTACACCCGATTCGCTGGCGTGGATCAAGCGCGATGACATCGTCGCCTTCCATCGCGATTATTACCGTCCCGACAACGCGATCCTCGTCATCGGCGGCGACATTACACCGGCGAAGGCGTTCGCCGCGGCGCAGGAACTCTTCGGGACATGGAAACCGGCGCCCGGCTCCAACCCGCAGCCGCTGGGCTGGATCAAGGAGTGGCCGGCTCCGCGCGTCGTCGTCATCGACATGCCGGCGGCCGGGCAGGCGGCAGTGGTGGTCGGCCGCCCCGGCCTTTCTCGCAACGATCCGGCGTATCACCTTTCGCTCGTGACGAACTCGATCCTGGGCGGTGGCTATTCATCACGGCTCAACGAGGAGATCCGCATCAAGCGCGGCCTCAGCTACGGCGCGAACAGCTCGTTCGACCTCCGCCGCGGCGTCGGACCGTTCAGCGCCTCGGCGCAGACGAAGAATGAATCGGCGGGCGAGGTGGCCGGTCTGATCATCGACGAAATGAACAAGCTGGGCACGATTCCCGTCGCCGAAGACGAGCTCGGACCGCGCAAGGCCGTGCTCATCGGCGGCTTTGGCCGGCAGCTCGAAACGAACGCCGGCATCATCGGACGCATCGGCGCGCTGGCGCTCTACGGATTGAGCCTCGACGACATCAACCGCTACATCAGCGGCGTGCAACACGTCACCGCGATTGATGTGCAGACGTTCGCGGCCGCGCATCTGGCCGGCAGCTCGGCCAGCATCGTCATCGTCGGCGATGCGAAGAAGTTCCTGCCGGCGCTGCAGCAGCGTTTCAAGGATGTCGATGTGATTCCGGTCGACGAGCTGGATGTGAGCTCGGCGACGTTGCGGAAGGGGAAAACGTAGGTCGGACGAACGAACCCGCGCTGTCATCCTGAGACGGCGGCGCCCCGGAGGGGCAAAGCGCGTCGAAGGACCCCCCGCGAGCTTGCACCGAGCGATGAACCGCCACCCGACCCGGCAAGCGCGTGGGGGGCCTTCGGCGTCCTCGGCCGCGACGCCTGATCTAAGCAAGCACCGACACTGGAGGCGCGGCTGCGGCAGCCTCAGGATGACAGATGACGACTACTTCAATCCTCGCTCCGTCGTGAGGTACACCGCGAACGAGCCGAGCCAATGGCCGCCTTCGTAATGCTCGCCCGTCACCGCGGCCAGCCCTGAATCGCGATGCGCCGCCGCAATCTTGCGCAGCGACGTCACGCGGGGATCACTCTTCGGCAAACCTGACGCGATCCCTTCCAGCATCCAGGCCCTGCTGAGATTCAATCCATCGAGATGAGCGAGCTTGCCGTCGGTCGGATCAGTGACGACCTCGGGATGCAGGGATCCGAACCGCGGGAGAAAGGACGCCAGCCAGACCGCATATTGCTTCGGCGTCAGCACGCGCCGCATCACGTCGGCCTCGGCGATGCACGGCGATAGAAAATCCTCCCCGGACGGCTCGTAGGTCAGTGGGCAGGATTTGTCGTTCGCATAGAAGCGCCGCGCGGCATCGCGCGCGAGTTGCTTCAGCGCCGGATCGCTCGTCGAGTCGATGATCAACCCGAGAGCGAATGCCGTCTGACTGTGCTCGCCCGAGCGCACTGGATGCGACAGTTTCGGCAGCCACGTCGACAGCCGTTCGTTCACGGCCTGCTCCAAGGGTCGAAGATTGGCCGACAGCTCGCGTCCGAGAGGATCGTCCCACTCGCGGAGCTCCGCGGCGAGTCGCAGCAGCCAGGCCAGGCCGTACGGCCGCTCGAAGCTGGCACGTCCGTCCGCGCGCAGGTACTTCGCTTCCTGCGCGATGTTCTCCGGGGTGAGGCTCTGCTTCAACGCCGCACGCGCACTCGACGCAAACGGTGCGTCCGGAAACGTCCGCGCCAGACGCGCCAGCAGCCAATGGCCGTGGACCGATGAATGCCAATCGTAGCAACCGTAGAACGCCGGCGTCAGCGTCCGCGGCGGCGCCACGTCCTGATCGCTGTTCAGACTGTGCGCGATCTTGTTCGGATACTCCTTGTGTACGCACGCCAGCGCCAGATTGGCGAAGCGCTCCGCCGCCTTCGCGTCGAAGTCCGCGGCGTGGAGGGAGGTGGCGAGGAAGAGAAGGATGGCGAGCGGGGAGCGGATCATGGCGGAGGAATGTAGCATTGACGACTGGTTGTCATTCGGCGGCAATGATCTGCTCTGGCTCGGCCACAAGTGAAGTGCCGCCGAGGCGTGGCGAGGTCAGGGCGAAGATGGGGATGGCCAGACAGCTCAGCGCGGCGGCCGCGAGGAACGCCTTCGACAGGCCGTAGTGCTGGCCGAGGACGCCGATGCCGAGCGAGCCGAGGCCAATACCGGTATCGAAGGCCCAGACGATCGAGCCGAACGTCCGCGCACGCCGCGCCGGATTGGTGTTGCCGAGGATGATCGTCACGAACGCCGGATAGGCCGCGCCCCAGCCGATGCCGAAGATGGCGGCCGAGGCGACCATCTCCCAGCGCGTGTGCGCGACGCCGAGCCAGCCGAACGCGAACGGGACCAGCACCAGGCCGGGATAGAGCATCCGCTTCGGTCCCATCCGGTCGCCGAGGTGCGAGAAACAGACGCGGAAGAGCACCAGTGCAATCGCGTAGGTCGTCAGATAGATCGCTTCCGGTTTGATGTGGCGCGCGACGGCGAGAATCGCCGCGTAGCTGGTGACGCCGCCATAGCCGAACGACGCCACGGCCAGCGACAGCGTGGTGGCGATCACGCGCCAATCCCAGGCGTCGGAGACCGCCAGGCGCCGCGTGATCGGTCCCTTTTGGTCGGCGCGCAAGAGCAACGCGCCGAAGACCATCAACACCGAAACCACGGACAACTCGACGCAGAGCGTCATCCATCCGAAGTGAAAAATCCACAGCCCGACGGCGGGCGCGATGGCGATCGCGCTGCTGCTGGAGAGTCCCCAATATGCCATCCCCTGCGTGCGGCGGGATTCCGGGATGTACTCGCTCATCAGGGCTGACGCCGAGGACATGAGCCCTGACCAGACGGCGCCGTGGATCGCGCCGATGAGAAACAGCAATGGCAACTGGCGCACGACGCCATACGCGGCGGAGAAGGCTACGAACAGGATCGATGCGGTGATGAGGAACCGCCGCCGCCCGAAGTGGTCGGCCAGGCTCCCCATGACCGGCGCCGAGAATGCGCTGGCAAAGGTGTAAACGGAAAGGAACCACCCCGCCTCGGCCTGCGAACCGCCGAGGTCGAGGATTCGGAATGGAATGGCCGGCAGTAGCTGGAACGCGGAGAAGAACGTGACGAACGAATAGACCCACAGCATGGCGAAGCGGGGAGTGAACAGCGGATCGCGTGTGGACTGCATGAGGTCGGGATTGTAAGGGGCGGCGCGGAGGTCGCGAAGTCGCGCGGTGGCGGCGGCTGGGGGGTGGTGGGTTGCAGGGTTACTGGGTTGCTGGGTGTCAGGTTTCGACTGTAGCGACTCAGTAACTTAAGCCTCTCCGCAATTTAGCAACCGCACAACATCAGGCGGAAAACGGATCGACGATCTCAATTCCCGCTTTCTCGAAATCCCTGCGGTTGCGAGTGACGACGATCAGGTCATGAACGAGTGCCGTAGCTGCAATAAGGCTGTGCGCGACCGGCATGGCCGTGCCCGAGGCTCGAAGAGTTGCCAATAGCCGCGCCCAGCGAAGTCCAGTCTCGGCTTCCCATGGAAGACAGAGGACGTGCTGAACGGTGCCCTGGAACCACTCCTCGAGCCGTGCTCGCCGCTTTCCCCGCGGCAGAAGAAGGATTCCGAAATGAACCTCGCCGAGGATGATCGGATCGACGGCAATTTCGCGCTCGTTGTACCTAAGCCAGTCGATGACACCTTCGTCCCGCACTGATCTTGTTGGCTCACTCAGGACATTCGCATCGACGAGATATCTCACAGTTCGTCGGTCGACTCTGATTCAATGGGAACGAAGAAGTCTTTCTCAGGGCACGTGAGGAGCCAATCGACAAGGCCCGCATTCGGCAACGGCCGGTCTCGTACCAGCCTGTACTGGCCCTCTTCAAGACGTTCCACAGAGAATTCATCCCCGGGCTCCAGGTTGTCCTGCTCGCGGAGCGCCGCAGGCAACACGATCTGGCCTTTCGAAGACATCGTCGTTTTCATCATAGGTAAGATACCGTCTTACATGATCGAAGTCAATCATCGAAGGCCCGTTCAACGTTTCGCCAACGGTCCACCGGAGTAAGATTCCAAGGATGCAGCAGGCACAGCGGCACTACACCATCGAGGAGTACTTCGTGGTCGAAGCGATGTCGCCGGTTCGGAACGAGTATTTCGACGGCGAGATCCTGGCGATGGCAGGCGGATCGCCGAACCACAATCGGATTTCCAGAAACGTCCTCCTGGCGCTGGAACCGCAGCTCCGTGCCGGTCAATGCGAATCGCTGGGATCGGACACTCGAATTCTCACGGCCTCGGGACTCTATACGTACCCCGACGCGGTCGTGATCTGTGGGCCGATCATCCTGAGCGGCGAACCGCTCGACACGATCACGAATCCCACCGTTCTGGTCGAGGTTCTCTCCCCATCGACACGAGCCTATGATCGGGGAGAGAAGTTCGAACTGTATCGATCCATCCCCACCTTTCGCGATTATCTGCTCATCGAGCAAAGCGCCGTCGACGTGGAACATAGATGGCGGGACGGTGAGGAATGGTTGTCCGAGCGCAAGACCTCGCTCCAGGACGTCATTCGACTGAACAGCATCGACGTGGATCTGAAGATCGCCGACCTCTACGCTCGGGTCGAAACCGACCCGACATAACCCGCCAACCCCCAGAATGTCCCGCCCTCCCGAGGCGTTCCCTCCTCCGATGAATGTCAAACGCGCGGCCAAGTACGGCTTCTGCTCCGGCGTCCGGATCGCTGACCTGAAGGTGAAGCGTTTCGCCGCCGCCGGTGGGCGCGGCGCGATCCTCGGGCAGGTGGTTCACAACGAGCGGGTGGTGGAAGAGATGGAGCGCCTCGGCGTGCGCACCATCGACGAGATCACGGCCGTCGAGGAGCCGACCATCGTCTTCTCCGCCCACGGCGTTCCGCCGTCGTTTCACGAACTCGCCAAATCGTCGGGGCTGCAGATCCTCGACACCACCTGCAAGTTTGTCTACGACATCCACCGCGAGGCGAAGAAGGCTCTCGCCGACGGCTATCACCTGATCTTCATCGGCGATCCGAAGCACCGCGAGGTGATCGGCTACACGCACGACCTCGATCCGGGTTCGTTTCACATCGTGACGAAGGTCGATCAGGCCGATGCCATCGATTGGTCGCAATACGGCAGGTTGAAGGTTTTCTACCAGACCACGCTCAACGCCGAGGAGTTCGAGGACGTCGTCAGAGCCATCGAGCGCCGCGCCGCCGTCGTCGAGCGCGGCGATACGATCTGCTACGCCACGAAGGAGAATCAGGACGCCGCGCGGCTGCTCGCGCAGGATCCCGAGGTCGACGCCATCGTCGTCATCGGCGGCAAGATGAGCGCGAACACGAAGCATCTCTGGGAGATCTGCCGCGAGGCCAAGCCGTCGTACCTGGTGCAGGGAGCCGACGACCTCGTACCGTCGTGGTTTGCGAACGCGCGCACGGTCGGTGTGACCGCGGGCTCATCGACACCGGACTATGTGATCGTCGAGGTCGAGGAACGGCTGAGCGCGATGTAGCCTTTCCGGCACGAAGCCAGCAATATCAACCTGTGGCACCCTGTTCCTTCACGCGCTGATGAAGCCGATCCGGCACTCGATTCTTGCACTCGCGCTTGCCAGTGCGATACCGACGGCGGGTGCGGTCGACCTCAACTGCCGCGGCCCCGCCAACGTCGAGTCCTTCCGCTACGCATGGAAGCTTCACGGCGGCCTCTCGTGGATCGCCGGAATCATGTTTCCGACCTCGGGCGTGGGGGAGTTGAAGACCATCTACCCCAGTGCCGGGCGGAACACCATCGACAGCTCGCTGCTCATCACGGCCACCGGCAACGGCGGCTTCTACGCATACGAGACGCAGATGGACGCGGCGGGACAGCGCACGCTGATGACGTATCACGCGTATGTGTGGAAGGACAAATCGCGCAAGGAGCGGACGACCTTCGACTACGCCAATGGTGTGGCGAAGTTGCACAAGGAGACTCCGCAGAAGCAGTGGGACAAGACGGATACGATTCCGTCGGGGTCGTTCCACGACGTGGTAAGCGCCATTCACTATCTGCGTCAGAACGCCGCCACGATCCGCGGCCCGGTGACGGCGACGATCTACTCGGATGGCAAGGCCTATCCGGTGATCATCCGCCCGGGGCAACGTCAACTCTTCACGATCGGCAGCCAGCAAGTCGCGGCAAACGGATTCGAGGTCGTCGATGGGCCGGGCGGCCGCAAGTGGCCGGGCGGCCTGAAGATCTGGCTTTCCGACGACGCGCGCCGCATCCCCTTCCGCATCGAAATCATCGAGAGCATGGCCTCACTGCAACTCGATCTCCAGTCGATCGATTCGTGCGCGTTCATGCAGGCGGCGAAGTAGGCCGGCACGGCCGGCTGCGTCGGTTGCCTAAGGCTCCGCCAACATTGTCGTGGTGAGGGCCGCCACGCTGGCCTTCAGACCCAGAAGACGCCGGAGGTGTCGGTCGCCACCGCCTTGAGCAGCACGCGGATGTCCTTCGCCGTCTTCGCGCTCGACAACCGGTGCCAGCGCTGGTCCGTGTCCGGCCAGTAAAGCGACCAGACCTCCTTCGCGGGCGAGTAACGGAACTTGGCCTTCGGCACGGACGTCCATTCGAGGTGATTGAGGAAGGACGGCCGCCGTTCGATCAGGATGACGTGGTTCTCGAGGATCTCGAATTCGATTCGTGATTGATCGGATACGTCAGCGGTCGAGCTCTGCGCACAGAACTCGTTGAGCGCGGTTTCCGCGTCGGCACGAACCTCGGGAGGAATGGACACGGGGGAATCTTATCCTGTTGCGGTGTGAGAACGCCGTAGCGCCGGCGGCTCGCCGGCTGGACCGCCGCCGGCCCGGCGGCGGCTTGGTTCTGACAATCGCCAGCGAGCCCCTTCGACTCCGGCTCAGGGCAGGCGCTGGCGGTACAGCCGCCGAGCCGCCGGCGCTAAGTGGTTACGACGCTGCACAGGCAAACAGAACGCCGGGTGTTTCGCCGGCGCGCGAAGGCGCGTCGAACAAATCAGCCCCCGGCTTGGCCGACGGCTTGGCCGGGGGTCCGCGGTCGTTTCTTTCGGGGCGGCCGCGAAGGCGGTCGCTGCAAGTTTGCAGTTTGTGGCTGCCGCCTTCGCGGCCGCACTTCCGGGCGGCGGCACGTCCCCCGGCAGAGCCGGGGGCATTTATTTGACGCGCCTTCGCGCGTCCGTCTTGAGCAGATTGGTTCCTTCCCGTCCACGGAGAGCCCCCGGAGCGCCTTTGACTGGCAGGCTCGCTCAAGGGAAGCGATAAACTTGCAATATGAGGAAGGCGCCTCCTAAGAAGACATCTGGTGGTATGCGCTCCGAGTATCGATTTGACTACTCGAAGGCGAAACCAAATCGGTTTGCGTCTCAGATGAAAGAGGATTCGGTCGCCGTCGTGCTCGAGCCGAAACCTCGGAATCAGTGAATCAGTTACTTCGGTCGGTTATCGCTGCCCTCCCAGAAAGATGCAGGCCAGGAAGAGGCGCGCTGAGGCTAAGCGGACATCGTAGGCTCGTTCGCCGGTCACCGCGCCAATTCGATCGTGGCAGGCAAGTGCCGAATCACTCGCTCTCCACCCGGCAGCATCAGCACGATCCCTCCCTTCGGCACCCGCACGCCGCTGATCTTCACGACCACACGCCCTCCCTCACGTTGCGCCGAGAAGTCCAGCGGCCCGTAGATCGTGCGCAGTCCGTGTATGCGGACGCCTTTGTCGAGCCACGACTCCGGGATGCCGGCGCCGAGGACCAGAGCGTCGTCCTCCTCGCGCTCGTAGGCGATCATGTCGATGAAGGAGCGGACGAAGTCGGAGCCGACCCAGAGGTGCGGGATATCGCCGAGGTATGTCGGGCCGCGATAGTCCTGCGCCACGACCTCGGCCCACTGTTTCCAGCCGAGCGGGCGGCGGTCGTCGAGGAAGAAGGCCAGGAGGCGCTGGGCGCGTGCGCGCCAGCCGAGCCGGACGAAGGTACCGACCTGCCGCAGCTCGTACGGCGTGTAGTCGTTCCAAGGGCGCCGCCCTTCCATCCGCGCCAGCGCCTCGTCCCAGGCGCGAGTGAACTCGTGGATGACGGCGTCGTGCGGCAGGTTGGCCAGATCGCCGCCCGGTTCGATGCCGATCGTCGTCGACGTCGGATCGAAATCGCCGAGATCCGCGCAGCCGGGGATGTAGTCGATGTGGTGAAACTCGATTGCGCGATAGATCGAGGCGTGGAAGTCGCGCCCGAATTCGTCGCGGCTCTTTGCGAAGCGTGAGGCAGCATCGCGCTGGCCGAGTTGCTCCGCCAGCCACGTCGCGTCTTTGAGGCCGCGCAGAGCGAAGAAATCGTCCCAGTACGAATGCATCGACTTCGCGGAGTAGCCTTCGTGGCTGATGGATGGAGGGAGGATTCCCTTGAAGAGAACGGGAGTCGGGAGTCGGGGGTCGGGGGTCGGAGATCCCTGTGCGGCGTCGTCGGTGGCGCCGGTTGTCGGTTGTCGGTTGTCAGTAGTCGAGAGGTCGGCGGTTGCTCCGACCCCCAAGCCCCGACTCCCGACCCCCGATCTCCGAAGCTGATCGATATACGAAGCCGCCTTCTCCACATGCGGCCAGATCTCGCGCGCCAGCGAGAGATCGCCGGTCAGCCTGGCATACTCGGCGACGAGGTAGATGAACTCGCCGTGGCTGTCGTGCTCGGCCACCGGATCGGCGCCGCGGGCATCGACGCAGCAGGGGATCTTGCCGTCGGCGAACTGGTAGGGGGCGAACCAGCGGATGTAGTCGCGTACGTCGTCATCGAGGCCGAAGCGGAGCAGCATCGTCGAGGCCAGCGAGCCGTCGCGGATCCAGCTCCGCCGGTAGTTGCGCGCGCCGCCGCGGATAGCCGGACCGTCGCGCCCAAGGAGGTTGTACGCGACCGTGGCGCGCGCGGTATCGACGAGATCGCGCGCGGCCGGGATGTCGATGCCGACGTGATCGACGATCTTGCGCCAGTAGGCGATGGCGGCTGCACGCTGGTGCGCTACGTCGCGTGGAATCGTTTGGGGATCGTGCGGGTGGAGTGGTGTGGCGATGTCGATGAGTCGTTCCTCCCCGGGGGCGAGGACGAGGTCCCAGAGCATTAGAGCCGAGGCGTGTCGATTTGGGTCGGCGATGTCGGGTGTCGCGAGCGCTGCCCCCTCATCCGCCGGAGCCTGCCCTGAGGAGCGATAGCGACGAAGGGGCACCTTCTCCCCCGCTGAAAAACGCGGGGGAGAAGGACGCTCGACAAACATAGTCGAGGTCAAGGCTCGGTCCTCCCACCCCCCACCCCCCACTCCCCACCCCCCGTCAAGCCTCTCGCTCGCATCTCCCCCATCGAACGTCGACTCTGTCACCGCCGATGGTTTCGTCAGTGGGACGACGCGCGTGTCGTCGACAGCGAGCTCCTTTCCATCCCACTTGATGGAGCGAATCGGCGCGGTCAGCTCGGCGATGTTCAGCGCGTGCCATGGAGGGGTGACGCGGAGCGGGCGGATGGCGACGTAGAACTGTGCGCGCTCGGTGTGGTTGCTCGTGTTGCGCAACCGATAGCGCGCGTAGCCGACCGGCGCGGCCGCCGTGCCGGCGCCGAAGGGGGCCACTTCCAGCGTGAACTTCGGATGCCGCCAGGTCGTCGACGGCAGCGGCAACGAATTCTGTTCGAGCGATTGTGACGTCGTCACGTCCGCCCACGTCATCAGGCGTCCGTCGATGCGCACGAACGGATCGAGCGTGAAGCCGGCCGGGGTCTCGATGGCGCCGTCCTCCGACAGCAGCGGTTTCGCTCCCTCATCGCGATCGACGCCGAAGATGGTCCAATAGGCCAGCTCGCCGATCAGGCCGCGCGGATAGCGGCCGCGCGGCGCATCGCGGGCCATTCGTTCGTAGACGTTGATCGCCTTGTCTCCGAATGCGGGCGGCTCGACGGAGATCTCGCTGATCGCGTAGCCGGCCGGGCCGTGAAGGAGATCGAAGCGAACGTAGCGTGCGGCCGCGTTCGGCGTCTGCAGGTAGTCGCGCCCGCCGTTGCCGCCGCGGACTCTTCGGGCGAGGCTCCACTCCTTTCCATCGGCCGAGGTGGCCACGTCGTAGTCATCGGCGAAATCGGCGCCGCTCCACTGCACGACCAGGCCGCCGAATTCGCGCACCGTTCGAAAGTCGATCGTCAGCGACTGCGCACCGCCGCCGGCCGAGCGCCAGGCTGTGTCAGCGCGTCCATCCATGGCCCGATCGGCGGTCTGCCCCGCCTGCGCGCTCGTGGCCGTGAGGAGCGGCGTCGAAGCATCCACGGGCAATTCGTCGAAGGTGATCCGGTCCAGCCAGACGCTTCCCTTGCCGCCGGAGGCCGCCGTCACCGTAACCTCGATCGCGCCGATCTTCGTCAGGACGTGATTCGGCGACGGTCCCCACGCGAATTCGATGTTCCGCTTGTCGGCGACGACCTCGGTCCAGTCGCGCGGAAACTCCCACGCCACCCGCCGCACCCACCAGACGTTCTCTCCCGTCGGATCGATGAACTTGATCTCCAGCGTATTCGGCGGCGTCTCTCCGCGAAGGCGGAAGGCGAAGCGATAGTTGTCCGGAAGATCGATGTTCACCTTCCGCCGCGCCGCCGCCCACCCGCCATGCCCGCGAAAGTCGAAATCCATCCGCATGGCGCCGCGGTCCGCGGCCAGCGTCAGCGACACGCCATCCGAAGGGGCCGCTGTCCATTGCGATACGTCCTCAAGACTGTCGATGACGCCGGCCGAAGCGGTCGCGGCGAGGAAGAGCAGGAGCGTGGCGAGCCGCATGGCTCAGGCAGTGTAAAGGAACGCCGGCGGCGATCGAGCACGCGCGCGGTTTGTACTTAGCTGTCATCCGACCTGTCATCCAAATGATGCTGCTGACAGGTAGTGACCTCGTGGAGTCCACTAGTGGATCCACAGCGCTTTTCAGCGGGGGGAGAAGGCTCTCATCTTCCTCTCCTTACGAATCCCCACCTCAATCGACGGTCCACGCAACCACCGCCCCTCCCTCCCGTATAGCTCTTTACGTTCCAGCGAGGAGAGCTCTGTCATGAGGCGTCGCACCAAGATCATCATCGGAGTCGTCGTTCTGGTCATCGCCGGGGTGCTCACGGCAGGCTTCGTGTCGCGGCGCGGGAAAGACCTCACGCCGGTCACGTTCGGCAAAGTGCAGCGGCAGGACCTGACGAGCAAAGTCTCGGCGAACGGTCACATTGACGCCAGACGCAAAGTGGATCTTTCTGCGAACGTCATGGGCCAGGTGGTCAACCTGGCCGTGCGCGAGGGAGACGTGGTCAAGAAGGGCGATTTCCTCCTGCAGATCGACCAGAAGCAGCTCGCCGCATCGGCCCAGGGGGCGGACGCCGCGCTGCAGGCGGTCTTTTCCGATCGCGATGCCGCGAAAGCCACGGCCATCGCCGCGGAGCAGGACTACCAGCGCGCGCTGAGGAACTTCGACCAGAAGATCATTCCGCGCGCCGACCTCGATCGCGCCCAGAGCACGCGCGACTCGGCGCAGGCAAACGTGATGGGTCTGGAGCAGCGCATCAGCCAGGCGCGCGCCAACCTCGCCGCCGCCAACGACACGCTATCCAAGACCACGATGCGCGCGCCCATGGACGGCATCGTCACCGCTCTCCCGGTCGAAGAAGGGGAAGTGGCCGTGATCGGCACGATGAACAACGCCGGCACCGTGCTGATGACGATCGCCGACATGAGCGTGGTCGAGGCGGTGATGGAGGTCGATGAGACCGACATCCCCTCGGTGAAGGTCGGCCAGCACGCCACCGTCACCATCGACGCCTATCCGAACAAGACCTTCCCGGGTCTCGTCACCGAGGTGGCGTCCAGTCCCATCAAGATCAACGGTGTCGCTCCCGGCACCACGCAGGCGGTGAACTTCGAGGTCAAGATCCACGTGGAGAATCCGCCGGAAGGCGTGCGTCCGGGGTTCTCCGCCTCCGCGGACATCATCACCGGCACGCGGCCGAAAGCGCTGGCCATTCCCATTCAGGCGCTGGTCGTCCGCGAGAAACCGGGCAGCACCGTGGGAAAGCCGCAGGACGAGGAGGGAGTATTCGTCCACCAGAACGGCACGGTGAAATTCGAGACAGTCAAGACCGGCCTCTCCGGGGACAGCTCGATCGAGATCGTGAGCGGCGCGAAGGAGGGGCAGCAGATCGTGACCGGCCCGTTCCGTGCGCTACGGGAGTTGAAGGACGGCTCGAAAGTGAAGGAGCTTCAGGAGAAGGACGGGACGACGACGGCGGCCGCGGGTGGGGGGAAGTAGGCGATCGAAAAACGAATGTTGAATGTTGAGTGTTGAATGTTGAGTGTTGAATGAATTCCGCATGGCGGCTCTCATTCAACATTCAACACTGAACATTCAACATTCAACATTGCGCCTTTAAGCAATGGACCATTCAACATTCCGCCTTTAAAACAATGGACACCCTCCGCATCGCCGCCGCCGCGCTCGCCGCGCACAAGCTCCGCAGCTTTCTCACGCTGCTGGGCGTGATCATCGGCGTGATGACGGTCATCTCCGTCGTCTCCATCATCGCCGGCCTCAATGACTACATCGCCGAGAAAGTCTTCACGCTCAGTCCGGATGTCTACGTGGTCACGCAGTTCGGCATCATCACCAGCCAGAAGCAGTTTCTCGAGGCGGTGAAGCGGAAGAAGATCGACTGGAACGACTACGAAGCGATCCGCGAACACTGCACGCACTGCGCGATGGTCGGTGCGCAGGAGACGAGCCAACTGACCGTCAAGCGCGCCGCGCAGAAACTGGCCGGCGTCCGGGTTCAGGGCGGCACCGCCAACATCGGAGAGATCAGCAACGTCGACGTCGAAGAGGGCCGCTTCTTCACGCGCACCGAGGACGAGCACGCCGCGATGGTGACGGTCATCGGTTCGGACGTGAAGGACGAGCTGTTCGGCAAACTCGATCCGATCGGCCGCACCATCCGCATCGGCAGCCAGCCGGCCCGGGTAATCGGATTGCTCCGGAAGCAGGGCTCGGTCCTGGGCCGCAGCCAGGATAACCAGCTCTTCATGCCGCTGACCTCCTACCGCAAGAGCTTCGGCACGCGAGGGAGCATCGATCTCTACGTTCGCGCCGAGGGCGGCGTGATGGGGCTGGAGAGGTCGCTCGATCAGGTGCGCGTGCTGATGCGCAGCCGGCGGCGGACGTCGTTCCGCGCCGATGATCCGTTCGGCGTCGTCTCCGCCGAGGCGTTGCAGACGCTCTGGAAGAGCATCTCGGCGGGCGGATTCGCGCTGATGATCTTCATCTCCGGTATCTCGCTCGTCGTCGGCGGCATCGTCATCACCAACATCATGCTGGTGTCGGTAGTGGAGCGGACGCGCGAGATCGGCATTCGCCGCGCCCTCGGCGCGCGCAAGCGAACCATCCAGTTTCAGTTTCTGACCGAGGCAATTCTCCTGTCGCTCGGCGGCGGAATCGCCGGCGTGGTCCTGGGCATCCTCATCAGCTTCGGGATCTCCAGCGCCTTCCCTCTGCCGACACTCGTGACGCCGTCGCTGGTGATCAGCGGATTGATGGTGGCCGTCGTCACCGGCGTCGCCGCGGGATACTTCCCTGCCAGGCGCGCCGCCAACCTGGCGCCGATCGACGCGCTGAGGGCGGATTGACATGCATGCACGCGACCACGTCCTCGCCGCCCGCGAAAACGTCCGCTTCGCCGCCCGGGCGCTGACGGCATACAAGCTCCGCTCGGCGCTCACGGTCCTGGGAATCGTCATCGGCGTGACCACGGTCATCGCCATGGTCTCGATCATCGAGGGCTTCAACAACAGCGTCATTCACGATTTCCAGTCCTTCGGCGCGACGCTCGTGCAGTTCCAGAAGTTCGACGCGCAGTTCGGCCCGGGGAACGGCGATGAAACGCAGCGCCTTCGCAAGAACCTGACCTACGAGGATGCCGAGGCGCTCAAGCGTCTCTGCCCGTCGATGCTGGCCGTCTCGCCGGAGCGCTATTGGTTTACCGGCAACGGCGGCGTCAACGTGCCCGACGTCATCTACAAGGGACATGAAGCGACGCCCGATACCATCGGCGGCGTAAATCAGGACTACACCGTGGCGAACAACCATTTCGTCAGCGAGGGGCGGTTCATCGGCGACGGCGATGTACGGGCCAGCGCGCAGGTCATCGTCATCGGCTCGTCCATCGCGGACACGCTGTTCCCTCGCAGCGATCCCATCGGGAAGGAGGTGTCGATCTCCGGTCACAAATTCACGGTCATCGGGGTCATGGAGAAGCAGGGAGCGACGTTCTTCGAATCGACCGACGAGCACGCCTACCTCCCGATCACGACCTTCGACGCGCACTTCCCCTGGATCAGGAAGGATGTCGGCGTGAATATCGCCACGGTTCCTCGCCAACCGGAGTGGGTCGATCGCATCACCGAGGAAGGGACGGCCGTGCTGCGCGCGCGGCGGAAAGTTCCCTTCAACAAGCCGAACGACTTCGGCCTGCTCACGCCCGACAAGCTGATCGGGAACTTCCAGGCCATCACCGGCGGCATCACGCTTGCGATGATCTTCATCTCGTCGATCGCTCTGCTGGTCGGCGGCGTCGGCGTGATGAACATCATGCTCGTCTCCGTGACGGAACGGACGCGCGAGATCGGCGTCCGCAAAGCCATCGGCGCCGTGCGGCGCGACATCGTCATGCAGTTTCTGACCGAGGCCATGACTCTCTCCGGGGTCGGCGGCGTGATCGGAGTGGCCGTCGGCATGCTGATCGCGCTGGTGGTACGGAACGTGAGCCCCCTGGCCACCGCGACGCCGCTCTGGTCGATCGTAGTGGGCCTGGCCGTCTCGATCTCGATCGGCCTGTTTTTCGGGATCTATCCGGCATACAAGGCTGCCAGGTTGGATCCAATCGATGCGTTGCGGTACGAGTAGTGGCTCCGTGCGGCTTGCGTCGCACCCTCTGAATCCGACATCCTCCGCTGCATGTCACCCGGACGGAACGATCCCTGCCCCTGCGGTAGCGGCCGCAAATACAAGAAGTGCCACCTCGTGATCGAGGCGGCTGAAGCTGCAGCGGCGGAACCCCATCGCGCGCCTGTTCACGATGCTGGTTTACGGCTCGTTGAGCGCATCGGAGAGTGGGCACATGACCGGTTCGGCACTGAATTCAAGGTAGCCGACAAGGACCTCGGTCTTGACGACATGACGGCCGGCCTGCAGTTCCTGGTGCCCTGGACCATCTTCCATCGCCCGGTGCGTGGGATGCCCGCCTTCGAATGGTTCGCGCGTGAAGAGGCGGCCAACATTTCCCGGCGTGAGCGCGAATTGATCGACGCGCAACGCCAGTCGTGGATCGGCATCTGGGAAGTACGCGAAAGCATCCCCGGGAAGTCGATGATCCTTGCTGATCTGCTCTCCGGCGAGAAGCGCCTCGTGCAGGAGGCCAGTGCATCGCGGTCACTTGTTGCGCGGGATGTGATCATGGGCCGGGTCGTCAACTTCGGGGATGTATCGGTGATCGATGGGATGCATCCCAACGGCCTTCCTCCCGAGGATGGCGCGTACGCCGTCGAGGCCGTGAGCCGTACGTTGAAAACCACCCTGCCAATTTCCCTCGAGCGCCTTCGCGAGTTCGCCGTGTCGCTGCTGATCGCCACCGCCTGGAAGAGCGCCGTGGAGGCTTACGAAGAACGGCGCCGGACGCCCCCTCGGCTTCAGAACACCGATGGCGATCCGTTCCTTCTGACCGTCGACCACTACCGGTTCGCTCCTGCCGATCGCGCCGCCATCGAAGCCGCGGTCGCTGCGCTGAAGGGCGCCTCCACGATCGAAGAAAACGACGACGACACACACTCCATCACGTTCATCAAGAGCGGCAACCGCCTTCACAAAGATTGGGAGAACACTACGATCGGGGTCGTCATCACCTCGGAGAATGAGCTGCGAATCGAAACGAACTCCACTCGCCGCGCGGATGCGCTGCGGAAGCCCGTCGAGAAGGCCTGCCGCAGACTGATCATCGATCACCGGCGCACACAAACCGACGCCGTCGAGTCATTCGCGTCTGCTCGCGATGCTGGACCGCCGCTTGGTGCCCCTGAACCGATGGATGCGGACGTTCAAGCGGTGATCCGGAACCAGAAAGCCAGCCACTACGAGAGCTGGCTCGACACCTCGGTGCCCGCCCTCGGCGGCAAGACTCCCAGGCAGGCCGCTCGCAACCCGCGCGGCCGTGACGCGTTGAACGCCCTGCTGAAGACAATCGAGAACGGTGAAGCGCGCCAGCCTGCCGCGACCCGTTATGACGTCAACATCCTGCGGCGAGCCCTCGGTGTTGAGGACTGAAGCGAGGGGTGCGCCCGTAGCGCCGACGGCTCGTCGGCCGGACCGCCAGCGGCTCGCTGGCGGTTTGAGAGAGCCGCCGCCGAGCCGGCGGCGGTCCAGCCGGCGGGCCGCCAGCGCTACGCTTGCCCCCCGAACGAAACCCAATCCACCCGTGTTCTTAGCTGTATGAAGAACTCGTGGACCGGCGGCGAAGTGACCGTCCAGCCTGAGAGTGGAGAGCTCGCCGTCTCCGTACACCGCTGCGAGCCGGGGGCGTTCGAGCGGCTCATCGACCGGTTCGAGCAACCGCTCTTCAGCTACGCGCACGGCATCCTGCAGAACGCCTTCGATGCGCAGGAGGTCGTGCAGGACGCCATGATGCGGGCGCACCGCGCTCTGACGCGGCAATATGACGAAGAACGATGTGCCGCGCTCGCGCTCCGGCCGTGGCTGTTCAAAACGGTGCGCAACCTCTGTTTCAACAAGCGCCGTTCGAAGCGAAGCTCGCTCGAGCAACCGCTGGAAACATTCGACGACGGCCGGCTCGGTCCATTCGTCAATCTGGAAGGTTCAGAGCTAGAGCGGAAGGAAGAAGTGGAGCTGCTGCGGCGGGCCATGGCTCTGCTGCCGGTCGACGCACGGGAGCTCATCGTCCTGCGCTTCATGGAGGAAATGTCGTACGCGGAGATTGCCAAGACGGTCGGATCGTCCGAGGCCGCGCTCCGCGGGAAAGTGTTCCGGTCGCTCAAGCTGCTGAGGGATGCCCTCACGAAAGGAACGACCCAGAAGGGGGTGGCGTATGCAATGTAGAACCGTACTGACCCGAATCGATGCACTCCGGACGCGCGAGCTGGCGCCGATCGAGAAGACCGCCGTCGAGCAGCACCTGCGCACGTGCCGCAGTTGCGACGAGTCGCAGGAGGATGTCGACCATCTCGTCTACGCCGTCAAATCGCTCGCTCTCGTCCCGGCGAGCTCCTGCCGCGGAGTATGCGGGGAAGCGATCGCCGATTCCTTCGACCGCGTCGGCGATGTCTGGGTGGCCTTCTCCGGCGACCGCATCCGGATGATCACCGCCGCCGACTCGATCGACGACGTCCGCCAGCCGTACGCGAAGAAGTATTGCCGTGTCCTCGTGCCGGGAACGATTCCCTCGGCGCTCCGCCGCCAGGTCATCGCCGCGGCCGGCGGGGAGGGAGTGGA
The DNA here is from genome assembly GCA_035482045.1 of Thermoanaerobaculia bacterium. Classification (GTDB taxonomy): domain Bacteria; phylum Acidobacteriota; class Thermoanaerobaculia; order Gp7-AA8; family Gp7-AA8; genus JADGNZ01. Next base: position 125,559 of record DATHRD010000023.1, read on the forward strand.
TACGCCGAAGGTCGATCTCGACACCGCGAACGATTTGGAGCACGACGTCCTGCAGATGCTCACCCGCATTCCGAGGGGAGAGGTGCGCACCTACGCCTGGGTGGCTCGTCAAGTCGGCCGGCCCCGCGCCGTCCGCGCCGTCGCCAACGTCATCGCCCGCAACGTCGTCCCGTACGTCGTGCCCTGCCACCGCGTCGTGCCGTCGTCGGGCGGCATCGGCAACTACATCTTCGGCAGCGCCATGAAACGCGCGCTGTTGGAGCGCGAGGGAGTCGATGTCGACCAGCTCGACGCGCTTGCCAAGGAGCACGTCCGATTCATCGGATCGCGTACCACGCACATCTTCTGCTTCCCTACCTGCCGCGATGCCAAGCGGATCCAGGAGAAGAACCGCGTGCCGTTCCGCGATGCCGATGGTGCGCTCGAAAGCGGCTACCGGCCGTGCAGGACCTGCCAGCCGGTGGCCGCTTAGCGGTCTCGCGGTCTCGCGGTTACGAGGTCTCGCGGTGTGCCAGGAACAACAGTGACGACATGATGACCAGTTTGATGCTTGACGCCTCTTCCGCCGCGAGACCGCGCAACCGCGAGACCGCGAGACCGCGTACGCAGGTACACGCCATCTCCATCCCGGCGCGTACCTTCACCGGCGACTTCTGGTTCACCCACCGCGAGCCCGGCCGCCTCTGGTTCGCCCTCGGCGACGTAGCCGGCAAAGGGCTGCCGGCCGCGGTGGTGATGATGATGATTCAGGAGGAGCTCGAGCATCGCATCACCTCCTGCGCCCGCGCCGGCTGCGATCCTGCTGTGACGATGGAACGTCTCGATGCGTTTCTCAAACCACTGCTGCCGTCCAACCGCTTCGCCACGGCCGTCATCGGCTTTCTCGACGACGACGGCACGGTGACGCTCGTCAACGCAGGTCATTGCCCGCCGATGATCGTCCGCGCGAATGGCCGCATCGAGGAGGTCGACTCCACCGGCCCTGTCATCGGCATCATTCCCAACTCACGGTGGATCTCGACGACAATCACCGTCGCCCCCGGCGATCTCCTCGTCCTCTACAGCGACGGCGTCATCGAGTCCCCCTCGGCCACGGGCGGCGACTTCGGCACCGATGGCATCCTCCGAGCGCTTCCGTGCGACACATCCCCCCGTACCGTCGCCGCCGCCATCGTCGATGCCGCCACCCGCCACGCTGGCGCCGGCGCGCGGTACGACGACCTCACGGTGATGGTGATCGGGGTGTAGGTTACCTGTCATCCTGAGGCTGCCGGAGCCGCGGTACAAATTGTGATGCTTGCTCAAATCTGATCCCGCGGCGGAGGATGCCGAAGGACCCCCTGCGCGCTTGCCGGTTCGGGTGGTGGTATCGATGCAAGCACGAGGGGGGTCCTTCGGCGTCCTCCGCCGCGACGTTTGAGCTGAGCAAGCATCGACATTCGAGGCGCGGCTGCGGCAGCCTCAGGATGACAGCTCAAACTGTGAATGTGCGGACTACGCCGTCCGTCCCACAAAACCCGCCGCCACCGGCACCCTTCGTCCCGCCAACGCCGCCGCCGCTTCCATATCCGCCTCTGCAAGAGGACGGAGGAAGTCGCCATCCATCACCGACACCGCGATCCCATCGCGATACGCGATCCGTGTACCTGCGATGGCGCGGATGCGGTCGCCCGCATTGAGGATGCCGATGAGATTCAGGGGATCGCAGGCACTGATGACGATGAGCCGTCCATCCGCGGGCGTTCGGCGGATCTCGCGGAGCTGCTCGACCGCCTCGGGGAGCGCGAATTGTTCGCCGGACATGCCGGTGACGAAGCGTCCGCCGCGGATCTCGCCGCGCGCTTCGAGGCGGCGGTAGACGCGGGCCAGCTCGCGCCAGGGGGCGGCGTTTGGTTCGCGGGTGAGGAGGCGGCGGAAGATGACGCCGTATCGTTGCAGCAGGGCGCGGGCTTGCGTCTCGACGGCGGCTTCACGATCGATATCGTTTGTGATCAGCGACCAGCGGCCGGCGCGCTCGGGTTTGCGTCCGATGAATCCGTCGGAGGTGATCAGCCCCGCGGCGACCAGCTCACCTATTACTTCGGTAAGTGCTTCGGTGTCGTCGCCGAGGTCGCGCGTGAAGGAGGCGCCGCGCGCGCGGAGTGTCTCGAGAACGTGTTGGGCGCGTTCGCTGAGCACCGCGGTTGATTCCGTTAGCCATGCAGAGACGTGTGGTCGCGGGAAGAGGGCCACGCCGGTGGTGAGTCGCGCCCAACCAACCTCGCCGCTGAAGCAGAGCGCATCGAGGAGCGACGGGTCGTAGTGGTCGATGCGTTGCGGGAGGATGTGACGCTCCCAGGCATTCGCGGCGATCTCGAAGCCGTCGAGTTGTTTGATGACCTGGTGCAATCCATCGATGCCGGTGAGGCGGCTCGATGAGGCGACGTGCTGCCAGACGAAAAGGAAGCGCGTGAAGTCGGCGGCGGTGACCGGCTCGATCTCGGCGCGCAGGCGGTTGAGGGTGTAGCGGTGGATGCGCGCCAGCAGTCTGCGATCGCACCATTGAAGAGTGAAGGGTGAAGAGTGAAGAGTGAAAGAACCGCGGAGAACGACTCCCTCGGATTCGAGTTTGAGCAGGGCGGCGTTGGCGTCTTCCTCATCGATCGACATCGATGCGGCCAGCTCGGTTGCTGTCGTCGGGCCGAGAAGGGACATGCGGCCGCGGATGATTTCGACGATGGCGTCTTGGCGTTGCCATTCGCGGTTTCGGCTGGCGGGTGCGGTGATGTCAGGTGTGATCGAGGGGTGGATGGCCAGGAGCTCGGGGAGACGTTCGGCAGCTACCCAAGCACCGGCAGGCACAGACAAGAGTGTCTGTGCCACATTGGTCCTGCTTTTCTGGGACAAGTACTCCGATGTATGACATTCGCACTGCTGTGTGTGGCACAGACACTCTTGTCTGTGCTGTCCGGCAGGAAACAGCAGTGTCGCCCTTTTCGATGCCGCCAGCTCCGTGAACAGCTCCGGCGCATCGACTTCTCCTTCGAGCAGAAACCCGAACGTCAGCAACGCGTCGTGCAGCTCGTCGGCATCGCGGGGATCGGGCCGCGCTTCGTCGCGCACGCGCTCGATGGCGCTCGGGTCGAGCGCCCCGAGGTCGCTGGAGGTCGAGCGGCGTGTCATCACCGCCTGCGTTCTGCGCTCCTCGAGCGGCGCGTCGTCGAGGAACGAGTACGGTCGCGCGTTGAGGATGTCGTGCGCGAGCGGCGAGGGCTCGATGGTGTCGCGGGCGATGCATTCGATCTCGCCGGCGTGGATCCGCGTGAGCACGCGCGCGAGGCCTTCGAAATCCATCGCTTCTTCGAGGCAGTCGCGAACGACCTGGTTTACGAGCGGATGATCGGGGAGATCGCGATCGCCGGCCAGGTTCTCGGGACAGGCGGCGGCATCGGGGAAGACGGCGGCCATCAGGTCATCGGCCATAGCCCGCTGCAGCGGCGGCGGGACTTTGCGGTTGCCGCGATTGCGTGGGATGGCCAGCGAGATGGTCGTGTTCCAGCGCCAGCGCGTCTGGAAGACCGGCGCGGCCAGCATGGCCTGTACGAGCACGTCGCGCGCGGTGGCGGGATGGAGGTAGCGGAACACATCGGCCAGCGGAAAGGAGTGCTGCGGGCCGAGCGACAGGAGAATGGCATCCTCGGTTGCCGCGGCCTGGAGCTCGAAATTGAACTGCCGGCAGAAGCGTTTGCGCAAGGCCAGTCCCCACGCTTTGTTGATGCGGCTGCCGAACGGCGCGTGCAGGATGAGCTGCATGCCGCCGGATTCGTCGAAGAAGCGCTCAAGAACCAGCGTCTCCTGCGTCGGCAGCGCGCCGAGGGCCTGCCGGGAGTCGTCGAGGTAGGCGACGATCGAGCGGGCGGCAGTCTCGGGCAGGCCGGTTTGTTCGATGAGCCATTGTTCGGCGGGGAGTGGGGTGTGGGGTGTGGGGGGTGGGAGATCGGATGTCTCCGGGTGTCGGGTGTCGGGGGTCGAGTGTCGGAGTTCGGCGGACGATGCGGAAGCGGCTTCGGCCGGGGATTCCTCGCCGCGCTCCGCCCCTCCAGGGCTTCGGCGGCTCGGAATGACAGGTTGACTGACTGGGTGCTGTTCGCTCCCACTCCCCACCCCCCACTCCCCACCCCCGATTAACAACCGCTCCAACTCACCACGCATCTCACTCACCGCCAGCGACAACTCATCGCTCCTTGCAGGCGCCTCACCCAGCCAGAAGGGGATCGTCGGGGGCGCGCCTTTGGCGTCGGCGACGCGGACGGTGCCGCTGAGGATCTGCAGGATCTGCCAGGAGGCGTTGCCGAGCTGAAAGATGTCGCCGGCGTTGCTCTCGATGGCGAAGTCTTCGTTGAGCGTGCCGACGACGGTATCGTCCGGTTCGAGCACGACCTTGTAGTCGGCGACCTCGGGGATGGCTCCTCCGGAGGTGATGGCCAGCATGCGCGAGCCGCGTCGTCCGCGGACGCGCCGGTTGACCTCGTCGCGATGGACGAGCGCTCCGCGGCGGCCACGCCGGGTGGCGAAGCCTTCGCAGACCATGACCAGCACCTCGTCGAAGCCCTTCCGCGTGAGGTCGCGATACGGCCATGCGCGGCACATCAGAGCGTACAGCTCGTCCTCAGCGTAGTCATTGCACGATGTCTCGGCCACGATCTGCTGGGCCAGGACATCGAGCGGCGCGTCGTGCGTGACGATGCGATCGAGCGAGCCGCGGCGGACCTCACGCAGCAGCGCCGCGCATTCGATGAGGTCATCGCGCGAGATGGGGAAGAGGCGCCCTTTTGGCAGACCGGCAACCGTGTGTCCGGACCGGCCGACGCGCTGCAGCAACGTGGCGATGCGATGGGGCGAGGCGATCTGGCAGACGAGATCGACGTGGCCGATGTCGATGCCGAGCTCCAGCGAGGCTGTGGCCACGAGCGCTTTCAACTGCCCGTTCTTCAGGCGCGACTCGGCATCGAGGCGTTTCTCCTTCGAGAGACTGCCGTGATGCGACGTGACCGCGTCCTCGCCGAGGCGGTCGCTGAGGTGGCGGGCCACGCGTTCGGCCATGCGGCGCGTGTTGACAAAGACGAGCGTTGTCTTGTGCTCGTTGATGAGCTGCGTGAGACGGTCGTAGTACTCCTCCCACACTTCGTGGGACATGATCGTTTCGACGTCGGAGCGTGGGATCTCGATGGCCAGGTCGATGGTGCGTTGGTGACCTTCGTCGATGATTGTTACGCGGGGGTCGGGAGTCTTGACGCGGGGGTCGGGAGTCGGGGGTCGGGGGTCGGAGTGGGGTTGCTCTGTTAGTCGGTCGCTAGGTTGCTGGGTTACTGGGTTACTTGGTTGCTGAGTTACAGGGTTGCCTGGTTGCTCGGTTACTGGTTGCTCGGTTATCGGATTCCGCTCAGCAACCGAGCAACTCAGCAACCCAGCAACCAAGTTGTCGGAGCGATCGCCTGCTTCGCATGCTCCGACTCCCGACCCCCGACTCCCGACCCCCGCATCGCCAGCCAGGTACTTCGCCTCAGCAACCGAGCAACTCAGCAATCCAGCAACCATGGTGTCGGAGCGTTCGCCTGCTCCGACTCCCGACCCCCGACTCCCGACTCCCGCATCACCAGCCAGGTACTTCGCTTCAGCAACCGAGCAACTCAGCAACCCAGCAACCAAGGGCCCGGAGCGTTCGCCTGCTCCGACTCCCGACCCCCGACTCCCGACCCCCGCCAGGTACCGAGCCACCTCATCGATCGGCTTCTGCGTTGCCGAGAGTCCGAGGCGAAGAAGTGGTCGGGAAGCGACCTGCTGGAGGCGTTCCAGCGTAATGGCCAGATGGGCGCCGCGGCGGGTGCCGATGACGGCGTGGATCTCGTCGACGATGACCGTGCGGGCAGTGCGGAGCATTTCGCGGCTGCGCTCGGCGGTCAGCAGGAGATAGAGCGATTCGGGGGTGGTCACGAGGATGTGCGGCGGCTTGCGCAGCATGGCCGCGCGCTCGGATGCGGTGGTGTCTCCGGTCCTCACCGCCGCGGTGATGCGCGGCGCCTCGAGCCCCATCTCCTCGGCGATCCGCCTGATACCGCGGCGCGGCTCGGCCAGATTCTTGTGGATGTCCGCGCTGAGCGCTTTGAGCGGCGAGACATAGACGACGCGTACCTCATCCGGCAGCGGCGCCTTCGATCCTTCGATATACAGATCGTCGAGCGCGTTGAGAAAAGCGGCCAGCGTCTTGCCGGACCCGGTCGGCGCGGCGATGAGCGTGTGCCGCCCTTCGCGGATCGCTTCCCATCCGCGGAGTTGGACAGTAGTAGGAGTGCCGATCGATTCCGAGAACCAGCGCTGGAGGACGGGATGGAATGGGGTCAGGGACATGGGGGGAAGTAATTATCTCGCAGCTAACGCACAGTTGGTTGTCGCTCCACTCACGGTAGACAAATGCGGTCGGCGTCTTACCCCGACTGTCATGCTGCCGAAGGCGCCCTCGTGGTCGAAACGGTCGCGCGGGCAAAAGGGGCGCCGTAGGACGGCGAATAGGCACCCTGTGGAGGACGGTTGCGCGCGGAGGCGCGTCACACAATTCAGCCCCGCGCTCGGCGCAGCGCGAGCGCGGGATATCGGTGGTCGTTGGAAGTGCGGCCGCGGAGGCGGCCGCCACAGGAGCAGGCGAATCGGCCTCCGGTCTGCGCAGTTTCGCGCCCTTCCAACGTCGCCGCCCACGGATATGAGTCTCTTTTTTTGATCCGCAGATGACGAAGATGAACGCAGATGAAGGGTGGCGACAGCCGCCGGCAAGTGGGCCGCCGGCGGCTAAGCCTTCATCTGTCCATCCGTATCATCTGCCGATCAGTCAATGTTTCGTTTTGACGGAGAATTAATCTAATACTTTTGAGAATCAATCTGTTCATAATTAGGATGAATTCGATGCTCTGTTGAATCGATTTGTTCCTCAATAGAATTAATCTGATGATCAGTAGAATCATCCATTTCTTCGGAGAATCAATTTAATGATCAGTAGAATCATTTGATCCTCAGGAGGATCAGTTTGATGATCAGGAGAATCATCTGGTCCTCCCTAGAGTGAATCTGGTTACCGGTAAAATCACTTTGTTTCTACGTAGCATCGAATCGATGATTCTGAGAATTATTTTGATACACATGAGAACCAGTCTGATGATCCTTAGTATCCCTTCATTTCTACGTAGAATCAATATGATTCTACGGCAACGCGAATGTTTTCAATAAGTTACATGAAATTCAGCATGACCGCCTACGCCTCGGCAGCAAAGCAGCGCAACCTGTTCGACGTGAAGGACCAACTCGACGAACTTGTACGAAAGCACTCAGATCTCCCGAGAACGGCGGGCGGGACCCTTCGACTCCGCTCAGGGCAGGCGCCCGCGCTCCCAGGGAGGAGAGAAGCCAGATGACATGGAGTGATATACGTTATCCCCATGAAAGCCATCCGTGTTTCCCAACTAGGCGGCCCCGAAGTTCTCCAATACGTAGATGTCGACGATCCGAAGCCGGCAGCCGGCGAAGCGCTCGTCCGCATCGAAGCGATCGGCGTCAACTTCATCGATGTCTATCACCGGACGGGACTCTACAAACTGCCGTTGCCCTTCACACCTGGATCGGAGGCGGCGGGGGTGGTGGAGGCGGTGGGTAACGGCGTCGATTCGGTGAAGAAGGGGGACCGCGTGGCGTACGCGATGGTGCGCGGTGCGTACGCGCAGTTCGCGGTCGCTCCGGCGGACAAGCTGGTACCGCTGCCCGACGCGATCGATGCGAAGACAGCCGCCGCGGCGATGCTGCAGGGGATGACGGCGCACTATCTCTCCACCAGCGTGCATCCGATCGCCGCGGGCGAGACGGTGCTGGTCCATGCGGCGAGCGGGGGTGTCGGTGCCCTGCTGGTGCAGATGGCGAAGATGCGTGGGGCGCGCGTGTTCGGGACGGCATCGACGAAGCATTTGCACATTGCGCGCGAGGCCGGCTGCGACGTGGTGATCGATTACACGAAGGACGATTTCGAATCGATCGTGATGGCGGAGACCGCCGGCAAGGGATGCAACGCCGTCTATGACTCGGTTGGAAGAACGACATTCGACAAGAGTCTGGAGTGCTGCGGTCTGCGCGCGACGCTGGGGTTGTTCGGACAGTCGAGCGGGACGGTGCCTCCGTTCGATCCAGGCCGTTTGGCGAAGAACGGCGTCTTTCTGACGCGCCCGAGCCTCGGACATTACACGCACACGCGGGAGGAGCTGCTCGACCGTTCCCGCGAAGTCCTCGAGTGGATCGGCTCTGGGCGGCTGACGCTGCGTATCGACCGCGAGGTGCCGCTGCACGACGCCGCCGAGGCCCATCGCGCGCTGGAGGCGCGGGAGACGACGGGGAAGGTGTTGCTGATTCCGTAGCTGCGGCGCTTCCCGCCGCGTTGAGCACAGACAGAGTGTCTGTCTGCGCCACAACGGACCTCTTTCTTCAGCCGGAGTTCCGTGCAACAGCGAAGGTTCATGTGGCACAGACACTCTTGTCTGTGCGTGGCACGCCGGAGGCGTGCGGTAGATTAGCCGGTGGCAAGCGCCGGAAGGCGCGCCGCCACCGGCTTTCGGATCGCCATGATGTTGCACCCCGGTAGGGGTGCCGGAGGTTTGGGTACGTCGTCAATGCGAGCACCCTACGCGACCCCTCCGGGGTCGGTGCTGGCGGCGATTCCAAACCGGTGGCGGCGCGTCCTTCGGCGCTTGCCACCGGCTAATCTACGGAACGCCTCCGGCGTGCTTCGCGTTGGCTTCATCGACGATCTGCAAACGTGAATTTCGGTGTCGCCTTCCATACAGCGCGCCGCAATCGACCGACATGCAATAACGCGCGAGGCTGTGCAGATAACACGCAGACAACGCGGCGAAGCCGCAATCAACCGACAACACGCGGCGTCGCCGCAACAATCACAGTCCGGAACGCTCCCCATCCTTCGCGACGACAACGTGCTCACGCCCCTCCCGCAGCAGCGGATTCGACTGATTGAGATGGATGAAGCGCACCTTCGCGAGCATCGGCGATGCGGCAAGCCGGGAGAGCGTCTCGGTGATTAGTGGGTGCGGGATCTCGCGCAGGTCCCGGCCCGGCAACTCGCTGGCGTCATAAAAGGTGCCGTCGAGGTAGGCCACATCGACGCGGGCCAGCACCGATTCGAGCGGCGTGGACCATTTCTCCCACTTGTCGATGTCCGGGAGCCAGAGGATGGAACGGGAGGGACCCCGGATAAGAAAGGCTACCGTTTCGGAGTACTCGTCGCGGTGAGGGACCCGCAACGGTGTGACGCTGATGCGCTCGTTCAGCGAGACGGCCACGCCGTCTTCGAGAGGCGCCAACTCGATGTTTTGGAGTTTGACGATCTGATCCCACGGAGCGTTGCGCTCTAGAAACTCGCGCATGCGCGGCATGGCGTACACGCGCACCGAGCGCGCTCCGATTACCTCGCGTCCGAGTTGCGCCAGGCCGAGGTAGTGGCCGATGTGGGCGTGCGTGAGGAGGATGCCGTCGAGCAGCGGCGCGCCATCCGCGCGCGGTGCGGCCTCGTCGAGGGTGCGCAGTTGGGAAGGGAAGTCGGGGGTGGCATCGATGATCCAGCGCTGATGGGATTGCGGATCGACGATGGCCAGCGACACCACGCGCTGCCTTAATTTCAGATCGTGCCACGCCGCGATGCAATCCGGTCGATTGCACCCCGCCTGCGGATAGCCGCCGTCCTGGGCGATGCCGAGGACGATCGTGTAGGGCGTGGTGATGGAGGGTACTGAGGCGCAGGCGGCGGCGAAGAGGACGAGAAGAGCAGCCAGGCGGCGCATGCGCAAGGGTACTGTCATTCCGAGCCGGCGGCGCCCCGGTAGGGGCAGCGCGCGGTGAGGAATCCCCGGCTGAAACCGCTGACGACCCTGTGGCCGGGGATTCCTCGCCGTGCTTTGCCCCTCCGGGGCGCCGCCGGGCTCGGAATGACAGATCAACCACTATCATTTCCCCATGCGCCTGACCTTCCTCGCACTCCTTCTTTTCGCCTCCTCCGCCCTCGCGCAGATGAACGACGCCGGGGAGGTCTCGTTCGCCAACTCCGGCGCACCCGAGGCGCAGAAGCCGTTTCTGCACGGGCTGGCCCTGCTGCACGACTTCGAATACCCCGACGCGGCGGAGGCCTTTCGCGCCGCGCAGAAGATCGATCCGTCGTTCGCCATGGCTTATTGGGGCGAGGCCATGACCTACACACATCCGGTCTGGTTCCAGCAGGACGCCGGAGCGGCGCGTGCCGCGCTGGCGCGCCTCGGTGCGACGCCGGAGGAGCGGCTGGCCAAGGCGAAGACGGAGCGCGAGCGCGACTACCTGCGGGCCATCGATGTGCTCTATGGCTCAGGTACCAAAGACGAGCGCGATTTCAAGTACGCCGACGCCATGCGCGGCGTTCACGAACGCTACCCCGACGATGTCGATGCCACGGCCTTCTATGCCGTGGCGCTCCTCGGCACGTCGCATGGCGGGCGCGATTTCACGATCTATATGCGCGCCGCGGCGCTGCTCGAAGAGGTTCTGCCCACCCATCCGACGCATCCCGGCGTGCTGCACTACCTCATCCACTGCTATGACGACCCGATCCACGCGCCGCTGGGCATGCGCGCCGCACGACGTTACGGCGCGGTGGCACCGAATGCCGGTCACGCGCTGCACATGACCTCGCACATTTTCATCGCCATGGGGATGTGGGACGACGTTATCGACGCGAATCGCCGCGCCATCGACGTCGTCAACCGGCAGCGCGCCGCACAGGGAAAGCCACACAACGATTGCGGCCATTACGCGCTCTGGCTGCACTATGCCTATCTTCAGGAGCACCGCGTTGACGACGCGCGGAAGTCACTCGATGCCTGCCGCGCCTCGGCGTTCGCGCCGGCGTTCGTCTCCGTGGGCGAGATGGATACGTATGAAGGGAGGATCAACTCCTTCGCCGACATGCGCGCGCACCAGATCGCCAGCGGCGGCACGCTGACGGCGGCTGACGATGTCACGATCCCCGCCGGTTCCGAACACGCCAACGCGCGTTTCACGATGGCGTACGGCGATGTGCTGGCCGCGCGCTCCGACCCGGCGGCATTGAAGGCGGCGGTGGTGCGGCTGCACGAACTGCAGAAAAACGCGCTTGCCAGCACGGAGCAGCACCACTCCATGAACCCGAGCGGGCGTATCCGCGCCGAGGTCATGGTGCAACAGGCCGACGCCCTGCTCCTCGTCGCCGAGGGCAAGCGCGATGAAGCGATCGCTATGCTGGAGAAAACCGCCAGGAGCGAGACATCGATGCCGTTCGAGTTCGGTCCGCCGGTCGTGGAGAAGCCGACCTACGAGCTCCTCGGGGATGAGTTGCTCGCCGCTGGGCGCACGGCAGACGCCGCGGCCGCCTATCGCACCGCACTCGAACGGACGCCTGGGCGTACCGCTACCGTGGAAGGATTGCGGCAAGCGCAGAAGGCACGCTGAATGCCGGCCAGTCCCTAGCGGCCAACCGCCCGGCGCCGAGGCACATCGACGAAGTAGTCTCGAAGAAAGGCCCGGGGCGAACCGCCATACAAAGGTTCGAGGGCATTCCTCGTATACACGATCCGTACTCGTCCATAGGCCGGCACTGCCAGCGATCCATCCATGAGACCCGAGGCAACAATTTGCACCTTGTCGCGAAGCACGGGCTGGTCTTCCTGAACGTCAAAATGCGCGAGGTACGATTGAGGCTGGCACGGCGCTGAGCACGTTTCCGTGTACGCGACGGCGTATTGGGCGCCGTCCCAAACCAGGCCGGCGCTCCCGCTGGCGTTCGTTGCTAATGTTGTGGGTTCGCCGGCCGTGCCGTCGCTGTGAATATTGCGGAAATACAGCCCAGAAGGGCCGCCGTAGTTATAATAGTGCTTCCAGACCACGACGAAGTCGTTGCCGTTTGACGCCACGACGGGAGTCTCCTCGTCGAATGGCGGAGCTGGAAATGCGATCGGATACGTATCGAGAACGTCGAATGCACTGGAAAGACGATTGAGGTAGACGCCGCCGTTGTAGTCTTGCCACACGACGAGCCATTCATGCCCGTTCCATGCAGATCGAGGCTTGCTTAATGACGGGTCAACGGAAGCGAGAGGGATTCGTGGGCCTGGGGGGCCGACAGTCGCGACGCGCTGCGCATACCACACCGGATCACAGCCGGCGACGAAGATCACCGGCGAGGTACCGTCATAACCAAGATCGAACGAGTGGGCACACGAGGCCAGCAGGACCGGCGCGTCGAGCAGCGAGCCGGTGGCCGGATCGATTCGCTGCCCCGTTACTTTGCCGGGACCCCAGGCAACGAGGTAGGCCGTCCCATCGAAGATGACGCGCGGCTGGAAAGTACCCAGGTATGGGAGGGGGCCTGACGTGGCGGCATTCTGGGAGTAGACCAGAATTCCCCGGCCATCGAGCGCGGTTCCGTCGGCCGCGACGCGGGTGGCATAGATGCCGGTCAGTTCCTCCCAGACAGCAAGATCATAAACACCGCCCGTGGCGATCACAACGCTGGTCTGAGCGTTGCTCGCCGACGGAACCGTCAGGACGGGCGAGCGGGGCGTACTGTCTGAGCCAACCAGCACAGCATGAATCGTCGACGGCGGTCCTCCATTCGCTCCACTGGTCCAGGCTACGAGAACCTCGCTTCCGTTGCCCGCCATCGCGGGCGGATCTGATCCCTGTGCCCCAGGTTCGAGTACTTGCGCGACGCCGGTTGCTAAGCCAGCCCGGTCCAGGCTCGTGACCGACATGGAAGGCGTCATGGCAGCGAGGAGGTATCCCTGACCGGCCCACGAGAGCGCGGCTGAATAGAGATTCTGTTGAATATCTGCAATGGATGTTGAGCGAAGCTCGCCGTGCGCGGAGACAGACAGGGAGGTGTATTCGACGCCTGTGGCATCGCGATACAGAATGATGTAGCCGTCGCCGTCGGACTGGACAAATGCCTGGTTGATGGCATGGGCGTTGATTCGGGTCGTGCTGATGGTCTGTCCGCCTGCATCCAGTTCTGTCAGGGTTGCGTAAATCGAACCAGCGTCGTACAGAAACATCACCAGAAGGAATGTCGAGCCGTTCGATGCCAAAATAGGGCCGACGTATGCCTTTGAGGAGTCAGGATGCGGAAACCGACCGATGATTTCGGCGCGTCCGTTGAGAACAATCCCGCCGTTGCCGCTGAACAGGAGGATTCTTGAGGCATTCGACGCAAGACCGTACGCAACGCCGTCCAGAACCTTGCGGGGGCCGTCGACCGTCTGCCCGTCGCGGCTGATGATCACGGCATAGGTGGTGGCAGGAAACGAAGGCGGAGAGTCGAAGGCGTAGTTCCAGTAAAACAGCACGTAAGCACCATCAACATAGAATAACCCGAGGAATTGATACGGATTCGCCGGATCGGCCGGGGCCAGGGGCACTCGGATGCCCGTGCCGTCGAGGATCTCTCCTGTTCGAGTGACACGGTTTGCGTAAATTGTTCCGCGTCCATCGAGCCACGCCACGAGGAAGTCCGTCCCATCGGAAGCGACAACCGGAGCGCGCTGGTTGGTCCAGGCCACGGGTCCGTATTGCGGCTGGGAGAGTGGGGTCTCGCTCGTGAGCTGGGCCGGAACCGTAGCCGCGAACAGGATCAGAGCCGCCGCGATGAAGGAGTGTCGCCAGATCATGATTGGCTCCGGTGCCGTATATGCTGTTGCAGCATAGTTCTCTCGCCGGCAAACATCAAGTGTTGATCGTTTCAGAAGATGGGCAAAGGCACTCACGAGTGCTCCTTAGGTGAGTCGGGAACCCCACCCCAAAGCGCTTCGCGCGAAATCGAACTACCATTCCGTCTCCGTGAAGGCCGCTCTCGCGATCGTTCTCTTCTCTTTCGCCGCTCACGCCCAGGTGACGATCACCCTCGATCGCAATACCGGCGCGGCGGCGACGCCGGCGTTCCGGTTCGCGCGCGTCCCGTCGCCGGCGAAGGATGACGCGGCATCGACGGCCAAGGTCGAGCTCATCGCCGGTACGGTCGAACGCGGCAGCGCCGGGCTGGCGGCGCTGACCGATGGCCGCCTGCCGGGCAATGAGGATGAGCCGGAGGCGAATCTATTCTTCCGCGGCGATTCGTGGGGCGGCAGGTTCCGTATCGACTTCGGCGCGGTGATCGACATCGGGGAGGTGCACAGCTACTCCTGGCATTCCGACACCCGCGCGCCGCAGGTCTACCGGGTGTACGCCAGCGACGGAACCGATCCGAACTTCAATCCGATGCCGGGCGTGAAGGTCGACCCGACCACCTGCGGCTGGCGCGAGGTCGCCTTCGTCGATACGCGGACGCAGGAGGGCGACGGCGGCGGGCAATACGGTGTCAGCATCACGGACAAGACCGGCTCACTGGGCCGCTATCGCTATCTTCTCTTCGATGTCTATGAGACGGAGAGTGACGATCCATGGGGGAACACGTTCTACAGCGAGATCGACGTGGTGGCGAAGAAATGATCCGGCGTGTGGCCCTGCTGCTGATGCTCGCGTGCGCCACGCTGGCCCGTGCGGCCGATCCGCCCGACCTGACGAAACAGCCGACGCTCTACGTCGTCGGCTACGCGCATCTCGACACGCAGTGGCGATGGGAGTACCCGCGCACGATCGGCGAATTCCTGCCGCACACGATGCACGACAACTTCGCCCTCTTCGAGAAGTATCCGCACTACATCTTCAACTTCAGCGGCGCCAATCGCTACCGGCTGATGCGCGAGTACTACCCGGCCGACTACGCCACGCTGCAGCGGTGGGTGCGCGAGGGCCACTGGTTCCCGGCCGGCTCCTCGATGGAGGAGAGCGACGTCAACTCACCGTCGGCGGAGTCGTTGATCCGGCAGGTGCTCTACGGTTCGGCGTACTTTCGTCACGACCTCGGGCGTACGAGCGCGGAGTACATGCTCCCCGACTGCTTCGGCTTCCCGGCCTCGCTGCCGAGCATTCTCCATCACATGGGCATCCTCGGTTTTTCGACGCAGAAGCTGACGTGGGGATCGTCCGCACCAGCCGGCGGGCCGGATTCGCCGGAGAAGACTCCTGTCGGTACACCGTTCAATGTCGGCGTGTGGGAAGGTCCGGACGGCAGCAGCGTGCTGGCGGCGTTCAACCCCGGCAGCTACAGCGCCGACGTCCGCTACGACCTCTCCCGCAGCGACACGACGCCGCCGAACGGCACCGACTGGCCCAAGCGCGTGCAACGCAACGGCGAGGTGAGCGGGCTCTTCACCGACTATCACTACTACGGGACCGGCGACGTCGGCGGCGCCCCGCGCGAGCCGTCGGTGCAGCTCGTCGAGTCGATCGTTTCGAAGAACGACGGTCCGCTGCACGTGATCTCCGCGACCGCCGAGCAGATGTTTCTCGACATCAAACCGGAGCAGACAGCGCGGTTGCCCCGCTACAAGGGCGATCTCGAGCTGACCAATCATTCGGCCGGCTCGCTCACGTCCGAGGCGTATCAGAAGCGCTGGAATCACAAGAACGAGCTGCTGGCCGACGCCGCGGAACGCGCGTCGGTCGCGGCAGAATGGCTCGGCGGACGCCGGTACCCGAGGAAGCGGCTCAATGATGCCTGGGCGCTGGTGATGGGAGGGCAGTTCCACGACATCGCCGCAGGTACCGCTACGCCGAAGGCATACGAGTATTCGTGGAATGACGATGTGATCGCCATGAACCAGTTCGCCTCGGTGCTCACCAGCGCGGCAGAGTCGATCACCTCGGCGCTCGACACGCGCGTGCGGGGGACGGCGATCGTCGTTTACAACCCGTTGAGTATCGCGCGCGAGGATGTGGTGGAGGCGCGCTTAACAATCCCAACGGACGAAATCGTGAGTGTCTTCGGACCGGACGGAAAGGCGGTTCCTTCGCAACACGATGGCGACAACGTCGTCTTCGTGGCCAAGGTGCCCTCGGTTGGTTTTGCCGTTTACGACGTGCGCGCCGCGGGAGTCGGGGGTCGGGAGTCGGGTGTCGGAGAAGCAGACGCACTCCGCGTCCAGCTCCGACCCCCGACCCCCGACTCCCGACTCCCGAGGGCGACACTCGAGAACGCGCGCTATCGCATCTCGATCGATGACGGCGGCGACATCGCGAGCATCATCGACAAGAAGACGAAGCGGGAGATCCTGGCAGCGCCTGCGCGCCTTGCACTGCAGACCGAGCATCCGCACGACTGGCCGGCCTGGAACATGGACTGGGCCGATCAACAGAAACCGCCGCGGGCATTTGTCGGCGGTCAGACGGCGATGCGGATCGTTGAGGATGGGCCTGCGCGCGTGGCGATCGAGGTAACGCGCGGGACCGAGGGGTCGCGATTCGTGCAAACGATCAGACTTGCCGCTGGCGATGCCGGCAACCGCATCGAGATCGACAACGCTATCGATTGGAAGACCGAGGCCGCGGCGCTGAAGGCGACCTTCCCGTTGACCGCGTCGAATACGCTGGCGACTCACAACTGGGAAGTGGGGACGATCCAGCGCGGGAACAACGATGAGAAGAAGTTCGAGGTGGCTTCCCATCAGTGGTTCGATCTCAGCGATGCCAACGGCGGCGTGACGATCCTCTCCGACTGCAAGTACGGCTCGGACAAGCCCGACGATCACACGCTACGGCTCACGCTCCTCTACACGCCCGGCCTCGGCGACGGCAACGGCCGCGCCTACGACGATCAGACGACGCAGGATTGGGGACATCACCACTTCGTCTACGGTCTGGCGTCGCACGCCGGAGACTGGCGATCCGAAGGAACGGATTGGCAGGCGTTGCGGCTCAGCCAGCCGCTGATTGCATTTGTAGCGCCGAAGCACACCGGCTCGCTCGGCCGCACGTTCTCGCTGCTTCGCGTGAGCAACAGTCGCGTCCGTGTGCTCGCGCTCAAGAAGGCAGAGGAGAGCAATGAGGTCATCGTCCGCCTGGTCGAGGTCGACGGGAAGCGCGAGAACGATGTTCGTCTCGCCTTCGCCGCGCCTGTCGTTGCCGCGCGCGAGGTGGATGGGCAGGAACGGGAGCCACAGACTCGAGCGCTCCGACACCCGACCCCCAACTCCCGACCCCCGCGTAACGCGCACATTGTCGATGGCAGGCTGGTGACATCGTTCACGCCGTATCAGCTTCGGACGTTCGCGGTTCGTCTGGCGCCGCCAACGTCGAAGGTGCATATGCCACGCTCGCAGCCGGTGTCGCTGCCTTACGATCGCGTTGTTTCGAGCCGCGACGGCGCCAAGTCATCGCCCGGATTCGACGCTGCCGGCCGCGCTCTTCCAGAGGAGATGCTGCCGCGCGACCTCGACTATGCCGGCATCCGCTTTCATCTCGCGGACGGTCCGAACGCCGTCGTCGCGCACGGCCAGTCGATCGCGTTGCCGCGCGGCGCAGCCAAGCGTCTCTACCTTCTCGCCGCCGCAGACGGCGATCAGAAGGCTGCTTTTGCCATTGACGGCAAGTCCGCGAACATGACGATTCAGGACTGGAGTGGTTACGTCGGCCAGTGGGACAACCGCATCTGGGCGAAGAAGAAGGAGACGCTTCCGCCGCGTTCCGACGCACCGCCGAATGCGCCGCCGCGCGAGCGCATGGCCACGGTCTTCGACGGCCTCACCCCCGGCTTCATCAAACGGGCCCCCATCGCCTGGTACGCCTCCCATCGTCACGACTCCGCGGGGGCGAACGAACCGTATGCATACTCGTACCTGTTCGCCTACACGATCGACCTGCCTCCCGGCGCGCGGACGTTGACGCTGCCCGAGAACGACAAGATCCGCGTGCTCGCGGCGACCGTGTCGGATGAGCGAGCTGGGTTGATCGAGGCACAGCCGCTGTATGACACACTGGAGCGTCGATGATTTCGCGCGCCGTCGGCGCTCGCGCACAGACAAGAGTGTCTGTGCCACATTGGGATCGCGTGAGCCATGACCGCGTCTTTCGAAATGAGCAGGAACGATGTGGCACAGACACTCTTGTCTGTGCTTAGAGGACGACTGAATGAAACGAGCTCTTGCCGCAGCAGCGATCGCAATCCTCTTTTTCGCCTGCTCGAAACCGGAGCAGAAAACAGGCAAGCAATTCACCATCGCCGTCATCCCGCAAGGCTCGACGCACGAGTTCTGGAAGAGTATTCGCGCCGGCGCGGTGAAGGCCTCGAAGGATGAAGCGAAGGCCGGCATCAACGTCGACATCATCTGGAAAGGGCCGATGCGCGAAGACGACCGCGAGCAGCAGGTGCAGGTCGTGGAAGGCTTCGTCACCCAGCACGTCGATGGCATCGTCCTGGCGCCGTTCGACAAGAACGCGCTCGTGCGACCGGTCGAGGAAGCGAAGCGCGCGGGCATCCCGACGGTGGTGATCGACTCCGCGCTGGAGTCGAACGATCCGATCAGCTTCGTGGCCAGCAACAACTACCACGGCGGCGAGCTGGCCGCCGACGAGATGGGACGCATCCTGGGCGGTAAGGGGAAAGTCCTGGCGCTCCGCTATCAGGAAGGCGTCTTCAGCACCGAACAGCGGGAGAAGGGATTCATCGAGCGGATGAAATCGGCCTGGCCCGGCATCGTACTCACTTCCTCGAATCAGTTTGCCGGCGCCACGCGCGACACGGCCAAGACGGCGGCGGAGAATCTGCTCAACCGCTTCGGGAACGACATCGACGGCATGTTCACTCCGAACGAATCGTCGACCGCCGGCGCGCTCCTGGCGCTCGAAGACGCCGGCAAAGCGGGCAAGATCCGCTTCATCGGCTTCGACACCAGCGACGTCTTCGTCAAGGCCATGCACGACGGGAAGCTGAACGGCATCGTCGTGCAGAATCCGTTTCGGATGGGGGAGCTCGGCGTCAAGACGCTCGTCGATCACCTCCTGGGCAGGAAGATCGAGAAGCGCGTCGACACAGGCGTCACCCTGATCACGCCGGCGAATGTGGATACGCCGGAGGCGAAGGTGTTGTTGCATCCGCTGGGGTAGGTGAGTGGGTTGCTGAGTTGCTAGGTTGCTGGGTCTCGCGGTTGCGAGGTCTCGCGGTCTCGGGGTCTCGTAGTCTCGCGGTGAGCGATGGTATTCATAGCCGCGAGACCGCGAAACCGCGAAACCGCGAGACCGCTAGACCCAGCAACTCAGCAACCCAGCAACCACCGACACATGCTCACCCTCCACTCCATCACCAAGCACTTCGGAGCCACCATCGCCCTCGACGGCGTCGATCTCGACGTCGCGCCCGGCGAAGTACACGCGCTCATCGGAGAGAACGGGGCGGGGAAGAGCACGCTGATGAACATCCTCTCCGGCGCGTTCCCGCCGGACAGCGGCGCGATGGTGGTCGGCGGCCAGTCGTATGCGCCGCGGGGGCCGGCCGATGCGCGGGCGCGCGGTATCGCCCACATCCACCAGGAGCTCGCGCTCTGTGCGCATTTGCCGGTGGCTGAGAACATCCTCATGGGGATCGAGCCGTCGCGCGGCGGTTGGCTGCGTCGGGATGAGTTGCTCGATCGCGCCGCCGCGCTTCTGGCTGATTTCGGACGAGCCGAGATCGATCCGCGCGTCCGCACTGGCGACTTGCCGCTCGCCGATCAGCAGGTCGTCGAGATCTGCCGTGCACTGGCAAGCGATGCTCGGGTGCTCCTGATGGATGAGCCGACCAGCAGCCTCCAGCGCGCCAATGTCGAGCGGCTGTTCGACACCGTCCGCCGCCTGCGCGATCGCGGCATCGCCGTCATCTACATCAGTCACTTTCTCGAAGAGGTGCGCGAGATCGCTACGCGGTGCACGGTGTTGCGCGACGGGCGGAGTGTTGGGACTGGCGAGTTGGTCGCAGTGACGGACGATGAGTTGATCTCATTGATGGTGGGCCGCGCACAGACAAGAGTGTCTGTGCCACATAGTTCCGTGGCTGAGCCACGATCCCTGCCTGAGCCCCATGCAGCACAGACAAGAGTGTCTGTGCCACATAGTTCCCTGGCTGAGCCACGATCCGCGGCTAAGCCATCGGCAGAATCAAATGTGGCACAGACACTCCTGTCTGTGCCTGAGCCAGGATCCCTTTCTTCTCCGACCCCCGACCCCCGACGCCCGACCCCCGAGGTTCTTCTCCTAGTCGAGAACCTCTCCGCCCCTCCGCGCCTTCGCGCGGCCAGTTTCAGCCTCCGTCGCGGCGAGGTCCTCGGCATCGCGGGACTCATCGGCTCCGGCCGTACCGATCTCATACGCGCCCTCTTCGGCCTGCAAAAAGCGACCGGACGGGTAGCCGTGCACGGCAACGGCTTCGGCTACCTCAGCGAAGACCGGAAAGGCGAAGGCCTGGCCCTGCAACTCCCGATCGCCGACAACGTAACCATGAGCCGCTTCGACACCTGCGCGCACGGCGGGTGGATCGATCGTGGCCTGCAGGACACGCAGACCGAGAGCGTCATGCAGCGACTGAGGATCAAGGCGCCTGGGCCGCGCGGCATCGTCGGGCGGCTCTCCGGCGGCAACCAGCAGAAGGTCGCGCTCGGACGGTTGCTCCACCAGGATCCCGACATCCTTCTCCTCGACGAGCCGGCGCGCGGCATCGACATCGGCAGCAAGAGCGACATCTACCGTGAGATCGCGCGCCTGGCATCCGAGGGGAAGGGGATCGTGATGGTCAGCTCGTATCTGCCGGAGCTGTTTGAAGTGTGCCACTCGATCGCGGTGATGACGCGCGGGCGGCTTTCGCCGGTGCGGCCGGTTAGTGAGTGGACGCCTGACTCAATTCTGGAGACGGCTATTGGAGGGGACAAGCCAGCGTAGCGCTGTCGGCTCGACGGCCGGACCGCCAGCGGCTCGCTGGCGGTTTTCGTGACTCGCCGCTGAGCCGGCGGCGGTCCAGCCGGCGGGCCGCCGGCGCTACGCGCGCTCCCGCGTACAATCCGCGCCTCATATGACCCGCTGGATTCGCATCGTTGCTCCTCTGGCCGGGCTCCTCGGCGTCATCCTCCTTTTCGCCGTCCTGACCGGATCGCCGGAGCTCTATCTCTCGGGGGCGAACCTCCGCGTCGTCCTGGCGCAGACTGTGATCGTCGCCATCGGCGCGATCGGCATGACGATGATCATCGTCAGCGGCGGCATCGACCTCTCCGTCGGCGCCGTCATCGCCCTCAGCAGCGTCGTCACGGCGCTGGCATTGCGCGACGGTTGGATGCCGATCGTGGCGCTCTCCGCGGGCGTCATCACCGGCGGCATCGTCGGCGTGGTCAATGGTCTGGCTATCACCAAGCTCCGCGTAGTGCCCTTCATCGCCACGCTGGGCATGCTCGGTGTGGCGCGCGGAGTGGCCAAGTACGTCGCCGATCAGCAGACGGTCAATCCGCCGTCGACCTGGCTCAACGAGCTGGCGGTGACGTTTCCTTCGCACGACTGGATGCTCTTCGCGCCGGGCGTGTGGGTGGCCATCGTGCTCGCGGCGATGATGGCGCTCGTCCTTCGCAACGCGGTCTTCGGCCGGCGCGTCTTCGCCCTGGGCTCGAACGAAGCGGCGGCGCGCGCCTGCGGCATCAACACGAACGCGCTGAAAGTGCGCATCTACGCCCTGGCCGGCCTCTTCTTCGGCCTGGCCGGCGTGATGCAGATGTCGCGCTTGCGGCAGGGCGATCCGACCGTGGCCGTCGGCGTGGAGCTCGACGTCATCGCCGCTGTCGTCATCGGCGGCGCGAGCCTGAGCGGCGGCGAGGGGAGCATCGCCGGGGCCATGATCGGCGCGCTGGTCATGGCCTTCCTCCGCAACGGCAGCCAGCAAATGGGCTGGCCGAATTACGTTCAGGAGATCATCATCGGCGTCGTGATCGTTCTCGCCGTCGCCGCGGACCGCTGGCGTGCCTCGCGCGCGGCCGAGAGGAGCTGAAACATGGCCGCACCGCTTTCCTCCTCACTCCGCCGCGACCTCGGCACGATCGAATCGTACGCCACCCTGCTCGGCATGCTCATCGGCGCCGGGATCTTCAAAGTCACGAGCGATGCCTGGGCTCTGACCGGCCCGAGCGTGATCCTCGGCTACCTCGTGCTGGCGCCGGCCATCCTCGCCACCTCGGTCGCCTACTCGGTCTTTCTCTCGACGCCGCTCGGCCGCGAGCCCGGCGGCGAATACACCCATCTCTCGCGTACCTTCGGCGGCTACGGCCTGGCGTTTATCGGCGTCTGGCTCAAGGTCATCTCGTACATCGGCGCACTGGCCTATCTGTCACGCGCGCTGGGCGACTACGTCATCGAGCTCTTCGCGGGTGCGCTGCCGAAGACCGCGGCCATGCCGATCGCGATCGGCAGCCTCCTTTTCTTCTATGTCATCCATGTAGCCGGTGTCCGCTGGTTCGGCCGGATACAGGTATGGATGTGCGTTCTGCTCGGCCTCTCCATCGTCGTCCTCGTCGTGCCGGGCCTCTTCGCCATCCGGTTCCACAACTACCAGCCGTTCTTCACGCACGGCCCGGGCGGGTTCGCTGCGTCGCTACCGCTGGTCTTCTTCGGCTACGCCGGCTTCGAGTCGCTGGCGCAGACAGCCGGGGAAGTGCGCGATTCGACACGCCGCCTGCCGCGCATCTTCCTCCGAGGGATTCTGGCGACGACGGTCATCTACTTCCTGATGTCGGTGGTCGCCTTCGGCGTCCTTCCCGGCGCGGAGCTACGGCGCGCCGCCGCCCCGATGGCCGAAGTGGCCTCGCGATACCTGCCGATGGGAGCGGCGTGGTTCGTCACGCTCGGCGCGGTGATGGCGTTGACGACGTCGGTCAACGCCACGATGCTGGTGCCCTCGCGCGTCGGCATCATGCTGGCCGAGGATCGATTGGCACCGCAGTCGATCGGCGCGATATCGAAGAGAACCGGCACGCCGATCATCGGCCTCACGCTGACGCTGGTCGTCGCGTTGCTCCTGCTCGTCAGCGGCCAGATCTCGCTGGCCTTGAACATCGCCGTCTTCGCGCTGGTGTGCCTCTACTTCCTGCACAGCATCGCCCTGCTGGCGCTCCCGCGCGCAAATCCGGCCCTTTACGCCAGCGTCACCCTGGGGATGCCGCTAGTCATCCAGCGCATCTGTGCGGTGATCTCGCTTCTGTCGATGGGGACTCTGATCGTCGTGCAACTCGTGAGCGATGTCGACGTCCTTCGTCACCTCTCCTTCCGCGAGCGCATCGAGCATGCCTCGTTGACGACAATCGAGCTAATGGTGTTCTGGGGCGCGATCGGGGCGCTGTTGTATGGGATCGCGGCGCGGAGGAGACGCTTGAGCGAAACGTAGGCCGCTTATCTGCGCTACATCTGCGTCATCTGCGGATAAAAGCCTTATCCGCAGATAAAACGCAGATTCCTCACGTCACAATCGTCTGCTTCGCTGCCTGCCGCTTCCACCGATCCGTTCGCAGGATCTCGTCTACCGTGGCGAAGGCCGCCTCCAGCTCCTCATCCGTCGTGTAGAAGTGCGGCGAGAAGCGGACGCCGGCGACGGGGCGGAAGTCGCAGACGATGTCTTCGGCGTTCAGTTCGTAGGCCACTTCCTTTGCGTGCGGCATGAGTACCGACACCGATCCGCCGCGGCGCTCCGCTTCGCGCGGGGTGCGCAGCTCGAAGCCGCGGGCGTCGGCGAGGTCGATGATCCGTTGGGTCTGCCGCAGCGATTTCTCGCGGATGGTTCGCATGTCGCCGCCCGTGGCCTCGGCGATGACTTTCGGACCCTCGCGCGCGGCGTAGAGCGCGGGGATGGGCGGCGTGCCGAGGGCGAAGCGGAGGGCGTCGTCGCGAAAGCGCATCGGCGGCGGCTCGAAAGCGAACGGGTTGGCATGCGCCATCCAGCCGGTGAAGCTCGGCTCCAGCTTCGGCCGAAGCGCGGGATCGACGTAGAGGAACGAGCCGCCCGGTCCGCCGCAGAGCCACTTCAGCACGCCGCCGACGGCGATCGGCACGTCCCATCCGGTGACGTCGACGGGGACGATGCCGGCGGACTGGAAGACGTCGAGCACCAGCGTCGCACCGACTTCTCTACAGCGACGAGCGATGGCCTCGACGTCGATCATGTACGACGACTCGAAGAGGATGTGGCCGATGGGCACGATCTGCGTCCGCTCGTCGATCGCCGCCAACAGACGATCGAGATCGAAGCCGAGGCCGGAGGCGTCGTGCGGCACCGTGACGATCTCCGCGCCGAGGCGGCGCGCCAGACGGTCGTAGATATAGCGGACGGAGGGGAACTCCCCGTCGACGAGCACCACGCGGTTGCGCGTCGTAGTGTAATCATAAGACGACAGCACGACCGCCTCGGCGGTGGTGACGTTCGGAAGCATGACCACCGAGCCTGGCGGCGCGCCGATCAGCGGAGCGATGATGTCGCCCACCTCGATCGACATCATCCACCAGCGGTCGCCCCACGCCCGCACGCCCCGCGACGCCCAGAGGTCGGCGTATTCGGCCAGCGCATCGCGCGTGGCCTCGGGCATCGCCCCGAGCGAGTGCGAGACGAGGTACTTCGTCCTGCTCAGGATCGGGAAACGGTCGCGGAATCGGAGGAGCGGGTCATTCATGCCTCGGTCACCGCCCTGCCTCTGTCACGGCATAGTCGTCGCCGTAAAACTTGCTGGTGATGCTCGTGTGGAACTGGATCGCCTTCACCGGTGGGTATTTCCGATTGGCGAGGCCGGGCAGAACCTCGAGCATCTCGTCCTCCCAGAGATAGACGGCCATCGGAAAGGAGACCCGCGTGGCCACGCGCTGCCGCGGATCGCGCGGCTTGCTGACGCGATGCGTCGTTGAGGGGAAGATGTCGTTGCTGATCCGCTGCATGTAGTCGCCGGTGTTGAGGATGATGCTTCCCGGCGGCGCGGCGATGCGCACCCACTTCATGTTGCGGCGGTTGAGGATCTGCAATCCCTCCACGCGCGGCGCGGGAAGGAACGTAAAGAGGTCGATGTCCTCGTGCCCGAGGAGGCGGGCGGCGCCGGAGGCGTCGTCGGCATCCGAGACGGGCGGGTAGTAATTGAGACGGAGGCCGAAGTTCGTGCCGGTGAGTCTCGCATCGAAGAGATGCGCGTCGCATCCGAGGTAGGTGAGGAGGCTCTGCATCACCGGCAGGATCAGCTTCTCGTGTCCCTCGACGATCCGGCGGAAGAACTCGGCCTGTTCCGGTATCGGCCAGAACGCCGGCGTGTCCTCGAAAGCCCGGCGGCAGAACACCCAGCCTTCGACCAGGTCCGGGTGCATGTTGCTCGTCTCCTTGATGGGGAAGTAGCCCTGATTGACGGATCCGAAGCGCTCGGCGCGGAAGCGCATTTTCTCACCGAGGGTGAGAGTGCTGAAGATGTCTTCGATCCTCCGGCCAGCTTCGTCGTAGAGCGCCGGGTCGACGCCGTGACCTTCGAGGATGGCGAAGCCGATCTCGTGCAGGGCGTCGCCGAGCTCCGTGGCGAAAGCGCGCTTGTCCTGGTCGTTGCCGTGAAGAAATTGGCCGATATCGACGGTGCGAATCTGGAAATCGTCGTCGAATTGCTCGTCGCCGGCCGTCTCGGCGAGGTGGTAGCTCTGGCGTTTCTCCACCTGGTCGTAGCGGATGAAGTCCTGGTTGGTGGCGTGGACTCCCTCTTCTTTGGTCTGCATGCGGGGAGCATAATCCCACGAAATGCTTGCAATACTCGACGGTGGCTGCCGCGTAACCGGACTGAAAGAGGGCGAACCGACCCGCGATGGCGCCCTGCACATATGGAAACACTTCGGCATCGAGGCCGGAGCCAGGGCGATCTCGCTGCGTGTGCTGGAGCTGCAGGCAGGGGAGAGCGCCACGCTCCGCAACGACTCCTCGGACGAGGTGCTCTACGTCGTGGCCGGCTCCGGCTCGGCGGGCGCTCACAGTCTCGCGGTGGATACCGGCATCTATCTTCCGCCGGAGGCATCACTCGAGATATCCGCCACGGAAACGCTGACCCTCGTCAGCTCGCAATGCCCAGACGCCGGCGCAAGCCTCGAAGGCTACGAGCCCGGCCACGGTGTGCTGGGTGTGGTGGCGATGCGCGACCGCCCCGTGCAACGCACCGGCGACCGCTGGTACCGCGAAGTGATCAACTCCGACGCCGGCAGCACGCAGGTGACGCAGTTCGTCGGCGGTATCCCACCGGGCCGCGCCCCGGACCATTACCACCTGTACGAGGAGGTGATCGTCATCCTCGACGGGGTGGGCGCGATGTGGGCGGGCTCGTCGAACACGCTCATCGAGAGCGGGTCGTGCATCTTTCTGCCGCATGGACAGGTGCATTGCGTCGAAAACCGCGGCGACACTGAGATGCGATTGCTCGGAGTGTTCTATCCGGCGGGGAGTCCGGCGGTGCGGTATGGGGCCTGAGGTCGCGCCGTCGCGCAGTTACGGTGTCTCGCGGTGCTTGCGCCGAGACCGCGAACAGCGCGACCGCGCAACCCCGAGACCGCGAAACCGCCGGATCAACCCGCAGCCGGCGCAACCGCATCCGCGATCAACTTGCTCAGCAGATGAATCTCGATCGTGACGTCATCGCCCACGAAGGCAGGATCGACCGGATGCTTCCAGTGCACCCCGTAGTCCTGCCGGTTGAGCTGCGCGGTGCCTGAGAAGCCGAAGGTCGAGGCTTTCTTCTCCTCGTTGCGACGGTTCCCCGTGATCCGGAACGGAATTACAAACGGTTTGGATACCCCTCGCAGCGTGAACGTGCCCATGGCCCGGAATCCATCGGCCGTCTTCTCGATGCGCGAGCTCTCGAACGTGGCCTCGGGGAACTTCTCCGAGTCGAAGAAATCGGCGGTGCGGAGATGCTTGTCGCGATCGGCGATACCCGTGTCGACGCTGGCTGTCTTGATCACGGCGCTGACGTGGCAGTGCGTCAGATCCTCATCGTCGTAGACAATCACGATCGTGAAGTCAGTGAATTTGCCGACGACCTCGGACATGCCGCCCATGATGGGAACGCGAAACAGGATCGTGGAGTGATTGGTGTCGAGGCGGTCGATCTTGATCGTTTTCGGGTACCCCGGCAGCGCGGCGAGGATCAGCGAGATCATGAGCAGCATTCGTTTCATCGAATCAGCGTATGTCGGCCCAGCGGTGCCGCGGTGCAACATCTCTGTGCCGCGTCCGTTCAGGCCATAATCGAACCATGCGCCTCCCCAAAGTACACGGCATCATCCGGAGAAGGCTCCTCGTCAACTTCCGGATTGATCCGGATGCGGTGCAGGCGCGGCTGCCCGCTCCTTTCCGGCCGAAGGTCCACGGCGGTTACGCGGTCGGAGGGATCTGTCTCATCCGGCTTGAAGGGATTCGGCCAAAGCGTTTCCCGGAAATGTTCGGTTTGTCGAGTGAGAACGCGGCGCACCGGTTCGCGGTCACCTGGACTGACGCGGACGGGGAACATGAGGGCGTTTACATCCCGAGGCGTGATTCCGGATCGTTGCTGAACACGCTGGCCGGCGGCCGCCTCTTTCCGGGAGAGCACCACCGGGCGCGCTTTGTCGTCACGGACGATGGAGGCCGGGTTGCCCTGGAGATGAGATCCGCGGATCAGGCGGTTTCCGTGAGCGTGTCCGGATCCGCGACAGATGCGTTGCCGCCGGGTTCGATCTTTGCCTCGGTCAGGGAAGCCTCCGATTTCTTCGAGCCGGGCTCGATCGGCTATTCCGCCACCTCCGCGGGACACAAGCTCGACGGCATCGAGTTGCGAACGCAGAACTGGGAGGTCCAGCCGCTCCGCGTGGAGTCGGTCCAGTCGAGCTACTTTGACGACCGCTCGCTCTTCCCGTCCGAGAGCATTCGCTTCGATTGCGCGCTGGTCATGCGCAACATCGCCCACGAGTGGCATGCCGCCGCGGAGATGTACGTCTAGCCGGCACGACCGGCAGCGTGGGTTGAGTGAGCGCTATGGCTGTCATCACCATCCTCACGACGGTCCGCGCCACCCCGGAGCGATGCTTCGACGCATCCCGCGACCTCGATCTTCACATCCAGTCGATGGGGCACACCGGCGAGCGTGCCGTCGCGGGCAGGACGTCGGGGCTCATCGAGCTCGGGGAGCAGGTAACCTGGGAGGCACGGCATTTCGGTGTCCGGCAGCGATTCACGTCTCGCATCACCGCCTTCGACCGGCCGCGCCACTTCCAGGACTCGATGATCAGGGGCGCGTTCCGCTCGTTCGTACACGATCATTACTTCGAGCCATGCGCTGACGGAACGAACATACGGGACGTGCTCACCTTTCGTTCGCCGTTCGGGTTCGTCGGCGACGTCGTAGACCGATTGATCATGTCCGGCTATCTGAGGCGGCTTCTCGTCCGCCGGAACGATGTGGTCAAAGATATTCTTGAGGGAAGTCTCTGATTGATCGAGCACCTCGACGAGTTTTGGACAGCCAACTGGCGGGCGAAGCAGCGCCGCGATCAACCCCCAGCCCCCCTCTCGGCCTGAAGAGAAGCACTCCAGAAAACCTCGCGGCCTCCGTCTCGTATCAGTCACCATGGCGATCGACGCATCGGCGTCATCCGACGATCATTTCGCCGCGCAGTTGCGCGGGTTCGGACCGGTTGGGATCGTGGCCATTCTGGCCATCCTCTTCGGCAACGCCGTCTTCATCCCCTTCAGCGCGGTGCTGGTCATCGTGTGGATGCGGCTGTCGCGCACGCGGTGGAGTGAGATCGGATATGTGCAACCGAGGAGCTGGATCGTCACGGTCGCGGGCGGCGTCGGTTTCGGGATCGCGCTCAAGCTTCTGTTGAAGACGATGGTGATGCCGCTCCTCGGCGCTGACCCGATCAATCACGCGTATCACTTCCTGGCCGGAAACCGGGCAGCGATCCCGTTCACGCTGTTTTCCTTCATCGTCGGCGCGGGGTGGGGCGAAGAAACGGTGTACCGCGGCTTCCTCTTCGAGCGCCTTGGCAGGATTCTCGGCTCCGGTCTTGCCGCGAGAACATCAATCGTGTTGATCACCTCCACGTTGTTCGCTCTGGCACACTACTCCGTGCAGGGGCTGGCCGGCTCAGAGCAGGCCATGATCACCGGGCTCGTTTTCGGTGCGATCTTTGCGGTCAGCGGCCGCATCTGGATGGTGATGATCGCGCACGCTGCCTATGACTTGACGGCGTACGCGATCATTTACTGGAATCTCGAGACCACCGTGGCGCACCTCGTGTTCCGGTGATCAAGGCTACTGACGAACAGAACCTCCCGGCGAACCGATCGTAGAAGGAAGTATGTTGCCTCTCATCCTGACGGTCTTCACTTTCTGTTTCGTGATCGAGAGAATCGTGCCGGGCTGGAAACTCCCGAAGGTCGAGACATGGCCGCTGCGCGTGATCGCCGTGAATGTCGTGCAGCTTGGGATCGTGATGCTGGCCGGGATCTCGTGGGAGCGCTGGTTGTCCTCGCGGTCGCTCCTGCACCTCTCCCAGTACGTGTCCGCGCCACTGGGCGGCTTCATCGCGTACTTCATCGCCACATTCGTCTTTTACTGGTGGCATCGCTGGCGCCACGAGGTCGATCTTCTCTGGCTCGGCTTTCACCAGATCCATCACAGCCCTCAGAGAATCGAAGTCATCACCTCGTTCTACAAGCATCCGCTGGAGATGACCGTCAACTCCATCCTCGGGTCGCTCATCGTCTACACGCTGCTCGGCCTCGATCTCAAGGCGGGAGCGATTTACACGGCCTTCACGGCGTTGGGTGAGTTTTTCTATCACACGAACATCCGTACGCCGCGCTGGTTCGGCTTCGTCTTCCAGCGGCCGGAGATGCACCGCATCCACCACGAGTACGGCCGCCACAAGAACAACTACGGCGATTTCCCCTGGTGGGACATGCTGTTCGGCACCTACGAGAATCCGCCGACGTTCACCTCATCGTGCGGATTTGACGACGAGCGGGAGCAGCAGCTCTTCCCGATGCTGGCGTTCGCGGATGTGCACCGGCAGCCGGTGGACAAGCACGCGCGCCGTTGACAGGATCGCGAGGAAAGCCGGCCACCTGCCACTGGGAACATTCGACAACAATCTCAGCAAGATCGAGAGCGCTGAGCGCTTGTAGTCGTATCCTCCCCCGCATGAAATTCGAGACGAAGGCCATTCACTCAGGCGCGGAGACCGATAGCGAGACCGGCGCCATCGCCGCGCCCATTCATCTGTCGACCACATTCGAGCGGCGCGCGGAAGACGGCGAGCCCTCCCACGGCTTCAGCTACATCCGCGACGGCAACCCGACGCAGATGCGGCTCGAAGAGGCGCTGGCGGCGATCGATTCGGCGTCGCGCGGGATGGCCTTCGCCTCTGGGATGGCGGCGGCCACCTGCGTTCTGCAGTCGCTGCCGCCTGGCTCCCATCTCGTTCTTCCCGACGACAGCTATTACGGAGTCCACGCGCTGGCGACCGAGTACCTGCCGCGCTGGGGCGTGGCCTGTGACTTCGTGGCCATGGACGATCTCGATGCCGTCCGTGCGGCCATGCGGCCGGCCACGCGGGTGATCTGGTGCGAGACGCCGTCCAATCCGCTGATGACGATCGTCGACGTCGCCGCGCTGGCTCAGATCGCCCACGAGGCAAAGGCCATCCTCATCGCCGACGCGACGTTCGCGACTCCCGCGCTGCAACGTCCCATCGAGCAGGGGGCCGACATCGTCATGCACTCGACGACGAAGTACCTCGGCGGACACAGCGACGTACAAGGGGGCTCGCTGGCCTTCGCCCGCCGCGACGCCTTCCTGGATGCCGTCGAGCACTCCCGCAAGATCACAGGCGGCGTCGCTTCGCCGTTCAATTCGTGGCTGATCCTTCGCGGCATCCGGTCGCTTTCGGCGCGCATGCGCGTTCATTGCGAGAATGCCATGGCCCTGGCGCGCGCGCTGGAGTCACACCCACGCGTCGAGGCCGTTCACTATCCGGGATTGAAGTCGCATCCGGGCCACGAGATCGCCGGGCGGCAGATGTCGGCATTCGGCGGCATGCTGTCGTTCCACGTCCGCGGCGGCCGCCGCGATGCGCTGGCCGTGACGGCGAAGATGAAGGTATTCACGCGCGCCACCTCTCTCGGCGGGACGGAGAGCCTGATCGAGCATCGCGCCTCGAGCGAAGGACCAGGGAGCCGTACGGCTGAGAACCTGCTGCGGGTGTCGGCAGGGCTGGAGCACGCGGACGACCTGGTCGAGGATTTGATGCAGGCGCTCTAACGAAGCGTAGCGCCGTCGGCCCGGCGGCTGGACCGCCGCCAACTCGGCGGCGGTGTTGGTTACGACACGCGCGGTAGAATGAATCCGCTATGGCCGCCAACTTCGAGATCACCTGCCCCTGCTGCGACGCCACGCTCGTCATCGACCGGACTTCCGGCGAAGTCCTGCTGCACAAGGCGAAGGAAAGGCGCACCGGCGGCTCGCTCGAGTCGATGGTGGCCGGCCTCGAGTCGCAGAAAAGCGAGATGGAGAAGAAGTTCGATCGGGAAATGGCCAGCCAGAAAGACCGCGCCCGCATCCTCGATGAACGGTTCAAGGAAGCGATGCAGCGCGCCGGTGAAGACGATAAGCCGGTGATCAATCCGATGGATATGGACTAGGCGGTCTCGCGGTTGCGGGGTCGCGGGGTCTCGCGGTTGCTTGGTTACTAGGTTGCTAGGTTGCTGAGTCGCCCAAAATTCTTTTCGATAACCGACAACCGACAACCGACCACCCACCAACCAAGCCAGCAACTCAGCAACCCGGCAACCATGACCACAACCTTCGACCCCGACGCCGCCGCCCCCTCCGGCTCCGGAATCTACGGTCTGCCGTTCACGCCCGATGAGGCGCGCGTCGTCGTGATTCCGGTGCCGTATGAAGCGACGACGTCGTATGGCGGTGGCACGTCGCGCGGCCCGGAGGCGGTGTTCGAGGCATCGAAGCAGGTCGACCTGTTCGATCGGGAGACGGGGCGGCCATACGACGCAGGCATCGCCATGCTCGACATCCCGGCGGAGATCGTTCGCTGGAACGCGAAAGCGAAAGGCATTGCCGCGGCCGTCATCGAGAAAGGTGGCGTGGTCGATGACGCCACGCGAAAGGCAGCCGCCGAAGTCAATGCGATCTCGGAGTTGGTCAACGAATGGGTTTATGAGCGGACGCGCGCGCTCCTCGTCGCCGGCAAGATGCCGGTCGTGCTCGGAGGCGATCACTCCGTCCCATTCGGCTGCATCCTGGCCTACGCGGAGACGCATCCGAACCTGGGCATCCTCCACCTCGACGCCCACGCCGATCTGCGCGAGGCCTACGAGGGATTCACCTGGTCGCACGCGTCGATCTTTCACAACGTCGTGATGAAAGTCGGCGGTGTCGACAAAGTTGTCCAGGTCGGTGTGCGCGACATCAGCAACGCCGAGTCGGCCATGATCGAGGGATCGGACGGACGCATCATCACCTTCTTCGACTCCGATCTGGCCGTGCGCAAGGAAGAAGGGGCGACCTGGGCCGAGATCGCCGACGAGCTCGTCGCGGCTCTGCCGAAGGATGTCTATCTCTCCTGGGATATCGACGGACTCGATCCGACGCTCTGCCCGTCGACCGGGACGCCGGTTCCCGGCGGCCTGTCATGGAACGAAGCGATCGGTCTGCTGCGCGCTCTCCGCCGGGCCGGCAAGCGCATCGTCGGCCTTGACCTCTGCGAGGTGTCACCTGGCGAGAGCGAGTGGGACGCGAATGTCGGCGCGCGGCTGCTGTACAAGATGATCGGATTTGCGCTGCTTTCGCAGAAGTAGAGCCGGCACGGCCGGCGGCGTTGGTTGCCCAAGGCTCGGCCAACAGTGGTGCCCGATCATTCTGCCGCGCTTGCGTGATGACGCAGAAGTAGAAGTGGATTAGGAGTTTGCGCGGCAGGATGACCAGTCGCCCATGGTGGCCGAGCCTTGGGCAACCAACGCCGCCGGCCGTGCCGGCCTACTCATCCAAAGCCCCATCCGGCAGCGCCACTCGCGCCCCCTGAATGGCCGCCACGATCCGCGGTACGTGGACGTGGCAGGTCTCCACGATCACGGTCACCTTGCGCGGCGGCGTTCCGGCGACGGAAGTGCCGGCCACGAAGACGCCGGGGACGTTCGTCTCCATCGTCTCGGGATCGTAGAACGGTTGACGGTCGTCGCCGCGCAACTCGACGCCGAGCTGGTCGAAGAGCGTCGAATCCTGCCGATAGCCTGTGAGCAGAAGCACGAAATCGGCGGCGATCTCGAAAGGTGGGGAGTCGCGGTCTACCGGCGCCAGCAGCACGGTGCCGTTGCCGATCTCCAGCGGTGTCGTGCGCGGCAGGTAGCGGATGCGGTCGTCGCGGATGAGAGCCCGCACTTCCGGCAGAAGCCAGAACTTCACGACCTTCGGATCGAAATCGTCGCGACGGTAGCTGAGTGTCACGTCCGCGCCAGCCCGTTGGCAGCGGACGGCCGCTTCGACCGACGAGTTGCGCCCGCCGACGATCAGCAACCGCTTCGCGAAATAGGTGTGCGGATCGTGGAAGTAGTGGCTGACGTGCGGGAGCTCCTCGCCCGGGATGTCGAGCATGCGCGGGGCGTGAAAGGCGCCGATGGCGAGAACCACCCGCGCGACGCGATAGCGATGCTCGCCGTCGACCGCGCTCGTGACCAGCTCGAAGCCGCCGCCGCGCAGTTGCTTCGCGTGCGTGACGCGCTCATACGAACGCACCTGCAGACCGAACTGCATCACCAGCGCCCGGAGGTAAGCCAGGTACTCCTCGCGCGTGATCTTCTGCTGCGTGGCCGTCTGGATCGGTACGCCCGCCAGCCCGAGCCGGTCGGAGCTGGAGTGGAACAGCATCTCCACCGGATACCAGGCGATCGTCGATCCGATCTGTCCGGCATCGATCTGCACATAGTCGATCCCGAACTGCTTGAACGCGACCGCCAGTTCGAGCCCGATCGGACCGGCACCGATGATGGCGACGTCGTGCGTTTCGGTTTTGGTCATTGCGGCGGAGTTTATCGCGCGGTCGTTCCAAGCCCTGTCATCCTGAGGCTGCCGGAGCCGCGCCACGAACTGCGATGCTTGCTCAGATCAGAGTTCGCGGCGTAGGACGCCGAAGGACCCCCCACTTGCAACCCGGAAAGGGTGGGGGTTTTCGGCTAACGCCCTACTCTGTTATCACCAGACGGCACAGCGCGTCCAAGTCCCCCCACTCTCCGGGTTGCAGGCGGGGGGTCCTTCGGCGTCCTACGCCGCGGGAAGCAGATTGGGGCAAGCATCACGATTCGTACCGTGGCTCCGGCAGCCTCAGGATGACAGGTATGAATGACAGGTCAACCCGCCAGCCCTCGTCGATTCACGTCGTCGCCAGCCCCAACTCCCGCAATACGCTCACCTTTGCGTCGATCATCACGTGATGCTCGAGCCCTAGCAGGTCCGCGAGCTTCCGAACCAGATAGTTCTCGTAATCCGTCAGCCGCCCGTCGGCATAGGCGATCCGCCACATCGTCTTCACGATCTCGATGCGGTCATTGAGAGGGGAGTTGCGGCGGATGAAATGCGTCAGCGCGAAGTGATCGATGGTCTGGGCCCGGATCTCGCCGGCGGCCTTGACCAGTTCCTGCGCCATCGTGTCGTCGAGAGTGAAGGCGCGCTTGAGGTAGGCGAGCAGGTCCTCATCCTCCTCGCGCGACAGGGTGCCGTCGGCGTAGCCGATGTCGAGCAGGACCGCGGCCGTAGCCAGCCGCAGCGGGTCCTGTTGCTGCGGCGGCTGATCGCCCGCGAGGACGCCGCTTTTGAAGCGTTGCATCAATTTTGCGAAGCTCATGGTTGAATGAAGGGTGAAGAGTGAAGGGTGAAGAGTGAAAAAGAGCCCATCACTTCACTCTTCACTCTTCACCCTTCACTCTTCTAACGGGAGCATATCGTGCCACGAATCGACATGAATCAACTCGACGGCCATTCCCGCACATGGCTGTTCGGTATCTCACCCGCGCTCGACGAACCCAGGAGCCGGCGCTTGCTCGAGACCGTCGATCAGTTCCTCGACGAGTGGGCGGCGCACGGGACGCCGGTAACCTCGGCGCGCGAGCTGCTCTTCGGCAGTTTCCTGGCCATTGCCGTCGATGAGCGGAGCGAGACATCGGGCTGTTCGATCGATCGGATGTTCGGCCTTCTTCGCCAGTTCGAGCGCGACCTCGGCGTGTCGATTCTGGACGCCAATCGCGTCTTCGTCCGCCACGCCGACGGCCGTATCGAAGCATTGAGCCGGGCTGATTTCCGCGATCGCGGCGATCAGCACACGACCGTGTTCGATACGACCGCTGACCGCCTCGCGGAGATCCGCAACGGCCACTGGATACGGAAGGCACAGGACGCCTGGCCGGGGAAGCTGCTGACGGCGTGATTGCGCGCGCTTCGTGGTGCGAACACGCTGCGGATGTTGTGATCTGTCATCCTGAGGCTGCCGCAGCCGCGGCACGAATCGTGGTGCTTGCTCAAATCCAGTCCGCGGCGGAGGACGCCGAAGGACCCCCCGCCTACGGGCAGGAAAGTGAGGGGGAAGCTTCAACGTGCTGTGCGCCTGGTGATGAAAGCGCGCGTGCGTTCGCCGAGAGCCCCCACCCTTTCCGGCTTGTAGTTGGGGGGTCCTTCGGCGTCCTCCGCCGCGGATCGTGATCTATGCAAGCACCGACAGTAGAGGCGCGGCTGCGGCAGCCTCAGGATGACAGCATTGTGAGCACCACCGCCGCCATCGCCGGCACCACCCACCCACCTCCCATCTCCACCGGCCTGATGCCCGGACCGCCATAGTCGGGTGAGTCGCTCGACCATACCAGCTCCCATCCGCGTCC
The DNA here is from genome assembly GCA_035482045.1 of Thermoanaerobaculia bacterium. Taxonomy (GTDB): domain Bacteria; phylum Acidobacteriota; class Thermoanaerobaculia; order Gp7-AA8; family Gp7-AA8; genus JADGNZ01. Next base: position 161,440 of record DATHRD010000023.1, read on the forward strand.
GGCCGGCGGCGCGAGAAGCGGCTCGGGGAGGACGTCGAGTCGAACCTCCGTACCGAGGTTGACGATCAGGAGGTGTGTCTTGTAACGCAGCACGAACGCTTCCGCGCCGATGACCGCGCCGCGGGCGATGCCCGTCATCTCCCGCCGCAGGCGTAGCAGGTCGCGGTGCATCGCCACGACCTCGGTACTCGCCTCCCGCTGGCGATGATCGAGCTTGCATCGCGTGAAGGTTGCCTCATCGTCGGGACGCGCGAAATCTCCAGCCAAGTCCTTCAGTGAGGGGAACTGTTCGAGAAACGCACGACGCCCTTTGGCGACCGCTTCGGCCAGTTCGGGCTTGTGATCCGCGAAATAGAGAAACGGCGCCGGCGAGCCGAACTCCTGCCCCTGAAACAGCATCGGCGTATTCGGTCCCAGGAGCAGCAGCGCGGTCAGCGCGCGATAGCGGCCCGGGTCGGTCAGCAATTGCAGGCGCTCGCCGCGCGCGGAGTTTGCGATCTGATCGTGATTCTGGAGGAAGCAGACAAGGCTCTCCGGAGGCAGATGGAACGACGGCGTGCCGCGGGCGCACTTCTGCCAGGAGTAGTACTGCCCTTGATAGAGAAAGCCGTACTGCGCCATCGAAACGAATTCCTGCGGCGTGCCGCGATAGTCGGTGAAGTACGCCTCGCGGTGCCCTGTGGCCGCGACCATGGCCGTGTGATGCCAGTCGTCGTTCCAGAGCGCGTCGAGGCCGTAGCTGTCGATGAGCTTCACGTCCTGCGGCTCGTTCTCACCGACGATGAAGATCGGCTTCCCGTTCGCCGCCTCGCGTGCACGCCGGGTGATGAGCGCCAGGATGTGCTCCTCCGAGGCGTCGTGGATCGACTGCGTGGCATCGAGGCGCAGACCGTCGAGATGAAACTCGTCGATCCAGTACGCGGCGTTCTCGGCAAAGAGCTCGCGCACTCCCTCGGCGCCGTCGCCATCGAAGTTGACAGCATCGCCCCAGTCGGTCTCGTACCTGTTCGTGAAGTACGTCGACGCGAACTTGCTCAGATAGCAGCCGTCCGGGCCGAGGTGGTTGTAGACGACGTCCAGAATCACGCCGAGGCCGTGGGAGTGTGCCGCGTCGACGAAGGCGCGGAAGTCGTCGGGCGTGCCGTAGATGTGGGCCGGCGCCCAGAGATCGACGCCGTCGTATCCCCATCCGAAGCGGCCGGGGAACTCATGGATGGGCATGACTTCGAGGAGGTTGATGCCGATCTTACGCAGCGCGCCGAGTTGCTCGATGGCCACGCGCCACGTGCCTTCAGGTGTGAATGTTCCGATGTGCATCTCGTAGATGACGAGGCCGCGCGGACCGACGCCGCGCCAATCGCCGTCGCGCCATCGATACGCTGCCGGATCGACGACCTCGGAATCGCCATGAGGTCCGTCCGGCTGGAAGCGTGATGCGGGATCGGGATAAGTCGCCTCGGCGGCATCCATCCGAAACCGATAGCGGGTCCCGGCGCGTGCGGCGGCGACGAGTCCGCGGAAGTGACCATCCGATTCGCGATCGAGCGGATGATCGACGCCGTCGATGACAACGCTGACCGCACGGTGGTCGGGCGCCCAGACGCGGAAGTCGATGGCGCCGTCGACTGGCTCTGCGCCGATGGCGCGCTTTCTTTGGGTCATTGTGAAGAGTGACTGCAAGCAGCGTGCGCCTCTGTCGTCCTATATGTCATTCTGAGGCTGCCGGAGCCGCGCCTCTACTGTCGATGCTTGCGCAGATTGAGGTCGCGGCGGAGCGCAGCCGAAGGGGACCCCCCGCGAGCTTGCATCGAGAAGTACCACCACCCGACCCGGCAAGCGCGCAGGGGGTCCCCTTCGGCTGCGCTCAGGGCAGGCTTTCGGCGTCCTCCGCCGCGGGAATCAGATTGGGGCAAGCACCACAATTCCTACCGCGGCTGCGGCAGCCTCAGGATGACAGCAAAATGACAGCATCGCTGCTGTCAAGGATCTCCAATTGCGCACCGTCTGTGGACTGAAAACCCTGCGACGAGTCGCCACCTTGTAGTATCAAGGTCCCCATCCCGCGCTCGGAATGACAAGCTGATGAACCTCCTCCACCTTTTTGACCTCTCCCTCACGCTCCGCCGCGACGAAGTGGCGTTGGAGTGGGGCGGCGCCGAATTCACATTCGGAGAGATCGAACGCCGCAGCAACCGCCTCGCGAATGCGCTGCGCGCTCGCGGGCTGGCCAAGGGCGACCGGCTTTGCGGTTACCTCGTCAACCGCATCGAGCTGATCGATCTCTATCTCGCCTGCGTCAAGCTCGGCGTCATCTACGTCCCGGTCAACATCCTGTACCGCGATCGCGAGATGGCGCACATCATCGGCGACGCCGAGCCGCGCTACGTCATCACCGAGGCCGAACTGCCGGCGCTGAGCGCCGAGGCCGCAGGTGCGAGCGACGAGCGGCCGGCCGAGGATCTCGACGGCGACACTCCCGCGGCCATCATCTACACCTCCGGCACCACCGGCGCGTCGAAGGGCGCCGTACTGACGCACAACAACTTCGCCGCCAATGCCGTCAACCTGTTGGCGATGTGGCAGATCACCGATCGCGATCGTTTCCTGCTCGCCCTTCCTCTCTTTCACATCCACGCCCTCGGCAACGGTCTGCACTGCTGGCTGGCCAGCGGATGCCGGATGCGGCTCCTGGAGCGCTTCGACCATCGCACCGCGCTCGATCAGTTCCGCGACTTCCGTCCCACGCTCTTCTTCGGCGTGCCTACGGTCTATGTCCGCCTGCTCGATACACCGCCCGAGGCGGCGAGAGAGATTGGAGAGCGGATGCGCCTCTTCGTGTCCGGCTCGGCGCCGTTGCCGGTCCAGGTGCTGGAGCGTTTCCGCGAGCTCTTCAACCATACGATTCTCGAGCGTTACGGGATGACCGAGACGTTCATGACCATGAGCAATCCTTACGCGGGCGAGCGGCGCGCCGGGACAGTGGGTTTCCCGCTGCCAGGCATCTCCGTGCGGATCGACGACGGCGAGCTGTTCGTGCACGGGCCAAACGTTTGCGCCGGATACTGGCGTCGTCCCGACGCCACCGCCGCGGCGTTCGCCGACGGTTGGTTTCGCACCGGCGATCTGGCCACGCGTTCAGACGACGGCTACTACACACTCCTCGGGCGAAAGTCGGATCTCATCATCTCCGGCGGTTTCAACATCTATCCGCGCGAGATCGAGGAGCTCCTGCTCGAACAACCCGGCGTCGCCGAGGCCGCGGTGGTGGGATTGCCGGACGACCTGCGCGGCGAGGTGCCGGTGGCGTACATCGTCGCGCTCGATAGCTTCGATGCCGACGCGCTCGAGCGCTGCTGCCGCGATCAACTCGCATCATTCAAGGTTCCGCGGCGTTTCGTCCCCGTGGAGTCGATTCCGCGGACGGCGCTGGGGAAGGTGCAGAAGCACTTGCTGCCGCGATAGCCGTCGTCGTAGCGCCGTCGTAGCGCCGGCGGCCCGCCGGCTGGACCGCCGCCGGCTCGGCGGCGCGTCGATTCCGCGGACAGCGTTGGGGAAAGTGCAGAAGCACTTGCTGCCGCGATAGCCGAAGCTCACGCTACGAGAGTCTTGACCGCCAGTACTGAGGGCGTCGGCGATGATGAGCAAGCGCGACAAGCTCGAGGTAGTCGTCGAACTCACGATAGATCACAAAGAAAGGGAAGCGTCGGAGTGGGAACCGGCGAACCCCTCGGACGGCGCGGATACGAGGAATGGTGCTCCCTGCGGCGGGATGATCTGAAATAAGGTGAACGACGTCTTGAATCTCACTCCACAGACGGTCCGCAAGACCCGGACGTTCCGCTTCGTACCAATTCAGGTAGTAGCGAATCTCTGTTTCTGCAGCCTCGGTCGGCCGAACCGGCTTGCTCACCGCGCGAAGATATCGCGCTCGATCCGTTGCCGCACATCGTTCCAGTCGGACGTCACATTTGTTCCGGCATCAGAGGCTGCACAACGGCGTTCAATCTCTTCCGCCCATGCATCGTCGATGACCGGATCGTTGCCAGAGTCGAGGCTCTCCAGTAAGCGAGCAGCAAGTTCCGCGCGATCGGATTCAGGCAGTCCAAGCGCCTGAGTCAGTAACTTATCAGTGTCGTTCATCGGTCTGAACATTCTAGCGCGATAAGTGACGCAAATGTGTCTTATGGCCTGCAAGTTGTTGTTCCATTGTGACTTGCGACCATTCTCGCGCCGCGGTTTTTCAGGCGCCAGCTCGGCGGCGTTAGTATCCGACGCTCCATGTGCCTGATCGCCATCGCCGTCCACACCTCGAATCGTTGGCCCATCGTCATCGCCGCAAATCGCGATGAGTTCTACGACCGCCCCACCCGCCCGCTGCACGTGTGGGATGACGATCCGAACATCGCCGGTGGACGAGACCTCCGCGCGGGCGGAAGCTGGCTCGCCGTGACTCGCGAGGGGCGCTTTGCCGCGGTGACGAATATTCGCGGTATCGACTCACTGACCGCGCGTTCCCGCGGTGCTCTCGTCGGCGACTTCGTCCGATCGAACATCGGGCCGCTTGCATACGCGCAGAGCGTCCGTGCAGATGAATTTGCAGGCTTCCATCTCATCGTCGGAGACCGGCGGACCGTCGCACACGTCGCCACCGACGCGCCGGCACGCCTGCTGGAGGACGGCATCTTCGCCGCCAGCAATGCTCCCGCAGCGGTCGACTGGCCGAAGATCGCCATCGCCCGCGAAGCGATGGCCAAGGCGCTGGAAGGGCGGCTTGAAGACGACCTGATGCGCTTTCTCACCACACCGCGTGGCGGCCCGATCGAGAACGAGATCTTCGTCTCCCTCCCCGAGCACGGCTACGGCACGCGGTCATCGACGGTGGTTGTGATGACGGGCGAGAAGATCGTGATCCGCGAGATGAGTCACCCGTCGCGAGAGATGGTCCTATTGCAGACGTCTGATCCAGGTGCTACATGGACTCGGACGTAGAAAACCAGAAACAAGAAACCGAACGAGTCTTGCAGCAATGCTGCCTTTCCGAACGACAATCCTGCCCCCGCGCGCAGCAATCCTGCCCTTCCGCTCGGCAATCCTGCCCCTTCGCGCAGCAATCCCGTCCCTTCGCGCAGCAATCCCGTCCCTTCGCGCAGCCGTCCTGCCCTTCCGCGCAGCAGTCCCGCCCTTCCGCGCAGCAATCCTGCCCCTCCGCGCAGCAATCCCGCCCTTCCGCGCAGCAATCCTGTCCCCTCCGCGTAGCAATCCTGCCCGTTCCGCGCAGCAACCCTGCGTCTTCGCGCAGCAATGCTCCACCTCCGCGTATCAATGCTGCGCATCCGCGTAGCAATGCTGCCAGTCCGTGTAGCAATGCTCCGCTGTCCGCGCGGGAACCCTTCGCTATCCGCGCAGGAACCCTGCGCCTTCGCGCAGCAAGGCCCCACCTTCGCGCAGCAATGCTGCGCCTCCCCACAGCAGTGTTGCGCCTCAGCGAAGCAATGATTTCCACTCCGCGCAGGAATCCTTTGCCATACGCGCAGGAATCCTTCGCCATTCGCGAAGCAATCCTGCGCCTCGGCGAGGCAATGCCGCCCCTCCGCGAAGCAATGCTGCGCGTCCGCATAGCAATGCTGCGCCTCCGCGCAGCAATGTTCCACGATGCGCGCAGCAACGCTGCGCTGTTCGGGTGGAAACGCTCTGCGTCGGCTCAGAAACGCTGCGCCCTCGCTTGGCCACGCTGCGCCCCCGCTCGGCAACGCTTCTCCCCAGCGCAACAACGCTATGCCCTGCGCCCAGGAACGCTACGAACTCGGGACGCCCTTGCCGCGCATGTTGCTGGGAAGCGTTACACATGGGTGTCTCCCCGCGTTGCTCCATGACATCGCGTCTCATCCGGAGCCTCTTCCTTCCATCGAGATGGCGATGACCGTATTCCTCAAAATCGGGCTCGGCGAAGCGTCGTGAATCGGCCGCTTCGAGATCGGTCACATGAGCGTCGGCATGGTCTCCATGATGCCCGACGACAAGCACCTGTTCGTATCCGCGAAAGGCGCCGCTACATCATCGACGTGAAGACGTGGCTGGTGGGATGATGAAAAAGCTTATCCGCAGAAGACGCAGATAGAGCGCAGATGGAAGACGGTTTTATCTGCGTACATCTGCGTCATCTGCGGATGTTCCTCTGGGAGAAGCTGTCCATGTGGTTAGCCCCCACCCGTGAGCTCACTGCCGAGATCGGTCGTATCCAGTTCGAAGACGTGATTGTCGTAATCAAAGAAGTACAACGAGGTATCTGACCTGGCCAGTATGTACTCCAGGTTCATCGCTTTGAGTTTCTCTGCGGTCGCCAGGAGATCCGCCTTCGTGACATAGAAGGCGATGTGGTCCCCGGTGCGTTGCCGCTCAACGGTCGCTTTGGCGAGGAGGAACCAGGTGTTTCCAAGGTTGATGAACGTTTCGTCGTGTCCATCTTCATCGACGCGGTGGAGGGTCCTGATTGAGAACAGAGTCTCGAAAAGGAGAGCCGTGCGCGCGGGGTCGGATACGACGAGGGCTACGTGACTGATGGAGTTGAGCACCGGCAGACTCCTTTGGGGGCTAACGGATTACGCTTCAACGATGTGGCCCGCGACGCGAAATCATAACGTACCCGCGACGGTTCAACGCAGGGGGCCACGTGCGCAAGCGATCGTTAGTCGCCGGTTCAGGGCGACTCTCCCAACAAGCCTCGAAGGACAGCCCGTGTCGAATAGTAAGTGCTACCGGTTAACGCCGCGATGCTGATGTCGTTCTCGCGGCCTGGCGTGCCACTGGCCTTCAGAATGTCAGCCAGCATTCGTTTGGTTGCATCGGGAAAGCGCGCCTCTCTGATGTTTGGGTCTTGCTCAGGGTCCCCACCGAGGTACACATGCGAGTATGGTCTGGGGTCGTTGATCTTCGCGGACACGAAGAAGATCTGAGATTGTCCGCGGTGGTCGACGATCTCGACGCTGACGCTTCCACCGTCTGTGTAGTACGCACCATGGACGGTTCGATAGGGCGTTTGCATCTGCGCAAGGGCGGGATCCACCTTTGACCGGTCAGACATGGGCTGGCAGGACAGCAAAATGAAGGCACCCCAAAGGAGGCGTCTTCTGGGCTGCATGGCAGTAAGCAGGCGCCTCACTATGACCGACACCTCACAGCCCCACCTTCCGCAGCCTTAGCGCGTTCCCGATCACCGTTACCGAACTGAATGTCATCGCCGCGCTGGCGATCATCGGGCTTAGAAGCAATCCGAAGAACGGGTAGAGCAGGCCCGCGGCGATGGGGACGCCGAGGATGTTGTAGATGAAGGCGAAGAAGAGGTTCTGGCGGATGTTGCGCATCATGGCCTCGGAGAGGTTGCGGGCCCGGACGATGCCCTGGAGGTCACCTTTGACGAGCGTCACGTGCGCGCTTTCGATGGCCACGTCGGTGCCGGTGCCCATAGCGATGCCGACGTCGGCGCGCGAGAGGGCCGGGGCGTCGTTCACCCCGTCGCCGGCCATGGCGACCCGTTTGCCCTGCTCCTGCAACTTGCGCACGACTTCTTCTTTCGCGGCCGGAAGAACCTCTGCGACGACATCGTCGATGCCCAGTTGACGAGCCACGGCCTCGGCGGTCGCCCGCGCGTCGCCTGTGAGCATGGTGATGGAGATTCCTTTCTCCCGCAGCGCGCGCAATGCCTCGGCGGACGTGGACTTGATCGGATCGGCAACGGCGATGAGACCGGCCGGTTTGCCGTCGATCGAGACGAATATCACTGTCGCTCCGGTGGCGCGATGGACGTTCGCTTTCTCTTCGAGATCGCTGACGTTGCCGATCAAGGCGGCGTTGCCGATCGCAACGACGTGGCCATCGACGTTTCCGCGGATACCCTGGCCGGCGATAGTCTCGACGTCCGTTGCGGTTCCGATGTCCGAGGCCGCTGCGACGATGGCGTTGGCAAGAGGGTGCTCGCTGGCGCGTTCGACGGCGGCGACCATGCGTAGAAGGACATCACTACCCGCGGCCAGGCCTTTGACATGGAGCACAGACAGGAGTGTCTGTGCCACATAGTCAACTGCCACGACCTTCGGCTTCCCTTCCGTCAGCGTCCCGGTCTTGTCGATGACGAGCGTGTCGACCTGCGAGAGAAGTTCCAGCGCCTCGGCGTTCTTGACGAGGATGCCGGCCGTGGCACCGCGGCCGGTGGCCACCATCACCGACATCGGCGTGGCCAGCCCGAGGGCGCATGGGCAGGCGATGATCAGCACCGCCACGGCATTCACGAGCGCGTGCGGGAAGCGCGGCTGCGGGCCGGCCAGCGACCAGACCGCGAACGTGATGGCCGCGACGGCGATCACGATGGGCACGAACCATGAGGCGACGACGTCCGCCAGCCTCTGAATCGGCGCGCGGCTCCGCTGCGCCTCGCCGACCATGCGGACGATCTGCGCCAGGAGCGTGTCGGCGCCGACGCGCTCGGCTTGCATGATGAACGCGCCGCTCGTGTTGACGGTGCCCGCCGTGACCTTGCTGGATGCGCTTTTGGCCACAGGCATCGGTTCGCCGCTGATCATCGATTCGTCGACGGTGCCGCCTCCTTCGACGACGCTGCCGTCGACGGCGATCCGTTCGCCAGGCCGTACCCGAATGCGCATGCCGGGGGTGATCTCCGCGACGTCGACATCGCGTTCGTCGCCGTCGTCCATCACCACGTGCGCCGTCTTCGGTGCCAGGCCGAGCAGGGCGCGTATGGCGCCGGAGGTCTTCTCGCGGGCCTGCAGTTCGAGCACCTGGCCGAGGAGGACGAGCGTCGTGATCACCGCGGCGGGCTCGTAGTAGAGCGGCAGCACGCCCATACCGCGGAACGACGGCGGGAACGCGCCCGGGAAAAGCGTCGCCGCGACGCTGTAGCCATAGGCCGCGCCGGTGCCCATGCCGATGAGCGTGAACATGTTGAGGTGGCGCGAGACTAGCGACGCGGCGGCGCGGACGAAGAACGGCCAGCCGCACCAGAGGACCACGGGGGTGGCCAGCGCCAGTTCCAGCCAGGCGAGCCACGGTTTCATCGTCAGCTCGTGGAAGACCCCTCCGAACATGTCCGCCATGCCGAGGAGCAGCAGCGGGATCGAGAGAATGAGGCTGATGACGAAGCGCCGCCGCATGTCGAGCAACTCCGTGTTCGGCGCATCATCGAGCGAGGCGATCGCCGGCTCCAGCGCCATGCCGCAGATCGGGCAGACGCCCGGCGTATCGCGGACGATCTCGGGATCCATCGGACAGGTGTAGGTCATGGCCTGGGTGATTCATATCACCGCCGTCAACCGCCACGCGTCACTCCGTACGCTCCGTATTTACTGCTAGACTCCTCTCCGTTCCCGTGAAGCCATTAGACGCCGAGGATCTCTTCCTCACGAACCTGTCGGTCATCGACCGGGCCATCGGCTACGTCTGCCATCACAACCGCATCGATCGCGACGAGGGAGAGGAGTTCGGCTCGTACGTAAAGTTCAAGCTGATCGAGAGCAACTACGCCATCATTCGCAAGTTCGAAGGACGCAGCTCCTTCGGGACCTACATGACGACGGTCATCCAGCGGATGTTCTTCCAATACCGCGTGCAGATGTGGGGGAAGTGGCGCCCGTCGGCGGAGGCCAAGCGGCTTGGCGACAAGGGCATCATGGTGGAGCGCCTCCTCACGCGGGACGGATTCACCCATGCTGAGGCCGCCTCGATTCTGACCAGCGGAAGCAATCCTGTGCTCACTCCGGCTGAGATCGAGGCGATCTATATTCGCCTGCCGGTGCGCGTGCCGCGTCCTGTGCTTGTTGCCTCGACCGAAAATGCGGACATCGGCCCTTCGGTGGACATGGAGAGCGAGCTGTTCCACGATGATCGAGGGGAAGCGGCGCGACGCACCGCCTCCACCATCGACGCGGCCATGGCCTTGATGGACCCCGAGGATCAAATGATCCTGAGGATGCGTTTCTGGGCAGGGAGAACGATTCCCGAGATCGCCCGAGCGCTCGGCCTGGATGGCAAGAAGTTGTACAAGCGAATCAGTAAACTGCTGTGTCAGTTAAGGTTAGCATTGGAGGGCCAAGGCATCGCCGGTGCCGAAGCCTGCGAACTGCTGAACCATTCCGATCACGAGCTCTCGTTCGCGTTTTCGGTCGCCGAGGGAAATGCCGAATTCCGGCACTCTAAGCCGTTGAAAGGCCTCGGCGGTGCGAAAGGCAGCATGAGAAAGTGACGGCGATGGAGCACACAGGGTTCCCTTCGGACGAGACGCTGGCGGCATTCATCGACGGCCGCCTCGATCCGGAAACGCGCGGCAAGGTGATCGCTCACATGGCCACCTGCTCCGAGTGCTATTCGGTCTTCATGAGCGCGACCGAGATGACGGCCGCGGCGACGACGCCGAACCTATCGTCGCGCTCATCACGGAGTGCCTGGCTTGCGGTGGCGGTCACAGCGGTGGCCGCGGTGGTCGCGGTGGTGTTTCTGGTTACGCCGGTTCGCGACCTCGTTCTTCCGAAACGGGACAGCGGCATGGACGTATTGGCGAAAGCGGCGCCGGCACAGCGGACGATCCTCGGACGCATTTCGGGCTTCCCATACCAGCCGATGGCGCCGGTCCCCCGCGGACCGAGCTACCTTCCGATGAGAGATCCCGCCAATGCGAGCCTGCTGACCGCTGCAGCGGGTGTGCAGCGCTCGGCGATGGCGCACCGCTCCGTATCCAATCTGCACGCTCTGGGAGTGACGAACCTGCTCCTCGGCAATGGCGACGAGGCGATCAAGATCCTGCGCGAAGCACTGCTGGACGAGACCAGCCAGCGCGATATCTCCGCCGCCATCGACGAGTCGACGGACGTCCCGCTGCTCAACGACCTGTCGGTAGCGCTGTCGAATCAGGCCCTCGCTCACCAGAATTTGACCGATGCCGTTGAAGCGGCCCGTTGCGCGGAACGGGCATGGGACATCGGCCGCACGCCGGAAGCGGCGTGGAATCGGGCGGTGGCCATGGAAGCGCTCAACGGCCCGAAGAGCGCGGGGATCGCCTGGCAGGATTACCTGGCGCTCGACCCTAGCTCGCCATGGGCCGACGAAGCACGGAAGAGACTGGCGCCGGTGAACTAGCCGGCACGTTGGAGCATGCTGCGCTGAGCTCCCTTGACTATCATCCTGAGGCTGCCGGAGCCGCGCCTCGAATGTTGATGCTTGCACAGATCACGGTCGCGGCGTAGGACGCCGAAGGACCCCCAGCGAGCTTGCATCGAGAAGTACCACCACCCGACCGGCAAGCGCGGAGGGGGTCCTTCGGCGTCCTCCGCCGCGGGAATCAGATTGCGCAAACATCGACAATTTGTACCGCGGCTCCGGCAGCCTCAGGATGACAGTAAATTGAAAGGCGCTTTAGTCTTCCATTTCAATCTTGACCCGACATCGGACTGGAGAACTGTCTCGGCGCTGTTGAGCTTTCGCCGCCCACCGCAATACCATCCCTGCCGGAGGACTCGCGATGATCAAGGAATTTCGAAGTTTCCTCACGAAGACGAACGCGCTTGCTCTGGCCGTCGGTGTCATCATCGGTGCGGCGGTCGGCAAAGTCGTGACCGAACTGGCCTCGGGGATCCTGATGCCCCTTATCGGGCTCCTGCTTCCGACGGGCAACTGGCGCCAGGCGAGGATCGTCCTCAAGGAGGCTGCCGGGAAGACGGCTGAGAGTGCTATTCTCTATGGTCAGTTCATTGGCGCGGTCGTCGACTTTCTTGTCATCGCCCTTGTCGTATTTCTCATCGTCAAGGCGCTCGTGAAGCCCGCGCCGCCGGAGCCGATGAAGGAATGCCCCGAGTGTCTGGAGAAGGTGCCCGCGGCCGCGCGACGCTGTCGTGCCTGCACGTCCGCGCTCAGCTAACCCGCGAATGCCTGCCGTGTGAGGTTCACGTGCCCGTCCTCGGTGACGACGAGGTCGTCCTCGATCCGGATTCCGCCAAACTTGCGGAAGTCATCGACCTTCGTCCAGTTCACGTACTTCGCGTTCTCGCTCTTCTGTAGGTCGGCCAGCAATGACTCGATGAAGTAGAGGCCCGGCTCGACGGTGAATACCATCCGCGGGTCGATGATGCGCGTGAGACGAAGATAGGGATGCCCTTCGGGCTTGGCGATGATGCAGCCGGCGCGGTTTCCGTGGAAGCCGGCCACGTCGTGAACCTGCAGGCCGAGGAAGTGGCCCACGCCGTGCGGGAAAAACGTGGAGCTGATGCGTTTGTCGACGATGGCGGCCGCGTCGAGGCCGCGTACAAGGTCGAAGTCGTGAAGGATCTGGGCCACCTCGGCGTGCGCGGCCATGTGGATGTCGATGTAGTTGATGCCGGGCTTGGCCATCGCGCAGAGCCGCTGCTGCATCGCGTCCATCGCCTCGATCATCCGCGCGAACTCGCCCTGCTCGTCACGGGCGTAGGTGCGCGTGATGTCCGATGCGTAGCCGTTGCACTGCGCGCCGGCGTCGATGAGGAATGAGTAGCGGAGATCCCCCGGCTGCTCGCGCTCGTGGTTGAGATAGTGGAGCACCGAGGCGTTGTGGTTGAGGGCGATGATGTTGCCGTAGGGGAGCTCTTCCTCCGCCTGGCTGGACTGCAGCAGAAAGTCGATGTGGATCTCGAACTCCGACTTGCCTTCGCGGAAGGCGCGGGCGGCCGCGCGATGTCCGCGCACGCCGCGCACGTTGGCCTCGGTCAGGCAGGCGATCTCGTAGTCGGTCTTCCACGAGCGCTCGTAGTGCAGGGCGCTGAGCAGGGCCTCGGGGTTGTCTTCGCCGCCGTGCAGTTCATCGTGCTCGCCGATGAATGCGATGCGACCGTTCTTCGGGAAGTGCTCTTTCGCTGCCTCGGCGGTACCGATGACGCGGATATCGAAATGATCGACCCAGTACCCGCTCGGCGCCGACGCCGGCTTGTACCAGTAGTCCACCGGCTGGTAGTAGACGAGCCGCGGCGTCTTCCCGGGCGTGTAGACGATGAAGCAATGCGGGTTGTCGACCACCGGCACCCACGATTTGAAGTGTGGGTTGACCTTGAGCGGGTAGTAGCTGTCGTCGAGAAACTGAATATGAATCTCGCCGCCGAAGATGATGATGTGGTCGTAGCCGGTCTCGGCGAGCGCGCGGTCGTGGCGCGCCTTCACGGTCTGGAAATGCTGTGGATACAGAGCGGCGAAACGGTCGTTCATGGAGCGCATCATAACTGGGAGCCGGGTGTCGGGAGTCGGGGGTCGGGTGTCGGAGTGGTCAGCATTTAAGCCTCTGCTGCGACTCCCGACCGCCGACTCCCGACTCCCGCGCATTCAAACGGCCGAGGTATCATTTCGCGAGTGACGGAACTGGCACTTCGCCGTGCGACGTACGAGGATCTGCTGAAGGTCCCGGATCACCTCGTGGCCGAGTTGATCGATGGAGAGCTGTACACCTCACCACGTCCCGCCTCGCGACATGCGCGCGCGAGTAGCGTTCTTGGCGCGAAGCTCAGTAACTCCTTCGACAGCGGCGACGGAGGACCCGGGGGCTGGTGGATCATCGATGAACCCGAGCTTCACCTCGGCGACAACGCACTCGTTCCCGATCTGGCCGGTTGGCGGCGCGAGCGAATGCCCGTCTACCCCGATGCGGCCGCGTTCGATGTCGCTCCCGACTGGTTGTGCGAGGTTCAATCGCCGAGCACCGCGCGCATCGATCGAGTGAAGAAGCTCCCGATCTACAAAGAGCACAGGGTCCAGCATGTGTGGCTGGTCGATCCGGTCGATCGAACGCTCGAGGTCCTGCGGCTCGAAGGTGATCGCTGGGTCGTTGCCGGCAATTACGGCGGCGATGACGTTGTACGCGCAGAACCCTTCGAAGCGGCTGACATCGATCTTGCCGCGTTGTGGATCTGAGCCGGGGTCGGGAGTCGGGGGTCGAGTGTCGGAACGGTCAGCATTTACGCCTCTGCTACGACTCCCGACTCCCGACCCCCGACCCCCGCGTATTCAGCGAACGTTGCGCCGTCGCGGCGGCGCGTCGTCCACAAGGTCGCGCAGCATCAGCAACTGAACGGGGTTTCCGTCGATGGTGACGGTTTCGCTGGTGAGAAGCACGATGCGATCGAGTGACGCGCGGGCCATCTTGACCACGGTACCTGCGGCGCTGAGGTCGACGGGCTTCCAGCCTGGGAATTCTGCGGCGGCGTGAGGGGCGACAAGCAACCAGCGGTCGCCGAGCGCCTCCACGAGCGGCACCCCGAAGTTCGGTAACGGCACGCTGAGGTCGTCAAGTTGCCTGCCCTCGCTCGTGAAGCGTGATGCGTAGACCTCCCCGCTAACGTACGAGGCGGCAACGAGAATGAACTGATCGCGGCCATTGGAAGCAACGGTGTAGTAAAAGCCATCCTGGGGCTTTGGCGGCGTGTAGACGTTCGTTGAGATGACCACGCCGCGGTCGTCGAGCATGGTTACCACCGCTTTGGCATCGCCAACAGGAGGTAGCGTCACGCTGACACTCATCGTCCGGCCAGGAATTCCAGCGGCAGACAACGTCGGGAAAGGAAGTGGGACATCGGAGAGGACCGTCATGTCCGGGGCAAGTCGGAGACGATGAGACGTCCGGGTCTGACTGCTGCCTGAATTCGTCGCAGCCACGTATGCTGACCCGTCCCACCACACATTGACCAAATCCATGTCGTTGCCAATCAACGCGTCGTGAAGTACTCCGGATGCGTCGATCGGTCCGCCCCTCGCGGACCATTGTCCGGTGCTATTCGAGAATTCATTTCCGAAGAGGGCGAAGCCGGTGCCGTTCCACACAGCGTGATCCCATGTGGCCGGCGAGACCGGGAGGACCCCATCTGTAGCACCTGCCCCGTCGAAGCGCGCCAGCCGCGTGGGAATGGGTTCATCCGCGTCGTCGTGCCAGAGGGCCAGCGCGCTGTCGGTTGAGACGGCCAGCGCTGCTCAGTCCTGGGATGCCGGTGTTCGTACGACGGCCGCTCCATTCGGTTGCAGAACAGAAGCGTCCGACGTCACCGCGGCGCTGAGGGCGTATGACGCGGTGCGTTGCCAGCCTACGAGGTATTCTCCTCCGTTCGTTGCCACGCACATCGAGGTCTGGGCTCCCCATTGCTCGGCAATCGGGAACCAGGGGCTGACGACCTGAAGATCTCCGGTCACGAGAATGCCCCCCACGTCCGACGGCATTGGGGGACTCTCGTTGAAAGGTGGGAAGGTCGTTCTCGAAACTGCGATGAGGAACTGGGAGCCGTCGCCGCCGACCGTCGCCCCGACGGCTTGACTAAACCCTGATCCGAGTGTGAACCGCGCGGACTTGACGACCCCACGATCAGGAGACACCACGCACGCGAATACCTCTTCTTGAGGGGATGTGTCGATGAGGAGGGCGCCAGCCGGGTGCGCCACGATGGCAGGCGCGGCAACATTGGGAAGTGATTCTGTTTCCGCGGTGGCGTTTCCATCGAGGTCCAGCCAGGTGACACCCGCCGGAAAGTTCTCCGCTGGAATGTAGTTGGAGCTGTCGGAACTGCCGTGAAAAAACGCGTAGCCGCCGCTCACCGGCGCCAGTGCCGAGAAGCCCGGGTAGCCGGCCCGCGCCAACGAGCGACGGGAGCGCTCTACACCATCGGCTCCCATGACGATGATCGACCCATCTACATACTGGGAAAGCGTAGCGATGAACGTCAGCAGACAGCTCGACCCGTTGCAGGCAAGATGGGTGTAAGAGAGGTCTTTGCCCAGCGAATTCGCGCTGGTGCCGCGCACCTGCAGTGATGGTGACAGCGCCATCGTGTAAGCCTCGTGAAATGCTGTAAAGCAGAGCAAGTAGCCGCTATCCGTCACCGCTGCCATCGGTCCGGGTGCGGGGCTTACGCCCGTCACGAGCGTTTTCGCCTGGTCGTACTGCACGACACCGTCGTGAGCGATCGGTGTGGCGACGATACGGAACAGCGTTGGTTGCCCCGGCAGCAGTTGCGAGGTGAATTCAACGTAACCATCGCCGTACGGGAGAACCGTTCCCAGGAGTGCTACAGCCGGTGCGGTGCCGACCGGGCCAACGCGCTGAGGGGCGCCAAGTTGTGCCGCGCTCGACCCAGATGCAACCGTCACCAGAACCGCCGCCATGATCAAGCGTCGCATTTTGCGCATTTGATGATTCTATGCTGAAACGCCATTTTTCAGCGCTTCCAACCGCTATCCTTTTGAATTGCCGAAACCGCGCCGCAGGAAATCAGCGACAACGTCTATCGACTCCGGGGTGACATGGTGTCCCATCGGAAACTCGTGATACTCCGGCGCAAGACCGTGCTCCTCGAGGATGTGCCGCGTGCGGCGTGCGGTCAGCACGGGGACCATGTCGTCCTGTGTGCCGTGGATGAGCAACACGGGAAGTTCGCGCTGCGCTCGAAGATCCGGCATGTCGGCCTCATAGATCGCACCGCTCATGACGACGATGGCGGCGATTTTCTGCTTCGTGCGGAAGCCCACGTCGAGCGCCATCAGCCCTCCCTGCGAGAAGCCGGTCACGGCGATCTTTCCCTCCGGTGTGGGATAGCGTTTCACCAGTTCGTCGATGAGCGCGAGCAGTTTCGTGCGCGACTGCACGATCGAGTCGCCCTCGGGCGGGAATCCGTCGAACCACGACCAGCCGAACGAGTATCCCGGCATCGGCTCGAATGGTTTGGGGGCGTTCGGGAAGACGAAGCGGTACCCGCCGTCCAGCATCGGCGCCAGGTCGGCCAGATCGTTCGCATCCGCCCCGAGGCCGTGCATCACGATCACGAGCGGCATTTCCGCGTCGTCCGGCTTGCTGCTGGGAACGCTTAGAACGTAGTGGAGAGAGAGGTCTTCGTGACGGGTGACGGTCATGGGCGGGCGATTGTATGCAGGGTTGGCGTAAAATACCCGTTTCCTAGGAGAGCCCCGTGCACATCAACGACCTGCTGAAAATTGCCGCCGAGCGCCGCGCATCGGATCTCCACATCAAAGTCGGCTCCCACCCGGTCATCCGCGTCGACGGAGAACTGGTGCCACTCGTCGAGTTGAAGCGGCTCATGCAGGAAGACACGATCGCCATGGCCTTCTCGATCATGTCCTCCCGCCAGAAAGAGAAGTTCAAGAACAACTACGAGATCGACATCGCCTACTCGGTGCCCGGCCTGGGGCGCTTCCGCTGCAACATCTTCCAGCAGCGCGGCACGGTGGGTATGGTCCTGCGCGTCATCCCTGTCAAGATCCTCTCCATCCGCGAGCTGATGCTTCCGGTCGTCCTGGAGAAGATCTGCGAGGAACGGCGGGGCCTGATCCTCTGCACGGGGACGACCGGCTCCGGCAAGTCCACGACGCTGGCGGCGATGATCGATTACATCAACGCCCATCGTACCGAGCACATCATGACGGTCGAGGATCCCATCGAGTTCCTTCACCGCGACAAGAAGTCGATCGTCAATCAGCGCGAGATCGAAGTGGACACGAAGTCGTTCTCGCAGGCGCTCCGGTCGGCGCTGCGGCAGGATCCGGACGTGATCCTGGTCGGCGAAATGCGCGACTACGAGACGATCGAGACGGCGCTTACGGCCGCGGAGACGGGCCATCTCGTGCTGTCGACGCTGCACACGATGGATGCCACGGAAACCATCAACCGCATCATCTCGGTCTTTCCGCCCCATCAGCAGAAACAGATCCGCCTGCAGCTCGCGGCCGTCCTCAAGGCGGTCGTCTCCCTGCGCCTGCTCCCGCGCGCGGACGGCCTCGGGCGCGTTCCCGCCGCCGAGGTCATGATCTCCACCGCGTACATCCGCGACTGCATCGAGAACAAAGAGAAGACCAAGCTGATCAAAGACGCCATCAGCCAGGGTACGTCGCAATACGGGATGCAGACCTTCGATCAGTCGCTGTACGTGCTCTACAAGAACGGACTGATCACCCTCGACGAGGCGCTGCGCCGCGCATCGAATCCGGACGAGTTCCGCCTCAAGCTCTCGGGCATCCAGTCGACCTCCGACATGTCGCGAGAAGAGATGGATGCGAAGCTGAACGTGTCCGGCGACAGCGATCCCTTTGCGGACGAGTCGCCGTTCGACTTCTCGAACACGGTGTAAAGGCATTCGACCACAGAGGTGAAGGATGAAGGAGGAAGGATGAAGGATGAATCGACTTGAATCATTCATCCTTCATCCTTCAGATTTCATCCTTCCAGTTGGTTGAATGCTTTATCTCGTGGTGTCCGACGATCCCGAACGCTGCTACGCCGCCGCGATGCGTATGCTCAGCTATCGCTTCAACAGCGAGGGGGAGTTGCGGCGGAAGCTGGAGTTGAAGGAGTTCCCTGGCGACGTCATCGACGCGACCATCGGCCGGCTACGCGATGAGAAGTGGCTCGATGACGATCGCTTCGCCGCCGCCTTCGTGCGCACGCGCGTCCGCAAAGGCATCGGCCTTTTGCGCGTGAAACGGGAGTTGGCGGCAGCCGGCGTGGAAGGCGCGACGATCGCCCGCGCGCTGGATGAGAGCCTTCCCGATCACGATGAGCGCGCCGCCGCCGTGGCCTCCGCGCGGAAACGGCTGGCCATCCTCCGGCGAAAGGGTGACGATGCATCGATTCGCGAGAAGCTCGTCGCCTACCTGTTCCGTCAGGGTTACGACAGCAGTCTGGCGATGGAAGTCGCTCGGGAATTGATATCGAACGCGGTTGCGCGGTGACGAGGTCGCGCAGTCGCGAGGGTAAAGCACCGCGAGACCCCGTGACCGCGAGACCAGGAGAACGAAGGAGCTGCACGATGACCAGTGGCCGCCCCGCGGACGACGAGTTCGCCCCCTACGCCAAAGCCGACATCGACTACGTCGCCGGAGACGATGCCGTGGTGGTGCTGTCGGCTCAAGGGGTGGAAGTCACCACGCTGCTCCAGTCACTCGACGAAGAGGCGATTTCCGCGCTGCGGTATGCGCCGGACAAGTGGACGCTGAAGGAGGTGGTGGGCCATCTCATCGACGACGAGCGCATCTTCGCCTATCGCGCGCTCTGCGTGGCCCGCGGCGATACGCGGCCTCTGCCGGGATTCGAGGAGAAGGACTATGTCGCGGCGACCGACTTCGAATCGCGCCCGCTGGTCCGTCTCATCGCTGAATATCGCGCCGTCCGCGCGGCCACGCTCGCGCTCTTCGCGCCGCTGACCGCCGAGGAGTGGGTGAGGCGGGGGAACGTCAACGGCTACGAAGCCTCGGTGCGTGGACTGGCCTTCCACGTGGCCGGGCACGAGCTGCATCATCTGAGAACGCTGCGGGAGAAGTATCTGGTCTGAGTCGGGGCGCAGCTCTGGACTGGTTTCGCGGTCTCGGAGTTTCGCGGTCTCGCGGTTGTGCATTGCAAAGCCGTTTTCTTGCCTCCTCAAGCCGCGAGACCTCGAAACCGCGAGACCGCGCGACCCAGCAACCGAGCAACTCAGTAACTCCGCGACCCAACCCTCGGGATGACACTCCCCACCCCGGCTGTTACGATCTCGCGCTTTCAGGGGAGTCCTTCATTGCTCACGACCAATCAGATCCGCGAACAGTTTCTCAAGTACTTCGAGAAGAACCGGCACCGGCGCGTGTCCAGCTCGTCGCTCGTCCCGGCCGGCGATCCGACGCTCCTCTTCACGAACGCCGGCATGAACCAGTTCAAAGACGTCTTCCTCGGCCGTGAGCCGCGTGACTACAACCGTGCCACCACTTCGCAGAAATGCGTTCGCGCCGGCGGCAAGCACAACGACCTCGAGAACGTCGGCCGCACGGCCCGGCATCACACCTTCTTCGAGATGCTCGGCAACTTCTCCTTCGGCGACTACTTCAAGGAAGATGCGATCAAGTTCGCCTGGGAGCTGATCGTCGATGAATGGGGTCTCGAGGTCGAGCGCCTCTGGTTCACCGTATTCGAAGGGGGCGACGGCGTCCCTGCGGACGACGAAGCGGCGGAGCTGTGGGTGAAGGCCGGCGCTTCGCCCGACCGCGTGCTGCGGTTCGGGAAGAAGGACAACTTCTGGTCGATGGGCGACACCGGCCCCTGCGGCCCCTGCTCGGAGCTGCACTACTTCCGGGGAGACGACCTGTCGAAGAACGTGGCCGCGCTCGTCAATGGCGAGGGCGACGACACGATGGAGATCTGGAACCTGGTCTTCATGCAGTACGACCGCGGCGCCGACGGCGTGCTCACGCCGCTTCCCGCGCCCTCGGTCGACACCGGCATGGGGCTGGAACGGCTTGCCAGCGTGTTGCAGGAAAGCTCGACGAACTACGACATCGATTTGTTCACGCCGATCATGGCGGCAATCGAGGGCGCGAGCGGCTATGCGTACGGCGGTGAGATGGACGACGAGCTCGACACGGCCGTCCGCGTTCTCTGCGATCACTCGCGCGCCGCGACATTCCTCATCGCCGACGGCGTGATCCCGTCGAACGAAGGGCGCGGCTACGTGCTGCGGCGCATCATCCGGAGGGCCGTCCGTTTCGGGCGCAAGCTGCCCAAGCCGGTCGAGCTTTCCAAACTCGTGGACGCCGTCATCGCATCGATGGGCTCCGCCTATCCGGACCTGCAGATGCGCCGCGAGGCGGTGCTGCTGACGCTGGCAGCCGAAGAGGAACGCTTCTCACGCACGCTCAGCTCCGGCATGGAGCGTGTCGGCGCGGTTCTCGACTCCGTGCGCGCGCGCGGCGAACGGATCCTCGGCGGGGAGGAGCTGTTCCGCCTCTACGACACCTTCGGCATCCCGGTCGATCTCATCGGAGAGATGGCCGAGGAGGAAGGGGTCACTCTCGATCGCGAAGGCTTCGAGACGATGATGGCGGACGCGCGCGTCAGGGCGAAGGCCGGGTCGAAGTTCCAACTATCGGCCGGGGCCGCGGTCTTCGCGCCGATCGCGGACAAGACCGGGCCGGTGGAGTTCGTCGGATACGATCGCTATGTAGACGTGCCGTCGACCGTGAAGGCGATCGTCATCGCCGGCAAGGAGCAGGACGTCATCCATCACGGCGCGGAAGGAGAAGTTGTCCTTACGCCAACGCCGTTCTACGCCGAGTCCGGCGGTCAGATCGGCGACGCCGGCACGCTGGAGTGGGATGGCGGCCGGGCCACGGTGCTCGACACGCAGAAGCCGGTCGGTGATCTCATCGTCTCCCGCGTCCGCGTCGACGAGGGACATCTGTCAGTGCATTCGCAGGTGCGTGCCTCGGTGCCGGTACAGACGCGCCTCGACACGACGGCAAACCACACGGCCACGCATCTTCTGCACAAAGCGCTCAAAGACGTTCTCGGAGAGGCGGTGCAGCAGGCCGGCTCGCTGGTCGCGCCCGACCGGCTGCGTTTCGACTATACGTACCACCAGGCACCGGCCGAGGAGCAGTTGCGGCGCGTCGAGGAGATCGTCAACGCCAAGATCCGCGAGAACCTCGAAGTGACCAAGACGGTCATGCCGATCGCCGAGGCGAAGAAGACCGGCGCCGTGGCCATGTTCGGGGAGAAGTACGGCGAGAACGTGCGCATCGTGACGGCGGGCGACTTCTCGCGCGAGTTCTGCGGCGGCTGCCATGTCAATCGCACCGGCGACATCGGTCTCTTCAAGATCGTCAGCGACCGCTCGCTTGCCGCGGGAGTCCGCCGCATGGAAGCGCTCACCGGCCGCGGCGCGCTCGCACACTTTCAAACGATCGAGGACGCCGCACATGAACTGCAGCAACAGCTCAACGTGCGCATCGAGGATGTGCCCGCGCAGTTGCGGACGATGCAGGAGCGGCAGAAGGCGCTTGAGAAAGAGCTCAAGCAGCTCAAGCTGAAAATGGCCGGCGGTGGTACGGGTGCAACATCGGCCCCCGCAGACGAATCGATCGATGTCGACGGCGTGAAACTCGTCGCTCGCCGCATCGACGATGTCAGCGGCGGCGACCTTCGCAATCTCGCCGACACGTTCCGCTCGAAGCTGAAGTCGGGCGTCGTCGTCCTCGGCTCGGTGACGGACGGCAAAGTGACGCTTCTCACCGCCGTCACGAAGGATCTCCTCGATCGCGTGAACGCCAACACGCTGATCAACAAGCTCGCTCCGATCGTCGGCGGCAAGGGCGGCGGCAAGCCCGACCTGGCTCAGGCAGGAGGGAAGGATCCCGACAAGCTGAATGAGGCGATCGAGCACGCGTCGCAGGCGTTGCGCGAGGTGCTGGTGGCCCAAGAGACTGCGCGATGAAGACTGACATGTCACCCGCTGCCGTCACACTCCGCATTCGACGCGTTTCGCAGCTTCGCGACTTGTGTCTCCGCCTCGGGAAAGCAGGCGCCGAGGCACGGAGGAAGGGCCAATTGGCGCCCCTCAAACCGTCCACCTCCAGGGACGGCGAGCATCGCTGACCGGCCGGAAGGCGTCGGGATAGTGGGTGACGACGAAGCGCCATCCCGTCCAGAAGAGCGAGAGGATGTCGTGGCGGACCTCCCCGTCGTGCGGATGCTGATTCAGGTATTGATCGGCCAGTGAGATGAGCTGCAGCTTCTTGCGGCGATTCACGGCATCGACCCCGTAGCCCGCCACGACGCTCTGCCGCGCTTTCACCTCGACGAAGACGAGCAGTCCTCCGCGGCGGACGATGAGGTCGATCTCCCCGCCGCGCAACCGTACGTTTCGCGCCACGATGCGGTAACCACGCAGCCGGTAAAACCACGCCGCGCGTCGTTCGCCGCGTTGCCCGAGCTGACGGGAGGGGATGCGCATGCACCGAGGATCCCTCGGCGGCCTCGAATTGCGCGAAGTTCTACCCGGCGTGGACACGATTCTTCGCTCGTGCACGGTGAGCAATGCGAGTCAAACCACCAATTCTGGTGTATTCACGGACTCCCAGAGTCTGTTAACGGACTCGCGGAGTCTATTCACGGACTCCCAGAGTCTGTTGACAGACTCGCGGAGTCTATTAACAGACTCCCAGAGTCTGTTAACAGACTCGCGGAGTCTATTAACAGACTCCCAGAGTCTATTAACAGACTCGCGGAGTCTATTAACAGACTCCCAGAGTCTGTTGACAGACTCGCGGAGTCCATTCACGGACTCCCAGAGTCTGTTCATGCGCCGGCCGATCTCGGCAATTCACCATTTTTGTGCGTTTCTGAGCCCGAGTGGAGCCCGGAAGCCTGGTCGGTGGGCGTCCGAACTAGCGTACCGCCCCATTTCCGCCCTGACAGGCGACCCAGCGCGCCCTGCGCGTCCCCTCTACTTCCTGTGGAAGTGCTTTTCGATATCCAGATGCCGGATGTCGACGATGATCGGGCGGCCGTGCGGACAGGCGTAGGGGTTCGAGGAGTCGAGCAGCTCGGCAGTGAGGCGGGCCATCTCCTCGCCGTTGAGCGGACGATGGACTTTGATGGCGGCCTGGCAGGCCAGTGACGCGCACACCTTTTCGCGGACGTGCTGCAGGTGCGAACGCTCGTCGAGCGATGCGTCGATGAGCTTGTGAAGGAAGGCGTCGACGTCGCTCTTCACCAGCTCCGGAGGGACGGCGGCGATGGCGAAGACGTTCCCGGAGAAGCGCTCGATGTCGAAGCCGACGATGCGCAGCTCGTCGAGGTGCGACTCCAGCACGGCACCCTCGGCGGCGCCGCTCTCGTAAAGGATCGGCGTCAGGAGCCGCTGCGTCACCGGCGCCTGTTGTTCGGCGCGGTAAAAATAGCGATCGTAGAGGACGCGCTCATGGGCGACATGCTGATCGATGAGGCGCAGGCCGGTAGGCGTGTCGATGACGATGTAACTCATCCGGTACTGGCCGATGACGCGTCCTTGCAGATCGCCGAGGCGGGGCTCGGCGTCGTCCGCGAGCGGCGGCGCCTCGATCGTGGCTGTTTGTTCGCGCAGCGGTGGCTGCACCACGCTCTGCCTCTGAAAAAGCGGTGTGAATTCGGGGCGGTAGCCGGCCGGTGCGTCATCGAATCGGCGCGGCGGAAAGAGAGACGGCGGATGGGAGGAGGGTGCCGGCACGGCGGCCTGCAGCAGTTTCGAGCCCTCCTCCGCGCCGCCGAGCGCCCGCTTGATGCCCTGCTCGACGGCGACGTGAACGGCGCCGGAGTCACGGAAGCGTACCTCCGTCTTGGCGGGATGGACGTTCACGTCGACGAGCTCCGGATCGATGTCGATGAAGAGGACGATGGCTGGATGGCCGTCGAAATCGAAGGCGTCCGCCGCCCGGCTTGCGGCATGTGTCAGAACACGGTCCTTCACCAGCCGGCCGTTGACGAAGAAGTATTGATTGCGGCGGCTTCCGAAGCGGAGGCCGCGCGTGACGAAGCCGGCCGCGTGGACGCGGTCGATGGTCATGTCGATCTCCTCGAGGGACGGCGCGGCGTCGTCTCCGATGATCTGCGCGACGCGCTCGCGCATCGTCAGCGCGGCAGGGAGGTCGACCACCGTCCGTCCGTTGTGCTCGACGCGGAAGGCCCGTGACGGCAGCGGCAGTGCGTACGAGGAGACGATCGTCACGATGGAGCGGAACTCGGCGTCGGCGGACTTGAGGAACTTGCGCCGCGCCGGGACGTTCTCGAACAGCTCGCGCACGCTGATGGTCGTGCCGCGGTCGCGCGCGGCGGGGCGCGACGTGCGCGCCCCGGTGAGCGGATCGCACTCGATCTCGATGGCCGCCTCGGAGGCGCCGTCGAAGGTCGTCAGCGTAAAGCGGGAAACGCTGGCGATCGAGGGGAGGGCCTCCCCGCGAAAGCCGAGCGTTCGCACCTGCGCCAGGTCATCGAAGCCGCGGATCTTCGAGGTGGCATGACGTTCGAGCGCGAGAAGGGCGTCGTCGTGTCCCATCCCGGAGCCGTTGTCCCGCACCTCGATCAATTTCTTCCCGCCGTTCTCGAGGAGCACATCGATCACGGTGGCCCCGGCGTCGATGGCATTCTCCACGAGCTCTTTGACCACCGAGGAGGGGCGCTCCACGACCTCGCCGGCAGCGATCTGGTTGATGAGATCGGAGGGAAGGAGGTGGATGTGGGGCACCTGTGGATTATCTCGCGGTTGGGCTCGCGGTTACGAGGTCGCGAGGTTGCGGGGGTCGCGCGGCGGTGGGTTGGTTACTGAGTTGCGGGTTACTGAGTTGCAGGGTTACTGAGTTGCTAGGCTGCTTTTCCTTCCGAGCCTCGTCATTCGGTAGCCCAGCAACCTTGCAACCCAGGAACTTTGCAACCCCGCTACCGCGCGACCCCGCAACCGCGCTACCCCACCGAGAACACAATCTTCCCAAACGCCTCCCGCGCCTCGAGGATGCGGTGTCCTTCGGCGACCTCGGAGAGCGGCAGGATGCGGTCGATGACCGGGCGAAGGCGGCCGACTTCGACGAACTTCATGACCTCGTGCAGTTCGGCCAGGCTTCCCATCGTCGAGCCGAGGATGGAGAGCAGCTTGAAAAAGATGAGGCGAAGGTTGATCGTGACCTCGCCGCCCGAGGTCGAGCCGCAGGTGACGAGGCGGCCCCCTTTGGCCAGAGCGCGGAGAGAGCGTTCGAACGTCTCGCCGCCGACGTGCTCGACGACGACGTCAACGCCGCGTTTGCCGGTGAGGCGGCGGACTTCGTCCAGAAAATCGACTTGCGTATGGACGATGGTCTCGTCCGCGCCGAGGGCCTTGGCGCGTGCCGCCTTCTCCGCGGTGCCGGCGGTGGCGTAAACGGTGGCGCCCCACAACCTGGCGATCTGAATGGCGGCACTTCCAACGCCCGAGCCGCCGGCCTGGACGAGGACCGTTTCGCCCGGACGGAGTTGCGCGCGGGCCACGAGCATGTGCCACGCCGTGAGCATGTCGAGCGGAAGCGCCGCCGCCTCCGCGAACGAGAGCACGGCCGGTTTGCGAATCAGATTGCGCACGGGGACGGCCATTTTCTCCGACGCTCCGCCGTTGACCGTTTCGCCGAAGATCCCGGAGTGGCGGCAGAGCGGATCGTTGCCGGAGAGGCAGGCCGCACAGAGCCCGCACGAATAGCCGGGAGCGACGATCACCTCGTCGCCTGCTTTCCAGCGAGAGTCATCGACGGATTCGATGACGCCTGAC
Organism: Thermoanaerobaculia bacterium; assembly: GCA_035482045.1. GTDB lineage: Bacteria > Acidobacteriota > Thermoanaerobaculia > Gp7-AA8 > Gp7-AA8 > JADGNZ01. The sequence continues at coordinate 187,527 of DATHRD010000023.1, forward strand.
ACCTCCGAGCCGGGGATCATCGGCAGCGGAAACTTGTGTCCGGGAACCCCACGGCGAAGCCAGATGTCGAGGTGATTGAGGGCCACAGCGCGGACGCGAATGATGGCTTCGCCGGGACCGGCGGCCGGTTCGGCCACCTCAGCCATCTCCAGTTTTTCGACGCCACCATGTTCGCGGATCAGGATCGCTTTCATGGGTGGATGATAGCTTGTGGAGTGGGGAATGGGGAGTGGGAGACGGAGCGTAGCGCTGGCGGCCCGCCGGCTGGACCGCCGCCGGCTCGGCGGCGATTCCAGACAACCGCCAGCGAGCCGCTGGCGGTCCAGCCGCCGAGCCGGCGACGCTACGAACGGGCCGACCCCCACTCCCCACCCCTCAGGTAAGATACAGGCACACACATTGCCTACCTTATGAACGTGCTTCGGCGGGTTACCGCTCTTCTGGCCATGATTGCTCTCATCGGACTGCTGGTCCTGCTCATCTGGCATGTCGAGATGCACCACGAACACGGTTCGCCAGCCGACGAGCCGGCGGTTGTCACCATCCCTTCCAGGGTGGCGTAGGAATCCGCTAAACGATTGCATTTACGGCAGTAATTCTTGGCATGTCCGATGCTTCGTGTATACTTCGTGGGAGCAAATAACGTGAGAATCGGCTTGGCAGCGGTGGTTGTGGCCTTCGTCCTTTCGGCGATCCCTGCAATCGCGCAGCAGCCTGCCTCCCTCGACGTCACGAAGCAGTTTCTGACTGCCGGCGTGGCCGTGGATGAGTTTGTCGCCATCGAGGTGGGAGGCATCGTCGTCCTTCGCGGCAGGACGGCGGACAGGAGCGCAGCGGAGAAGGCCGGCACGGTTGCGCACGCGCTCGGCTTTACGCGGGTTGCCAACCTGATCCAGATTGGAGCTCCCGACGACGCCCGCATCAAACGCGACGCCGAGCGTGAGCTGGCCGCTCAGCGCGGTCTGGACGGAACCGAGATCGCTGTGGACTCCACCAACGGCGTCGTCCGGCTCCGCGGCAAGGTCCTGAACGAACTGCAGAAGGACATGGCCCTCAGCGTCGTACGGAGTATCGACGGCGTTCGCTCGGTAACGATGGCCCTGAGGAAGTGAATCGGGGTCGCGCGGTTGCGGGGTATCGCGGTTACGCGGGTGCTGCCTTTCTCAACTGCTGAAGCAATAACCCCAACACGAGGCCGCGCAACCGCGAGACTTCGCAACCGCGCAAACCGCGCAACCGCGACTTACCGCACCGTGTGAATCGAGAACTGGACCTTATTGCTCTTCTGGATATCCGGAGCCCGGAGCGTATGAGAGAAGAGGACGCTGACGAGGACGTCGAAGTCGTGCACCGTGAGCGCCATTTCCGTCCCCAGGCCGGCATCGACGGCGAAGTTGGCGGTCCTGGCGACATCTTTGTAGGCGAAGCCGACGTTTCCGACGCCGGCGTAGGCGATCGCGTACGCGGTATTGAAGTGCAGGGCACGATAGCGATAGTCGCGATTGCGGAAGACGGGAACGAAATACTCGTTCGTCAAGTCGAATTCGTCCGTGCCGCTGGAAACGCTGTTGGAGGTCTCGAGAGAGCGCAGCGCTTCGCTTCCGCCGAGGTTGAACATTTCGTAACCCGGGATCGAATAGCACTCGATCGGCGGCGTGGTGGGCGTGTTGGCGCAGAGGAACTGTTTCGTCAGAAACGTGCCGGCGTGCGCTCGTGTGACGAGGAATGACGTCGGCGTGACGTCCCAGCGGTGGATCGCGTCCATTTCGACCTTGGTGTACTGGTAGTCGCCGGTCGAGACTTTTCCTCCCTCCGTGACCGCGGCGGCAAAGCTGAACTTCTGCGGGCCGAGGTCGCGGAAGACCGTCAGCACAGGAACCAGCAGACCTCGGGACTCGCCGACGACCGAGTTCAACTGTTCGTCGAACTCCGTGCCGTACTGATAGCCGACCTTCGTGTAGATGTTGTTCTTGCGGTTGTCGACCCGCGTCGGGTCTCCGAAGGTGAGCCGATCGTCCTGCAGGAGGCTGAAATAGCGGTGGTTGTAGTCGCGCGGAAACTCGAACAGCAGCAGGCCGCCGCGCACCCGCTCGAATTCGTCCTGGTGCGCGCCGACGGCGCCGAAGGAGATCGAGTCGAACACGCCGATCTTATAGGTGAAGTTCTGCGCGTAGTACTTGTAGCGAAGGAAGGTGCTGATGTCGCCGGTGACAAACTTGTAGTCGATCTGGCTCTCGAACAGCACGTTCTTGATCAGCTTCCGCAGCCGGATGCTGGCGCGTCCGTCGGCGAGGAAAATGCTCGGCAGCGCGTCGCGCCGATCGTATCCGCTGGCAGCGATGGGCGAGAGCGGAGGAGTCGTATCCGGGCTCGGCGCGACGGTTGGCGGCGCCTCCTGCGCCGGGACCGGCGCGGGCGTCGTCTGAGGCGGTGTTCCCTGAGGCGGTGTTACCGGTACCGGGGTCTGAGGCGATGTTGTCGTGGCCGGTGGAGGCTCCGGAGGCGTGGAAGGCGGCGGTGGCGGCTCCTGCGCGAGCACTGTGGTCGCTGCAAGAATTACCGCGAACGTGACAGCGAACGGACGGAAGCGCATGGCGGCATCGTATCAAAGTGCCTGAGTCACGTCTGCGGTTGCACCGCGCGAGGTATGGTAAGCTCAACTTGTTGAAGCCTTTAACGTTTTACTTCGCATGACTCTGGCACATGTTTTGTAAGCCGCGCCCAGCAGTACATCGCGTGCCGACCGTGTGAACTTTAGGAGGTGTTACTTTGCGTCTGAGATCTCGATTCCTGATCCCCTTGCTTTGCATCCTCATCGTGCCTTCATTGCTGGCGCAAACCGACACGAGTACGAGCTCGCTGGCCTCGATTTCGCTGGCGGATCAGGCCGCACTCGTGGCCCCGACGGCGTCCGGAGAGACCGGGCTGTTCAATGTCATCACCGCTGACACGCTGCGTCGAGGTGACTGGTCGTTCGGTGTCTACTACCAGAACTGGGGCCTCGACGCGGCTCCCGGTCCCTTCATCATCCCGTCGGCGCGCCCCCACAAGAACATGGGCTACGACCTCAGCCGCATCAGCGGGTCAGTGGGGTACGGTCTCACCGACAACTGGGAAATCAGCGCTTCGCTCCCGTTCGACACCATCAAAGGGAACGGCGGCGACCGCAACGGATTCATTAACGGCTTCTACTACCAGGGGAAGTTCTCCGACAGCGGAATGGCTCCTCTTCACCTGGCCACGAAGTTCAGTCTCGGCTCGCCCGCCTCCAAGTTCGCCTTCACGCTGTTCGCCGATCTTCCGACCGGCAACAAAGACAGCGGCGTCTCCACGGGCGCGACGAACTATGGCGGCGGATTGCACTACACGGCCGGCCAGTTCACGGTCGGTGGGTCGTACACCGTCGTCGGCGACCGCAGCGCCAGCCACTCGGACTTTCCGACGCTCGCGCCTGATTCGTTCAGCCTTCCGAATGAGGCTCTCGTCGAGTTCGGGTGGAATCATCCGCTCCACTTCTGGCGTACGACCAACTGGATCAGCGAACTCAGTTCGAAGATGTATAGCGGCGGCGATGTGAAGCCTCAGTCGCCGATCATCCTCGTCACCGGCTTGCGCCACTGGATCGGCGATAGCGGTTGGTCGATCAACGGCGGTGTGCGCTGGAACGCGGCGAAGTACAGCCACGATCACAGCGAGTGCGCCGTCACGGAGCTCGATAACTGTGGCTTCTCGGCCCTGGTCGGCATCACGTTCTCCCCGCTCCATCTTGCGGCCGTCGCTCCGCCGCCTCCGCCGCCCGCTCCGACGCCGGAGCCACCGCCTCCACCACCGCCCCCGACGCCGGTTGCTCCGCCTGAGCCGCCGCCGGTGACGCCGCCGCACGTTCCGACGGAGCTTCGCACCGACGAGATTCACTTCGAGTCCGGTTCGGCGCGCCTGACCAACATCGCCAAGGCCATCCTGGACGACGTCGCTCTCCGCATGAAGCAGGAGCCGACCTCCACTGCGATCGTCATCGGCTACAACGACGACAAAGAGAACACCGGTCCGAATCACGATCTCGATCGCCGCCGCGCCGAAGCGGTCCGCGACTACCTCGTGACCCGTCACGGCATCGACCCGTCACGCATCACGGTCGAAGGCCGCGACGCACGCGAGCCGGCCAGCGACGCCGACACCGCCGAAGGCCGTCTGCGCAATCGCCGCGTGGTGATTCGCCTGATGCTCCCGTAATCGCTATCCGATCAGCAGCAAGCGCAAAGGGCAGCCGAGAGGCTGCCCTTTGTGTTTTGCGGTCTCGGGGTTGCGCAGTTGCGCGGTGGGTTGCTGGGTGTTCTCGAAATCCTGCTTCGTGGAATCCTCAATTGCATATGCCGCGATAGCGGCTGAAGAAGGTACCAGGGGTGCGAGCGCTTTTTGCGAGCACCCCTGGTCAAGATGTCAATGCATGTCGTGCCGCGTCAGCGCCACTGGAGGTCATCGGACGTCTGTGACTTCACTCCAGTGCCGCTGACGCGGCACACAACCATGAGGCCTTGTACCAGGGGTGCTCGCAAAAAGCGCTCGCACCCCTGGCTACCTTCCGTTGCCGCTATTCGCGGCGAGCCCACGCTCCCGCGAGTAGTCACGGATCACGTTAGTCGGGACTGGACGCTCATCTCCCCGCAACCGTACTACGGCAACTCGATCTCCGGCTCTTCGTCCCTGGGGCGATAGAGGATGGCTACCTTCCCGATGCTGGCGGCGACCTCGGCGTCACACGCGCTGGCAAGCTCCTCGGCGATTGCGCGACGTTGTGCCGAGTCGTCGCCCTCGACGCGTACCTTGATCAGCTCGTGCGCGGCCAGGGAGCGCTTCGTCTCCTCGATCACCGTGGGGCTGACGCCGGCGCGTCCGACGCGCACGATCGGCTCGAGCGCATGCGCGAGGCCTTTGAGGTATTGGCGCTGTTTCGAGGTGAGCGGCATGGCGGCGCATGGTAGCAGAGCGTTAGAGGACGAAGTCTCACGCGAAGACCCGACGATGCAAACCCTCCGTGGGACATCGTCTGCGGTAACCTTGCCGGACATGAGGGTTGCCGCCGTTGTGTTTCTGTTCCTCCTCGCTTCGACGGCGGTCGCGCAGGACGCTGATCTCATCAACCCTGATCGGCCGGGCATCGCCGATGGCAGCGCCATCGTCGGCCCCGGTATCTTCCAGTTGGAAGCCGGTATCGAGCGCGACCACGCCTCGGACGGACAGTCGACGGCTACACCAGTGCTCTTCCGCTACGGCTTGAGCAAAGCGCTCGAGCTGCGCGTCGAGGGGAACGGCTACATTCACGCGGACGGCGCGAACGGATTCGCGCCGGTCTCGCTGGGCATGAAATACCACTTCGTCGATGCTCCGTCGCTCGGCCTGATCGCGCGCATCTTCGTTCCCTCGGGCAGCGGCGTGCAGCGCTCCCATGCTACGGCCGCCGATGTCCGCCTTGCCGCCGACATCAACATCGGCGAGAAGTGGTCGCTGAATCCGAACGCCGGCCTGGCCTCGCAGGATGACGGCGATGGCCGCTTCACCTCCGGGCTGGCCGCACTCACGGTGCAGTACAACATCTCCGAACGCGCCAACGTTTTCGTCGATGGGGCGGTGCAATCGCCCGAGCAGCGCAGAGGAACCATCTCGCTGATCGTCGACGTCGGAGCAGCCCTGATCGTCGGCCGCAATACGCAACTCGACGCCTCGGCCGGATGGGGCGCCCACGGCACGACACCGCCGAACGTCTTCCTTGCCGCTGGCATCAGCCGCAGGTTCTAGCCCGCCGCTCACTGGATGTAGCCGAGCGCGCGCATGGTCTCCTCCCGCTGGCGATTGGCGTCGGAATGGTCCTGCGGCGAGATCGTGGGAAGCGTTACGTGGGCCACGCGGGGAGGGACCGGCATGAACAGCGGCGTGAGCGAGCGGGGATAGTCGACGTGATGGTTCGCGAGCGGCGACCAATCGAGCCCGGCCACGTCGTAGATCGTCGCGGCAATACTGGCCAGCGAGACGCGCCGGGTGACTACCGAGGCGCCGCTTCGCGAGATCGACGGAGGCACGAGAACGATCAGTGGGACGTGGTGCGTGACTTCGTAGTCGCCGTGATCGCGCAACATGTGCGTGATGTGTCCCGACTCGCCGAACTCCTCGCCATGATCCGAGGTGATGATGACGATCGTGTTGTCGAGAAGGTGCTCGTGGTCCGCGGCGTTGAAGAACTCCCGCAGCACGCCGTCGAGATCGTGAACCGTGGCCATGTAGCGGGCCTTGTAGATGGCCAGTGCTTCCGGCGACAGGTCGAGGGAGAGCAGACGCGGGAATCCGACCTCGGCGAGCTTCGCGGTCACCAACGCGCGCCGCTGCGGATCGCGGATGATCTCGGGGTGCGCCATTTCCGGACTGATCCGCCGGCTCATCACATCGCCGGCGAAGTTCTCCGGCAGCGTCACCTCGGGGTGATAGGTCTCCAGGTGCGGCACGTATGGCTCGTGCGCGTCGACGAGATTCACGAAACCAAAATACGGTGGTTTGGCGCTTTTGATCTGCTGCAGGAAAACGGGAAGCAGCCGGTCGGCTGAGTAGTAGAGCATGGCCCGTGTGTGCCGTGTGGCGCGGACATGAAACAGCGCCAGCCTCTCGTCGATCTCCGTCAGGTCGGTGAGCACGTCGGTCGGGTCCGAACCGGTCACGTCGCCGACGGCCTTGAAATCGCCGAAGCCGCCCAGCACCGGCATCTGCGGTGGAGTGATCAACCCATTGGCAACGGTGGCGAAAGTCGAATAGCCATTCTGCCGGAGTTGCCAGGCCATGCCGTTCTCCATCCGGTCGTCGTCGCTGGCGATTCCGTCCCGGAGGCCGGTCATGATCGAGAAGTGCGAGGTCGGCGTGAAGTCGTGCGTGCTGTACGCCAGTGTGAAGACGGTTGCCCGTTTGCCCAGTGAATCGAGGAATGGCGTGTTGGCGGACGAGATCGCGTCGAATCGAACCGTATCGAGGACGATGAGCAGCACGTTTGGCCGGCTGGAAGCACTCCCTGGAGCACCCGCACCCCGAGCGCCGAGGGCAACTCCCATCAACAAAATGACGACCCACACCCGAGGCATCGGGTTTTTGACGTAAGCGCAGCCGGAGCGTTTACATGGACCCCCGGCTTTTATCTCGGCTTTTATCGGGGCCTAACGCGATTGTTCTTTCGCAACTCGTAACCTTGAGAACTCAACACTTGTCGCTGCTTGGCAAGACATCCAGCAGTGTCCCTGGCGCGAGCTCTTTGTACATGATGGTCGTGGCTTCGAGGTCCGGCGTCAGAGAGGCCCGCGCATACCGTGGAATTACGCCAACGGGGATGTAGCCGAGGGACAGATAGAGAGGCTCGGCGTTATCGCCGGTGACCGTGTCGAGGGTGAGCAGCGTCCGGCGTTCCGACCGCGCGATGGTCTCGAGCGCCATCATCAGCTGTCGGGCCACTCCGCGGCGCCGGGCTTCCGGGTGGACCAGCAGCTTGGCGACCTCGGTGCGGTGTCGCTGGTTCGGCGGCATGTCCAGTTTGAGTTGGACCGTCCCCACGATCCGCGAGCCCCAGCGTGCCACGACCAACCGACGCGTTCGGGCGCGCACTCCGGGCAACACCTTGTCGAGCCAGAACGCGCGCGCTTCGTCGATCGAGAACGGGACGAAGAAGCTCACCCCGGCGCCGCCGTGTACGACGGCGTGCAGGACCTCGCTTAGCATGCCCACGTCGTCTTCGAGCGATGGATCTACGGCGAGATCGGGCCGCCACTCTTCGATTTGAGTTTCGATGAGATGACGCAGGACCGGCGTGGTCATTGGTTCTATTTGGGGTTCTATTTGGGGTTCTATTTGGATCGCTGCCCATTGCAGCGGTCTCGGGCCTTACTGCTGTTTCGGAGCGCGCTGCAACTGCGCGCGGGCCGGCGTACCCGAGCCGCCGCCGGCCGGTACGGCGACCGATGAAGCACCCGACTGCACCTTAGGCACTTCGGCGGGAGTGACCTGCTGGGGGTCGATCACCACCGCGGGCATCACGGGGAGATGCGCCTCGGGGAGTTTGAAGATCCAGCTCGCCTCGATCCTTTTGCCGGACTTGGCGTCAGTGGCCCAGACCAGGGCGCGCTGGTACGTTCCCTTCAGCGCCTCTTTCACTGCCGCGACGGAGATCGCGCCGGTAGCGGGGTCGTACGAGAAGGGGAGAGTGCCGGGGACGGTCAGCAGCGCCATACCCACCGACCTCGGATCGACGGTGTCGTGATTGGGGATCTTGGCGGAGACCATCAGGGTCTGGCCGGGATCGAAGACCACGCCGGGCTGGGGCGTCATCTCGTCGAGCCGCATCGATCCCGCGCCGAGGAAGTGGCGGAAACTCACGAAATCCATCTTTTTCTCGACCACCGTGCGGTGCATCCTCAGCGGATTGCTGCCCCGGCGCACCTTCCCGGCTTCGCAGGTCAGGGCGGCGTCATAACCGGCCCGGGCGACGCTGTCGACGAGGAAGTGGTCGTAGTCGCCGAACGGATAGGCGAGGAAGAGAACGGGCTTCCCGGTGGCGTGCTCGATCATCCGCTTGCTGTCCATCAGCTCGCGCTCCAGCCAGCCGTTGTAGGCCCGCTGGTCCAGCTCCGTGTGACGCCGCCTCGTGAGATAGGGATGTGAGTAGGAGTGGCTCTCGATGTCGACCCCTGCCTCGGACATCTCCTTGATCTGTTTCCAGTTCAAGGCGTGGGAGGTCTGTCCGACGATCTGCGGATAAATGAAGATCGTGAACGGGAAACCGTATCGCTTCATCTCCGGAAAGACCTCGGTATACGTGCTGCGCCAGCCGTCGTCGATGGTGACGACGACCGCGTTCCGCGGCAGTGAGGCGCGCTTCCCGGATACGTATTCATAGAGCTCGCGAAGCGGGATGACGTTGTAGCCGGTCATGGCCAGATAACGCATCTGCTCGCGAAACGTCTCGCGGGAGACCTCCATGCGGGGATCCTGAGGAGACTCGACGATGTGGTAGCAGAGCACCGTCGCGCCGAAGTCGTGATCGGCCGGAGCAGCGTTCGCGGCGATGCCGGAGAAAAGGATGGAAATGAGTGCTGCCGTCAACGCCCGCGCGGCCATGGGTGCTCCCGATTGAGAAGGTCCGACGATGTCTCTCGCGCCACTGCAATGGTAGTGCCGAAGATATGCGGATTGTAGCGCGGTACGGGTCGCGGGGTTGCGGGGATTTGCTGGGTCGCGGTCGCGGTGTCGCGCGGTCACGCAGTCTTGCGGCGGTGTTCCGGGTTGCTCGGAGTTTTGGGGTATTGGCAACCGTGCCACCCAGAGACCCCGCAACCTCGAAACCCCGAGACCCAGCAACCCACACGCCCCCCGGAATCCCCATCCCCATTTGACCGTTCCTGCACCCCGGGTTAGAGTCACGCACTTTTACGGAGGCAGTTCGATCCATGGATCGCCAGGAACGCAGAGACCTGAAGCACGATAAATTTGTCGACGAGATCGGTTCCTTGTCGAGCAGGGCGAAGGAGAATCAGCGTCTTCTCCTCACCATCACCGCGGCGGCTGTCGTCCTCGCCGTCCTCATCTACGGAGTCTATTTCTACCGCTCCAACCACGAGGAGAAGGCGCAGCAGGCGCTGGCCAAGGCGATCGAGACGATCGAATCGCCGCTGCTGCCGGCCCCGGGCGCCCAGCCGGTTCCGAATGCGAAGTTCAAGACCGAGGCCCAGCGGACCGCGGCGGCGGAGAAGCAGTTCAAGGATGTCGAGGCCGTTTACGGTGGCAGCGATGCCGCGGGCATCGCCTCTCTTTATCTCGCCCGCATCGACGGCGACAAGGGGGACGTGGCTTCCGCAAAGGCCCGGCTACAGAAGTTCATCAGCGAGAATCGCAAACAGGTCCTTGTGTCAGGAGCGCTCTACAGTCTTTACCGTCTGCGGATCGACAACGGCGAAGCGCCACAGGTCGGGCAGGAGCTGCAGGCTGAGATCAGCAAGTCCGAGCCCAGCCTTCCGCCAGATGCGCTCCTTACGCTTCTCGCGCACGCCTGGGACGTCCAGGGAAATGCGGACAAGACCAAGGAGACGTACCGCCGTATCGTGACCGAGTTCCCTGACTCGCCCTATGCGCTGGAAGCGCAACGGCGGATGGGGCCGGCGTAACGCGGTTTTTTGCCGGAGGTTCCGCGGTTGTCAGAGGAGTGAACGGCAATGTTGAATGTTCAATGTTGAATGTTGAATGAGTCGCTATCCATTCAACATTGACCATTCAACATTCGACATTGAACATTTGCCTCGGTCGTGCGAGTCCTCTCCCTCATCGTTTTTGCCTCCTGGCTCCTGGCGCTCGTCCGTACCATTCTCAACCTCGCCCTGATTTCTCGGCTGCGACCGGAAGGGAAGGCCTCGCACGAGTCGCTGGTCTCCGTCGTCATCCCGGCCCGGGATGAGGCCCGCATCATCGAACGGACGGTGCGCGCCTTTCTGGCGCAGACGTATCCGAACCTCGAAATCATCGTCATCAACGACCGCTCGACGGATGGAACGGGCGAGATCGTCCGCGCCATTGACGACGAGCGCCTGAGGATCATCGACGGGGAAGAGCCTCCCCCGGGCTGGCTCGGCAAACCGTGGGCATTGCATCAGGGAAGCCGCCTTGCGCGCGGGGAGTTGCTCCTCTTCGTCGACGCCGACGTCGTCTACGCTCCCGCGGCCGTGCAGGCTGCCGTTGCCCATCTGGAACAGCGGCGTACCTCGCTCTTGTCGCTTCTGCCGTACTTTGAGATGCATGGGTTTGGCGAGAATGCGGCCATGCCCGTGTTGGCCATGACCTGCTTCAGCTTCATGCCGTCGTGGTTCTCGAACCGGACGCGCTTCGCCGCTCTTGCCATCGGCGGAGGTACTGGCAACCTGGTCGGCCGCGAGGTCTATGAAGCCAGCGGCGGCCATGAGGCGCTCAAGGACTCGGTGGTCGACGATGTTGCCCTTGCCCGCCAGGTGAGGCGGAGCGGCCGGACCACGGAGATCGTGAGGGCCGACGACCTGGTGGCGTTGCGGATGTATCACGGTCTGGCCGAGGTGGTGGAGGGATTCACGAAGAACGCCTTCGCCGTCGTCGGACGGAACTACGTGGTCGGCGTTTTCTTCGCCGCAGGTTGCGTCATCTTCCACATCCTCCCGTTCGCCCTTGCGCTGGCGGGCGACTGGATCAGCATGGCCTCGGTTGCCGTCATCACCGTAACGCGCCTCATCCTCTTCCGCTCGCTCCGCTACCGGCTCGACAACGCGGTATTGCTGCATCCGGTCATGGCCGCGATCTGGTTCTGGATTTTTCTTCGCTCGATGTGGCTGACCGGAATCCGCCGCAAGCTCCTCTGGCGCGGGCGGACATATGATGCCCGCCAGACCCGCTTCGGCGCCGCGCGGCGATGATCTTGCAAGCCGAAGCGCGAAGGAGAGATGTTTCTATGACTGACAAGCCTTTTCTGACCGACGTCCAGGAGCTCCGCCGGCGCGCCCGGCAACACATCGAAGAGGGAGCGGTGACGGACGCCTACCGCGGCGACCGCGAGACGGTGATCAAGCTGCTCAACGAGGCGCTGGCGACGGAGATCGTCTGCGTCCTGCGCTATAAGCGGCACTTTTTCATGGCTCAGGGGATCAACGCCGAGCCGATCGCGCAGGAGTTCCTGCAGCACGCCAACGAGGAGCAGGGGCACGCCGACCAGATCGCCGGACGCATCGTGCAGCTCGGCGGCGCGCCGAATCTGAATCCTGAGGGGATCCTGCTGCGGTCGCATTCGGAATATGTGGAGGGGCAGAACCTCCTCGACATGATCAAAGAGGACCTGGTCGCCGAGCGTGTGGCCATCGACTCATACACGGAGATGATCCGCTACGTGGGGGACGACGACTACACGACGCGCCGCATGCTGGAAGGGATCCTGGCGGTCGAGGAGGAGCACGCCGAAGACCTGGCCAGCTTCCTGGCGGATCTGGATAAGGATTGGAAGACGAGGGAGCGGTAGGGTAGGGAGTGGGGGGTGGAAGGTGGTACGTCAGTTGTCGGTTGTCGGTTGATGGTTATCGGAGCGGCAGTTGATCTCCGTGCTCCCACCCCTGCACCCAACCTCCACTCCCCACGCTCCGACCCCCGACTCCCACTCCCCACACCCGACCCCCCACCCCCCTCCGGGGAATGTGATAAATTTCCAGCAGTTGTCGCAGTTCCCGAACGCCAATGTCACGACCTGCCGAGCGCCACGCCCAGCTCCTCGATCAAATCATCCTCCCATTCGATCTGACGCACGATTTCGGACGCAAACGAGCGTACGAGGCGGCAATCGACTATGCGCGGACGCATCTGACCGAGGACCCCCACTGCAATGATTTCCTCAACGCCGCGGCCAAGCGCCTCGGCTTTGCGGCGGTGACCTTTGATACCCTCGAGAGCCGGGTCAAGCTGCCCAAGAACGCCTGGCTGGACGTCTGGATCTCCGACGAGGATGACGAGGTCGCCTTTACCGGGACGCGCGACGGCCTCCAGTACATGATCGACCTCCTCTCGCAGCTCCGCGATTCCACCGACCCGGAGCAACATATCCACCTCGACCAGGGCGTCATGCCGATGACGGAGAGCTCCGCCAACCTCGTGCTGTTCAAAGAGGAAGACACCTGGTTCACGGGCGAGGGGGCGGAGGGGGAAGCGGACGGTTATCCGGAGCGCGACATCGATCCGAAGCAGATCTACGCGATCCAGTTCATCCACTATCCGCCCGACGATCTCCCCATCAGCGCCCACCGCCTCTACAGGGTGATCAAAGTCGAGCCGGATGACGGCAACTCAGCCAGCGTGAAAGAGTTCGGCGGCTCCGAGAAGCGCTACTTTCGATTCACGTTCCTGGCCGACAACGAAGAGAAGTTCACCTACAGCTTCCATCTCGACGACCCGGCCGTGAACTACTTCACACACCGCGAGATTCTGAAGCTGGCCATGCGGGCGGTCTAGACTCTTTTCGGTACCTATTGACAGATTATCTTTAGCGACTTAAGTTTGTGTCGAAGGAGATTCTGTCATGCGGAATGTACGCGTCGTGACCATCGCTCTTGCTGTCCTCACAAGCACGTTCTTTTCGATGCCGGCTAAGTCTTTGCCAAGCCAGGGAGGATGCGGTAGCACATGCAGCGTCTGGTACGACAACGACATCGCCTATTCAAGCTGTGATCCAGGGGGCGGGAATTGGGCCGGTTGCACCGCAATCGTTTACTGCGACAGGGACGCCACCGGGCACCCGATAAACTGTCAAGGTCAGTGCCAAGGAAGTCAATGCTTATGGGTGTGACCAATGCGCGGCTTTGTCTTTGTCGCGCTGCTTGCCTCGGCTTTTGAGTCCCGCGCCTCGACCGATCCAACGAGCATCCAACTCTTCTCGGTCGACAAGTCGGCCCAGCCGGTCTGCCTGATGGGTCGCCTGCACGCGGTGCCACGGTGCAGCGGCAGCGCATGTGGCGACGTCCAAGCTCTGACCGCGGAGTGGACCTTCCGTGGTGGATCGGCCGAGGCGCAATTGTCGTTGCGCCCTGAGGTGTCGTGGGAGGTTTCCATCGAGGGTAAGGGCTGCTGGGCGCCGCCGCTCATCATTGCCGGGGGCAACAACGGCGAAACGAGAACCGCCTTCGTATGGCCGGCAGCCACAATCGCAGGCGTCTTCACGATGCAGAAGGGTGAGACGCCGCCGAAGGAACTTCACGCAACCGTGGAAGCCGACGATGCCGCCGCGCCCGGCGCCGCTATCCCGCAGACGTCGCTCGACTGCTCCGTCGAGGATACCGGGTGGCACTGCGCTGTGCCGGCGACGAAAGTCGATCTCCGTTTCTCCGCCGATGGGTTCGTGCCGCGATACGTCTGGGGATTGGAGGTTCCGGCGGGGAAGAAAAAGACACTCGATATCGCCCTGACGCGCGGCGCTTCGGTCAGCGGCCGCGTCGCACTCAGCGACCGGCGCGTTCCGCTCGAGGGGGTGGACGTGGAACTGCGTCCTGCAGGTTTTGCCGCCACTCCGGTGGATGAGCGGCGCATCAGCGCACGATCCCGAAAGACCGGCACGGCCGTACGCGGCTTCTTTCAATTTCCCTCTGTCGATGAGGGTACATATGACGTCGTGGCCACGAAAAAGGGATGGTCACGTGCCACAAGGCGGGTCCGCGTCGGAGGAGCGAAAGAAAGCGACGCCGGCATTTTGACGCTGCCGCCGCTCGTGCATGCCGAGGTAATCATCGATCCGGCGCTCGACACGAAGGGAAGGCGATGGCGGGTCGTGCTTGACCGCGATGCAGTGCCGATGCAGCATCTCCTGCCGCTCGCCGATAAGCTGGCGGCCGTCGATGGTACCTGGAGAGTCGAGGCCCTCGAAGCGGGAAAGTACCGTCTCGAGGTCTTTGACGGCGGCGGCGTCGCGTACGAGCGACTAATCGTCGACATCCAACCGGGTGAACCGTCGCTCCGGTTTCATATGGACGCTCTTCTCGTCAGTGGCGTCGTGCGCATTGGCCGCGATCCTCTCGCAGCTACGCTTCACTTTCTCAATCAGCAGGGATCGGGCGACCTAAATCTTATCTCCAACGCCACTGGAGCCTTTGCCGGTACGTTCCCGGCCGCCGGTCAATATCTGGTGGAGATCTCTCCGAAGGAAAGCGCGCAGCGTCTGCGTACGCACGTGGAGGTACAGCCGAACGCAGAAGGTATCGTAAAGCTCGATATCGAGCTCCCTGGCGGCGTCGTGGTCGGAAAGGTCGTCGATGAAACGGGCAATCCGGTCTCGGCAGGGGTCCAGATTCTGCCCGGCGGTGGGCGGCAGCCGATGTCGACGATGGCCGCCGAAGACGGCACATTCCGGCTCATCGGTGTGGACCGTGGAGACATCGTGCTGAATGCACGCTCCCTCCCCATCGGCGAGAGTGGCCCCGTGCCATTTACGGTCGGTGACGGTACATCCGAGCCGGTGACGTTGACACTCCATCCGCGCCACGAGTTCACAGTGTGGATTGTTTCTCCTTCCGGTCAGCCGGTCGCCGGCGCTGTGGTCCGGTTCAACGACGGCCACTACTCACATGAGGTGATTGCCGGACCAGATGGTGACGTCCGTTTCACAGTTGCGCGCGGGATCGATTCCATCGATGTCGTTATCGCTGCCGCCGGCTTTCCGATCCGAATGATGAATCTCCCCATTGCCGCGGACATGGATCCTAACCCCCAGGTCTCCCTCGGCGGCGTGTCGGCGTTGCTCGTTGCGAAGGTCGCCGGTGCTCCGCCATGGCCGGGCATTCGCCCGATGCCAGGCAACGTCAATCTGCACTACCTTCCCGAGCTTTTCGCCAGCCCAATGGGCGGTCCATCCTTCCCGAACCGGACGGCACGCGGATACGAATTCGAGCTCGATCCGGGAATCTATCTCTTATGTCCTGAGCCGCACTTGCCGGAAAAGTGTTTTCAAAGCACGCTCGCGCCGGGAACGGAGACGATCGTTGATTTCACCTCGTCGCGTGATACGGAATCGAAGAAATGACGGCCGCTCTTCTGATGCTGGCGCTCCTCTCAAACAGCCAGGCCTCCGCTTGCCCCGGCTGGCTCGGCCTCGGGTTTCGTTATCAACCGCCCGCGCACGGCCATGCCGACGGCTGGATCTATGTCCAGCGCCTTGCGCCGGCGGGACCGGCCGAGCGCGCCGGTCTGCTGGCCGGGGATGTGATCACATCCATCGACGGGCAGCCCATTCGCTACGTCGACGAGATCTCACTTCTCCAGCGCCTGAGCCGTATCAGCGGGGGAACGGTCGTTCACCTGAACATTCGCCGCGGTGCTCGGACGGCCGCGGTGAACATCACGGCGGCTACCGCTTCGAAGGAGCAATGCGTCGCCTGGCGTCGGAGCTTCGATATGGCGCGCGCGCCGGCGCCACACTGATCCGACTCAACGAGGCCTTACCGTCGGCCAAACCACCCTATAGTCGCTCGCGAGCAAACCTGAGTCCCCTGCAATCGACTCCGAATCGATTGCGAACGACCCCGAGTCGCTTACGAACGACCTTGAGTCGCTTACGAACGACCTCGAGTCGCTTACGAACGACCTCGAGTCGCTTACGAACGACCCCGAGTCGCTTACGAACGACTCCGAATCGCTTACGAACGACCCCGAATCGATTACGAACGACGCCGAATCGATTACGAACGACCCCGAGTCGATTACGAACGACCCCGAGTCGCTTACGAACGACCCCGAGTCGCTTACGAACGACCCCGAGTCGCTTACGAACGACCTCGAGTCGCTTACGAACGACTCCGAGTCGCTTACGAACGACTCCGAGTCGCTTACGAACGACCCCGAGTCGCTTACGAACGACTCCGAGTCGCTTACGAACGACTCCGAGTCGCTTACGAACGACTCCGAGTCGCTTACGAACGACTCCGAGTCGCTTACGAACGACTCCGAGTCGTTTTTGAACTGCCGGAAAATCTCCCCATACCGGCTGCGATACACTCCGGCCCATGATCCGGCAGATTGCAGTCATCGGTACGGGGACGATGGGGCGGGGGATCGCCTACCTCGCCGCGGTTGCCGGGTACGACACGGTCATTCACGATGTCGATGCCGGTGCGCTCGACGCGGCGAAGGCGTCGATCGAGTCGACCTTGCAGAAGGGTGTTGCGCGCGGGAAGATCGCCGGCGATGCCGCGGCCGAGGCCAGCGGGCGGATTCACCTGTCACCCGATCTGGAGCCGGCGGTGCGGGCGGCCGATTTCATCATCGAGGCGGTCCCGGAAGACCTCGACCTGAAGAAGAACCTCTTCTCGCAGGCCGATCTGTTCTGCGACGTAGAGACGATTCTGGCGTCGAACACATCCTCGATTTCGATCACGGAGCTCGCTCACTCGGTAGAGCGGCGGGACCGCTTCGTGGGACTCCATTTCTTCAATCCTCCGCACCTGATGAAACTGATCGAGATCGTGCGCGGCGAGCGGACTTCCGACGACACGGTGGTCCAGGTTCGCGAGGTGGCGGAGAGGATGAGGAAGACGGCCATCGTCGTCCGCGATTCGCCGGGCTTCGCCACGTCCCGCCTCGGGGTGGCCACCGGTCTCGAGGCCATTCGGATGCTGGAAGAGGGTGTTGCCTCGGCGGAGGATATCGATAAGGCGATGGAGCTCGGCTACAACCATCCCATGGGACCTCTGCGCCTGACGGATCTGGTCGGCCTCGACGTCCGTCTCGGCATCGCGGAGTATCTGGCCTCGACACTCGGTCTGCGCTTCGATCCGCCCGAGCTGCTTCGACGGATGGTCGCCGACGGTAAGCTCGGCAAGAAAACGGGCGAGGGCTTTTACCGTTGGCCGGAGTGACGCGGGAGTCGGGAGTCGGGGGTCGGGAGTCGGAGCGACCCGCGCCAGAAGTCTCGGACGCCCAGCGCCCGGAGCCCGATACGCGCGTGGCGTCGCTTGTCTTCGTTTGCGCGTTCGCGCTTTACCTCAAGACGCTGGCACCGGCCATCGGTCCGACCGACAGCGGTGAGCTGACGACCGCGGCCTGGTCGCTCGGCAACGCGCATCCGCCGGGTTTCCCGTTCTTTCTGATCCTGACTCATCTCTTCACCTGGCTGCCCGTCGGATCGATCGCGGTGAGGACGAACGTCGCCACCGCTTTCTTTGCGGCGGTGGCGTGTGCGCTCGTCGCGCTGGCGGCGGCGGAGATCCTGTTGATGCCTCGTGATCTGTGCGCGGCGAAACTGCCAGCGGAGGAGAAGCGCTCAAAAAAGAAGCAGCGCAAGGCAGGTCGGACTGGAGAGTCCGACCTGCGTGGTAAGCCCGCGGAGTCTGAGATCCGTGGTCCTTCCGCCCTGGTCGTCGCGCTGATCATGCTCGCCACCGGCCTCCTTTTCGCCTTTTCGCGCACGCTCTGGGACTTCGCCACTGTCACGGAGGTCTACGCCGTCAACAGCGCGCTCATGGCCGGTGTTGCCTGGGGGATGTTGCGATGGGCGCGGACGCGCGAGGTTAGCTGGCTCTACTTCGCCGCGCTCCTTTTCGGTCTCGGGCTATGCGTACACCACGTGACGATCGGCACGGGAGCGTTCGCCATTGCCGTGCTGCTCACGCGCGTGGGCGGCATCAAGCTCTGGCGTTCGCGCACGACCCTCATCGCCGCTTTGTTGATCGTGGCCGGCCTCCTTGTCTACCTCTACCTGCCAATCGCCGCTTCACGGAAGCCGGTGATGAACTGGGGCGATCCGACCTCGTTCTCGGCCGTCTGGGATCATGTGACGGGCAAGCAGTACCGCGCGTACATCAATACCTCCGAAGCACAGAACAGCGCGCAGCTCGACCGCTACTTCGGCATCGTCGGGCGCGAGTTGGGTCCGCCGTGGCTGCCGCTGGTTCTGCTCGTCGCCGCCGCCGGCATCGCCTCCCTCTACTTTCGGCTGCGAACGATCTTCTGGTACGTCATCCTTTTCATCATTGGCGACGCGACATGGTTTGCCATCTATCCGATCACGAACGATACGGAGGCATACGCGATCCCGACGTTCATGGCGTTGCTGTTCGCCTTCGCGTTCGGCGCGTCGTCGATCGCCGCGCTGGCAAAAACCGAGCGCGGGCGCAGCATCGCCGCCGGCGCGGTGCTCATCCTTCCGCTGATCTCTCTCGTGACGACGTATCCGTTCCGCGACCGCAGCCGTTACTGGGTCTCGCGCGACTACGCCGAAAACGGCCTGGGCTCGATGCGGCTGCATGCGCTGATGCTCACGGGCGACTGGCAGCTCTACTCACCGATGCGCTATCGGCTGGACGTCGAGCATGCCCGGCCTGACGTCGAAGTCGTCGAAACCGGCTTTCTGCTGCGGCAGTGGTATTACGGCGAGCTGTCGCGACGGTATCCGGCGCTGACGGCCGGTTCGCGGCGTGAGATCGACGCGCTCCTTCCCATGCTCGGGCCGTTTCAGAATGATCGGGAACATGTCGATATGGAGCTGTTCAACCGGCGCATCGACGACCTCATCATCTCTCTCATCGAGCAGCACCTGCGCCGTGGTCCTGTCTACGTGAGCGGCGAGGTCGCCGCCAGCACCGATCCGCGCGATGCGAACCTGCGCAAGCGGATCTCCGAACGATGGGACATCGTGCCGCGCGGCCTGCTCATCGAGCTCCTGCCCGGGCATGCGTTTCGGGACGTGCACTACTCAAAGCTGCAGACGCGCGGCATCGCGGACAACACCGTCGCGTACGACGAGGACGACGTCGTGCCGACGGAGATCGTTCCGGCATATCGCGGCATCTACCTGATGACAGGCCGCTATCTGGCCATCCTGAAGAAGTACCCCGAGGCGTTGCTCGCCTACCGAGCCGCGTTGCAGATGGATCCGAAGAACTCGTCGGTGGAGAGCGAAATGCAGCTCGTGGAGAGCAGGACGGGGAAATGAGCGCGGCCGAGTCGTACGGCGCGTTTGCCTACGCGTACGACCAGGCCCTCGGCGAGCGCTACTTTCGCTCCGTGCGCCGGCTCCTCGTCGACGTGCTGGATCGCTTTCCGTCCGCGGCCAGGACCCATCTCGACATCGCCTGCGGTACCGGCCTGGCCATGCCGTTCTTTGCAGGTCGCGGGTTCGTCTCGACCGGCGTCGACCTCTCGCCGGTCATGCTGAACGTCGCGCGCGGGCGGGTGCAGCGCCTCGTGGCCGGTGACACCCGCGCCTTGCCTCTGCGGGCGCCGTTCTCGCGCATCACGTGCCTCTACGACTCGCTCAACCACCTGCTCGATCCGCGCGAGCTTGCGTGCGCATTCGGCGAGATCGCCCGCGTCATGGATGGAGACTCGCTCTTCATCTTCGACATGAACCATCCCGAGGTCTATCCCGACGTCTGGGGGATGAAGGAGCCGTTCGTCGACGGAGGACGCGACTTCCATCTGGAGATCGCCACGACCTACCGGCCACGCGAACGGCTCGGCCGCGCGCTCGTCACGGGATGGGCGATGGTGCACGGCAAGCGCATCGCCATTCACGAACGCCATACACAGCGCTGCTACGAGCGCGACGACATCGTCGCGGCGCTCGCCGAGGGAGGCCTCGCGCCGATCGAAGTACGCGAGTTCGACCCATGGTCCGAGGGGAAAACGGTGAAGTTGTTCTTCGTCTGCCGCGTGGCGGCTTAAGCGTAGCGCCGCCGGCTCGGCGGCTGGACCGCCAGCGGCTCGCTGGCGGTCTTGTTCGAAGCCCCTACTTCCCGAGTACCGCGTTCTTGAACTCGTCGCCCATGGCCGGCTTCGGGCCGATCCACGTGGAGACGATCGCGTCGGCGGTCGCCTTGCCGGGCAGCGTTCCCTTCGTCTTGCCGTTGATCTCGACCATCGTGCCGGTGCCGGGGATGTAAGTCAGCACGAGGCGGTTGGTCTTCGGGATCGGCTCCATCCAGAAGCAGAGCGTCTTGAATCCGCCCTTCACCTCGGCGGAGGCGTTCGGCACATTCGCTTCCAGTCCTTCGTTCCACGCGTCGCACATCTGCTGGTTGCTGACGCTATAGAGGAAGGACATGACCATCCTCCGCGGGGTGTCGGAGGCCAGGATCTGCGCTGGATTCGACTGTTTGGCCGTCAGATAGAGCCCGCCGACGTAGACCTTGACGAAGAACTTCTTGCGCAGCCCCAGGCCGTTGAGGACGAGGGGCTGGCCGTTGACGGTGATCTTGTCATCCAGCGAAACGTCGGCGAGTGTTGCCGCGGACGCGAGTACCGGGGCAAGGAGCATCAGAGAGAGCAGCAGGGGCATCACTTTCGGGCGCATGAAAGCCTCCATTCGTATCTCGTCGTCGGGACGGGCCACATCGTAGCACCGGGAGGCTGGAACATGGGTCGCACCCGCCGCGTTGCAGAGCACTCCGATGACGTTTCTGAACCGGTCGTTTTCCATCGGCGGAGTCCTGATTGATCCGCCTCTCGCCCTCGCGCCCATGGCCGAGGTGACGGATACGTACTATCGCTCGCTCGTGAAGGAGCTGGGCGGGGCCGGCCTCGTCGTCTCTGAGTTCATCTCGGCCGAGGGACTGACGCGTGACAACGTCCGCACGAAGCAGATGCTCAAGTTCGACGAGAGCGAGCGGCCGGTAGCCATCCAGATCTACGGCGGCGATCCCGATCGCATGGACGACGCGGCCGCGATCGTGGAAGCCGAAGGCGTCGATATCGTCGATGTCAATATGGGTTGCCCGGTGCGCAAGGTGGTCAGCAGCGGCGCCGGCTCGGCGCTTCTGAAAGACTTCGACCGCGCCGCGCGCGTCGTCGAAAAGATCAAGAAGCGCGTGAAGATCCCCGTGACGGTGAAGGTGCGCAAGGGGTGGGAGAGCGACGACGTCATTCCGCTCCTGAAGCGCTTCGAAGAGATCGGCGTGGCCTCGATCGCCATCCACGGCCGCACCCGCAACGAGGCCTACACCGGCGCCAGCGACTGGGGCTACATCGCCCAGGCCAAGAGCGAGCTGGGGATTCCGGTGTTCGGCAACGGCGACGTCAAGACGCCTGCCGATGCCATCCGGATGTTCGAGACCACCGGCGTCGACGGCGTGATGATCGGCCGCGCCGCGCTGCACAATCCGTTCATCTTCCGGGACATCCTCGCCCACGTGAACGGTGTCCCGACAGGGAGCGAAGTCGACCGCCGGATCGATGCCATGCACCGCTACCTCGCCAAGATCGACGATGCCCCTCAGATCATCAACTGGAAGCTGCACAAAGCCCGGACGGTCATCGGCTGGTTCTCAAAGGGGATCGCGCACGGCAAGGACATCCGTAACGGCTTGCAGGACATTACCTGCGTGGCCGACGTCCGCCGGCTGCTGGATGCGGCGCGTGTGCGGCTTGCGGCGTAACGCGGTTGCGAGGTGGCGCGGTTACGCGGTCTCGCGGCCTGCCACTCGACATACAACCACGAGACCGTGCAACCGCGCGACCTCGTAACCGCGAAACACCATGCCTTTCCCCCCGCACATCGACCGCATCTTCGAGGCTTACCGCATACCCGCCGATACGAAAGCGGCGCTCTACGACTCCTACGTGTCGATGGGCGACGAGGCGCTGGCGATCTTCGGCGATATCGCCGAGTCGGTCGACGACCCATCCACGCTGCGGCCGGAGCACTGCGCGGCCATTCGCTCGCGGCTCGTGGAGCGCTATCTGACCCGCAATCATCCGGAGTGGATCGAAGGGAAGCCGACGCCGAGCTTCTACCGTCCACACCTCCTCGAAGGCCGGGCCGCGGGGATCGCCATTCCGTTGGGTGGAATCCCGCAGCGTGCCGCGGCGGCGCTCAACGTCGAGCCGATGCCCGACGGCATTCTGGTCCAGGGAAGAAACGCGCATTTTGGCGGAAGGAGCGAGACGATCTCGTTCGACGTAATCGCCCGCGAGCTCGACGACGCCGTCGCCATCGGCCGCGCGGCCGGACGGCAGCACACGCTTCCCGGCTCCGCCGGCGCGACCAGCGGAACGACCGACGCCCTGAAGCAGATCGCCCTGCTGTGGGAGATCCAACCGAACGTATTCAAACCGGCGGGCGACCGCAATCGGGAGATCAGCAAGGTCTACCGCCGCCACCGCAACTGGCACGTCGTCACTCTTCTCGCGGCCATCGAATGGCTCCGGGCGAAGTCGTTCCGCATCTTCGTCGTCCGCGGGGCAGCGCTCCCGGCGACACACGAGGTGGATGTCGCCAAACCGGTCGCCCCCACGATCGTGGCGCTCCACGACCGCACGGTGGAGAAGGTGGCCCACGCTCTCGAGCTCCCACTGGAACCAGCCAGCAGTGACGATGAACAACTCCTGCTCAACTCCACGGTGATGAACACGGGCCTGCAGAAACACGTCGCCGCGTTCGGCGCGGCGGGGGCGGTGTGGAGGGTGGTGGGGTAGGGTTTCACTCGCAAAGGAGAGTCCAAAGTGCGACTCCACGAGTCTAAACTGTGACTCTTGAAGTCTCAAGTGTGACTCTGGGAGTCTAGAATTTCGACTCCGGGACTCTCGTGTGACTCTGGGAGTCCTAAACTTCGACTCCGGGAGTCAGAACGTCAACTCCGGGCGCCGTACCGCCTAGTTGGAGACCATCCTGACGCGTGGCGGTAACCGTAAGCTACGTATTATCCTCGAACCACTTCTCCATCAACGTGCACTCGAGAACGACGCCGTCTTCAAGCAGAACGTGCGCGTCAGCAACGGCGTGGTATCCGCAGGACTGGTACAGCGCGCCGGCGCTGCGCATGGCGGCAAGTTGCAGGTGCCGGAATCCTCCCGCCGCAGCCTGTCGCTCCGAGTGTTGCAGGATGGCTCGGCCGATCCCGCGGCGTGCCCATGCCGGGCGAACGAACATGGCCCGGATGCGCGCGGGATCGCTCGTTGGATCGAGGATCTCGTCCTCACCGATGGCAGCGGCCGAGCCGGTGTAAACCTTCCGGCGCCTGCTCCAGCCCCCGCAGCCGACGATCTCGGAGCCCGCCACCGCGACAAAATACGTTCCGTCGGCGATGAGCTGCTCGTCGGCGCGGCAGATGTGCTTCAGCGCACTGGCCACCTGAATCGCGTCATACACGGCGGCGCCCATCGTCTCCGTCGACTCGCGCATCACCTCCGCGATCGTGGTCACGTCCGCGAGGGACGCGGGCCGAAGAATGAAACTGTTCATTCAAGTAAGGATACGACCTGTGCGATCATGGCCGGACTTCCAATCAAAAGGTCCCCAATGCCCAAATGGCCGCGTTGTGCGCTTCTGCTGTTGCTATCGCTTTCGGTTGCCGTCAACGCGTTCTGCGTCAATAACGCCGCCTCCTCGGAATTCCGCGATCCGACGCCGCAGGAGCGTGCCATGACCAGCGTCGCCTTCGCGCCCGGCGCTCCGGCGGTCGTGCTCAACTGGGATCAGGATGTCAATGACCGGGACGGCTATCGCTCCGAATACGTCCGGATCAAAATCCTGTCCGAGGAGGGGAAGAAATACGGCAACGTCGAGGTCCCGCACATCGGGCTTCTCTCCGAAGTCAATCACATCAAAGCGCGCACGGTGCGGCCGGACGGAACCATCGCACCGTTCGATGGCAAGACCTTCGACAAGGTTGTCATCAAGATCGGCGGCGTCCGCCTGATCGCCAAGACGTTCACGCTGTCGGACGTGCAGGTTGGCAGCATCATCGAGTACCGCTACGACGTCGCCAATCGCGGCGGCATGGTCTACGACTCGGAGTTTGCGGTGCAGCGGGAGATCCCGGTCGTTCACGAGGAGTTCTCGCTCCAGCCTCACAACTTCCCCGGCTACCAGACGTTCTTCAGCTTCCGAAGTCTTCCTCCGGGCAAGCGGCCGGAGATGCACGGGGAGACGTACGAGATGACTCTCGAGAACATCCCCCCGTTCGAGGAGGAACCGCTGGCACCGCCGCCGGCCACACTCAAGCCGCGCTTGCAGTTCTGGTACACGAACGGTACGACCGACGCGCCAGCGTTCTGGACCCGGCAGGCGCACGAGTGGGCCGACGTCATCGAGCCGTTCATCGGTGACGGCCGCGAAGTCCGCGAGGCCGCCACGGCCGCGCTGGAGGGAGCGGCGACACCGGAAGAGAAACTGCGGAAGCTGTATGCGCGCGTTCAACAGATTCGGAACCTCTCGTTCGAGCCCGAGAAGACCGACGGCGAGACACGCAAGCTGCGCGAGAACCACAGCGCCCAGGATGTCCTCCGCAACGGCTATGGCACTCTTCGCGACATCAATCGCCTATTCGTGGCCATGGCGCGGGCCGTGGGACTCGACGCCCACGTCCTCCGGATCGGCGAACGCGACGAGCAGTTTCTGGCGAAAAACCTTCCCCTGGGCAATCAACTCGACGGCGAAGTGGCCATCATCACCGCCGGGAGCAAGACGTACTATCTTGATCCTTCCACGCCCTATGCGCCGTTCGGCACGCTGTCGTGGCAGAAGTCCCACACGTCGGGCCTGCTGATCGCACGAGGACAGAAAGAGGCGATCTGGGTGGACACTCCCAGGCAGCCCGCCGATGCCGCGGCCACGCGGCGTGTGGCCGCTCTGGTGCTCGACAATGGGGTGGTACGCGGCACCGCTGTCATCACGTACCGCGGTCAGGAGGCGCTACGGCATCGCTTTCGTCTACGGAATGACGATGAGGCCGCGGCGCGAACGGCGCTCGAAAAGGCCATGAATTCGCTGTTTCCCGAGGGAACGATCGTGAAGGTGACCGATGTCAGCGACCTCCGCGCCACCGAGGCGTCGCTCGTGGTTACCGCCACCGTCGAATTACCGTCCGCCGCATCGCTGGTCGGCTCCCGGGCGATGGTGCCACTCGCCGTCTTCACGGCCGCGCAGAAGAACCCGTTCCCATCCGAGCAGCGCAAGAACTCCATCTATTTTCACTATGCCTATGGCGTCGAGGATGATGTGACTCTCAAGGTTCCGGCCGGCTACGACGTCGAATCACTCCCGGCGCCTTTGAACATCGACATGGGTGCCCTCCGTTACGCGGCCACCTACCAGAAGGGTGAGGGCGTGATCCGGCTGAATCGAAAGATGGTTGTCGAGACGGAGATCATCAGCCGCGAGCAGTACTCGCTCGTGCGCTCCTTCTTCAGCAAGACGGAGACCGCAGATCAGGAACCGGTGGTGATGCGAAAGCAGGCCTCGCCGGCCGGGAGCACGCCCTGATCCGCCGGACCGTTGTTCTCTGGGCTCTCTGTGTTTTCGCACTCGCGTTCGCAGGAAGCGCGATGGCGTGGGGCGGTACGCCTGACTGGGTGAAAGCGGCCGCCGCGTCGGCCGTCCCGCCGATTGCCGGCAGCCCGCGCGGCGTCATGCTCCTGGATGAGACGACGACGACGGTTTCGGCATCGGGCGAGATCCGCACGTTGCACCGAATGGTCTGGAAAATCCTGACCAGCCCCGGACGCGACCTCGGAACGTTTGTTCTACGTGCCGATGCCGAGACACGCATCAAGTCGCTGCGGTCGTGGACCATCACCGCGAAGGGCGAGGAGCTGCAGGCCGGCGACGGCGAAGCAATCGAATCGTCGGCGGTTCCCGGCGAGCTTTACAGCGATCAGAAGCTCGTACTGCTCCGCATCCCTGCCGCTGAGCCGGGAAACATCATCGCCATCGAATGTGAGCATCGCGATCGTCCCTACATTCTGCAGGACTCGTGGACGTTTCAGTCGGACATCCCCGTCGTCGTAGCCCGCTACTCGCTCGTCCTTCCCGATGGATGGGCGCACGAGGAGAAATGGTTCAACAGCTCCGGTGCTCCCGCCACGCGATCCGGAAACGTCATCGCGTGGGAAATGAGAGATGTCACGGCGACGAAAGACGAGGCACATCGGGCCTCGGAGGAAGCGATCGCCGGGAGGATGAACGTCAATTTCATCCCTCCTAAAGAGCAACTGGCCGGAAAGGCCCACAGGACCTGGGATGACGTTGCCGCTTGGTACACAACGCTCATCTCGGACCGTATGGATTCGAGCTCAGCCATCTCCGCCAAGGTGAATGAGCTGACGGGCGGAAAGCCATCGGCCTTCGAGAAGCTCGCGGCCATCGCGGCGTTCGCGCAGCACGACGTTCGTTACGTGGCCGTCGAGATCGGCATCGGCGGCTATCAGCCACATCATGCCGGCGACATCCTCACGAACCGCTACGGTGACTGCAAAGACAAGGTGACGTTGATGAGCACCATGCTGCGCGAGGCCGGTGTGTCGTCGTACTACGTCCTGGCCACGACGAAGCGCCGTACGGTCGAGCCGGGGTTTGCCTCGGTGTCCGGTTTCAATCACGTCGTGATCGCCGTGCCGTTCGCCGCCGATGCGCCGTTGCTCCCCGCGGTGATCGTGGATCCGCGTCTGGGCCGGCTGCTGATCTTCGATCCGACGGATGAAACGACTCCTCTGGGGCATCTTCCCGAATACCTGCAGAACAACGAGCTTCTGGTGGTGGCGCGCGGTGAAGGCACGTTGATTCACACCGCGGCACCGCAACCGGAAGAGAACCGTCTGACGGTGGCAGCCACACTGACTCTCGACGCGGCTGGTTCCCTGAGCGGCGATGTGCGCGAGACGCGAACCGGCAGCATCGCCGCGGCATGGCGGGCATGGTTGCACGGGATGACGGAGGCCGAGCGCCTGCGCACCGTTCACGACCGGCTGGGCGCGCATCTGGCGGAGTTCGAAGTAAGAGGCTTCACGATCGAGAACCTGAGCGACTCGACGCGCGACCTCGTCTTTCGCTACGGAATCGCCGCTCCGTCGTACGCCAAACGAGCCGGACCGCTCCTGCTCGTCCGTCCGCGCGTTCTCGGCAGGAAAGCGGAGACGGCGCTCGATCTGAAGGACCGCGCCTACGACTATGAGACCGACGGCCCTTCATTGCAGGTCGATGATATCGAGATCACCCTGCCTGAAGGTGTGACGGCGGATGAGTTGCCCGCCGCCGTGAAGGTCGCCGCCGCCGGATTCCACTACGCCAGCGAGACCAGCGTCGAAAAAAAAGCCGGCAAGAGCGTGCTGCGCTACCACCGCGAGTATCGCGTCGAGCGCTTCAGCGTTCCCAGGACCGAGCTGGCGGAATTGAACCGCCTCTTCACCACGATCATGGCTGACGAACGGAGCAGCGCGGTGTTGAAGAGGCCGTAGCCGGCACGGCCGGCAGCGTTGGTTGCCCAAGGCTCGGCCACCATCTTCGTCAGATCGTTTCTGCCGCGCAGGCTCCGAGGAGGCCGTGCAGAATACCCACCCACCCACCCCTGTTCAATGCCTGTCCATGAGTATCGATGCATCAGTCGCGAAACCAGTCCGGCGTGTGGGGATGATCTCCCTCGGCTGCCCGAAGAATCTCGTCGATAGCGAGATCATGCTGGGGCAGCTCCGTGAGGAGTCCGAGATCGAGATCACCAATGATCTGGAAACCGCGGACGTGGTGATCGTCAACACCTGCGGCTTCATCGACGCGGCCAAGCAGGAATCGATCGACACGATCCTCGAGGTCGCCGAGCGGAAGGGGAGGGGAGTGCAGCGGCTCGTCGTGGCCGGCTGCATGGTCATGAAGTACCGGGCCGATCTGCAGCAGGCCATCCCCGAGATCGATGCCTTCGTCGGCCTCGATTCGCTCGAAGCGATCACCGCGGCCGTGACGGGCAGGATCGACGATGCCGCGCCGGCGAAGCGCAAGATGTCGGTGCGGCTCTACGAAGATCTCCCGCGCGTCCTGGCGCAGGGAACGGGGCATGCCTATCTGAAGGTCTCCGAGGGGTGCTCGAATCCCTGTACGTTCTGCGCCATTCCGCAGATGCGCGGGAAGTTCCGCAGCCGCGGCATCGACTCGCTCGTGCGCGAAGCGCAATCGCTCGAAGCGCAGGGAGTCAAAGAGCTCTGCCTCGTAGCGCAGGACACGACCCGCTACGGCGAGGACCTCGGGATGGCCAGCGGGTTGACGACGCTCGTGTGGACACTCCTCGCCGAGACCGGCTTCCCGTGGATCCGCTTTCTGTACGCCTATCCCGGCTCCATCGACTGGTCGCTCTTCGAGTTGATGGGGCAGGAGAAGCGTTTCGCCTCGTACTGCGACATCCCGCTGCAACATGTCACGGAGAATGTCCTGAAGACGATGCGCCGTCCCGGCTCGCCGGGTGAGTATCGGGCCATGGTGACGCGCATGCGCGAGCTGGTTCCCGATCTCTCCTTGCGCACGACTTTCATCACCGGCCATCCCGGCGAGACGCCGCGCGACTTCGGCGAGCTTTACGAGTTCGTAGAGTGGGCGCAGTTCGATCAGATGGGGGCGTTCGTCTACTCCGCGGAAGACTCGACTATCGCCGCGCGCATGCCCGGCCTGCCGACGCGGAAGACCGCCGAGCGGCGCCGCGAGAAGTTGATGGAGCTGCAGCAGGAGATCTCGCTTTCGCGCAACGAGGCCAAGCTCGGCCTGACCTTCGATGCGCTGATTACCGGCGTCTGCGCCGAGACCGAGCACCTGCTCGAAGGGCGCATCATCGGTCAGGCGCCCGAAATCGACGGCCGTCTCCTGATCAACGACGGCATCGACCTCCTGCCGGAAACGCTCCCTGCCTTTGCGCGCGTGGCCATCACGGATGCCCATCCGTATGACCTGGTCGGCGCGGTCGTGGGGTGACGCGGCTGGCCCCGCAAGAACAACTCTCCGCCATTTCCGATTCGCGCTTCGAAAGGAGAGCGGGCGAGACGCCCATACGCGCTAACTTATGGTGGCGTGCTTCGTGGAATCCTCGATTGCGTTGCCGCGATAGCGGCTGAAGACGGTAGACAGGGGTGCGAGCGCTTTTTGCGAGCACCCCTGGTCACGATGTCAATGCATGTCGTGCCGCGTCAGCGCCACTGGACGTCATCGGACGACTGTGACTCCACTCCAGTGCCGCTGACGCGGCACAGAAGTATGGGGCCTCGTACCAGGGGTGCTCGCAAAAAGCGCTCGCACCCCTGGCTACCTTCCCTTGCCGCTATCGCGGCGCCTGGCCATTTGACTTGAGTTAGCGCGTATGGGCGAGACGCCCGCTCTCCGTCCCGGCTTGCGAGCTCGAAGAGGCTAGCGATGCGTGTTTCTTCAGGCGCGCGTGGACTCCAGCAGCCCAACGCTAACGCCGTCCGTTATGCCGCGCCGACCGAATCTCGGCCAGCTCCTTTTCCACGTCACGGACCGACCGTGGCGGAATTGATGGAGCGAGTTCACGGAGCACTCGCAGGAGTCGTCGTCGCTCGGTTTCCGTGAGGCGGCCGGCGCGTTCGTGAGAATCAGCGATGACGTCGCGCATGATGGCAATTGTACAGCGTGAACCCGCGGGACAAAAAAACGGAAGAGCTGAAGCCCTACCGTCTTCCCCAAAAGAAAAAGGCCACCCGCGAACGGGTGGCCTTCGTCTTCATCGCGAGATTCGAACTAGAAGGTGATCTTCGCCGCGAACTGCAGTTGGCGAGGGCTGACTTCGCTCGAGTATTGCTGGAGGACACCGAACGTGTTCTGGTTGTTCGCTGGTTGGCCGGCCGGGGCCACGTTGTTCGTGAAGTGCGTGATCGTGTACTTGTCCGTGGCCTGGGTGTACGAGATCTTGAACAGGTCCTGGTTGACACCGGAGACGGCCAGCATGTTCTTGTTCAGGATGTTGTACATCTCGCCGATCAGTTCGATCGACGTGCCGTGCACGAGGTTGAACCGCTTGCTGAGGCGGATGTCGCCGTCGTACACGCCCGGCATGCGGAACGTGTTGCGGCTGATCAAATGGCCACCCTGAGAAGCCAGGAAGCTGGCGAACTGCGCTCTGGTGAATCCGTTGGCCTGGGTGATGTCGATGATGTCGCCGTTCGAGTTCACGAAGACAGGAGTGAAGTTCGCCGCAACGCTCGTTTGGGCCTGGCCGGTGAGGCTGTTGGCTGGGCAACTCGGCGTGCAGCCGCTGAAGTTGATGGCGGCGGTGTAAGGGAAGCCGCTGTGCCAGAACGCCACGGCGGACAGCTGGATGCCGAACGGGAGGCGATAGATCAAATCGCCGACGACGCGATGCTTGAGGTCGTTGTCGCTGATGCCTTCGCTCAGGCTGGGGTTTCTCGGATCGATGAGGAAGGTCGTCGACGTGGAGCGCGTATTCGTCTCATCGTCGATGGAGTTCGAGTATGTGTAGCTGAGGTCCCACGACCACTTCGAGTCGTTGGTGGCCAGCTTGTGGAACTCGATCGTCTCCGCCCGGTACCACGCCTGCTCGTTGCTCGTGACCTCGCGGATGATGCCCAGGTCGTTGTACGGGCGGAGCGGGTTGGTCGAGCTGTAGTAGTCGTAGACCGGCATGTTGCCGAGAAGGATCCCGCTGGGAACGATGTTGATGTTGGCCGTGCCCTGCACGTGCGTCAGCTTCGAGTAGATGCCGCTGATCCCGGCGCTGTAAGTCGTGCCGAGCTGCTGTTCGAACTGCAGGCTCCCTCGCGTTGCTTCCTGGGCCTGGTAGTCCGAGCCGATGGTGACGAGGTTGGATCCCAATTTCGACTTGGCCAGGAAATCGGTAGGGGAGAAGATGTTGGGATAGGTTGGGCAGTTGCTGGCGGGGTTGCAAGTGAAGGTGGTCGTGATCAGCGCGCCGCTGATGCCCTGGATCGGCGAGGCCAGCAGGATGTCCGGCATGTACTCGAAGAACTTGCCGGCGCCGCCACGCAGAACCGAGCGGCCGTTGCCGAAGACGTCGTAAGCGAAGCCCATTCTTGGCCCGATGTTGTTCGAGTCGTTCTTGATCTGGGTGAGGAACTCCGGGTGCTGCGGGAAGGCGTTGGACGGCGGACGCGGCGTTGCCTCGTAGTCATAACGCAGGCCGGCGTCGACAGTCAGACGCGAACCGAGGTGGAAGCTGTCGTTGATGTACGTTCCCCACAGGTTGGTGTTCCAGGCCACGTTGCCGTTCTCCGGGCCGTACGCCTGCATGAACGCGGTGGGAGTGTTGTTGACGAAGTTGAGCAAGCCGTTTGTGCCGCCGAACGTGTACATTCCGTTGGCGTAGCGCGGGAACGCGTCGAACAGGCTGCGGTGCAGCAGTTCCACGCCTGCTTTGAGCGACTGTCCGCGCCATTGGTAATTCAGGGTGTCCTTGAACTGGTATTTCTTCTCGTCGGCCGTGTTCGGGGTGGTGTCGGCAGCGCCGAAGAACTGTGTGTTCGTGCTGTAGTTGATGGAGAACTCAGTCCCGGTGTTCGACGCGGTCACCGGGCGTTGGTCCCGGCCGACCTGGCCGATGAACTGGTTGAAGATGTTGCTGGTGAAAACCGTGTCGCCTTCGAGAGCGAGCTGATAGAACTTGTCGACTTCATTCGTCTGGTTGAGGCCGAACGTCGTCGTCGAGCCGCTGTCCGTGGTATCAAACTTCGTGACGTTGTCGCGCAGCGACCAGTGGTTCTTCTCGCCAAGGTTGCCGTCGAATTTCACGAGGTACGTGTTGAGCTTGTTGGCCTGGGTGTAGGAGAGGCCTGACTCGTAAGGCAGACCCACGGCAGTCTGGATCTTGCTGAGCACCGTGGTCTGCTGCGCGGGGGTGAGCGCCAGGAACTGCGCCGAGGTCCGCATGTCGTTGCCGATGAGGGCAGGCTGCGAGTTTCTCTGGCCGTCAGCGTTCACGAAGAAGAACAGCTTGTCGCGCATGATCGGTCCGCCGAGGTCAAACCCTGGTTCGGTGACGTTCTTGGCCAGGAAGCTGTCGGAGGCGACCAGGGGGAACGTGGTGCCGTTGATGTTGGTATTGATGGTGCTCGATCGGCTCGAGGCCCAGGACTTGCTCCGGTCGAAGTAGAACAGCTCGCCTTCGAGCTGGTTTCCGCCGCTCTTGGTGATGGCATTGACCACCGCGCCGACGCCACGGCCGTACTCGGCGTCGTACTGCGTACGGATGACCTGGAACTCCTTGATGGCTGCCTGCGAGAAGGTGAACGGCGCACGCGAGCCGCCGGTCTGCTGGCCGAAGAAGTCATTGTCCGAGCTCGCGCCGTCGATGTTGTAATCGGTCGACAGAGGGCGCGCGCCGTCCGCGGTGATCGATGCGGTGTCGAACGATCCTGTGCTGACGCCGGGTGTGAGCGAGGCCAGGGCGCGGAAGTCGCGTCCCAGCAGCGGCAGGCTCTCGATCTGCTTGTTCGTGACCGATTCCGCCATCCCCGTACGTTGCGTATCGATGACGGGCGCCACGCTGCTGACCGTGATCGATTCCGCCACCTGCGGCGCGAGCTTCAGGTCCGTCTTGGTGTCGTTGCCGAGGAGGACCGTCACCTTCGGCGAGGAGCTCTTGCCGAGGCCGGACAGCTCCGCGTCGACGCGGTAGATCCCCGGCGGAAGGAGATTGAGGCTGTAGTGGCCGGTGTTGTCGGTGACGGTAGTCCGAGTCTGGCCGGTGTCGGCGTTCGTCGCCGTGACCGTTACTCCCGGAAGCACGCCTCCGCTGCTGTCGGTGATTTGCCCGTTGATCGAACCACTGGTGATGTTGACGCCCTGGCCGAATGCGGCCACGGTGATGACGCAGCACAGCAGCGCCATGAACAGCCTTCGGGTACGGTTGTACATGAAACCTCCTGGACTTCTCTGGTTTTTATTGGATACCGATCGCGGCGCGAAAGACCCACACACACGCCCTTGGAATGCGGTGCTTACCTTACCTCAAGCGGCAGCGCGGGCCAAGAGGGAAATGGCCCCTGCCGTGAATTCCGGGCGGAGCAGCGGAGAAGGGGCTGTGAAATCGGCTCAAAAGCTCTTCAGGAAGGCGTCGTTCGAGGAGAACTTCTGCAACCGCTCCAGCAGCATCTTCATGGCGTTCAGCGGATCTGTCCCTGCCAGGGCCCGCCGGAGCGTGTGCGTCTTTGGCAGCACCGTCGGCGGCAGGAGCTTCTCCTCTTTGCGTGTCCCGGTCTGGGCGATGTTGATGGCCGGGAAGATACGCCGCTCGAAGAGGCCGCGGTCGAGGACGATCTCCGTGTTTCCCGTCCCCTTGAACTCCTGAAAGATCACCTCGTCCATGCGTGAGCCGGTGTCGACCAGGGCCGTGGCGATGATCGTCAGCGAGCCCCAGTCCTCGGCGTTGCGGGCCGCGCCGAAGAAGCGCCGCGGTTTCTCCATGGTGCGGGCGTCGATGCCGCCGGAGAGGATCTTCCCCGAACCGCGCTGCTCGTTGTTGTACGCGCGCGACATGCGGGTGATCGAGTCGCAAAGAATGACGACGTCCTGCTTCATCTCCACGAGGCGCCGGGCCCGTTCCAGCACGACCTCGGCGATCTGAATGTGGTTCTCGGCCGTCTCGTCGGAGCTCGAGGCCACCACTTCGCCCTTGGCCACGGAACGGCGGAAGTCGGTGACTTCCTCCGGCCTCTCATCGACGAGAAGAACGAAGAGGACCACTTCCGGATGATTGAGATTCAGGCCGTGGGCGATGTCTTTCAGCAGCGTCGTCTTGCCGGCCTTCGGAGGAGCCACGATGAGGCAGCGCTGTCCTTTGCCGAGCGGCGAGAGGAGGTCGATCACGCGGGTGGTCAGGCGCTCCGGCTCGGTCTCGAGCTTGAACATTTCGTTCGGATCGATCGAGATCAGCTCGGAGAAGGGGCGGCGCGACTCGCGATACTCCTCGAGGGTCATCCCTTCGACCTGCTCGAGGCCGACGAATTCCAGGTTGTTGCCCGCCCGGCGCGCGCTGCCCGCCAGGAGCAGACCGGCTTGCAGGTGAAGTCTCTCGACGACCGGACGGGGGACGATGGCATCGCCCGGCTGCGGGACGTAGTTGTTTGACGGCTGCACCAGGAGGCCGGTGCCGTTCGGTTTGATCCAGAGCACGCCGGAGACCGGCGCCAGCTCGCCGGCGGGAAGATCGATCAGCGGCGCCGGCAGCTCGCCGGAGTAGCCTTGCGGCTTCCCCCCGCGCCGGCGCGAACGGTTGCGGCGCCGGCGGCCGGCACCTCCGCCTGCTCCATCATTAAAGGATTGCTGGTCGCTGGGTAGGGCGACGTTGCCGTTGGGCAGGCCTGGCGGTGCGCCGTTGCCGGAGTTCTCCTGGCCCGGTGCGCCCGGCCGCCGTCTGCGCCGGCGGCGCTTACGCGGTTGTCGATTATCTGGCGTCATACGAATTCATAAAACAACCTTGGGTATTGCTTACCTTCGAGTCTGGCCGGAAGCCGACGATCAGGGCGGAGAAGACCATTCTCTGGAACGCCCGGCGGGATGCCTTACTGAGATCGTCGCACGAAAGGTGCGGTACGTAGTATGGGGAAGGTCGTTCGCAAATGCAAGTGGTGTTCGATTGTTGCTGGTTGCTGGTTGCTTGGTCTCGGGGTTGCGCGGTCGCGAGGTCTCGCGGTTGGCGGGCTGCCGGGCTGGCCAAGGGATACCGACTGGCTGGGTCGCTCGTTGATCTCTGGCAGGTATCTGAAGTTGACCCGGTAGCTCAGCAACCCAGCAACCCATCAACCGCGAGACCCCGTAACCGCGAGACCTCGTAACCGCGAGACCGCGCGACCGCGAGACCGCGAGACCGCGACACCAACCGCGAACTTGTGCCAGAATGTTGACATTCCATTACCTCGCGCATGAATCCAAACGTACATGCCTGAAAACATTCTCGTTGTCGAGTACGAGCCGCGCTATACCGACCGCGTGAAGCAGGCTCTGACGGGCCAGCCGTTCGAGCCCTGGTTTGCGAAAGACGGCGAGGAGGCGCTTCGGGTCGTCGACGCCGTCCGTCCTGAGCTCATCGTTCTCTCCTCCGTCGTGCCGAGAATGAGCACATCCGACCTGATCCGCTCCATGCGGGGCCGTGACTCGGTCAAGCAGACGCCCATCCTTCTCACCGTCTCCGGGTATCGCGGCGAGAGTCCTCGCGCCGACGCCGCGCGCCTCGGCGCGTCGGACATCCTTCCGAAACCTTATACCGAGGCGGAGTTCCTCGGCAAAGTGCAGCAGATGCTCGGCGTCGCCCCCAGCCCACCGATACCCCTGCCGGAAGGCGACTTGACCGTCCGGATCCCGGCCGGCGGCGACGGTCAGATGACATCCAACCAAATCTTCGGCGAGCTACTGGACGATGCCGTAGCCCCGTCAAACGCAACGAGGAAACCGATGAACCCCAAGGACGATGTCGACAAGATGCTGGCCGATACCCTCGCCGGCATGATGCCGCAGCAGAGGAAGAAGGAACCGACCGCCCCCACGCCCGCTGTCCCGGCACAGGCACCCACGACGGCAGCTCCGCCGGCCAAACCGCGTCCGAGCTCGCCTGGAATGCTCGACAAACGGTTCCAGGACACGCTCTCCGGTCTGGAGAAGAATGCCCGCCGTTCGACCGTGCCCGGGACGATCGTGACGCCGTCGGTCCCGACTCCCGCTCCGGTGCAGACGCCGCCGCCCGCCGCTCCACGGCCCCAGCCTGTGCCGCCGCCGCAAACGGCCGCCCGCACCGGCACGAATCCCGCCGAAACCGTCCGCGTCACCGTTCCCACGCTCGACCGTGTGCCGATCTCGCAGCCGGTCTTTCCCGCCGCCGTCCCGCCTCCTCACCCGGAGGAGGATGAGCCAACCGACGGCGTCAAGTTCGGCCAGTACGTCCTGCTCGAGAAGATCGCCACCGGCGGAATGGCCGAGGTGTGGAAGGCGCGGATGCGCGGCGTGGAGGGGTTTCAGAAGATCGTCGCCATCAAGAAAATCCTGCCCCATCTTTCCGACAATCAGGACTTCATCGAGATGTTCGTCGATGAAGCGAAGCTGGCCGCCCAGCTCAATCACAACAACATCATCCACATCTATGACCTCGGCAAGATTCAGAGCTCGTACTACATCGCCATGGAGTACATCGATGGGTACGACCTGAAGAACATCCTCAGGAAAGCGCAGGAGCGCGATCAGCCGCTCTCGGTGGAGATCGCGCTCTTCGTGGCCTCGAAAGTGGCCGCGGCGCTCGACTACGCCCACCGCAAGCGCGACTTCGAGGACAAAGAGATGGGGCTTGTCCATCGCGACGTCTCGCCGCAGAACGTGCTCATCTCCGAGGAAGGCGACATCAAGCTTTGTGACTTCGGCATCGCCAAAGCGGCCTCCAAGGCCTCGCACACGCAGGCTGGCGCGCTCAAGGGAAAGCTGCAGTACATGTCGCCCGAGCAGGCCTGGGGCCGCAGCATCGACCGCCGGTCCGACATCTTCGCGCTGGCCACGGTGCTCTTCGAGATGCTCACCGCCCGCAAGCTCTTCAGCGGCGACAACGAGCTGTCGATCCTGGAGCAGGTGCGCGAGGCGCGCGTCTCCGCGCCGTCGCAATACAACGATGAGGTGACGCCGCAGATCGACGCCATCGTCCTCAAAGCGCTGCAAAAGGATCCAGCCAACCGATACCAGACCGCCGGAGAGATGCAGCGCGATCTCGACGCCGTGCTCTACAGCTTCAAGCCCACGCCCACCAGCGCCGACCTCGCCATCTACATGCACCGTCTGGCCACGAGCGCGGTCGCGACGCCGCATACGATGGAGGTTCCGCTGCCGGAACCTGCGCCGCCGGCCAGGAATGAGCTGAGGCCCCTCAAGCCGCCTGTCGCCGCGGCAGCGCCGGTGACGATGCCGATTGTGGCCCCGGCGGCCGCCCCTTCCGCGAAGAAGGCGCCGGTTGTCCCGATCGCCATCGCTGCCGTCCTCGTCGTCGGAGTCATCGTTGCTTTCCTGATGATGCGCAAGCCGGCGTCGACGACCGCGTCTCCGGCGAAGACCCCGGTAGTGACGAAGTCTCCCGTGACGTCCACCTCCATCGCCGCGACGACGGCTCCGGCACCCGGTACAGTCGTACCGGCGAGCGCCCCCACCATCGATCCCTCGAAAGTGAACGAAGAAGTCGCGAAGCGAATGGCCGCGGAGAAGGCCAGGCTCGAGCAGCTCGCGCGCGCCCAGAACCAGCCACCGGCCGGGGCTACCCTACCACGTCCCGTTCCCACCACGCCTGTGCCGCAGCCGGTGGCAACGCAGACAGTGGCACCGCAGCCGGTCGCGGAGAATCGTCCCGCGCCGCCGGTCGTGCAGCCGCAGGCTCCCCCGCCGCAGCCGGTGGCCGAGTCGCGTCCCGCTCCGCAGCCCGAGGCTCCGCGTACGCAGGTCGGCGATCTCGTTCCCGTCGGTACGCCGGGACTCAAGGCGGCGCATACCACGCGTCAGGAGCCTGCGAGTTATCCGCCCATCGCCCGCGCGCAGCGCGTGCAGGGAAGCGTGATCATCAGCGCGCTCATCTCGGAAACGGGACGCGTGCTCGAAACGAAAGTCGTCACCGGCGCGCCGATGGGACTCACGGAAGCGGCCGATCAAAGTGTGCGCCGGTCGACGTTTGCGCCCGGTGAAAAGGATGGCGTGCGCGTGAAGTCGTGGACGACGGTGCGCGTCGACTTCAGGCTATAATCGCGCCCCGTTCGGCGCGTTTGGGAGGAGAGAGAGATGGCCGTCATCACCGATCAGCAAAAAAAGTTCTACGAGACAACGCTTCAGGTCACCAAGCAGGAGATCAGCGACCTGAAGGACCAGATCGAGGAAGAGCTTGCCAAGGTGAAGGACCGGATCGCCGAGCTCCAGAACGCGATCAACGCCTCCAAGCAGATGTATGCCGCCGCCTGCGCGCGCCTCGGCATCCACAACGACATGGAAGACGACGACGGCGGCGAGTCGTAGCCGTGACACCGTCCGTTACTCCCGAACCGCGGCGGCGACGCCGCGGTTTTTGTTTGGCCGGTTCCTGCACAGCACAGACAAGAGCGTCTGTGCCACATCATGAGGTTCAGTGTGGCACAGACACTCCTGTGCCACTAACCCCGGGCTTCTGCGCGCGGCGCAAAAACTCTCTCACGCGAAGACGCGAAGACACGAAGATTGCGATGATTTCCTTCGCGTTCTTCGCGTCTTCGCGTGAGAATTGGGTTACTGGCCACGCCAGCGCTGTGCCACATCATGAGGTTCAATGTGGCACAGACACTCCTGTCTGTGCGCCTTTCTGCACGTGGCCACTTCGCCTTGCGCTCGTGGCGCTTATTACCTTGCTCGCGGCCTGCACTGCCCGCGAGCCCGCTCCGCAACACACACCCCACCGCATCGTCACGCTCGCCCCGAACGTGACGGAGATGGTCCTTGCCCTCGGGTGCGTCGACCGTATCGTCGGCACTGACGACTTCTCGCCCGACGTCCTGAACGGCCGCCATGTTCCGCACGTCGGCGGACTCCCGCCGATCCTCGAGAAGATCGTGGCTCTCCGTCCGGACCTGGTCATCGCCAACGCGGCCGGCCTCCAGCCCAACCTCGGCCGCGCCCTGGCCGCGGTCCATATCCCGCTGCTCGTCGTCACGAACGAGCGGCTCGCCGACATCGCGAAATCGATGACGTCGATCGCCAACGCCCTCGGCACCGACAGCACGCGCGCCGTCGCCGCCCTGAACGCCAGCCTGGCCCGCCAGCGCCGCACCCGCCCCCACCCGCCGCGCGTGATGCTCGCCGTCTGGACCGATCCCCTCTACGTCGCCGGCAAAAACACCTTCGCCGGCGACCTCTTCGCCCTTTGCGGCGCCCGCAACGCCGTCGAAGTCAACGGCTGGCCACAGTATTCGCTGGAATCGTTCGTCGCCAACCCACCCGACCTGTTGCTCTATCCGAACCACTCCGTCACCCCCGAGGCCGTGCGCGCACTGCTCGCTCGCGCCGGTACGCCGAAGGTCGTCGCCATCGCCGTCGACGAGAACCTGTTCACGCATCCCGGGCCGCGGGTGGGGGAGGCGGGGGGGGAGTTGAACGGGATACTCGACCGTGAGCGCCCGTAGATTGCTGCTGCTAGAATCAACTTGACGCAGAATGGATAAGCCGCAAATCTTCATTACGATGTGTTCGTGACGCTTGTTGAGCCAGACAGTCTCCATAAACCGAATCTCTTCTTCGAGCTTGGCGCAGCCATCGGTATGCGCAAGAGAGTCGTCGCCGTAGTGCCCAAAGGCGTCGACCCGTCTCAGCTTTCCGATTTTGAGCTCCGCCTGCGTCGTTACCTTGAGCGGGATTCTCCGGAGGGAACTGCTGAAGAACTTGCGCACGCATTGGCCGCCGTTTAACTCCTGCGCTACGATTCAGTGACGCATTTCATCACGCTGGCCAGCGCCTTCAGCGCGGCATCCGGCCTTCGAGGACCTGATACCGACCGACGCAAGAAGCTGTTTTCTCAGCGTTTGAGCCCGATCGAATCGTTTTTGGTCCCTCAGTAGCTTGAACGTATCAAGAGATCGTTCGACTACCTTGAAAGGAGATGCCATGACGATTCACCAAGCTATTGAGCTCGGACTCGAACTTCTGCGACGAATGAAAACGCTCAAGTTAGTCCGATAGGCAATTCTCGGCTGGCCGAGCGGGGCGTTCCGGTCGGTCGGCCGACGCTTTCTGTCGATGCAGTTATTCGCATTCATGAACGCGGACAGCAGAGCAAGTACCGGTGAACTTGAGTCGTCGCGCTCGTGCTCATTCGCATTCACGAACGGCGTAGCCGCGAGCAACGATCGAGGGCCTGACCCCTGCGGGCCCCCTTTTTCGAGTGGACGCTTTCTCAGCCCGCGCAACGAACGCCGGAGGCGTTGCGGACGGTAGCCGGTGGTTGAGCGCGAAGCGCGATACCACCGGAAAACGATCCTCCCGAAGACAGGCACCCCGGCAGGGGTGCGGGACACTCCGGCACCCCTGCCGGGGTCCGAAATGTGTGTTCCAGGTGACTGTTGGTATCTTTCTTCGCGCTCAACCACCGGGTAACATCCATCACGCCTCCGGCGTGAGCCTCTTCGCCGATCTGTAACTATCTGATAAATAAGTACCTGCGACTGCTCATGGCATCGCATCCTGATGTGTAACGTCATCAATCAAGGGCTGTTGACCCGACGGGAACGTTGATGAGCGGTGTCATCAACGTTATCGACGGCGACAGTAACGTTAACGACGCCTACAGCAACGTTGCTGAAGAGGGACAGCAACGTTGACGACGGCGACAGCAACGTTGATGAAGGTCGACAGCAACGTTCACGACGGCGGCAGTGACGTTGATGAAAGGGGACAGCAACGTTGATGAAGGGGGACGGTAACGTTGATGAAGGTGGACAGCAACGTTGATGAAGGTGGACAGCAACGTTGATGAAGGGGGACAGCAACGTTGATGAAGAGCGACAGGAACGTTGGTTGGCACGGACCGCCAGCGAGCCGCTGGCGGTCCGGCCGACGAGCCGTCGGCGCTACGATGCTACGGCGCTACGTTCCTACGTTTGCTCTCAGTTTGACGAGGATCCCCTCCTCCGCCTCGGCATGAAGCTTCCGCGCTCTACCCCACGCCACATCCGCCCGTTGCACCAGCGCCCCGCGGCGAGAACCGTCAGTTAACCCCGCCAGATTGATGCAGACATTCTGATATGCCCCCGCCGCGGCCGCCCGTGCCATCTGCGCGCCGACGCCGGCATCCGACAGCGACGCCTGCAAGCCGATGCGGCCGACTTCCATGCACAACTCGATGACCTCGGAGCACGATTCGAGCACGCCGAGGGGTACTTCGGTCGCGGCTACCGTCGCCTCGGTCATGGCCGCGTCGCGGGCCTCCGACTTCGGCATGCGCATGGCTTCGAGCAGCCCATCGAACGCCGCCGTGTCCGCATCGACCGCTGCCAGGAACTGATCCTTCAGCGTCTGGGCGCGAACGGCGATGCGATCGAGGTCCGTCTGTTTCGACTCGAACCCTTTGCGCGTGTGCGAGAGGACGGCCACCATCGCCGCCAATCCCGCCGCCATCGCCGCCGCCAGCGCGGAGACGGATCCCCCGCCTGGTGCCGGCGAGTCGCTCGACAGCTCGTCGAGGAACTCGTTCACCTTCATCGACGCCAGCCGCGCCGGAGCGGCC
Organism: Thermoanaerobaculia bacterium; assembly: GCA_035482045.1. Lineage (GTDB taxonomy): Bacteria > Acidobacteriota > Thermoanaerobaculia > Gp7-AA8 > Gp7-AA8 > JADGNZ01. Next base: position 229,028 of record DATHRD010000023.1, read on the forward strand.
AGCCGGTGTTCGATGACCCGCTCTTTCGGATCGAACGTCTTCAGCTCCGAAAGCCCGAGGGTCCGGATGGCGGTGTGCATCAGTGCGGCTTCCGGAACGCCGGCCGGCCGCCCCATCCGCGCCAGGTAATGGCGGCCGGCGGCAAGCAGCACATCGCGCGGCACGAGTCCGACGATCTCCGACCCGGTCACGCGCAGGCCGCGCTCCCGCGCCCGCTCGTCGCAGGTATCGAACGCAACGTGCAACGGCGTGACGTCGAGGTCGGTCAGGTTGATCGAGATCTGCGCGCACCCGAATTTGGGGATGACCCAGCCGACCGCTTTGACCGAGCGGAGCAATCCCGGCTCCCACACCGGTTCGCCTTTCGTGTCGACGATCGGATTCCCCTCATCGTCGCGTTTCATCCTCCCTCGCTCGCGGACGTCGAAGGCCACGCGCGTGGCCAGCCGTTTATCCAATGTGTTGATGTTGACGTTGTAGGCGACGAGGAACTTGCGCGCGCCGATGACGATGGCGCCGGAGCGGGGGACGAACTCGGCGGGCCCGAAGTCGGGCGCCCAGCGCGGATCGGCCAGTTTGCGCGCGCAACCTTCGTACTCCCCCTCGCGGACGTCGGCCAGGTTGCGGCGTTCCGGCACGGTGCAGGCGGATTCGTAGAGGTAGACCGGCACGCGCAACTCCCGGCCGACACGTTCGCCGAGGCGGCGGGCCAGAGCGACGCAGTCATCCATCGTCACGCCCGCGACAGGGATGAACGGCACGACGTCGACCGCGCCGATGCGCGGATGGGCACCGCGATGGCTGGTCATGTCGATCAACTCGAGGCCCTTCCTCACCAACTGAAACGCCCCTTCGAGCACGGCCTTGGGATCGCCGACGAACGTGATGACAGTCCGGTTCGTGTCTGCGCCGGGATCGACGTTCAGCAGCGTCACGCCGGCCACGCCCGCCGCGGCCGCGGCCACGGCGTCATAGATCTCCGGCCGCCGCCCCTCAGAAATGTTCGGAACACATTCGACGAGTTTCATGAGGAGGGAAGGCTATCGCACCCGGAGCGCTGGCGTCTCGCCGGCGCGAGCGTAGCGCTGTCGGCTCGACGGCTGGACCGCCAGCGGCTCGCTGGCGGTTTTCGGTGAGTCGCCGTCGAGCCGACGGCGCTACGGCGCTTCGCTACGCCCTCTCTTCCCCGCTCTCTCTCACCGACAGCCAACTGCCGAGGTAACCGGCGAGAATCCCGCCGGCAAGGAGAGCGAGGAGCTTCTGCCAGGGGAGGAAGCCTTTGAAAAGGAAGCCCCACAGCAGGGAGTCACGCGGTGCCAGGAAATGGCGTCCGGCCAGGAAGGCCGCGAGGAGCACGATGATCGACACGACCGCGCCGATGAGCCCTTGCAGAATGCCTTCGATGAGGAACGGTCCGCGGATCATCCGTTCGGTGGCGCCGACGAGGCGCATGATGTCGATCTCCTCGCGATAGAGCATCATCGTCAGCCGGATCACGTTGGCGATGGTGAAGGCGGCGGCGACAGACAGCAGGCCGCCGGCGACAAGTCCGGCCAGGTTCACGAGGTTGATCAGCTTCTTCAGCTTTTCGATCCACTCCCAATCGAACTGGACCTGCTCAATGCCGGGGATCGCACGCAGCTCCGCGGCCTGACTGGCGAAAGCGGGCGACTGCGCAAGCGCCGGCGTGACCTCGCATTCGAACGATGCCGGAAAGGGATTCTCACCGAGCTGGCCGACGACCTCCGAGAGGTTGGAGAAGGACTGGCGAAAGCGCGCCAGCGCGGCCTCTTTCGACACGAACCGCCGCCCGGCGAGGTCGCTGTGCGACGCCAGCCAGGCGTCCACCGCAGCAATCTGCTGCGGCGTGGCATCGACACGCAGATAGATGTCCACACGCGACCTTCCCTCGGCTTGCGCAACTGCGCGCCCGAGGTTCTCCGCGACCAGGAGAAACGAGCCGACGATCAGCAGGGCGATGGCGATCATGGCCACGGCTACGAACGTCGTCCTCTTCGACACCCACATTCGCCGCATCGCTTCGCGGAAGAAATAAGAGACGGTGTTTTTCGGAAGCTTGTCGTCGTGGCGCGGCATCGCGGTCAGCCGCCGATCCCGAAGAGCGGCTCGGTACGCGGCGCACGCTGCTGCGTGGCCGCCTTCTCATCGGTGATGCGGCCGTGATCGAGTGTGATGACGCGCCGCCCGCTCTGCTCGATCAGCTCGCGATCGTGTGTGGCGATCAGCACCGTCGATCCGCGCAGATTGGCCTCGGCGAAGATCTGCACGATCTCCTGCGTGAGGTCGGGATCGAGGTTGCCGGTCGGTTCATCGGCGACGATCACGAGCGGATCGTTGATCAGGGCGCGGGCGATGGCGATGCGCTGCTGCTCGCCGCCGGAGAGCTGCAGCGGATAGGCGTTGAGCTTGTGATGAAGGCTGACCGCGCGCAGCGCGCCGTACACACGCTTCTTGTGCTCGCGCGGCGGCAACCCCAGGACGGTGAGGATGAACGACAGATTCTCGAACACAGTCATCCGCTCGATGAGCTTGAAATCCTGGAATACCATCCCGATCTCGCGCCGGAACCAGGGAAGCTGCGATCGTTTCATGGCCTTGAGGTTGCGGCCGTTGACGACGACTTGTCCCTCGGTCGGCTGCATCTGCCGCAGGATCAGTTTCAGAAGCGTCGATTTCCCCGCCCCGCTGGCGCCGGTGAGAAAGACGAACTCCCCTTTCTCGACGTGAAAGGTGACGTCATGAAGCGCGGTCGAGTAAACATCGAATCGCTTGGTGACGTGGTAGAAGTGGATCACTGGTTCATTTTAACCGTTGTGGGCTGTCGGGCGTCGTATGCGAGTTGTCGGTTGTCGGTAGCCGGTTGTCAGATCTTGCCATCCGGAACACCGAGCACCGACAACCGACAACCGACAACCCGCTCGCGATAAAGTAATGACCGCATGCGCCTAATGCTCATCTGCCTCGGCGGCGCGGTCGGTACCGGAGCTCGGTACCTCACCTCTCTCTGGGCCGCGGGGGCGTTCGGTCCGGAGTTTCCGGCGGGGACGTTCATCGTGAACGTGGCCGGCTCGTTTCTCATCGCCTTCATCATGCAGACCTCGGCGATGACGGAGCTGATCTCGTCCGACGTGCGCATCATGCTTACCACGGGCGTGATGGGCGGTTTCACGACCTACTCGACGTTCAATTACGAGACGACGAACTACTTCCGCGCCGGCGCATGGGGCCTCGGCATGGTCAATGCCGGGGCCACGTTCTTCGGCTGTCTGGCCGCGGGACTGGCCGGCCTGGCGCTGGCGCGGCTTCTCTTCGGGAGGTGACGATGCGCACGCTGACAGGCGAGCAGGTGATGGTGCGGATTTTCTTCGGCGAGTCGGATCAGTGGAAGCACCGTCCCCTCGAGACCGCGCTGCTCGAGCGTTTACGGCACGAAGGCTTCGCCGGAGCGACCGCGTTCCGCGGCTCCGCCGGCTTCGGCGCGAACAGCGTCATCCACACGACCCACATCCTCGATCTCTCTTCCGATCTGCCCATCGTCGTCGAAGTCGTCGACACCGAGGAGCACATCGAGCGGCTGATCCCCATCCTTGACGAGATGATCGACGACGGATTGGTGACGATGGAGAAGGTGCGGGTGCTGCGGTATCGGGCGGCGAAGGGGTGAAGTCAAGAGCAAATGTTGAATGTTGAGTGTTGAATGTTGGATGTTAAATGTTGGATAGCCTCCTCCTGAGGTTTTCATTCAACATTGAACATTCAACACTCAACATTCAACATTTCGGTTTTCACCCTGCTACCCTTCGCGCCGCATGAAGCTCATCGTCGGTCTCGGCAATCCGGGCGCGGAGTATGAACACTCCCGGCACAACGTCGGTTGGATGATCGTCGACGCCTTCGCGAAGAAGTTTCGGATTGCGATCAGCAAGCACGAGAAGGACGCCATGACCGGGGACGGCCGCGTGGCCGGCGGCAGCGTGAAGGTGGCCAAGCCGCTGACGTTCATGAACAACTCCGGCGATGTCGTGCGGCTGTTGGTCAACTCTTATCTCGACACGACCGACGACCTCATGATCGTGCACGACGACATCGACCTGCCGCTGGGGCGCCTGCGCATCAAACCGAGCGGGTCCTCGGGAACACACAACGGCATGCGCTCGATCGTGGCCGCGCTTGCGAGCGAACGCTTCCCGCGCTTACGATTCGGCGTCCGCGGGGCGGAGTATCCGGATGGCCGGCTCCGCGATTATGTCCTCGACGACTTCATCGCCGAGGAGGCGCCGCTGGTCAGCCGCGGAATCGAGCGTGCCGTCGATGCGCTGGTACTCTTCGCGCGCGGTGATCTGAAACGAGCGATGAACGAGTTCAACCGCGATATCGTCGACGGTGAGAAAGACGAGAAAGGCAAAGTTGAATGTTGAATGTTGAGTGTTCAATGTTGAATGTTGAATGGGCCTCAACCCTCGCCTCTCATTCAACATTCAACATTCAACACTGAACATTCAACATTCGGTTTCTGATCCGGAGAAAGACCCCCACCCATGAACATCCATACCCTCGGCGAGCTGCGCGCAACCGGTTACGGCATCACGTCGGTCAAAGATGAGATGCGCCGCAACCTGCTCGCGGCCATCGCCCGCGGCGAGACGCTGTTTCCCGGCATCCACGGTTACGAGCGGACGGTCATCCCGGCCATCCACAACGCCGTCCTTTCCAAGCACGACATCATCCTCCTCGGGCTGCGCGGTCAGGCCAAGACGCGCATCCTCCGCTCGCTGACGAACCTGCTCGACGAACGCGTGCCGATCATCGCCGGATGCGAGATCAACGACTCGCCGCTCGCGCCTACGTGCAAACGCTGCCGCCGGCTGGCGGCGGAACAGGGCGAGGATCTGCCCATCGCCTGGCTCTCGCGCGACGAACGCTATCGCGAGAAGCTGGCCACGCCCGACGTCACGGTCGCCGACCTCATCGGCGACATCGATCCGATCAAGGCCGCCAACCAGCGTCTCACGTACGCGGACGAAGAAGTCATCCACTACGGCATCATTCCGCGCACGAATCGCGGCATCTTCGCCATCAACGAATTGCCCGACCTCGCGCCGCGCATTCAGGTGGCGCTGCTCAACATCCTCGAAGAACGCGACCTGCAGATCCGCGGCTTTCCGATTCGCATCCCGATGGACGTCGTGCTCGTCTTCAGCGCCAACCCCGAGGACTACACGAGCCGCGGCAACATCATCACGCCGCTCAAGGACCGCATCGCTTCGCAGATCCTGACGCATTACCCGCAGAGCATCGACACGGCCATGCAGATCACGCGGCAGGAGGCGTGGACGGATCGTGCCGGGAAAGTGGTGCTGGAGATCCCTGACTACGTCCACTCGCTGATCGAGCAGATCGCCTTCGTGGCCCGCGGGTCGGAGCTCGTCGATCAATCGTCGGGCGTGTCGGCGCGTCTTACGATCGCGGCGATGGAACTGCTGCAGTCGAACATGGAACGGCGCGCGGCGTTGACGCACGACTCCTCGGTTTTTCCGCGCCTCTCGGACCTGGCCATGCTCCTGCCGGCCATCACCGGCAAGGTGGAGATGGTCTACGAAGGGGAGCAGCAGGGCGCCGAGGTCGTGGCGCGGAAGCTGATCGGAGAGGCGGTGGCCAAGCTCTTCGCCACGAAGTTCCCGGCCATCGAGCGCGCCGGCGTCGGCGCCCGCAACGAGCGCAACCGAGCGTTCGATGACGACGACGAGTTGGACGATGCTTTCACCAGCCGCCGCGGACGCAAGCAGCAGCCACCGCCGCGGCAGGAGGAGAAGCCGGCCGCGAAGAGCGAGCCGAACTACGACACCATCCTGGCCTGGTTCGTCGAGGGCAACAAGATCACGCTCTCCGACGAGCAGCCGTTCACGGTCTACTTCGCGGAGTTGAAGCGCGTGCCGAAGCTGGTCGAGACTGTTCAAAAGTATATTCAGCCCGGCAGTGACCACGAGCTGGCGTTCTGGATGGAGATGATCCTCGAAGGTCTGCACCAATCGCTGCGCCTGGCCCGCGAGGACCTCGACTCGACGATCACGTTCCAGGAAATGATGAAGTTCAATGTGCTGCGGACGGTGAAGTAGGGTTGTCGGTTCTCGGTTCTCGGTTGTCGGTCATCGGTTGGATCAGCTTGCACCAAGCAACGGACAACGGACAACCGACAACCGACAACGAGCTACTAACCGGCAACCTTCGCCAACCAGCTACAATCCTCCACGCATGTCCAAGGTCACCGCCGAGATCCCCCACGAGCTGTCGCGTCAGATCGACCGGATGATCCGCGATGGATGGTTCCCGGATCAGGAAGCGATCGTTCGCGAGGCCCTGGCACACTTCGTCGACGCCAAGTCGTTCCTCGGCGATTCGCCGCGCATGCTGCACCGCTTTGCCGCCGACGCCCTCAACGATTCCAAACCCGAGGTCGCCCTCAAGTTCGTCAACCGCGGTCTGTCCCTCCTCCCGAAGCAGGATGCGACGGACTTTCACCTCTACGAGAACCTCGTCGAGCTAAAGGTTCAGATCCTCCTCGTCCTGGACCGCACCGACGACGCCCTGGCCGCGCTGGAGGAAGCGCGTGAGACCCTGCCGAATAATCCGACGATCGCGAAGTGGATCGTGAGGCTGAAGAAGAAGTGATCAGTGGATTAGTAGATTAGTGGATTAGTAGACGATGAACGAGATCATTTTTCTGGTTGAGGAAGCACCCGAGGGCGGCTATACAGCCCGCGCGCTCGGCGAGTCGATCTTTACCGAAGCCGACGATTACGCGTCGATCGAAGCAAATGTCCGTGATGCTGTCCGTTGTCACTTCGAAGATGACGAAATGCCGCGCGTGGTGCGGTTGCATTTCACGCGTGAACAGGTCATCGCCGTTTGAGACTTCCCCGCGACATCTCCGGCGATGATCTTGCGAGACGACTCGGCCGTGTGGGCTACGCGATCACCCGGCAGACCGGGAGTCACATGCGCCTGACCCTCGCCGAGCCGAAACAGCATCACTCACGATTCCGCGTCACCATACACTTCGTTTGGGAACGCTCGCTGCGATTCTCGACGACGTCGCCGCCCACTTGGAGATCACCCGTGACTAGTTGCGGCAACGGCTGTTCGATTGATGTTGAAGATGGCGGGAGCCTTGGCCGAGCAAGCTCCCGTGAGCTAAACCTAATCCACTAATCTACTAATCTACCAGTCCATACCCCCCCGATCCCATGCGCCACCGTTACTCCTACCTCGATCCCGACCTCATCCGCCAGCTTCTTGCCGAGATGGGGCTGCGGCGTCTTTTCAATCATCTGCTGCTGCAAAGCGGCGGGGACGTGAACGAGGCCATGCGCTGGATGCGCGCGCTGCAGGATCGCGGATACATCGATCCTAACGTCGATCTCGACGCCTTCTTTGCGCGGCTGATGGAGGACAACGTCATCGGGCAGGACGCCGAGGGCAACGTGGTTCTGGCCGCGGGCGGGGAACGGCAGATCCGTCGCGACGCGCTTGATGAGATCTTCGGCGGCTTGCAGAAGTCGATCAGCGGCTCGCACTCCGTCGCCAACCCCGGACAGGGGAGCGAGCGCCTGACCGAGACGCGGCCGTACCAGTTCGGCGACGACCCGCTATCGATCGACTCCATCCGCTCGCTGCAGAACGCCATGAAGCACACCGATCCGGACGAGGCCATCCTCATGACCGAGGACGATCTGGAGGTATTCGAGACCGAGCACAACTCCAGTTGCGCCACCGTGGTCATGATCGACATCTCCCACTCGATGGTGCTCTATGGCGAAGACCGCATCACGCCGGCCAAGAAAGTGGCGCTGGCGCTGACGGAGCTGATCCTGACGAAGTACCCGAAGGACTCGATCGACGTACTGCTCTTCGGCGATGAAGCCACTGAAGTGCCCATCTCCCGGATTCCGTACGTGGAGGTTGGGCCGTTTCACACGAATACGAAGGCCGGGCTCGAGCTGGCGCAACGCATCCTGCGGCGGCACAAGCACAACAACAAACAGATCTTCATGATCACGGACGGCAAGCCGTCCGCGCTGACGGAGAACGGCCACCTCTACACGAACTCGTTCGGCCTGGACATGAAGATCGTCAACCGCACGCTGGAAGAAGCGGACCGCTGCCGCCGCGCGAACATCCCCATCACCACCTTCATGCTGGCCACCGACCCCATGCTGGTGAACTTCGTCGAGCAACTCTCGAAGATCAACCGCGGGCGGGCCTTTTACTCCTCGCCGGATCGGTTGGGGGAGTACATATTGGCGGATTACATAAGGAATCGGCGGAAGTTCGTGCATTAGGCCCAAGCTGTCATCCGAATGGCCTTAACCTTGCGCGACGGAGCGCTGGCCTTTGACCCGTCATCCCGAGGGCTGCGAAAGAAACGCCTCACAGGCGGATTTGTCATCCTGAGTCGCCGGAGCCGCTGAGCGAGCGTAGCGAACGAAGAGCGGCGGAGGACGGCGAAGGATCTCCAGTGGCAGCGCCTGGGGCAGAAGCGAAACTGTGGTTTTCGTGAAAAAGATCAACGACAAACCCCATCTGCGCTTCTGCCCCAAGTTGCGTAACTGGAGATCCTTCGCCGTCCTCCGCCGCCTTTCGCTCGCTATGCTCGCTCAGCGGCTGCGGCAGTCTCAGGATGACAATCTGGCCGTTGGGGGTTCTGCCCTCATCCTTCATCCTTCATCCTTCTGCCTTCGTTCACCGCTTCGTGTCACTCCCACGGTTTCTTCTCCCGCCGCCGCGCTGTCGAACTCGGACGGGAGGACAGACCATGTTCGAGACATCCGTCATACATGCCGAGGTGGGGGCCGAGAAGCGGGTTGGATTGTTGTCGGTGTCGTTTGCGGGGCACGCGCTCATCGTCATCAGCATTCTGGCCCTCGGGATTCGTAACACCGATTTCCCGACGCGGGCGCCCGCGGAGTACACGCTGCCGGTCGTCGCGTTGCCGGTGCCGATTCCCCCGCCAGCCCTGGGTACGCCGAACGGCGGTCACAGACAGACCACGCCACCCGTGCCGGTGAAGCAGAAGACCATCGTGCCCTCGGCCAATCTTGCGCCGAACACGCTTCCGGCCCATACCGAGCCGTTGACGCCTTCGACGACGACCGGCGATACGACGACAACCCGCGACGGCCCGGGCTCCGATCAGCCTCTGGGCGTGCCATGGGGTGTGAAGGGTGGCGTCGGTGTCGACGGGCCGCCCGCCATCGCCACGGTCGAGCCGGATGCCCCGATTCGCATCACCGGAGACGTCATATCTCCCGTGGTCATCCACCGCGTGACCCCGCTCTATCCGCGCGCCGCCCTGGCAGCGCGCTTGAACGGATCAGTGATCGTGGAGTGCATCATCGACCGGAACGGCCGCGTGCGCGAGGCCCACGTGCTCCGCAGTACGTCGACGTTCTTCGAACAGTCAGCCATCGACGCCGTCCAGCAATGGCAGTTCACCCCGGGATCGCTGCACGGCAAGGTGATCGACACCATCTTCGACCTGACGGTGACGTTTAAAGTGAGCTCGTAGGGGCGTTCAGTCAGTAGCGCCGTCAGTAGCGCCGGCGGCTCGCCGGCTGGACCGCCGCCGGCTCGGCGGCAATTGTTCGAGGACCGCCGCCGAGCCCCTTCGGTTCCGCTCAGGGCAGGCGCCGGCCCTGCATTCTCCCGCAGCGAATCGCAGGGCGGCGGAGGACGGAGCCCAATCTCTAACTCCTGGAGTCTGCCGCCTTACCACTCTTGCCGTTCGAGTTCATCTCATCGCCGTCGCGTCAACCGCTATTCAACTTTCCTCTGGTCGGCCAGCTAACCATCGTGAAAATGGCGTGCACGGACACGAAAATGGTGTGCACGGAGACGAAAATGGTGTGCATCGACCCGAAAATGGTGTGCACGGCCACGAAAACAGCGTACACGCGCCGATCACAGCGTACACGGGGCCGATCACAGCGTGAACGGGGCAAATCACAGCGTGAACGGGGCAAATCACAGCATGAACGGGGCAAATCACAGCATGAACGGGGCGAATCACACCGTGAACGGGGCAAATCACACCGTGAACGGGGCAAATCACAGCGTGAACGGGGCGAATCACAGCGTTACACGAGCAAATCACAGGATGTACGGAGCGAATCACAGTGCGCACGGGCAAATCACAGCGCGCCCGGACCGAAACACACCGCGCGCAGGCGACGCGCATCCGCACCGCCGGCATTCCGCTCCGCCGCCGAGGAAACGAAGCGCACCGGAAGTTCATGTCCAGTTGACGCTGGAACGAACGACTTGCATCACGCGGAGACGCGGAGACGCGGAGGAGATGACGAGGAACCTCCTTCTCCGCGTGCACCGCGCCTCCGCGTGAGTCGTTCAGCACGGAAGCACGCGGCACAGCATGGTTCAGAGATCCGGCGAAGATGCTGGCCGAGCCCTGGGTTCTCCAGAATCGAGCAAGAACCTCGGAGTATCGGGCAACGATTTGGCAGCTTCCCGGCGTTACATTGAGCGTGCGAATGTTGCCGATGCGGCTGCGGTCAGGAATGCAGCGCATGCACGTACAAAAAGGAGGAAGCGAAATGCCATCCCAGGAGAAGATGTCCGCCGTTCCCGGAGTCACGCTCAACAACGGTGTCCGGATGCCGCTCCTCGGATTCGGCGTCTTCCAGATTGCGGATCTCGCCGAGTGCGAGCGGGTCGTCCGCGACGCGCTCAGCGTCGGTTACCGCCTTCTCGATACGGCGGCGTCCTACGGCAACGAGGAGGCAGTCGGCAACGCCATCAAGCGCAGCGGCGTACCGCGCCAGGACCTCTTCATCACCACGAAGCTCTGGATCAGCGACGCGGGCTATGACAAGACACGCCGCGCGTTCGATCGGTCCATGCAGCGGCTCCAGCTCGACACGCTCGATCTCTACCTCATCCACCAGCCGATCGGCGATGTCTACGGCTCGTGGCGGGCGATGGAGGAGCTGTACCGCCAGGGACGCATTCGTGCGATCGGCGTGAGCAACTTTCATCCCGATCGGCTGATGGATCTCATGCTGCACAACGAGGTCGCGCCCGCGGTGAATCAGATCGAAACGCACCCGTTTCACCAGCACATCGAGACGCAGAAGTTTCTGCGGGATAACGGCGTGCAGATGGAGTCATGGGGGCCCTTCGCGGAGGGGAAGAATGACATCTTCCACAACGCGCTGCTGCAATCGATCGCCGACAACCACGGCAAGAGCATCGCCCACGTCGTCCTTCGATGGCTGACCCAGCGCGGTGTCGTGGCCATCCCGAAATCGGTGCTGAAGGAGCGGATGGCGGAGAACTTCACGATCTTCGACTTCGAGCTCACCGATGATGAGATGAGCTCCATCGCCACACTCGATACCGCCAAGAGCAGCTTCTTCGATCACCGCGATCCGGCCATGGTGAAGTGGCTCAGTGAAGCGTCGCGACCGACGTAGGTGCGAGGACACGAGCTGAGGGTCAAGTCTAGAGCGAGATCTCTCCGAGCCCCTCTGAAACGGCACTCTCGACTTTAGACTTTAGACCTGACCCCCGATCGCCCCGATCGTCCCGATCGTCCCCGATCCGCATTGAAAGACTGGCGTCGCTCCTCGGCTCTCACATCCTGGAAATCCCCGATGAGGAAGCCTCTGAAGAGCGCGGCGTCCTCGTCTCGGATGTCCTCCCGGGCGAGCTGAAGCTGAACTCGCTCAAGTACGGTTGCTGGCCGCATCAGAGGACGCCTGAGAGCGCCAGTCCCACGAGAAAACTGACTACGAGTCCGTCCTACTAAGCAACGGAAGTTCGAAAACTTTAGAGCGCGTCGAATGGAGAAGCCATGAAGCTCGTTGGATTCATCGGATCGCTGATTGCTTTCGCTATCGTTGACAATCCGCCCGCCGCCGGCGAATCGGCGACCACCAACAAGCCCGGTCGAACCGGATCATCCCGCGAGGCCGCAAGACCTGTAGCTGAGTCCAAGGAGTACCGAGCAACATCGCCCCGCGATCTGCCGCGGTGTCGCCTGCTGGCGACCGCCGTTCTCTATTTGATCGTCGTGTTTAGTCCCTTCGCGACGGTCTGCGAAGCCGCCGGAGCAAGCCAAACGGGCTCCAAGAAACAGGGGGACCCGTCCGCGTCGTCAAATCAATCCGGCAAGTTCCAGAACCAGGCGCAGAACGCTTCGGCAGTTTCACCCGGAACGCGGAAGCTCGACACCGTAACAGTCTGTTACGCAAACGCTTGGCGCGCGACCCGCCAAGCAAGCGCTGATCTGAACAAGTCCGCCAGCGAAGGCACGCCCGTCAGTCCGGCAACACCAATTTCGTTCGACGATATCGTGTATGCATACGAGCACAACGAGCAGAGCGACCTTCTGCGTAACCTGCACGACATTGCCATCAGTCTGTTAGTCAAATCAGACGAGCATGAACCTGCCGCGCCGCCATGCCTAACCGCCCCAGCAGATGTGCAGAAAGCATTAAAAGAGTCCAGAGTGTCTTTCGTATTCGTTGACGATATCACGACGCCGCCTGTCATTGTTCGTGTCCTTGCTGGCGGGTCTCCCACACCCGACCCAGGAAGTCAGCGCACTATTAACACCCGATCGCTGATACACGTCTATATCTTGCGCAACGCCAAGATGGAAATCAATACTCAGGTGACAGCCGCGAGATACACCTCACCGGTCCAAACCAATTTGTCACAGTTTCTTGGAAATATCGGTGGCGCCGTCGCGAAGCAACTGTCGGTCCCGGCTCCAGTAGAATTTCGTGAGACTCAACTCGTGGATTCGGCGGAACGCTCTGGCGGCCCTACCGTCACGGTGTTGGTGCGTAAGACAAGCGTGCCGAGCGAGTTGACGTGGGCAACGCTTGGGATATCGGATACTGCCAACATCGCGTCGCTTTTGGATTATGACTCAGCGTCTAGCCGAATCGATCACGACAAAGAATTCTCAAGACTGGACGCCGCTTCAATTAGGACGTTGAAAGAGCCTTACGTCAGTGCGTTTTCGGCGAACGGTAAGTGTAACAAATTCATCAAAGGCCCCGCATCGCCGACTCCTGGCGGCGAGCAAGCTGACCCAAAAGCCACGGCGCTACAAGCCAAGGCACTACAAGACTGTCAGGATGCTCTCGATGCCGCGCACGCCCAAAACGCGTCGAGCAAAATACTTAATGCAGACTACAAATACGTGGACCCTGCGGCCCGAATGTATGCAATGTTTTCGTTAGTCAAGAACTCAGTCGGCGCGACAAGCGATACTACTCAGCTTCCCTTGACAACGACATACACCTACGGACCGCTAACGCAGTGGTCGCTGGGTCTGGGCGGCGGTGCGATGGCTCACTATTGGCACCGCCAGGTGAAGGCTGGGACGCCTGAGGGTACGGCTGTTACTGACGATCCTCCGTCGGGCGCGTTTACGTCGGTGAATGTTTATTGGAGTCATAAGGGATACGACGAGGACACCGACAAGCCATCGGATGGCGAGATCTATAGATGGGTTTGCGGTGCGATTCTCACTCCTGACCCGGGTGTTTTCGTCGGAAGATCACGGGCGTTCAGGGCGGCGAGGAATGTGACGCTCAACGTAGGCTACGCGATAATGTCAGCACCAATTGAAGGGAATACGAAACTGCGATCGAAGCGTGGCGCATTGGGAGCTTTCATAGTCGGCCTAGGCTACGGTTTCCAATGACATTTGCACGCCAGACGTAAGAGATGTTGTGTCTCCGCGCTCTCGCCGTATCTGAGGTTCCGTGGAGACAACGCAGCAAGAGCATCCGTCAGTATCGCTTCGCCAGTCGGTCGTCTGTGGCGATAATCATCGACATCGCGGCAGAGATATTCCAGCAGGTCGGAACGGAGGAGCCGAACGCGCTACGGTGGAGACGTCGACTTAGGAAGAAAGGGATTGGGGGGCTGAGGGCGGGTTAGAGTCCAGAGTGGCGACCGCGAGAATCGGGCGTCGACCCGTTGAGTGGACGACGGCTGCCAGGGTGGAGAGGTCCGTCGCGGCCCGGCTGCCAATGGTGAGTTTGTAACTCGCATGAAGCTCTGCAACACCCCTCCACCACCCTTCCCCGCAAGTAGGCTGGGGGTCCTTCGCTGTCCTCCGCCGCGACGTTTGATCTGTTCAAGCATCAGCATTCGAGGCGCGGCTGCGGCAGCCTCAGGATGACAGCGAGGTGAGAGGCGCTACCTCCGCTTCAATCTCGACATGACACTAGCAACCCAGCAACCTAGCAACTACGCTCACGCCTCCGGCACAAGTTCGTCCACGGCCAGCGACGGCTTCGCAAGCGACGTCACGTACGTCACGCCGGCGACGCCGCCGATGCAGAGGGCGCTGCCGATGGCGGCGGTCAGGGTGATGTGGTCGCCGAGCAGGAAGAGGCCGAGGGCCATCGAGACGAGGACGGCGAGCTGGGAGATCACGCCGACGGTCATGGCATCGACCCAGCGGAGACTGAAGGTCATTAACAGTTGTGCGCCCATGGCCAGGGCGGCGGTGGCGGCGAGCGAGATCCATTCGTTGCCGTGCGGGGTCTTCCACTGCGCGATGCCGAGGGGCATGGAGACGAACATGCCCAGGAGGCAGAAGCTCCCGTAGACCGACCACGAATTCTCGCTTCGGCGCGCCGCGCGGATGGCCGTGACCGCCGCCCCCGAGGCAATGGCGGAAACGACACCGGCCAGCTCCCAGCGGCCGAAGCCGAGGATGTCGCCGGGCGCGGCGTGCGCGTGAACGACGAGGAAGACGCCGGCCAGCGCGATCGGCATGGGGATGAGGACGCGGGCGCTGAATCGCTCGCCGATGAAGAACATCGAGAACATGCCGCTCCAGATCGGCGCCGTGTAATTGAGGAGCGTGGCCACGCCGACGTCGATGTGCTGGATGGCGATGAAGTAGAGCAGCACGGCCAGCCCGCCGAAGAAGCCGCGATAGAGCAGGAGATCGACGCGGTTGAAGCGCACCGCCAGACGGCGGTAGCGAGGGATGAGCAGGCAGGGGAGAAGGCCGGCGGCCATCCGCAGCATGGCGATCTCGGGCCCGCCCAGGCGTGCCGAGGCCACTTTCGCGGCGAAGGCCATGGCCCCGAACATCGTCGCCGAGGCCGTCATGACCATCAGCGCGCGGTGGGTATCGTTTTTTGCTACTGTCACGCGCGCGAAGGGTAACAGGCAAACGGAGATGATCGACTACCGCGACGCAACACCTGACGATGTGTCCGTGATCGTTGACTTTCAGGTGGCCATGGCCCGGGAAACCGAGGAGCTGGATCTCGATCGCGAGGTATGCGCGCGCGGAGTGCAGGCGGTCTTCGACGATGGCGCGCGCGGCCGCTACTTCCTGGCGCAGAGCGAGGGGATGGTCATCGCGTCGTTGATGATCACGTACGAATGGAGCGACTGGCGGAACGGCAACGTCTGGTGGATCCAGAGCGTCTACGTCCGTCCGGAGTTTCGCAAGCAGGGCGTTTACGCGGGGCTGTACGAGCACGTGCAGCGGCTGGTGCAGGGGGACGATTCGGTTCGCGGCATCCGACTGTACGTCGACCGGCGGAATGTGTCCGCCCAGCAGGTCTATACGAGGCTGAGGATGAACGGGGAGCACTATCAGGTGTTCGAGTGGATGAAGACGTTTTGAAGGATGAAGGATGAAGGATGAGGGTCACCGTTAGACGAAGATTGGGCTTCGCGTCTTCGCGCCTTCGCGTGAACATCGATCTCACGCGAAGCCGCGAAGGTCGCGAAGAAGAGAATCGTTCACTTTCCTTCAGCCTTCATCCTTCACTGTTTATCCTTCCTCTCACGCCACCGGTACCTTCGAAGCGCTACACGCCCGTCCAGTGAGAACTCCACCCCCTCCGCCTCCAGCAGCATTCGCTGCAACTCGTGCGAGTCGCCGGCGCTGCGAGGAGAAATCTCTCCCCTCGCGTTAATGACCCGGTGCCACGGCACGTCAATCCCCTCGGGTAGCGCGTGGAGGGCGTAGCCGACCTGCCGGGCATGACCATCGAGACCAGCCAGCGTCGCCACCTGCCCGTATGTGGCCACGCGCCCGCGGGGGATGCGTTTGACGACGGCGTAGATGCGCGCGTACGCGGAACGGGGGTCGGGAGTCGGGAGTCGGGAGTCGGAGAGAGGCACTGCGAGAGTCTAGCGCGTGGCTCCGACACCCGACACCGACCCCCGGTTCCTGCTAACATGCCCAACTCTTTGGTCACCTAAAAGGAGTCACGCATGCCCCGCGCATTCGCATCCGGACAGATTGCCTTCGGCCTCGTCAACATCCCGGTGAAGCTCTTCTCGGCCACGGAGGCCAGCGAGAAGATCAGCTTCAACATGCTGCACAAAGACTGCGGGAACCGCATCCAGCAGCAGCTCTTCTGCCCCAAGGACGAGCGCACGATCTCCCGCGAGGAGGTCGTGAAGGGCTACGAGTTCTCGCGCGGGCAGTACGTCCTCTTCAGTGAAGAGGAACTGAAGATGATCGAAGAGAAGGCCACGCAGGCCATCGAGATCAGCGAGTTCCTGCCGAAGGAAGCGATCGATCCGATCTACTTCGCCAAGGCCAATTACATCGCTCCCGACAAAGGAGGCGAGCGCGCCTACTCGCTGCTGACGAAGGCGCTGGAACAGACCGGGCGCTGGGCCCTGGCCAAGTACGCGGCGCGCGGCAAGCAGTACCTGGTCATCCTCCGCCCGCTCGGCAACGGGATCGTGATGCAGCAGCTCTTCTATCCGAACGAGATCCGTTCGATGGACGAGCTCGAGCTCGGCGATGCCATCGTCAAGGACAACGAGCTGAAGATGGCCGTGCAGCTTGCGGAGATGGGAGCGGCGGACGAGTTCCATCCCGAGAACTATCGCGATGAGGTGACGGAGCGGACGCGCGCGCTGATCCAGCGCAAGATCGACGGCGAGGAGATCATGTCGAATCTCGTCGAGGAGCCGCGGGCGCAGGTGATCGATCTGATGGAAGCGTTGAAGGCGAGTCTGGCAAAGCCGCGGGCGGGGAAACCGGCGACATCGTCGTCGAAGGCCACCGGACCGACGCGCATTCCGGCCAAGGCCGAGGCCAAGCGGACGCCGGTCAGGGCCGCGGCGCAGAAGGTGTCGAAGGCGGGATCGCGTTCCCGTTGAGCCGGCACGGCCGGCAACGTTGGTTGCCCAAGGCTCGGCCACTTAGGCGGCGGGAAGTCCGGCTAAGATAACCGCATGTCCTATTCGGTGCGGGAAGTCTCGGCCATGCTCGGGCTCTCCGCGGGACAGATCCGTTCCTGGGCAGCGAAGGGATTGCTGGATCCCGAGCTGGGCAAGGACGGCGATCTGCGGTTCGGCTTCCAGGATCTCGTCATCCTCCGCACTGCCGCCGAACTGACGGCGGCGCACATCCCGACGCGCAAGATTCGCCGCGTCCTGACCAGCGTGCGCGATCAACTGCCGGCCGGGCGGTCGATCGCCGGCGTCAGGATCGCCGCGGACGGCGAGCGCGTCGTCGTTCGCGACGGCAGGACGGTGTGGAATCCGGAGTCGGGCCAGTCGCTGTTCGATTTCTCCGTCGAGGAGATCGCGGAGAAAACGAAGCCGATCACGCTGGCGGCGGTACGCGAGGCGAAGGCGCGGCAGGAGGATGATCTCGATGCCGAGGCCTGGTACGAGCTCGCTTCGGATCTCGAGATGAGCGACCCGGCGGAGGCGCGTGCCGCGTATGAGAGGGCGGTGGCGCTCGATCCATCTCACGTCGACGCGCACGTGAATCTCGGTCGTCTCCTTCACGAGGACGGCGTGCCGGCGGCTGCGGAGAAGCATTACCGTGCCGCGCTGGCCGCGGATCCCGCCCACCCGGTGGCCTCGTTCAACCTCGGCGTGGCGCTCGACGATCTCGGCCGTCTGCCCGAGGCCGCTGATGCCTACCGCCGCGCCATCGAGCTCGATCCCGACAATCCCGATGCGCACTACAACCTGGCCGGGATCCTGGAACGACAGCACGACAAGGCAGGGGCAGTGCGGCATCTGACGCGTTATCGGGCGTTGACGCGGTAGGGCTGCGCTTCGCGCGTTGTCGGTTGTCGGTGCGCCTGGCAGCGTGTGTAGACGCAAAGCGCCACCACTGGCGTCTGCTCCAGAAAGGACTTATTGTGTATTTCTATTCATCGTCATCAGAGGAGGAATTGATGCATATTCGAGCCCGTGTGCTTCCTTTCGTAATCCTGCTGCTCGCCACTTCCAGCTTCGCCGGAGAGGCGGTCAGCATCCCCCACAAAGGGATCGTTCCGATCATCGGGACAACCTCGTCGGGGACATCGATCTCGCAGCCGGCGTTCCAGTCGACGATCACGTTGTATGGAAAACAGGGGTTGCACGGCCGACTCGTCTTTCACCCGGCGGGCCAGGTGGCGAACGACGACACCGACCCCACGTATCACTACCTGTGCGCGGCGCGGGACTGCGTCACCGGTGACGTGAGTGGCCTCTTCGGTAAAGGACCGTTCATCGGATCGATGGACATCATCCCCGACCCGGACAGCGAGCCGACCATTCCGATGGCCTACACGCGCATTTACTACAGCCAGGGAGGCTCGGTTCCCCAGATCATCGTTCCCCTTGGTACGGATGTGCCACGAGTGATCAGTGATGAGTGGGCCGCCCAGCAGCAGAGCGGTGACGCCTCACAGCGTTTCATCTACGTGCAGGGGATGAATCCCAGCGGGTTCCGCACCACGCTCGGGATGCGCACGTTGACTCCAATTACGTACTCCGTGTCGGTCGTGAGTCTCTCTGGGGTCAAGGAGACGATCGTGAGCGGAGCGACGTTGCCGGCCGATTTCACCTATTTCGTGCCTCTGCAGCAGGTCCTCGGTTCGCGTGTGCTGGCGAATGGGGATGATGTTCGCGTCGACGTCGAGAGCGGTCTTGTCATCGGCTTCTATTCGTACACGAGCAACAACGCGTCCAACACCCCGACGTTCCGACTCTCTCAGCCGCTCAACGATCCGCTCTCTTTTGGTGGGGTGCAGTAATTGCGGCGTTGCCGCGTTGTCTGCGCGCTTCGCGCGCGTTGTCGGTTGGGTGCGGTTGTCTCACGCTTCTGGTGACTGTCGATCAACACTGAACGACATAGCGGCAGACAACGCGCAACGCGCAGCTACGGGTAGTACCCCCTGATCGTCTTGGCCTTCCCTTCGCTGACCTGCACATCGACCGCCCGCCACTTCGAGCCGGGCTTGACGCCGTCGGCTGGGTAGAAGCCGAGGATGTATTGGGAGCGGAGCTCATTCTGGATGTCGGTGTAGATGCGGCCGAGATCGGAGGCCTGCTCGATGTAGTAGGCGTTGCCTCCGGTCTCGCTGCAGAAGCGGCTGAGCTTGTAGCGCGTGTCGACCTCGTTCATATGGATGCCGATGCCGATGGCGTAGATCGGTACCGCGGCGCGGCGGGCGTACTCGATGGCCTGATCGAACGAGAATTTCGATGACGTGTCCATGCCGTCGGTGACCAGCACCAGGGCGCGTTGACCCTTTACGCCGAGGAAGCTGTAGAGCGAGTAAACGATCGCGTCGTAGAGCGCGGTCGACTCCTCGGCACGCAGCTTGGCCAGGCCCGCGTTCATCTCAGACAGTTGCGGCGACCAGTGTTGGATGATCTGCGGCTGGGAATCGAACGACACGAGGAAGGCGCGGTCGCCTTTGCGCATCACGCTCGTGAAGAACTGCGAGGCCGCCTTCTGTGCTTGCGCCATCCGCGGCTGCATCGAGGCCGACGTGTCGATGGCCAGGCCGATAGAGAGCGGCAGATTGTTCAGGTGCTCGAACCTGGACACCTTCACCGGTTTCCCTTCGTCCGTCACCCTGAAAGCTCCCTCGGCGAGGTCGTTGATGGGATGCCCGTCGCGCAGCACGGTCGTTGGCAGCTCGACGAGGTGGACGTTGACTTCCTCCATGAACTGCGGGGTATTGAATGTCACCACGTCTTCGACGGGCCACTGCTCGGGGGCGTCCTTGAGCGAAGCGACGGCGCGGAAGTAGCCGATGCCATCCGTTGCCGGGACGTCGACGACCTGCACGTACGGCGGCCCATAGAGCGTGGCCACGCGGGTCTCGTTGAGGAAGAGCTCGAGCTTGTCGAGCTGCTTCCCTTCCGGGAGGTTGACGGCCAACTCCACGCGCGTGCGGCCGTGCAGCTTCAGGGCCACGCGGGGCGAGACGATGCGGACTCGGAAAGGTTCGCTGCCCGTGTTCACCGTCGCTTCGTCGCCGGCGATCATTTCTCCCTTGTCGTTCAGGCCGAGCGCGCGGATGCGATGGACTTGCGGCACGCTGCCGAAGTCGAGGTCGAGCGCGTAGGGCGGCTGGCGCTTGCTCATCACCTTCCGGCCGTCGAGGTAGAACTCGACCGCGGCGATGCCGTCCCCTTCCACCATGGTGTCGATGTGCTGCACGCCGCTGAGCAGCTCATCCGGGAGCGGCACGATGCGAAGCTCCGGTGAGTTCGACTCGATCCGGTCCTTGATCGCCGCCAGCGCCGTGGCCGAGGCCTCCTTCTGCCGTTGCTTCTCCGGCGAGTCGGTGATCTGGGGGACCGCGATCCGCTGCTCGATGATCGCTTCACTCGTTCCATTCAGGTCGGCGATCTTGATGCGCGCCTGATACTCGGCCGGCTGTAGGAACCGGTCGATCACGACCGCGATCTGATCGGACTTGACGTCGGCCGGATAGTCGAAGCGATAGCGATAGCTCTCGTAGAGACGCTCGTCCTTCAGCACCTCGCCGACGACATCCAGGCTGTAGAGATTCGTTCCTCCTACCTGTTTGACGACGAGCTGCGACCGCGGCACGAGAATCGTCATCTCGGCGGCTGTACGGCTGCCCTGTTTCGCGGGATAGGAGAGGGAGAGCTGGGCCGGCAGCGGCTTCGCGCCCGAGGTGGGCATGACCACCGAGTGAAAGATCTTGCGAACCTGCTCCGGGTCGACGGCTGGTGGCTGAAAAATCTTCGCATTGTCGAGCGTGCGGATGTGCACCGATTCGATGGCCCGAATCATCTCGTCGGCTCCCTGGCATTCCCGCTGTAGATTCGTGATGTTCGTGCCCTTGATGACGCCGAATATTCGTTGAAACGCTTCCTGCTTCGTGGCGGTCGTGGCGATGACCATTCTTGAAAAGAGGTCGTAAAGCGCATCCTGACTGGTCGAAAATGGCTGCCACAAGACGTAGTCGGAGCCTTCGCGCGGAATGTAGAAGAGGAAGTGGGCCTGACTGCCGAGACCCGGCACATCACGGTAGGTCCAGATCTCCATCGGCTGAAAGAGGTCGCAATCGTTCGGCGTGAAGATCTCAGCATCCCCATGAATCACGTAGGCGCGTCCGCGATCGGAGGAAAGCGATCGATAGCGCTCCTTCGCCGTATCCAGACGCTCGTAGTAGGTCTGCCGGAACGTTCCCTTCGGCACTCCCTCGGTCAGGTCGTGCCTGCGCCAGAAGTCGTCGATGTAGAGGTCGCGCTGTACGTCACTCTCGAGAATCAGAAACGTATCGAGCTCCGTCGGCTGCATGATCGGCTCGACGTCGATCAGGAACTGCCGGTAGCGCTCGGGGAGCTTCGCCATCCGCTCCTTGCGCTCGCTGCGTGAAAGCTTGACGGCACCCTGGCTTGAAGTCGGCGGGAGCGTCTGCGCGATCCCGGCCGCGCCGAAGACGAGGAAGAGAAAACACGCACCGACCATGCGCCAAGCGCCGACAACGCGCGCGAAGCGTGCAGACAACGCGCGCGGCGCAATCATGGGTAGTAACCGCGGATCGTCTTGGCCTTTCCTTCGCTGACCTGCACATCGACCGCCCGCCACTTCGAGCCGGGCTTGACCCCGTCGGGTGGATAGAAGCCGAGGATGTATTGGGAGCGCAGCTCGTTCTGGATGTCGGTGTAGATGCGGCCCAACTCGGCGGCCTGCTCGATGTAGTAGGCGTTGCCGCCGGTCTCGCTGCAGAAGCGGCTGAGCTTGTAGCGTGTGTCGACATCCCTCATGGGGATGCCGAGGCCGATCGCGTAGATCGGCACCGCGGCGCGGCGGGCGTACTCGATGGCCTGATCGAAGGTGAACTTCGATGAGGTGTCCATGCCGTCGGTGACGAGCACCAGGGCGCGCTGACCCTTCACGCCGAGGAAGTTGTAGAGCGAATAGACGATGGCGTCGTAGAGCGCGGTCGACTCCTCGGCACGCAGCTTGGCCAGGCCGGCGTTCATATCGGCCAGTTGCGGCGACCAGCGCTGGATGATCTGTGGCTGCACATCGAACGACACGAGGAAGGCGCGGTCACCCTTGCGCATCACTTTCGTGAAGAACTGAGCGGCCGCCTTCTGCGCCTCCGCCATGCGCGGCTGCATCGAAGCCGACGTGTCGATGGCCAGACCGATGGAGAGCGGCAGGTTGTTCAGGTGCTCGAACTTGGACACCTTCACCGGCTTCCCCTCGTCCATCACCTTGAACGCGTCCTGGACGAGGTCGTTGATGGGATGCCCGTTGCGCAGCACGGTCGTCGGCAGTTCCACGAGGTGGACGTTGACCTCCTCCATGAACTGCGGGGTATTGATCATCACCAGGTCTTCGACCGGCGGCTGGGCATCCTCTTTCAGATTGGCCACGGCGCGGATGTAGCCGACGCCTTCCTGGGCCGGGATCTCGATCATCTGGACGTACGGCGGTCCGTACAGCGAGGCCATCTTCGTATCGTTGAGAAACAGGTCCAGGTGATCGAGCTTCTTCCCCTCGGGGATGTTGACGGCCATCTCCACGCGCGTGCGGCCGTGAAGTTTGAAGGCCACGCGCGGCGAGACGATGCGGACGCGGAAGGGGTCATTGCCGGTGTTGAGCGTCAGCTCGTCGCCCGTGAGCGGCTCGCCGTTGGCGCCGAGCGCCACCGCGCGGACGTGGCGCAGTTGCGGCACGCTGCCCATATCGAGGTCGAGCGTGTAGGGCGGCTGGCGCTTGGTCATCACCTTCCTGCCGTCGAGATAGAACTCGACCGCCTTGATGTCGTCGCCGTACGCGATCGTCTCGATGTGCTGGAGGCCGTTGAGCAGATCGTCGGCCAGCGGCACGATGCGCAGCCGCGTGGTATTCGACTCGATGTCGTCCTGGAGCTTGGCAAGGGCCGTGGTGGCGCTCTCCTTCGCCTTCTGCTGTTCCGGCGTGTCGAAGATCTCGGGGACGGTGATGGGCTTCTCGACGATGGCCTCGGCGCCGGAATTGATGTCCTGGATGCGGATGCGGGCCATGTAGTCGGCCGGCCGGAGGAAGCGATCGATGACGACGGCGATCTTTTCCTGTTTCAAATCGCCGGGGTAATCGAAACGATAGCGATAGTTCTCAAAGAGTTGATTGTCCTTCAGGACTTCGCCGGTGACGTCGAGGCTGTAGAGCTTGGCGTTGTTGACTTCCTTCACCGTGAGCTGCGAGCGCGGGACGAGAATCGTGAGCTCCGCATCCGTGCGGCCGCCCTGCTTGGCCGGGTACTGCACGGAAACCTCGTGCGCGAGCGGCGGCGCGTTGGGAGTGGCCAGAACGACGGAGCGGAGGATCTTGTGAACGTCCTCCTCGTTCATGGGCGGCGGTTCGAAGACGCGCATCAGGTCGAACTTGTTCAACTGCGCCTGGTTAACAGCGCGCAGGAACTCGTCGCCGTCCTTGCACATCAGCTCGAGATTCGAGGTCGAGATATTCGGACCGGCCGCGCCAAAGACGCGTGCCACGGCGCTGTCGGGCAGGACGTCGGTACCGATCTCGTCCGACGAGACCAGGTCGGCCATGGCGTTGGGGTCCAGAGGGGTGAAGAGCTTGTAGTCGATGCCGTTGCGCGACTTGAAGAAGAGGAAGCGGACGTCGTGCCCCATGTTGGGGATGTAGATGTACTTCCAGATCTCGGCGGGCTGCACCAGGCGGCAGTCGATCTGGAGCCGCTCGGCCGGCGCGCCGTGAATCAGAAAGATGCGGCCGCGGTCGGAGGAGGCGTTCGTGAACTCTTCTTTCACCGTTTCCAGACGGTCGTAGTACTGCTGGCGAAAGCTCTGATTGGTCGTGCCGTTCAGGACGTCGCGGCGGCGCCAGAATTCGGTGACGTAGATCTCGCGCTGGGGGTCGGTCTCGAGGATGAGGAACGTATCCAGCTCCGCCGGATTCATGATCGGATCGACGTCGTTGAGGAACTGGCGATACTTCTCGGAGAGGTTCTTGATGCGTTCTTTCCGCTCGCGGCGGGAGAGCTTGCGCACCCCCTGATCGGGGGCCGCCGCCTTCGATTTCGCGTCGGGGGGAGGAGGTGCCGGTGTGGCCGGTGCTGGCACCGCGGGGGCCGGTGCCGGCTGTGGATCCGGTTGGGCAGGAGGGGTTTGTGCGGCCGCGGCCACTGCCACGAGCAACGCGGAAATCAGAACGGCCTGGATCTTATTCATCTGTGGGCCTCGGGATACGAAGGACAATAGAGACGACCTGATGCGCATCTACCTCGACAACAACGCGACCACCCCGCTGCACCCAGCCGTGCTGGAAGCGCTGGGCAACGCGCTCCGGGACGTTTTCGGCAACGCATCGAGCATTCATAAGGAAGGCCAGTCCGCGCGCCGCGGCATCGAGGATGCCCGCGAATCGGTGGCGAGGCTGATCGCGGCCGAAGCGCGGGACGTCATCTTTACGAGCGGCGGCACCGAGTCTAACAACGCGGCGATCTTCGGCGCGGTAGGGCAGGACGGTCGTCATCACATTGTCACAACGGCGATCGAGCATCCCTCGGTGCTCGAACCGGTTGCCGAACTGGAGCGCCGCGGGCACGCCGTGACGATCGTCCCTCCGTTGCGAAGTGGCGTCGTCGATGCCGAGGCCGTCCTTGCCGCGCTTCGTCCGGATACGCGCCTCGTGGCGATGATGCTCGCAAACAACGAGACCGGAGTTCTCCAGCCGGTCGCGGACGTAGCGCGCGTCTGCCGTGTACGATCGATCCATTTCCATTGCGACGCCGTGCAGGGAGCGGGAAAGGTCGACGTCGATGTGTCCGCCCTCGGCGTGGACACTCTGGCGCTTTCCGCCCACAAGCTGCACGCGCCGAAAGGGATCGGGGCGCTCTACGTCCGTCGTGGTCTGGCCCTCGACCGCCATATGCTCGGCGGCGCTCAGGAGCGGCGGCGGCGGGCCGGCACGGAGAACGTGCCGCTGGCGGTGGCCTTCGGCGTGGCGGCGGAGATCGCGCGCGAGCGCGTCGATGTCGGCGCCCTTCGCGATGCGCTGGAACGCGGGCTGTTCGCGACCGGTATTCCGATCGTGATCAACGGCGCCGGCGTGCCGCGCGTCCCGAACACGAGCAGCGTCACCTTCCGCGGTGCCGACGCCGAGGGGATCGTCATCGGACTGGATCTCAGCGGTGTCGCCGTCTCGACAGGCGCTGCCTGTTCCTCGGGACGAGTTGAGCCGAGCCACGTTTTGCTGGCGATGGGCCTGACGGCGGACGAGGCGCGCGGTACAGTCCGTTTCTCGCTGAGCCGGTTCTCGACTGCCGAGGAGATCGAGCGGACGGTGGCTCTGCTGCGCGAGATTGTGCCGCGGTGTTTGGGCGCAAAAGGAAGCGTAGGCCGGATATGAGCGCCGATCGAATAAGCCTTGCCCGGGCGCGGTTTGTTTGTCAAAGTTACCGTCGGTCCTGATGTCCGAAAACCACCACATCCTCGAAGGCGATCTCTCGCGCATTCAGTTGCCGGACGTCCTGAGCTTTATCTCCATGATCCGTGGCACGGGGAAGCTGTTGCTGCGGCAGCACCAGATCGAGCGCTCAATCCACTGGAAGGATGGGGAAATCGTCTTCGCCTCCTCGAGCTCCCCGGAGCACTCGCTGGGCATGTTCCTCCTGCGCAACGGGAAGATCACCAAGGCCCAGTACGAGGAATCAAAGCGCCGGGTGACTGCGACGACGCGTCACGGCAAGCTCCTCGTGCAGATGGGAGCGATCTCGCCGAAGGATCTCTGGTGGGGCGTGAAGAACCAGGCGCTCGAGATCATTTACTCGCTCTTTAGTTGGAAGGAAGGGACGTTCCTCTTCGGCGATGCCACCGACGAGCTGATGAACGAGCGGATCGTCCTGTCGATCAACACCTCGACCGTGATCATGGAGGGGATCCGCCGCCTCGACGAGACGGCCATGATCAGGGAAAAGATCACGGGGCTGGACATGGTCTTCCTCCGGGTGCCGGCCGCGGTGCCGGACTTCGGATCGCTGGAGATGAGCGAGCATGAGGTTGCGCTCTATCACCGGCTGGACGGGAAGCGGTCGATCCGCGAGTTGATCGGCGGCTCGGAGATGACGGAGTTCGAGGTGACGCGCATCCTGTTCCAGCTCCTCTCGGCCCGGCTCATCGAGGTAGTGCCCGAGGAGAAGTCGTTCCGGCCGGTCTTCCTCGACGTCGAAGACTCGCCGGAGCTGCTGAAGGTGATCTCGACCTACAACGACATGTTCGGCCGCCTCTACGATGCGCTGCTGAACGCTGTCGGCGAGGAGGCCGCGCGCGACATCGTCATGACGGCGATGCAGAACGCCGAGAGCGACGAGCTCTGGAGCGGCGTCTTCTTCGATCAGTACGGCCGCTTCGACGAGAACATGCTGATCGCCAACATCTCCGAGCTGCCCTTCGAGCGCCGCAAGGCGGTGCTGGACGAGGGTCTGAACACGCAGCTCTCCGTCCAGCTCTTCGAAGTCTCGCAACACCTCGACTCGGCGGGGAAGGTCGACGTCTTCCGGTTCATCAGCGATCAGAAGGCGTCGCTGGAGATGTTGATTCTCGGCTAGAGTCTATAGACTTTGAGCGGCTCACCAGAACAATCCCCACCACGAAAATGATCACGCTGATCAACTGCGCGATCGTGAACGGGCCGAGAAAACGGTCGTCCTTCGCGCGGACGATCTCGACCAGAAAACGTTCGATTCCCATAAGGATGAGAAAGAGGCCGAATATCCGGCCCGCCCGATGGGGCTTGCGTGAGACGGTGATGAGGATCGCGAACATCACCAGCGCCGAGGCCGACTCGTAGAGCTGCGTCGGATGGACGCGCAGGATCTGGTCGGGAGGAATCGCCGCATCGACGTGTACGCCGAACAGCCTTAGCGCCTCGGCGGTCGTCGGCGGGGAGCCTTTGGGAAAGGCGATGCCGACCCATGAATCCGTCGGGCGGCCATAGTCATCCCCGACCAGGAAGCAGCCGATGCGTCCCAGCGCATAGCCGATTGCCAGACCGGGCGAGGCCGCGTCGGCGACTGTGAAGAAATCGAGTTTCTTCACCAGGATGTAGCCGGTGCAGCCGAGGAGGCCGCCGATCAGTCCGCCGTACCAGACCAGACCGGCGCGCTCGAGCAGCGTGTGCCAGTCGTGAAAAAGAATCGCGTAGTAGATCTTCGCGCCGGCGATCCCGCCGAGCGCGGCCGCCATCACGACCGATGAGGCGGTGTCGTCGCTGAGACCGTAGCGCCGGAACTGCCGCGTCAACACCCAGCCCCCCACGATGAAGGCGAGGAACATCATCAGGCCGAAGGTGGTGATCTCGAACGAACCGAACTTGACGAGCGTTGGATACATGCGGGGCGCATGATACCCGCTGTCATCCTGCGGCTGCCGGGGCGACGTTCGTAGAGCAGGAGTCCCCTCCTGCTCCCGGCGGGCGTCCTGGGTGGCCGTGGAAAACCGGTGATCTCACCGAAACCCCCGCCGGGCGAGGACGCCCGTCGGTAGCAGGCAGGATGCCCGCTCTCCTTGGTGTCGTGGAGGCTGTTCACACACTCCCAGAATCTATTCAGAGACTCCCGAAGTGTATTCAAAGGCTCCCGGAGTGTATTCACAGACTCCCGGAGTGTATTAATGTGTCCATGGATCACGTGAATAGGCTCTGAGAGTGTATTCACGTGTCCATGGCTCATGTTAACGGACTCGCTAGAGTGCGTTTGTGTGTCCATGGCTCATGTTTTTGGACTTTCGGAGTGCGATCGCGTCGGTTTCGGACATGCTCCGGTGTCCATGGCTCACGTTTATAGACTCTGAAAGTGTATTAATGTGTCCATGGCTCGTATTAATTGACTTTTTGGCGTGTGTTCGTGTGCCCATGGCTCATGTGAGTGAGCCCGCAACGCCAGCGCGGGGAGTGTTTCCCTGGCAACCAACTCCGGGTGACAGGAACGGGCTAGTACCCGCGC
The DNA here is from genome assembly GCA_035482045.1 of Thermoanaerobaculia bacterium. Lineage (GTDB taxonomy): Bacteria > Acidobacteriota > Thermoanaerobaculia > Gp7-AA8 > Gp7-AA8 > JADGNZ01. The sequence goes on from DATHRD010000023.1 coordinate 257,311, forward strand.
ACCCGCGTCGTATACGCGTCGAAGTTCGCGCGCATCTCGCCCAGCGAGTCTCCCCCGAACTTCTCACGCATGGCGTCGGCGAGCGTGATGGCCAGCATCGCTTCGCAGACGACGCCGCAGGCGGGGACGGCGGTCACATCGCTCCGTTCCCATTGCGAGCGGTGTGGTTCGCGCGTCTCGATATCGACCGAGGGGAGGCCGCGGCGCAGCGTGGAGATCGGCTTCATGTAGGCGCGGACGACGACATCCTGCCCGTTCGTCACTCCGCCCTCGAGGCCGCCCGCGCGGTTCGAGGTGCGGTGATAGCTCTGCTGCCCGTCGAAGTAGATGGGGTCGTGGACCTCTGAGCCGGCGCGGCGCGCGGCGGCCACCCCATCGCCGATGGCCACGGCCTTGACGGCGTGGATGGAGAGGATGGCCTGGGCGATCCGGCCGTCCAGCTTCTCGTTCCACTGCACGTACGATCCGAGTCCGATCGGGACGTTGTGGGCGGCCACGACGATGGTGCCGCCGAGCGTCTCGCCCGCTTCACGGGCCTTATCGACCGCGGCCACCATCGCGGGCTCGGCCTCGCGGTCGACGGCGCGCAGCGGGGAGCCGTCATCGACGGCGGCGAGCTCATCCCACGACGGGGCGAGGTCGGGATCGCCGGCCGCACCGAGGGAGATGACGCCGGAGCGGAGCTCGATGCCGAAGTTGCGCAGCAACTCCTTCGCCATCGCTCCAGCGGCGACGCGTGAAGCCGTCTCCCGCGCCGAGGCCCGCTCCAGGACGTCGCGTAGATCATGGCGGTCGTACTTCATCCCGCCGATCAGATCGACGTGTCCCGGCCGCGGCGCGTGTACGCGTCTTTTGTTCGCTTCGTCGGGATCGACATCCCACACGCCCATGGCCGCTTCCCAGTTCCTGAAGTCGTCGTTTCGGACCACGATCGCGATCGGGGAGCCGAGTGTCTCGCCGCCGCGCACGCCGCCGGCGATCTCGACCTCATCGTGCTCGATCTTCATCCGTCCGCCGCGTCCGTGGCCGTGCTGGCGGCGGGCCATGTCGCGGTTGATCCGCTCCCGGTCCAGCCGCACGCCCGCGGGCATGCCGGTCACGATGACCGTCAGTTGCGGCCCGTGTGATTCGCCGGCGGAGAGGAAGGTGAAGCGCGACATCCACGGGGAAGTCTAGTAGATCCGCAGATGGGTCCGGGGGTCGGGAGTCGGGGGTCGGGCGTCGGAACAGAAGCGTATCCGCTTTCAACGTCCTCCGACCCCCGACTCCCGACCCCCGACTCCCGGACCCATCTGCGTCATCTGCGGATAAATGGGTCCTCTGCTAACCTCATCCGCGATGAACAAGTCTGAGCTCCGCGACCTCTTCCCGGTCACGAAGAACCTCGTCTACCTCAATCACGCCGCCCTCGGCCCTCTCTCGACGCGCGCACACGATGCGATGGAGAGGTTCATTCGCGACCAGCGCGACTTCGGGGCGCTGCACTGGAAGGATTGGTACGCCGAGTACGTCCATCTGCGGACGTCCGCGGCGAAGCTCATCGGCGCGGAGCCCGGCGAGATCGCCATCCTCAAGAACACCTCGGAAGGTCTATCGTTCGTCGCCGAAGGGTTCCGCTGGGAACGGGGCGACAACGTCGTCACCACGGATCTCGAGTTCCCTTCCAACTCCACTCCCTGGAGAAAACTTGACAGGCGCGGCGTGGAGGTGTTTGTGGTGCGGAGCCACGACGGAGCATTTACCGTCGATGACGTCGATCGATGCATCGATCGGCGGACGCGCATCGTCACAGTTTCGGCAGTGGCTTTCCACAACGGCTTTGCCGCGGACCTTGATGCAATCGGAGACCTGTGCGCGCGCCGCAACGTTCTCTTCTGCGTCGATGCCATCCAGGCGGTCGGCGTCCTTCCGATCGACGTGCGGCGCTCGAAGATCACCTTCCTGGCCGCCGACGGCCACAAGTGGATGTGCGCCAGCGAAGGAGCGGCCATCTTCTTCGTCGCCGCCGAGCATCGGGACAAGCTGGAAGTGCTCGAGCACGGCTGGACCAATATCGAGCGCAAGGGGAAGTTCATCGACTGTCCGATCGACCTGATGCCCGACGCGCGCCGTTTCGAGGCGGGCTCGCTGAACACCAGCGGCGTCTACGGTCTGCGCGCCGCCATCGATCTGCTGCTGGAGATCGGGATCGTCGATATCAGCGAGGAGACGACGCGCATCGCCTCGCTACTGGCAGACCGGTTCGATGACATCGGCTGGCGAGTGGCCACGCCACGCCCGATCCGCTCCGGAATCGTCGGCGCGCTGCCTCCATCGCCTGAGCCGTCTCTCCTCAAGTGGCATCGTCTGCTGGAGGAAAACGGCATCGTCTGCGCCCCTCGGGAGGGGATGCTCCGCTTCTCACCGCATTTCTACAATGAGGAGAGTGAGATCGACCGCGTCATCGACGTGCTGAGAGGCGCGGCCGGGAGCGCTTGACCGTCGGGGCTCCGACACCCCATCATCCTTTTATGTCCGTCATCACGATTCTTCTCAGCGTGATCGCCCTTGTAGCCGGGGCGATCGTGGGGTGGGTGGCCGCGAGCGCAAGGAAGACCGGCGAGATCCAGCGCACCCTGGCCGAGCGCGATCTGGCACGCGCCGAGCGCGAGCGCAGCGAGGCGGTTGCGGTCGAAGCACGGCGGCTCGCTTCCGCGGAGTCACAGGCCCGGGCGGTCGCCGAAACGCAGGCCAGCTTCCTCGGCGATGCCCGCAAGCAGATGGAAGAGGCCTTCGCCGCCACGGCGCAGAAGACGCTCGCGTCGATCAGCACGACGTTCCTCGAGTTGAACAAAGCGCACCTGGACGGGTCGAAGGGGGAGATCGTCTCCTCGCTCGACACGAAGAAAGCCGAGATCGAGACGATGCTCCAGCCTCTGCGCGACATGCTGGACCGTTACGCCGGCGATCTGACGAAGAGCGAGCATTCGCGCAACGAGGCTTACGGCGGACTGCAGGAGCAGATCCGCTCGCTGCTGGCGGCGCAGGAACTGTCGCAGCGCGAGGCCACGCGGCTCGCCAACGCTCTCGACTCGCCGGCCATCCGCGGCTCCTGGGGAGAGAACTCGCTGCGGCGCTGCATCGAGCTGGCCGGCATGAGCGAGCTGTGCGATTTCGACGTGCAGGAGACGTTCCTCAACGATGAAGGACGGCGGCTGCGCCCCGACGTCGTCGTCCATCTGCCCAACAAGCGGGTGATCGCGGTCGACGCCAAAGTGCCGCTCACGGACTACAGCATCGCCGCCAACGAGAGCGACGAGTCGCGCAAGCGGGAGGCGCTCGTCGCGCACGCCCGCACGCTGCGGCGGCACATCGAATCTCTCAGCCGCAAGGAATACCAGGCCAGCGTCGGCGACAGTCTCGACTTCACGGTCATGTTCCTCCCCGGCGAGCATTTCCTCTCCGCGGCGCTCGTCACCGATCCGATGCTCTTCGAGTACGCGGTGGAGAAGAAGATCTATCTCGCGTCGCCGACGGTGCTCCTGCCGCTGCTGCGCGCCGTGGCCGCGGGGTGGAAAGCCGAGCGCACCGAGGAGAACGCCAAGAAGATGCACGACGCCGGCGTCGAGCTCTTCAACCGCTTCGTGAAGGTGATGGACCTGATCGCCGAGATCGGCTCCGCGCTGGCGAAGACCGTCGATCAGTACAACAAGGCGATCCGTTCCATCGACACGCGTCTCTGGCCCAAGGGTCAGGAACTGCAGCGGATGGCCGGCAGCGGCAAGGAGCTGGAGCCCCTCTCGCAGGTGGACACGGTGCCGTTGGAGTCGTCGAAGCTGCGTCTGACGATGCAGGGGGAAGAGCCGGCGGAAGTGCTGCCGTTCCGGGAGTGACTGCGCCTTCGGCGCGTTGTCGGTTGTCGGGCAAGACGACGTCACTTCGGGCACGGATGCGCGCGTAGGCGCGTCAACACAAGGCAGCCCCGCGCTCTGCGCGGGGTCTTGTGAGCCACCGGATGTGCGGCCGCGGAGGCGGCCGCTACAAGGTCGGGATCGCGCGAGGTAAACCCCCAGCGATAACGGTGCGGATTTGTCGCGGCCGCCTCCGCGGCCGCACATCCTTGATCACGAACTCACCCCGCGCCGAGCGCGGGGCTGGATTGTGAGTCGCGCCTTCGCGCGCCCGGAAAGCGTGAATTCGTTGCCGATGCAGTCGCCGCGATCGATCGGGCCGGTTGCCGTCCTCCGCTTCGGCAGACTTGATTCTCCGCCCGACCCCC